>JAJCYQ010000015.1 GCA_029262835.1 Bacteroidota bacterium
GGGTTGGGGGCGCCTGCCGTCTTTTTGCCCCTGCGTGCTTTGGGGGGGGGGGGGCCCCTCTGCCGGCGGCCCCCCCCGACTCTCCCTCATTCCGGGAGCTGCAAGAAGCGGAAGGATAAAAAAAGCCCCGGGCAACATCATGATTTTGTGATGTCACACGGGGCGAGTGCGCTTGAGAGGATTCGAACCTCCGACCTTTGGAACCGGAATCCAATGCTCTATCCAGCTGAGCTACAAGCGCGAAGAAAGGCAATATAGCGACGAATGCCCGCAGACGGCAACAGTCGTCGCCCCATCGGGCCCACATTTGGAAAACATTAACACGCTGTGCGCCTGTTCCACCACCCATGACCGATACCGCACTCATACAGCAGTTCAAGGTCGATCCATCACGGGGCTATGCCGCGCTCCTGGATCACTACACGCCCATCATTCTGCGCATGATCCGACGTTTTCTGAGCGATCCGGATGAGGTCATGGAAACCTATACGGCGATCTGTGAGCGGCTACAGAATGAGGATTACAAGGCCCTGCGCGAGTTCCGCATCAACAGTGAACTGACGCCGTGGTTGAGCGTCGTGGTGGCCAATGCGTGCCGGGACCGGTTTCGCAAGAACCGCGCTACATCGACTCCCCGGTCGGTCCTGGATCAGCTCACCGAGCTTGAACAGAAAGTGTTCAAGTACTACTATCAGGACCACATCCCGCAGTCAGAGATTCCCGACATCATCCACGGTCAGAACCAGTTGACGTGTTCGAGTGTGGACGTGAACAGAGCCATTGCCAAGATCGACTCGCTGCTTTCAATCAACAAGCGGTGGCATCTGCTGGCTGCGCTCCGGGCGAACAAGCCCCTCGTGTCGCTGGAAGATCTGGAAGCGGTGGGACTGGCGCCGGCCTCCGATATGGGGCGTCCGGACAATGTGGAAGATGATGAGGAGCGTGTAAACCGGCTCAATCTGGCAGTGGAAGAGCTTGACGCTGAAGACCAGCTGCTCATTCTGCTCCGGTTCGATCATGGTATGCGCGCCGAACAAATTGCCAAGGTCATGCATTACGAGAACCACAAGTATGTGTATACTCGTCTGCGAACCATTGTAAACCGGCTGCGTCGCTCCATGACACCCGTGTCATAGGCCAGTCCCATCCCGACCAAAGTCCCTGATGTCTTTTCCACTCGACGGACGCCTGGAGCGGGCCGCACTGCACCCGCTGCTGGCGGCGGTACTCGGGCTGGTATTGGCCTTCATCCTTTTCCAGGGTATCAGCACGGTGGTTGCCTTCGGGCTCATCATCGTGTGGCGCGGCGTGCCCCTGGCAGATCTTGTGGCCGACATGCCGGCCGTGCTGGAAACATATGCCGGTGATCTGATCGTAGCCAATACGGCAGGGCAGGTGTTCGGCCTGCTGCTTCCGGCCGTGCTTCTGGCGCGGCTTCACAGTTCAGCGTGGCCCGCCATGTTGCGCGTAAGAGCGGCCCCGACCGCGTTTACGATTGTATCGGTAGTGGCGCTTTTGGCTCTCATTCCCGTCGTTCAGGCGCTCGGCGCGTGGGCAGACACGTGGCCCTGGCCCGAATCCATCCGCAATTTCGAGCAAGGGCAGATGGACCTCATTGAACGCATTCTGCTCCAGGATTTTTCCCTTGTGTTCTCGATTTCCATGCTGGCGCTCACGCCGGCTGTCTGTGAGGAGTTTCTGTTCCGGGGCTACGTGCAGCGACAGGCTGAACGCGCGATGGGCGCGGTCCAGGGAATACTCTTCTCGGGCATCGTGTTCGGGCTGTACCATCTCCGGTTGACGCAGGCCCTGGCGCTGTCGGTGCTGGGTGTCTACCTGGCCTGGATTACGTGGCGCTCCGGAAGTATTGTTCCTGCCATTGTGGTTCACCTGGTCAATAATGCCCTGGCTGCGGTGCTCGGCAAGCTGTCGTCGTCGGGGCAGATCGAGATGGACCTGGAAACCTTTCAGGTGCCCTGGTCTATAGTTGCCGGTGGCCTGGTGGTCTTTTTCTTTCTGGCGGCTTTGTTGCATCGGATTGCCCGTGCCTCCACCTCCGGGCAGCCGGGGCGTGACGAACTTTCCATACAGACGGTGTCTCCGCATGAGTGATAACAAGGGACTTGATGGATGGGTATCCGTTTTTTCGACGGGTACGGACTACGAGGCTGAACTCGTGCACAGCCGGCTCGCCGATGCTGGCCTGGCGCCCGTTATCCACTCCAAGCGTGATCATGCGTACAACCTGAATGTGGGTACCATGTCGATGGTCCACGTCATGGTGGCACCGGAAGAATCGGAAAATGCGCACCGCGTACTGGCGTCACCGCCGTTTTCCGATGCTGAACTGGAGGATATGGCCATGCGTGCCGATCCGGACCGCCCGCCGGAACCGGAAGCGTAGCGGCATCCGATATGAAACGGATTGGTACGGCCCTCGTTGGTGGATCGCTCCTCGTTGGCAGTCTGTGGCTGGGGGCAATCTGGTTCTGGTTGGTGATGGCTGTTGTTGCCCTGGCCGCCCAGGCGGAGCTGCTCCATATGCTCCGTGCCCGGAGTCAACCCATTGATGGCATGTTGCCGATGGCCGCTGGTGCCTGCCTGATGCTGCATGTCATATGGCCTTACTGGTACGTAGCACTGGGTGTTACGATGCTGGTATTTGTTCTCGGCGTGGAGCGCCGAGGCAGTGAAGACCGTCCCATGGAGCGGACGGCCAACCTTCTGTTGTCACTGGCATGGCCTGTGGCCGGTCTGTCATTTCTGCCATCCCTCTACACGGTGATTGGTGAAGGGCAGGCTGCATTCTTTGTGATGCTGCTGTTGATGGCGCTGGTGTGGGCGTCCGATACCGGTGCCTATTACGCTGGCCGGACGCTCGGCAGGCACAAACTGGCTCCCCGGATTTCTCCCGGAAAGACCTGGGAGGGAGCGGTTGGTGGTTCTGTGGCCGCCCTGGCACTGGCCTGGGGAGCCGTCGCATCGGGGTCGGTTGCACTGCCGCTGCCGCACGCCCTGGCCTTTGCCCTGATCGCTGCCACCCTCGGTCCGGTCGGGGATCTGCTCGAGAGCGTTTTCAAGCGGAGCGCCGATATGAAAGATTCCGGGACGCTGCTGCCCGGTCATGGTGGTTTTCTGGATCGTTTTGACGCGTTCATTCTCGTCGCGCCTGCATACTGGATCTACTGGAACGTGATGATTCCCGTGCCGTAAACACGGTTTGAACAGTATCCAGGTCAGTCATGGGCTTGTTTGGTCCCTCAAAACGCAGTCGACATCGTCGGTTCTCCTATGAACCGCGATACTATGATCCGGAGCGGGAAGAACGCCTCTCCCGCCGGATGCACATCATGTCCCGCACCCGCCGCCGTCGCAGCCCTGCCGGTCTCATCTACTTCGGTATGCTACTGGCGCTTGCCATCTGGATCTATCAGAGTATCAGCGCGTGAGCACCGAGGAAAAGGACGGTATCATTGCCGTAATGCCCGCCACGCTGTCCAACAAGATCGCGGCGGGAGAAGTGGTTCAGCGACCGGCATCGGTTGTGAAGGAGCTTGTTGAGAATGCGCTCGATGCGGGCGCAGATCGCATCGATGTCCACCTGCAGGGAGCCGGGAGTTCGCTGATCCAGATTGTGGATACGGGATCGGGCATGAGTCCGTCCGATGCACTGATGGCTTTCGAGCGGCATGCCACGAGCAAAGTCCGTGAGGCCGGCGATCTGGAGCGCATCCACACATTGGGTTTCAGGGGAGAAGCGCTGGCCTCCATCGCGTCCGTGTCCCAGGTCGAACTGCGTACGTGTCGCGAGGGAGACGACGTAGGTACGCGCGTCCGCCTTGATGGCGGGGAGGATATCAGGCAGGAGCCGGGTCCGGCGGTTGTCGGAACGTCCATCGCGGTGCGGAATCTGTTCTACAACGTGCCGGCGCGCCGCAATTTCCTGAAGCGCCCGCAGACGGAGCTCAAGCACTGTATGGATGTTGTGACCGTTCTGGCGCTGTCCCATCCCGGTGTGTATTTCCGTCTTGAGCACGACGGGCATGAACTGCTCGACGTGAAAGCGCAGGCGAGTGGGACCTTCTTCGAGAAGGTGACGCAGCGGGCGGCCGACCTGGCCAGTGTGCCCGACGCCCGTGAATTGATCGATGTGGAAGAATCAACAAGCTATCTGCGGGTCCGGGGCGTCATTGGGCCGCCCGACGTGTACCGCAAGAGTCGCGGCCAGCAGTACCTGTTCGTAAATGGTCGATTCGTGAGGCACCGCTCGCTCGAGCACGCCGTGCTTTCGGCCTACGAATACCTGCTTCCCGATGATACGTATCCGTTTTTTGTGCTTTTCCTGGATATCGATCCGCGCCATGTGGATGTGAACGTGCATCCGGCCAAGGCCGAGGTGAAGTTCGACGACGAGCAGGGCGTGTACAGTATGTTGCGAACTGTTGTCAAGCGTGTGGTCAGTGTCCACAGTATGACACCGGAGCTGGCAGAGGAGCGTGCACCCCGCGAAGTAGGCCGCGGTCTGCGTATGGACCTCTCGCGCCATGAATGGGTCCGGCAGGAGCACCCGGGCCGTGCTGGCCGTGCGGCCGCGCCAGCCGGGCACCTGTCTGAAACGCTGCTTGGCCCGGATGTGGCTGCGGCGCCGATGGACACCGCGGATGGTCTCGTCGACCGGGTGGAAAGCGGCAGGCAGGAGCCGGATCAGCTGCTCTGGCAGGTCCACGGCGCGTACATTTTGACGCAGATCCGGTCGGGTCTGGTTATCCTTGATCAGCAGCGCGCTCACGAACGCATTCTTTATGAGCAGACGCTTGCCACGCTTCACGGCGGCGTGGGAATGAGCCAGCAGCTTCTTTTTCCGCAGACAGTCGCACTCTCACCAGCCGATATTGCGCTCTATGAGAGCCTCCATGATGAGCTGCAGCAACTCGGCTTCGACGCCGAGCCTTTTGGTGGCAATACGGTCATTGTGCGCGGCGTGCCGGCCGACATTCGGACCGGAGACGAACGCTCGGTGCTCGTAGACGTCATCCAGTCGTTCCAGGAGGAGCGGGAATATGGGAGTGCGGACAGGCGGTCGCCGGGGGGGGCGGCGGCTGGAGGGCCCCAGGCGCAGCGGGATCGACTCGCGCGCGCCGTGGCGCGGCGGAGCGCCATCCGAGCGGGTATGCGCCTCTCGGAAAACGAAATGCGGTCGCTCATGGACCAACTCTTCCAGTGCCAGGAACCGTACCGCGCACCGGATGGCCGCGCCACGCTCGTAAAGCTTTCGGTAGATGAGATCCGCACCCGATTTGATCGTTGACGCGATCCGGACGCTTCTTCGCGACCAATCCGGCGTGTCCCTGCTGCTCGGCTGCAGTGGGGGCGTCGACTCGATGGTGCTTGCGCGTGCCCTCGTCGAGCTGGATTGGCCGTTCGAAATGGCGCATGTGAATTACGGATTGCGATCGGATGCAGGCGCGGACCAGGCTCTGGTTGAGGCGTGGAGTGCACGCTGTGGCGTGCCGCTGCACGTGTTCAGGGTCGATGGGAGCCCTGCGAAAGGCTCCCTGCAGGCATGGGCCCGCGATGTTCGCTACCGGTATTTTGAGGACCTGGCGCGGAGACGCGGACTGTCAGCTGTTGCTGTGGCGCATCATGCCGATGATCAGGCGGAGACGGTCGCCCTGGCCCGGGCTCGCGGTGGCGGTCTGGATGGGCTGTCGGGTATGGCGCAGGTGGGGCCGTTGCCACTCCCGCGTCCGGAGTGGGAGCCAGCCGCCGTGGGAGGCGGGTACCGCCGCCGTCCGCGACTACTGCGTCCTCTTCTACGCATTGACCGGTCAACAATTGTGGCGACGGCGGCGGCGTGGAAGGTGCCTTTTCGGACCGATTCCTCGAACGCCGACATGCGCTTCGCGCGGGCAGCCGTGCGCCACGACATGACGGCGCACCAGAAAGACGAACTGCTTGAAACGGCCAGACTGGCGCGGGCTCAGGTGGAGCGCTGGACTCATGCTCTTCCGCCCACTCTCCGGGCGGTGCTCGACTGCGCCGACAAGGGGATGGCCCCAGCCTGCCAGCTGCCGCTCCTGGAACTCCAGAGTCTGTCGGCAGACCATCGTGCCTGGTACGTCCTGCGCCTGGCAGCCGGACTCGATCCGGCGCCGCCTCGGCGGAAAAGTTGGGTACATGCGGTCCAGACATTGATGGACAGTGCGCCGGGTGCCCGTCTCTCGGCGGGTACACTCGAGGGGATTCGGGACCGGGATGCCCTTGTCATCTACTCGGAAGCGTTCGCCCGGCACATGGATGCGATGACGTTGCCGGTGGAGCTCTATACGCCGCGCGCTGTGGGCGAGTCGGTTGACACGGCTTTCGGCACAGGCACGTGCCGCCTGACCTACCTGTCACGGGCGGCGGGCACACTCTGGTTGGATCCGGATTCGGTGCGTGGGCCGCTGCGCCTGCGGCGCTGGCAGCCGGGAGATCGGTTTGTCCCGCTGGGCGGGCCGGGACATACGAAGGTGAAGGAGTTCCTGGTCGACTGCTCCGTCGAACCCTCCCGGAAGCCGTACTATCCTGTGCTTGAAGACGATGTGGGAATTGTCTGTATTCCAGGGCATCGCGCCGCCGAACGCTTTCGCGTGACAGATCCATCAAAACCCGTACTCGGCGTGGAGTGGGAACCGGACAGTGTGTATTTTCCGCCAGCCTTGTAGGCTGACACGTCGTCTTCCAACCCTCGACCAACATGCCACCACCTGCACTTGAACACCATTCCGAGGACCGTATTTCGGTCCGCGGGGAGCCTTTTCGCGTTTATATTGATCGCGATCGGATACGTAGCCGCGTGGAGGAACTGGGGGAGCGGATCTCAAGGGATTACAGGGACCAGCGGCCCATCCTGATCGGTGTCCTGAACGGTGCCTACATATTCCTCGCCGATCTCATGCGTGCCATCTCGATCGACTGTGAGGTCGATTTCATGAAGCTGTCTTCCTATGGCGCCGAGAAAATTTCGAGCGGCAGTGTCCGGTCCCTGAAGGAAATCGATGCCGACATCACAGGGCGTCACGTGATCATTGTCGAAGACATCGTCGACACCGGGCTGTCCATGGAATATATTCTGGATACGCTCTCCAGGGAGCGGCCAGCATCCATGCAGGTCGCCACCATGCTGCACAAAGCCGCCGCGACAAAAGTAGACCTCGAACTGCGTTACGTCGGGTTCGAGATCGACAACCTGTTCGTGGTGGGTTACGGACTGGATTACGGGCAGGTGGGCCGCAACCTGAAGGACATCTTTATTCTGGATGCGTCCGTCTAGAAGCGTGTTGAACAAGTAGAGGGCCTCTCGAACGAGGGTCTTACGAGGTGCAGCGGGCCGACATCGGCCCGGGGAAGGGCGACGACGCGATGCCATAGCATCGTGGTGGATGCCATGACGCAGTATGCGCCCGTAACCCCCTCGTTCCCTTCGGGTTCGGGCGGCATGACAACATCTCCTGCGTTCTCCCTCCTATGCGTAGCTATGGCTATGCAGACGTCGGGACGCCTGGAATCTGTTGTCATGGCGCTCCGAACGAGAGGTCCTCTACTTGTTCAACACGCTTCTAGCCGTCATGTCACGGTGCGCGTCACGTATGGCCGCGGCCAGGTGCCCTACCAGAAGGGCAACATCCTCAAATGAGTTGTAGAGCGGCACCGGCGCGGCGCGGATGATATCGGGTTCGCGCCAGTCGCAGCGCACACCCCGCGCCTTGAGGGCATCATACACGGGGCGGCCCGGGGCACCCACCACGCGGAGCGACAGCTGCGCGCCCCGGCAGTCGGGATCGGACGGCGTAATGATGTCAATGGCACCGGAGAGGTGCGTCCGAAGGGCTTTCTCAAGGAAGCCGGTGAGTTGCACACTTTTCTCACGAAGCGCCGCCATGCCTGTTGCATCGAAGGCATCGAGCGCCGCATCGAGACCGGCCAGCATCAGAATGGGTGGGTTGGAGAGCTGCCAGCCCTCGGCGCCGTCGGCGGCGCGGAATGTTGAATCCATTCGGAAGCGCTCTGACAGGTCTACGCCCCACCAGCCGGACACGTGGGGCCGGGCGGTGTGACGGTCGTGAACAAAAATGGCGCTCGGCCCGCCCGGCCCGGAATTCAGGTACTTGTACGTGCACCACGCGGCGAAATCAACGTCCCACGCGTGGAGTTCGAGGGGTACATTGCCGGCTGCGTGCGCCAGGTCCCAGCCAGCGAGTGCGCCCACGTCGTGCAGACGCGCCGTAATACCCTGGATATCCATGAACTGGCCCGTCCAGTAGTTGACGCCACCGATGAGGCTGAGTGCAATCTCCGGGCCGTGGGCGTGGAGTGTGGCGGCCACTCCTTCCTGGGTCAGGAGGTCGCCGGAGTCCGGCACGAGCATCGCGCTCTCCGGATCCACACCGTGCAGTGCCAGGTGCGAGGTCACAACATGCGTGTCGGAGGGAAAAGCATGCGGCTCCATGAGAATCCGGAATTTTCCCGATTCGGGCCGGTAAAATGCTTCAAGGAGCAAATGCAGATTCACCGTGAGGCCATTCATCACGGTGACTTCGCGCGTCTGGGCGCCGACCAGGGGAGCCAGTCGCTCGGCGAGCGAGTGGTGGTAGGTGGTGAAGGGCCGTTGGCCGGTGAAATGGCCGTCCACGCCGAGCGTCGCCCACGCCGTCAGGACGTCCTGCAGACGACTGGCGGTGGCCAGCGGTTGCAGCCCCAGTGAGTTGCCCGTGAAATAGAGCATGCGCCCGCCGGCCGGCGAGGCCGGCCAATGGAAGGCCTCACGCCAGGGCGCCAGTGGATCTTCGCGGTCCAACCGGCGCGCCTCGCGGAGCAGCTCGGTTTCGAACGGTCTGGCGGCCTCCGGATGCGTGTTGTTTTCTGGGTGCGTCATAGGGGAGCGTCGGGGTAGAACAACGGGCGACTCGGAGCGGCATCCGAGTCAAAAGGTGGGATGTGAAGATCGAGCCAGCCCCATCCATCGGCGAGCTGGTCAGGAATGCGGAGAAGCTCGGTGATCGTCATTTCAAGCGGGTCGGGACCAGGGGTGACGGCTACGGGATCGACGGATCCCGGGGCCATGCCCCAGAACGCGCGGTGGGCCGCCAGCCTGCCGCCGTCGTCCATCGGATCGATGGAGGGCGCATCGATCAGTAGATGACTGAACCCGGCCGTTCGAATCCAGGAGGCCGCATCTTCTGTCAAAAAGCGGGGGCTGTCCGCGGATGATCGCGTGCGCAGGATGAGGGCCGTGGCCGCATTGCCGCGCGGCGAAGCGATCCGGGTGGAGGCAGAGTTGGCCGCCGTGCCAGCAAGCTCAGACTCCGAAATGCCGAGCCCTGTTCTGTCCTGGGACGCTTCCTGTGGCTCTGGCGTCGTCACCAGCAGCGCGCGCAGTCGGGCGGGTTTCCATACGTCAATGAGCGAAATGCGCCCCCGGGTAATGTGACCTACACATTCGGTATGGGTCCCATGGACGTGGGGCGTGATGGTCAGCGTTTCCACGTTGCATGAAGCGCCCTGCGCCACGCATCCAGAAAAACCCTTCGCCCGCGCCCACGCCCGCGCGGCGCGTGGAAGGCCGAACAGGGCAGATTGCGAGCCGTCGAACCGGATAGGGGCAGACAGGTCGACGGCGCGGCGTTCAGGTGGGTGTGTAGACGACATGCGGGACATCAGCTTGCAATCAGAGCCTCTTTCGGACAACATACCCAGGTACGCTCCTTTCGGGACCATGTATCCGGTTGCATGACGGAGCCTGCAACGTCGGCGAGTTCCTCTACCTGCCCGTCACGTCTCAGGATCCCGATGCCGTCCCGCGTGGCCGAATAGGCCTCGTGCCGCGTCGTCTCTGTGCCGAGAAAGTGTCCCACGTTCCTGTCGGAATCGATCATGCCGTTCGCACGCAGCCAGGCGGCGACGCGATCACGCAGCTCACCGGCGGGCGGAACGTCGTCGTCTTCATCGAGAAACGATACGCGGAAAAAATTCCGCGTCAGGAAGCGCCGGCACAGATGCGCCAGCACAGGGTCGCGCGCCGTACTCCACGCCTTCAGGCTGAAAATAATATCTGTGTCGTCGAGGTCGACAAACGCGGAGAGGACCTCGTTGCGCGTCAGGTCCCCAGGTCCAAAATGGTTGTCAAGGAAGAACAGGAACCGGGTCGATGCGCCCGCGGCGACATCCACGGCCTCCTGCCCGAGTACACCCTCCAGGTGGTCGCGAACGCGGCCAATGATACTCCTGAGCAGGAAATCGCCCGAGAGCACCGTCTTGTGCAGGTAGACCTGCCAGTACATGAGCCGTCTCGACAACAGGAAGTTTTCGACCGCGTAGCGGCCCTTGGCCTCCACAACCAGCCGGTCGCGGCCGAGCCGGTCGTCGTGGACAACCCGCAGCGTGCGGATAATGCGCCCAACGCCGACGCGACCTTCCACCACACCCGTGTAGTAGGAGTCGCGGCGCAGGTAGTCGAGCCGGTCCATGTCAAGTTGGCTCGAGAGGAGGCTGTGCAACCAGGCGGGTGGGAGCCCTGTCCCACATTCACTGTCAAAAATGGAGAGCGCGCGGGAGAGCGCCCCGTCAAAGCGTTCATTGAGCCGGAGTATGAGCGCCCGGGACAGGTCCTCGTGCTCAATACCGGCAATCAGCGAGTGCTCCAGGGTATGGGAGAAGGGTCCGTGGCCCACGTCGTGAAGGAGCGCCGCAATGAGGGCGGCCTGCACGTCCTCTCCCGCCAGTAGTGTCCCCTTTTCGCCGAGGCTGGCGAGGGCGTCGTGCATGAGGGCCATGGCGCCGAGCGCATGCCCAAAACGGGAGTGCTCGGCACCTGGAAAGACCATGTGGCCAACGCCGAGCTGCCGAATTCGGCGCAGGCGCTGCACCTCCGGCGTCTGGACAAGATCCAGTATCAGATCCTTGGGCACGGAGACGAACCCATGCACAGGATCCGAGAAAAGTTTGAAACGACCGATCACGGAAGTGTCTGACATGTTGTATATAGCCTGCTCGCGAACGGTAACATACGCAGACGTGTTCACTCCTCCACATATCGGTCCCTCACTATCTGTTGTCGTCGACGTGCCGGCGGCACTGCGGCCCGTTGCGTGGTACGGCGTGCGCATGGCACTTATGCCATTTCGGGTGCAGCCGCGCCTGGTGGCTGCGACGGACGCCGACCGGCAGGAGGTCGGTCTCTGGTACAGTTGCCCGGCCGACAACGCGTCGGGGCCTTTCGGGCCATCAGCGCTCAGGCCGCCGGACGGCTGGTTTCGTATTTCGGCGCCCGCATCTACCGCCTGGACCTTCCTGGATCGTCGTCCGCTCTGTGCGGAAGATGTATGGTTCGATAATGACATTCCTGTACTCTTTTCGTGTGAGGGTTCCACGACCCAGGACCCGATAGCCGGCTCAGCATACCTTCTGGGCCTGTGGCACGAGGCGCTTTCGACTCCCCGGGACGAACATGGACGCATTCGGGACACGGATACGCTGGTCGCGCAGTTGGGTGCGGCCGGGCGTCCCGTCGCGGATCTCATGCGCCTTGCATTCGGTCGTGAGCTTGAGCGCCATGGCCTGGCCTTCGACAGGCGCACATTCGGCGCTTCCAGGTGGGCGTTCTGCGCCACGCACGATATTGACTACGACAGGAAATGGCGCCGGGGAATCTTTTACCGGGAAGTCGTGGAGCGGGGCGGTATGCAGAACATCCTCGGGGCGGTGCGCGGAGCCGGAATGGCTGTCAGGGGGCAGGATCCTTTCCGACGCGCCACAGTCCGCATGCGCGAGGAGGTGGTGGCGCGTGGAGGGCGCGGTACCTATTTCTTCAAAGCCGGTGCCCACGGAAAGAGGGATGTTGCGTACAACCTGAACAACCGCTTCATGCAGCAGCAGATGAAGGCGCTACAGGGCGCCGGATTCAGCGTGGGCCTGCATCCATCCTATTTTGCCTGGGACAGGCCGGATTGGGTGCGATCCGAGCGGGATAGGCTTACCAGGGCCGCAGGGCAGTCGGTGCATGCTGTCCGGATGCACTATCTGCGGTGGGCGCACCCAGAGACGCCGTCGATGCTGGCGCGCGAGGGCTTTGGCGTAGACTCAACGATCGGTTTTTCGGCCTCGGCGGGGTTCAGAGCAGGTACCTGCCTCCCTTTCGCCCTGTTTGATATGCAGGCCCGGCAGGAGCTGGACCTTTGGGAAGTGCCCCTGGTGGCCATGGAGTCGGCTATTTTCAATCGCATGGAGGCAGCGCCGGGGGTGGCTGTGGATATCACACGGTCCCTCATGCGCGCGTGCGAAGACATGGGCGGCGTGTTCACTGGTTTGTGGCACAACACGTTATGGGATGAGGACGACTTTCCTGGATGGGGGCACCATTTCACATGGACGCTCGACCAGGCGCGCTCGCGGTCCGCGGCCATGCTGCGCGTGGACGAAGTGCCGGGGGCATGGACATGACTGGTGGCGAGGAGATGACGGGGGGCGAGAACATGGCGGGGGGCGCAGACATCGGTTGGGCGGCCCGCGTTCTCCAGGAGGGGGGGCTCATTGCCTTTCCGACCGAAACGGTGTACGGTCTTGGGGCGCACGCGCTCCGGCCCGAGGCCGTTGAAGCGATCTTTGTGGCCAAAGGGCGCCCGGCGGACAATCCGCTGATTGTCCATGTCGGGCGCCGCGAGGACGTGCTCCGCGTAGCACGCGATGTGCCCGGGTATGCGCACAGGCTCATGGATGCCTTCTGGCCGGGGCCGCTCAGCGTCGTTCTCCCCCGTGGGGTGGACGTCCCCGATGTGGTTACGGCAGGTCGCGATACGGTAGCCGTACGCATGCCTGACCACCCCGTGGCGCTGCGCCTGTTGCAACTGGCTGGCGTGCCTGTCGCCGCGCCGAGTGCGAACCGCTCGGGCGCCCCCAGCCCGACTACCCGGGACGCCGTCCTTGAGGATCTGGGCGACCGGATAGATGGTGCCCTTGAGGGCGGCATTTCGCGTATTGGTCTTGAGTCAACCGTGGTGGACTGTACGGGCCCCGTTCCTGTCGTGCTCCGGCATGGAGGTCTGTCACTGGAAGACCTGCGTCTGGTCGTACCGGAAACCCGGCTTGCCTCGACCGTGGAGTTGGCCTCCGGGCGGAGCCCAGGTACCCGACACGCGCACTACCGCCCGCGCGCCCGCGTCCGGATAGTGTATTTGGACGATCCTGCGTCAGACAACGTGCTGCTGAACAACGTGCCGGCAGACGACCTGCTGGTACACGAGGTGCCAGCGGACGGCCTGCTGGCAGAAGACCTTCGGCCGACGCCGCAGGAGGCTGGTCGGAGGGCCTGGATTGGACTCCATAAGCCGCCCAGTGGCGAGATGGGCCCAACGGAGGTGCTGCCCAGTGTGGATGCATACGCCCGACGTGTCTTCGCTTTCTTCAGGGAGTGTGACCGGGATGGCGTCGACGAAATCCTGTGCCAGGCGGTACCCCGATCGGGCATCGGGATGGCGCTTATGGACCGCCTGGACCGGGCCGCTGCCGGGTAAAGTCAGCAGTTCCCTGATGCGGGCGGGCGCCGCTAAAAGCGGACGCGGAATCCAAGCGTTCGAGCGCCTGTGATGGGTTCGAAGACGGGACCATCGGCCCCCGGCCGCCCTGCTCCGTGTCTCCGGGCGAGCCACCAGGCGGTGGTTGTTCCCACGAATGCTCCGCCGAGCACATCCGATGGCCAGTGGAAGGCGAGTGCAACGCGGGACGTCGTTGTAGCCAGAGCGAGGCCGCCCAGTATCCACGTGGCCGTGCCCGGATAGTAGAACACCCACGGCATGACACCGGCAAAGACGGTCGTTGCGTGACCGCTCGGGAAGGATGAGTTACCCGAAAAAGGCTCAAAGGAGCTGGCACCCATATCCTGGAAAGGGCGGGCTCGGCCAAAGGTGACCTTCAGGATGTTTGTGCCCAGATTGGCCAGCGCAAGCGCCTCAAGACTCGTGAAGGCAGCATCCTGCGCACGGGTACTGCCTTCAAAGAGCGTGCCCACGAAAATCACCAGTGCAAGGGGTCGCATGGCGTCTGCATCTCCAAATTCCTCTGCCGCGCGGAAGAACTCTTCGGCGCCGAGATCCTGTGCTTCCCGTGACAGAGGGGCGTCCCAGGCCGATGTGGTGGCAATGATAGCGCCTGCCACGCCCACGCGCAGGGGAGGTGTCCGGACCAGTGCGCCAGGCAGCGCCTGCATGTCCGAGGAAAGCCAGCGCACGAACCGCAGCGGATCGTCACTGGACTGCGCCGCGGCGCCCTGCCGCGCGGTCGCGGCCGGGAGGATCAGTGACACCACCGACAGTGTGGCGAGGACTGACAGCAGCGTGGAACGCATATGGAAGTGTGGCAGAGCCATCCGAAACGTGTATCTTCGCGGGTTGAGCGTAAGCAGCTTCTAAAATAGTACGCGCATGAGCGATTTTCGTATACGTCAGGCCACGACGGCCGATATCGAGCAGTTGGTACACCTGTTTGACGGGTATCGGCAGTTTTACAGAAAACCAAGTGATCTGGCCGGAGCCAGGGCGTTTCTGACCGCGCGGCTGAGGCGGGGCGAAGCGGTCGTTTTCGTGGCGGAAGCACAGCATGGAGCGTCAGGGCCGGCGGCATCGGGCAATGCGGTGGGCTTCACGCTGCTGTATCCACTTTTTTCGTCCGTCCGCATGGCGCCCATCTGGCTGCTGAACGATCTGTTTGTGCTGGCCGCCGCACGGCGACGGGGCATCGGTGAAGCGCTTCTGGGCGCGGCCGATCGCTTCGCGCGAGGTGCGGGGGCGGCCGGCTTGGAGTTGGCCACGGAAAAGGACAACGCAACGGCAAAATCGGTGTACGAAAGACTCGGGTGGTCGCTCCAGGAGGATTTTGATCACTACTCCCTGGACCTGACGACGCCATGACGCGAGAGGGCAGCGTCCGCTGTATGACCTTCCCTGGCGGAGACGGACCGGCACTGATTGTGCACGGTGGAGCGTGGGACATTCCGGCCTCGGAGTGGGCGGCGCATGAGGATGGGCTGCACGCCGCCCGTACGTTGGGAGCTGACCTGCTTCGCCAGGGGGCGGCAGCCACGGATGTGGTCACGGAGGTGGTGGCGTGCATGGAAGCTCATGGTGCATTCGATGCGGGCCGGGGGTCGGTACTCACGCACGAGGGTAACGTGGAAATGGATGCAGGCATCATGTGCGGCCGCCGCGCCGCATATGGCGCGGCGGCCCTGCTGCGCGAAACAGTGCACCCGATCCGTCTGGCCCGGCATTTGTTGGAGGCCGACCGTGCGCTGCTGCGCTTCGCTGCCGGACCCGAGGCGGACAGGATGGCCCGCACATTCGGCCTGCGCACAGAGCCGAACGCGTGGTTCGTGTGCGAGAGGGAGGCGGCTCGCCACGCCGAGATAGCCCGCCGGCAGACGGATTACCATACGAGTCAGCCATTTCATGCGGGCGCCACGCCCCGCGGGACGGTCGGCGCTGTAGCGCGCGACAGACAGGGCCACATGGCGGCCGCCACGTCGACAGGCGGTACGCCATTCCGGCCGGAAGGGCGCATTGGCGACACGCCGCTACCCGGGTGCGGATTCTTTGCCGACCGTGCAGGGGCGGCCAGCGCGACCGGGTGGGGGGAGGCCATTTCGGCATCGCTCCTTTGTGGCCGCTCTGTCATGGACGCGCGCAGCCCGGCCGACGCGGCCCGGGCTCAGATCCAGGATATGTACGATCGCATTCCCGCTCCTGACGGAGCGGGGGCCACGGGCGGCGTGATCCTGCTTACGGCGCGCGCCGGCGGGGCGGTGGCCTGGTCCACGCCCCGCATGGCGCGCGCCGCATGGTGTGCTGAGGGGGCATCGTTTTTGGTTGTAGATTGAGATGCCTGTGATCCTACGACCAGTACACCCCATGTCACCTGTTTATTCCGCTCGTTTTTACGCCGCTATCCTCCTGGTAGCCACCCTGTACCTGCCCGGGTGCGCGCTGTTTTCCGGTGCCCGGTTGCCGGACGAAGGGGACCTGCGCGCGAGCCTGCCAGCCCCGGAGCGGGAGTTCCGGGCCGCCTGGGTGGCCACGGTCGCCAATATTGACTGGCCCTCGGCGCCTGCCCTGCCGGTGGCCACACAGCAGGCCGAGCTGCGCAGCCTGCTGGACCGGGCCGCGGCGATGGGCCTGAATGCCATCATTCTACAGGTACGGCCCACGGCAGACGCCTTTTACGACAGTCCCCTTGAGCCCTGGTCCTGGTATTTGACTGGGGAGCAGGGCCAGGCGCCCGTTCCGGCGTACGACCCGTTGGCGTTCGCCATCGATGAGGCCCATCGCCGGGGGCTCGAACTGCACGCCTGGTTCAATCCCTACAGAGCGCTGCATCCAACAGCCATGGATTCCACGAGTGACCTGCACGTGTCCCAGCGGCTTCCTCGTGCCACGGCGCCGTATGGTGAACTGGTATGGATGGATCCCGGAAACACGCAGGCAACGGAGCACTCGCTGGCCGTCATGCTCGATGTCGTTCGCCGATACGATGTGGATGGAATCCACCTGGACGACTATTTCTATCCGTATCCGGTAACGGACGCGTCCGGCGCACCCGTGGCCTTTCCCGACTCGGTCTCGTTCGCCGCCGGCCGCGCTGACGGGCTGGAACGCGCCGATTGGCGGCGCCGGAATGTCGATACGTTCATCCAGACGCTCTATGAGGAGGTCAAGGCGGTGAAGCCGTGGGTGAAAGTGGGTATATCGCCATTCGGAATATGGCGACCGGGATACCCGGCATCCATCCAGGGTTTCGATCAGTATGAGGGCCTCTATGCCGACGCCCGGAAATGGCTTCGCGAGGGCTGGGTCGACTATTTTACGCCGCAGCTCTACTGGGCCATAGACAGCGACGGACAGAGCTACCCGAAGCTGCTAGACTGGTGGATAGGCGAGAACGTGCATGCCCGTCATATCTGGCCTGGTAATTATACAAGTCGCGTGATCCTGGAGGGAAGCGCCTATTGGGACCCGGCAGAGATTGTCCGTCAGCTGCGGCATACGCGCTCGACGCCCGGGGCTACGGGAAATGTACATTTTTCCATGCGGGCCCTGATGCCGGCGGCCCATGGGATGGGGCGCGCTGTGGCAGCAGAGTATGCCCGTCCGGCGCTGATACCGGCCAGTCCCTGGCTCAGCAGCGCGCCGCCCCAGGCGCCTGTTGTTACCCAGCCATCAACGCATGTGGCCCTCCATCCACAGGGAGCGGTGTCGGCACGGTGGTGGGTTGTCGACTGGTTCGACGGGCGGCGTTGGACATCCCAGATCGTCCCCGCCTGGCAGCAACGTCTGGTGCCGCCAGCGCATATGTCACCGAAGTATCTTGCCGTGCGCGCCGTGTCCCGAACGGGCGTCCTGTCGGCACCCACCATTGTCCGAATCGATGACTGATTTCCCTGTACACCGCCTGCTGGTACTCGCGGTATTTTTTTTCCTCGCCGGGTGCGCCTCAACCGATGCGGTGCGCGAGGCGGAGGCGCCGCACGACCGTTTTTCTGTGCACGTTGGGGAGGTACTCACCACCTGTTCCTGGTGTCACGATGCGGCCGGGCTCGATTCGTTGGTGATTGATCCGGCGGCCGGGCATCTGGAAGTGCACTTCAACGAAGCCTTCGCGCAGGTACCGCTGCGGGACAGTACGCTTCAGGCGTTCGAGCGCGATGTCCGTCGCGGCGTTCCTTCCGAATTCGCCTCGTGGCGGGTGGATCTCCTGAGCCTCGGTGCGCCGCTCTCCCGCCTGGTCCCGAATGTGTACACAGCGACCCCGGATGAGGCAAAGCGGCCTGACTCCGCGGCTCCACGGCGTGCGCTGGTCCGTCCAGTCAACAGTCCCTGGAGGAGTGGTTTCCTGTCGGGGCGCCATATTGCCGTCTGGCCCAGTCACGGGTGGTACTGGGAGGGGGCGCTCGAGCGGTGGGAGTGGCAGCGTGCGCGGCTCTTCCAGACGGTGGAAGATCTGCTTCCCTATGCCATCGTCGTGCCCTACCTCGCGCCCATGCTGGAGCGCGCTGGCGCCAACGTGTACATGCCACGGGAACGCGACATGCAGGAGCATGAGGTGGTCGTGGACAACGATGAAGCGTCTGACAGCCTCTCGCGCTACCTGGAGGTTGGCCCGGAGGGTGTGTCATGGCGCGATGGACGGGGTGATGGGTTCGCCTACCGCGATCGGTGGCAGACCGGCACGAATCCATTCGAGCAGGGGACCTACCGGGTGGCCAATGCATCGCGCGAGGCCACGTCCGAAATAGCCTGGGTTCCGGATATTCCCGAAGCGGGCGCCTACGCTGTATACGTCTCGTGGGCACGGCTCGACGCCGCCGCCCCGGATGCCGAATATGTCGTGCATCATACGGGAGGCGAGACCGCGTTCCGGGTCGATCAGCGTATGGGAGGCGGCACGTGGGTTTATCTGGGCACGTTCCAATTCGATGCCGGCGTCTCTACCGGGCGCGGCGCCGTGCGGCTCACGAACAGGAGCAGCCAGAATGGGGCACTTGTCTCGGCCGATGCCGTCCGATTTGGCGGCGGCATGGGGAATGTGGAGCGGGGAGGGCAGGTGAGCGGCCGGCCGCGCTTCACCGAGGGCGCGCGCTACTATATGCAGTACGCTGGCATGCCGGCCGATCTGGTCTACAATGTGACCGAATCCACGAATGACTATGTGGACGACTATCGAGGGCGGGCCGAGTGGGTAAACTATCTGCGAGGCCGCCCCGAGGGACCGAACAAGAACCGCCTGGCGGGGGGGCTGGGAATACCTGTTGATCTGTCACTGGCGTTCCATACCGATGCCGGGGTAACGGACACCGATTCGACGATTGGAACACTCATGATCTACTCGTCTACGGGTATGCTGGACGAGAGGACGTTTCCAGGCGGCATGTCCCGGTTTGCGAACCGGGATCTGGCTGACATCATGCAGACCCAGATCGTTGATGACATCCGCGCGCTCTACGACTCCTCATGGACGCGCCGGGATATCTGGGATCGGGATTACAGCGAGGCCGTGCGGCCGAACGTACCGGGCGTCCTGCTCGAGCTGCTCTCGCATCAGAACTTTGCCGACATGCGCTTTGCGCTCGACCCGCGCTTCCGCCACGACGTGGCGCGATCCATCTACAAGGCGATGGTGCGTTTCCTGGCTTTTCAATACGATGAAGTGCCCATCATGGCTCCTCTCGCGCCTGACCACCTGTCGGCCGTCTGGACCGCTGACGGCGCGCTCGAGCTGTCCTGGGAGGGCCGCGAGGACCCGCTTGAGCCGACCGCGACGCCCGCGGCCTATGTCGTATACGTTCGTCAGGGTGACGGAGGGTATGACAATGGGCGCATGGTTGAGGGTACTCGGACCGTTTTCCACCGCCTCGAACAGGGCGTGAATTACGGTTTTCGTGTATCGGCCGTCAACGAGGGTGGAGAAAGCCTGCCGTCGGAGGAAGTGGCGGCGGCATTTGCGGGTCACGGAGCACCGGCCATGCTCGTGGTCTCGGCGTTCGATCGCATCGCGGCCCCCGCATCCATCCAGGAAAAAGGACTCCGAGGGTTTGGTTACCTACGCGATGAAGGGGTCGCTGACGGGTGGGATCCGGCGTTCGTGGGGCATCAGTACAACTTTGATCCGCAGTCTCCGTGGCGGGACGATGACGCTCCGGGGCACGGGGCCAGCTTCGCGACGTGGGAGACGACGCCGACCGTGGGCAATACGTTCAATTATGCGGCCGTCCACACGCGTTCGGGTCTGGCGGCGGGCTGGACGGTCTCGACCGTGAGCGACGAGCAGTATGAAGTGGGAGGTGGGGCTGGTGTGCTGGCGGCCGCTGGACGGCAACGGTTCGATGTCGTCAATGTGGTACTTGGTGAAGAAAAGCGGACGTTCGGTCCCGGTGGCGCGCAGACGATGTTCGAGGCGCTGCCGCCCGGCATGAGACAGGCGCTCCTGCTGGCCAGGGAAGCGGGCTCCTCGCTGCTCGTGTCAGGCGCTCACGTGGCTACAGACAGCGCGGGCCCCGAGGCCGACAGTCTGTCGCGCGACTGGGCCGAAAAGGTTCTTTCCTTCCGCTGGCGCACGGATCACGCGTCCGAGCGGGGCCGGGTGAAGCTGCGACCAGACGTGTTCGCTGGCCGTGTATTTTCAGATTCCCCGGGTGGCGCGGCCGTGTGGCCCGAAATCGGGTTCAATACGGCATTTGGGGAGCCGCCATACCGGGTGGAAAGCCCCGATGCGCTCGAGCCGGCAGAGTCCGCCGAGACCATCATGCGCTATGCGGATAACAACATGAGCGCGGCCATTGGGCGCTCTGGTCCAGGCGGCGTGGTCGTCCTCGGATTTCCGCTGGAGACTGTTCACGGCGAAGACACACGACGCGCACTCATGAAAGCCCTTTTGAACTACCTGAACCCATGACCGAGACGCCCGCATCGACCCTGAAAGAACGCCGCAAGGCGTGGACGTGGATTCCCTCCCTCTATTTCGCCGAGGGCATTCCATATGTACTCGTCATGACCGTCTCGGTCGTGATGTACAAACGGCTCGATATATCAAATACGGATATTGCCCTCTATACGAGCTGGCTGTATCTGCCCTGGGTCATCAAGCCGCTCTGGAGTCCCATTGTGGATTTGGTTGGGACGAAGCGCGCCTGGATTACGGGTATGCAACTCCTGGTCGGCGCGGCGCTGGCCGGTGTGGCGTTCACGATTCCGATGGACGCTTTTTTCCAGTGGTCCCTGGCCTTTTTATGGCTTGTCGCCTTCAGCAGTGCGACGCACGATATTGCTGCCGATGGGTTCTACATGCTGGCCATGGACGATGCCAACCAGGCATGGTTCGTCGGTATCCGATCCACATTCTACCGACTGGCCATGATTACGGGGCAGGGGTTACTTGTCATGCTGGCTGGCTGGCTGGAACTGCGTCAGGAGTCAGTCCAGGCGGCCTGGGCCACTACATTCGCAGTCGTGGCCGCCGGTTTCCTGCTCCTCATGGCGTGGCACCGTTTCATGCTGCCCACCCCTGCCGCGGATGGCCCTACTGCAAAAGCTTCGGGGGCCGCCATCCTGTCGGAGTTCGTGGCCACGTTTGTGTCTTTTTTCAGAAAGCCTAAAATCGGCGTTATCCTCGCGTTCCTGTTGCTGTACCGGTTTGCCGAAGCCCAACTGGCCAAAATGGCCTCTCCGTTCCTCCTGGATCCGGTCGATGCAGGAGGGCTCGCTCTCTCGACATCCCAGGTCGGGTTTGTCTATGGTACGGTGGGCGTCCTGGCGCTGACACTCGGGGGCATCCTGGGCGGCATGATGGTGGCTCGGAACGGACTCAAATACTGGCTCTGGTGGATGGCCGTCGCTATCAACGTGCCCAACGCCGTCTACATTTTCCTTTCCTGGTACATGCCGGCATCGCTGGTAGTCGTCAACGTGGCAGTAGCCCTGGAGCAGTTCGGCTACGGTTTTGGATTCACAGCCTACATGATGTACATGATCTACGTCGCGGATGGGCCTCACAAAACGGCCCACTTTGCACTTTGTACCGGATTCATGGCGCTCGGCATGATGCTGCCGGGCATGGTATCGGGATGGATACAGGAAGCCCTTGGGTACAACCTTTTCTTTGTATACGTACTACTGGCCACGATTCCCGGGTTCCTGGTCACGGCACTGATACCGCTACGCGCATCCTTCGGTCGCGGGGAGAAGGAGACGGCATGACTCCGCGGCGGCCGCGTCTTGATTCTGGAGGCCCTACCAGCCTACGCGTGCACCCTGGGTGCGGGTCTCAGGCGTGTCTGCCTCTGACACGGAGGCGCGCCCCCACGCGGAATGGGCGTCCAGGACGCGACCTGATTTTTTTTCTTGAGTAACCTGAATTGCGTCCGATACCGGTTGTGAAGGCGCCCGAGGGGCTGGCACAGCGGCGAGAGCCGGAGCTGCCGGAACCGAAGCCGGAGAGAGCTGCACGAGACGGCTCCCCGGGTAATAAAAGGCCAGGATGTCCTGGTGGAGCTGTCCGTCGAGGGCGCGTCCATGGGCACCCCACTGGCTGAGACCGACGCCATGGCCGAAACCTCGGCCATCCAGGCGGTAGGTCCGCCCCCGATCGTCGAGTGAGAAATAGGTACTGCGTGCCGATTTCGGGCCGTAGGCTGCGGCCAGGGCCGCCCGGAATGCGGTACCGCTTATGACGCGGTCTCCGGCACCCTTTGCTCGGAGCTCGACACTTCGCACGCGTCCATCCTTTGCTGTATCGAGCACACGGACTTCCTGGATGTTGGCACCATAACGCCGGGACAGCAGGTCGTGCAAAACCTTCTTGTCCACGTTGAACTGCCACTGGGAATGGGGCGATACGGCATCGTATGGATCTTTTCTGGCCGCCAGATACGGGCGGGATGGCGTATCCCAGACACTCGTATTACTGGCTGTATATCCACCGTTTGAGGACGAGTAGACGGCTTCCACGAGCTCTCCATTGTGCATGAGCACACGACCCGCGGTGTCACGGGCCGCTTTTCGCGCGGCTGGCGTGACAGAGCCGTGCCCCCGGTATACCTGACTTCGCTCGTCGTCCCTCAACACGCGCCCAGACTGCATCGTAGCCAGGGCATAGGTCCGGGCGACGATGGCCATGGCCCGCGCCCCTTCCACGTCATTGAGGCCGTACTCCGCCGATACAACCGCCGCCACGTAATCTTCAATCGGGACAATATTGGTCATTGCGGCGCGTCCCGTCCGGCCATCGACCCTGATATCGAGCGAGCCTGTGTAGGACCTGGAGCCGATCTCGAAGACCTGACCGGGCTCGGTAGTCAGTGTGAACGCTCGGCCCGTGATGGACTCCCGACCCCACGCAGCTTCCATCTGGTTTCCGTTCCGGCGAAACGTGAGTGTCGTTCCTGGCGAAAGGTGCGACGTATCGCCGGTGTCTACATGTCCAAGTACCGCCCCGACCGGAGGCACGGTGACAGGGGCAGCCTGTGATTCCTGGGACAAGTCAACACGTACCCGCGTCCATTCGGCATTCTGGGCGTGGGTTGGGGCAGAGAACGCCGATACGAGGGCGAAGACGGACAGCAGGACCAGGCAGGTCGAGCGAAAGCGAATGAGTATGGAACAGACTGATGACATGGGAGCACGTTTTGATTCTGTCCCCGGTATCGACAATTGGCACATCCGATTTAAGTAATGCCGACTCGCGCCGATCCGGACCATGATAGCGGTGGACGGGGCCTTGAAACACTCCATTCACGTTCCATCTGGGCCCGTTCATTGCCGCGTGACGACAGTTCGCCTACCGCTTACCGTTTTTTTGACAAGAGCCGTAACAAATCCCGGCACATGTTCATCCTATTGACGGGTGAGCTACTGTGGCCTCTCTGAGAAGGGTGAACCACAACGGTAGCTGCAAAGAGACCTCCGGTGAAGTGGGTGCACCGGAGGTCTCGCTTTTTTTACAGGCCCCAGTGTCACGACACGCCTGATCTGTCGGGATCTGCGTGGCCCGCCTGCCCGCTGACTGCGTTCCCCTCACTCGCCGTAGCTATGGCTACGCCTCGCTCCGGCGCCTTGTCAACAAGCAAGCGTTCTCACGCATCTGACCGACATTCCAGACGTGACGTGACACTGGCTCAGTCGATCAGCATATCCAGCAGGTGCCCCAACTCTTCCTTGAGGGAGCGCCGGTCCACGATCCGGTCAATGAACCCCTTTTCGACGAGGAATTCGGATGTCTGGAATCCCGAGGGAAGGTCCTGCCCCATGGTCTCTCGGATGACACGGGGACCGGCAAAGCCAATGAGCGCACCGGGTTCGGCCAGATGCAGGTCGCCCAGCATGGCAAAGGACGCCGTCACGCCGCCTGTTGTCGGATTGGTGAGCAGCACGATGAAAGGAAGACCCTCAGCGTCGAGTTTGGCGAGATGCGCGCTTGTTTTGGCCATCTGCATGAGTGAGAGGGCTCCCTCCATCATACGGGCACCTCCGCTCTGGCTGATAACAAGGACCGGCCACTGGTTTTCGTAACCGCGTTTGATGGCGCGGGCGATGACTTCGCCAACCACCGACCCCATGCTGCCGCCGATGAATCCAAAATCCATGGCGGCAACCGAAGTCTGGTGTCCGCTTATTTTGCCTGTCGCCGAGCGCGCGGCATCGGTAAGACCCGTCTTCTCACGCGTCTGCCGAAGGCGGTCCGCGTACGGTTTTCGGTCGGTAAAGAGGAGGGGGTCCGTTGGGACGAGGTTCTGGTCGAACAGTTCGTACGCACTGTCATCAAAAAGCAGATCAAAATATCCAATACTGGACATTTTGAAGTGGTACGAGCACTTTGGACAGACCAGTTGATTCCGTTCAATTTCGCGACGATTCACAGTTTCCGAACAGCCGGTACACTTTACCCACTGGCCGTCGGGGACCTCGATCTGCTGGCTGGTCTTGGTCTTGATACCGGCCGATTTACGAATGAACCAGGACATATGACCTCGTTGATGATCGTGAGTTCAGGATCCGCCAAACGGCAGCCTGTCAAAGATGCTACCCGCACGAGGGCGTGCAGCGACTTCCTTCAGATAATACGGCTCGAAGGAGGAAGCATCCTCCTGAAGGTACGCATGCGGAGCGTTCTGCACGAGTCGGGCGGCCCAGGTGGCGTTTGCCTCGTGCTCCGTGTCAAGGTGGGCGCGTGTGCCCACGTGACGCGTTATCCAGGTCGCCACGTCGGGATCGCCAACGACGGTGTCGGGCACGATGCCCTTCGGCGTGCCCGGTAGGGACGTTGACATTTCATATGCACCTACGTACCATTCTCCCTTGCGGGCGGGAAAACGGGGCGTGACAACGACCGAATGGCCCGCCGGGAACGCGCCCGGGGGTGTGCCCTCAAAGGCGGCGAACGCCATGACCTCGAGCGTGGAGACTGCCAGGAGCGGGGCGCGGAGCGCAAGGCACAGCGCCTTGGCCGATGCCAATCCAATCCGAAGTCCAGTGTAGGATCCGGGTCCGGCAACGATCACGACTCCGCGGAGGCGCGTCGTGTCGGTGCCACCAAGCAGGTCGGCCACGAATGGCGCCAAGAGCTCGGCGTGGGAGCGCGGCCTGTCGGACGTACGTTCCTCGGCGTGCTGGCCGTCAAGGAGCGATACGGAGCAGACGTCGCGGGATGTATCGATGGATAGTAACATGAGCCGTCTCCAAATCCGCTCCGGGCCCCACAGGTTCCCACGCCGGTGAATCCCCTACAGCGCCTGTAAGACACCCCCAGAGTTGACTTAATGGAGGGTGCGCGTATTTTATCAGCCCGCAAACCGGATCGCCAATCAGACCGTCAGGTGGTTATGAAAGTATACGATGCAGATCACATCAGAAATGTAGCCCTTGTGGGCCACCAGGGCAGTGGTAAGACCATGCTCGCCGAATCCATGCTGTATGCCGCTGGTGCCCTGAAACGCATGGGCAGCATTGAGGAGGGGACGACCATCAGTGACTATCATGCCAGTGAGAAGGAACGCGGCATGTCTGTTTTCGCCTCGCTCCTGCATGTCGAATATCTCGGAAAGAAGATCAATGTAATGGATACGCCGGGTTATCCGGATTTTGTAAGCGAGGTTGCCGCCTCCCTGCACGTGACGGACTCGGCGCTTTTCGTGATCAATGCCGGGGAAGGGGTCCAGGTGGGAACGGAGCTGGCCTGGCGTTCGGCAGTCCGGCAGAACACGCCGTCCATGTTCGTGATCAACCACATGGACAAGCCGGATGTCACTTTTCGGGACGTTGTCGCGCAGCTCAAAGATCGCTTCGGACGGGGCGCGACGGTTGTACAGATTCCGGGCGGCACAGGTAGCCGGTCCATCATCGATGTGCTGATCATGAAGCAGATCACATTCGACGATCACGGAAAAATGACCGTTTCTGCTATTGAAGAGGCATTTGTCAGCGAAGCGGAGCAGTTGCACAATGAACTGGTCGAGAACATTGCGGAGAACGACGAGAGCCTGATGGATCTCTATTTCGATAAAGGGACGCTGACTGAAGATGAGATGAGATCCGGACTGCGCGAGGCCATGATCCGCCACCAGTTGTTTCCGATCTTCCTGACCAGTGCCACCAGTAATATTGGAGTATCGCGTCTCATGGAGTTCGTGGGTAATGTCTGCCCTACACCCAGCCAGATGCCGCCGGCACCGCTTGCCAGCGGCGGAACGATCGAGCCCGATTCTGCAGGAGAACCGGTGGCGCTTATTTACCATACAATGTCCGAAGCCCATGTAGGTGACTATTCCTTCTTTCGAATCTACTCGGGAGCGCTCGAGACGGGCATGGACCTTGTGAATGCGGAAACGGGTGTGACCGAGCGCCTCGGACAGATTTTTACCATCAACGGGCATGATCGCGATCCCGTCGAGCGTATGTACGCTGGGGACCTGGGGGCGCTCGTAAAGCTCAAGAACACGCACACGAACAACACGCTGCACAGGAAAGGCAGTCAGGTAGTCGTGGAGCCCTTCCTCGTCCCGTCCCCGCGCTACGCGGTGGCGGTGGTGACGGTCAAAGACGGAGAAGAAGACAAGCTTGCGGCCGGTCTGCACCAGCTTCACGAGGAGGACCCGTCGTTGCAGATTACGCACGACCAACTTCTGAGCCAGCTCGTTCTGAGCGGACAGGGCGAAATGCACCTGGAAATTGCCAGGTACCGCTTGAAGAACCGGTTCGGTGTGGAAGTGGAATTCGTTCGTCCGAAGGTGGCCTACCGGGAAACTATCCAACAGCAGGCCCGGGCCAAATATCGCCATAAGAAACAGACGGGCGGTGCCGGGCAGTTCGCGGACATTTCCATGCTTGTTGAGCCGTTGAACGGGGAGTTCGTGCCACCCGATGATATCAAGGTCCGCGGTGAGCATACCGAAACGACGGCCTGGGGCTCTACCGTTCATTTTGTGGATGCGATCGTCGGTGGCGTGATCGATATGCGGCGATTTTTCGGAGCCATACAGAAAGGAGTCATGGAGGCGTGTCAACGGGGCCCGGTGGCAGGGTATCCGGTCGGGAATGTCCGGGTAGTCATCCATGACGGCGGTATGCATCCGGTCGATTCGAATGAAGCGGCGTTCAAGTCGGCAGCGCGCGCCTGTTTTCGCGATGCGTTCCGACAGGCGCGTTCCGTGATGATGGAGCCGATCCATCATCTTGAAGTTCTGATTCCGGATGGGTATACAGGCGATGTGATGGGAGATCTCAACACGCGTCGCGCACGCATCCAGGGTATAGAAACGGAAGGCCCCTTTCAGAAGGTAATCGCCGATGCGCCGGAGGCCGAACTTCACAGATACTCGACGTCCCTGCGGTCCATGACCCAGGGTCGAGGCCTGCATCGATCCGAATTTTCCGGGTACGAACCCATGCCGCGGCATGTCCAGGACGAAATTGCGTCAGAAGCGATTGAGGATGAAGACTAGGTCTGCGTGTGTCACGTAAGGAAATACTTCGGGGCGTTTACGAAGAGAACAGACGCATAAAGGAGAAGGGTACGACCGGGGCACGGCGTGGGGGATACCCACGCCGCCTGGGTGCAGGCGGCGTCGCCATCGTGGTGGTGCTCGTTGTGGTGGCTGGTCTGGTTTTCTGGCACGATGCATCGCGTCGTATGGATGCCGATTCTACTGTCGCACCCACCTCTCCGGATGCCCGGTTCGAAATGGCCATTCCAGATGATCCCATGCTTAGGGAACTGGAATTGCCAGCCGGGACCTCACTCGAGGAATTGACCAGTTCCGCCGTGCCTATGGCTGACCTGTTTGATCTTGGCGTGCGTACGATTGTGATCGATGCTGGGCATGGAGGTGTGGATGGTGGAGCCGAGTCGGTGGCAGGACTCAAAGAGAAAGAGATCACCCTTGACGTCGCCAGCCGTCTTGCTCGTCGCCTGCAGCGATACGGCGTCTACGATGTGCTCATGACGCGAGAGGCCGATTCAACGCTTTCACTTCGGGAGCGTGTCGAATATGCCAATTCGAAAGAGGCGGACATTTTCGTATCCATCCATGTGAACTGGTTTCCATCCGATTCCGTCTACGCACTCGAAACCTACTATTTCGGGGGGCAGGCGGACACCCTGACGCTGCAACTCGCCGAGCGGGAAAACCGCAATTCAGATTACACGGTGGCCGAGTTCAATCGTCTCATGAGTGGGATGTCCGATCGCATAAAAGGAGAGGAGTCTCGTCGACTCGCACTCGCCGTTCAACGGAGTATGATCCGGAATACCAGGCGGGAAACGGGTCCGGTCCAGAATTGGGGAATCAAATCAGGTCCTTTCGTAGTGCTCGTTGGAACGGATGCCCCTGGCATCCTAGCTGAAATTGGTGTAATTAGTAATGGCCCGGAAGCGGCGCGTCTTGCGACGGTTGAATACCGGGAACGGTTGGCCCTGTACCTGGAAGAGGGAATCATTAACTATCTGAACCAAATGGCATCCAGTGAGTGATTATGGCTGCAAAATCAAAGAATACTAAAAAAAAGGCATCGTCCAACGTTCTGTACATTGGCATGGATCTCGGCACCTCTCGAAGTGCGGTTGTTGCCAGCAGTGGGAAACGTGATTGGGTGCACAGTTACGTAGGATGGCCGCGGGATTTCGTGGCGCGGAAGCATCTTGGAAAGGATGTATTGTTCGGGGAAGAGGCGCTCGCCAATCGGTTATCCGTACATCTGTCACGACCCCTGGAGCAGGGAGTCATACGCGACGGTACCGTGCGGGACGAGGACGCTGTTCGGGAACTCGTACACTACCTGATCGAGGCGGCGGCGCCTGGTGACTCCACGGAAGTGTACGCCGCTGTGGGTGTACCAGCCGAGGCGCTGCGCGTAAACAAGATGGCGATACGGGATGCGGTCAAGGAGTATGCGGACCGGCTTATGGTCGTGTCAGAACCGTTCGCGATCGCCTATGGCATTGGTGTCCTGAACAATGCGCTGGTGATTGATATCGGTGCCGGGACCATGGACTTCTGCATCATGCACGGTACCATGCCGACCGAGGATGACCAGCGCACACTGACGGTTGCAGGTGACTATATAGACCGGCACCTTCTCGACGTATTGTCCGAGAAATATCCGAATGCCCGTTTTTCGGAACCATTGATTCGTCAGGCCAAGGAGCAGGGCGCATTCGTGGGTAGTGGGAAGAACCGGGTGAAGGTAAAGGTCCCGGTCGATGGCGTGACCACAGAACTTGACATCGCACCCGAAATGCAGCGCGTATGTGCCAGCATTGTCCCAGTCATGACCGAGGCCATGATGGACCTGATTTCTGAATATGAGCCGGACTTCCAGGATGAGGTCAAACAGAACATTTACCTGGCGGGGGGTGGCAGCCAGATCCACGGACTGGACAAGGCCCTGGTCGATGCACTCAAGGACTATGGAACGTTGAATGTGAACGTGATTGACGACCCGCTCTATGCTGGTGCAGAGGGAGCGCTGGCGCTCGCCCAGGACATGCCAGATGAGTACTGGGAGGACATGTGACGATGTTCGCGAACAGAAAAAGCCCCGTCGGGTATTCCCAACGGGGCTTTGTGGCGCGGGAGAGACTTGAACTCTCGACCTCCGGGTTATGAATCCGACGCTCTAACCACCTGAGCTACCGCGCCTCATGCGGGCCGGAAAATACGATGGTGCAGATCGCGGATCAACGCCCTATCGGGATCGGGGTTCTTTCTTCATTACAGATTATATGGGCTGGGATCGACTTATAGGACAGGAACGGGTGAAGCACATGCTCTCGAGTGCCATCTCCTCGAAGCGTGTGGCGCATGCATGGCTGTTTCATGGTCCGGCTGGATCTGGAAAGCGGGCTGCTGCACTGGCTTTCGCACAGGCGCTCCAGTGCAAAGAGCGATTCGACGGAAGTGTCTGTGGCACGTGTTCAGCCTGCCACAAGGTCCCCCGCATGCTGCACCCTGACGTGCACGTCCTCATTCCGCATGCCAACGATGCGGCGCCAGCGGACCTCGGAGCCCGTGTAGCCCTGCTCGCGGAGTCCCCTTATTCCGTGATTGATTATGCGCGCCGCCCGAGCCTTGATGGCTCGGGCGGCGCCAGCAATAAGCAGGTGTCCTATCTGATTGGTCAGGTTCAGGAAGAATTGCGTGCTCCCATGAGCTACAGGCCTGTTGAAGGTGCGTGGCGGATTGCCATCCTGACGCACGCTCAGACCATGCGCACGGAAGGAGCGAATGCATTCCTGAAATTGCTGGAGGAGCCTGGAAACAATACGGTATTCATCCTGCTCGCAGAGCGTCTGGATCAGGTGCTTCCCACTATCATGAGCCGCTGCCAACAGGTACGTTTCTCGCCTCTCGATGCAGATGAGATTGCCGCGGGGATAGAGCGGGAAGGGCTGGCGCCGCCCGACATGGCAGCGGTACTGGCTCGAATGGCAGACGGATCGTACGAGCAGGCGCGAGAACTTGCCTTGAGCAAGGAGCTGAGGCGTTCAAGGGATTTCATTCTGGATTTCCTGCGGCACGCTTTCAAAGCCTCGGGCGATGACATGATGTCACGGGTAGACGAATTGGCGGCAGAGGGTCGGGAGTCGGTCAAGTTTCACCTGCTTGTTCTGCTTGGTCTGATCCGAGATTTGTTGTTGTTTGCTGAGGCCGGAAAGACCGCCCCAATTGTCAACGTGGACTGGCAGGACGTACTTGTCAAGTTTTCGGGGGGGCTACCCCTCGCGCGACTCGATACGATGGCCGATGCCGTGGAACACGCCATCTACATGGTGGAAAGGAATGTGAACCAGCGCCTGGCTCTTGCCAATCTGGCAATCACCCTGAGTCGAGCCATGCGCGGAGATGGTCAGGTGGAGGCCGTACCACGCGTCGGTTGATGTGCGTCGATAATGGCCGCTGCCTGGGCAATATATCTTTCCAGGCTCTCATTACGGGAATAGTAGGTGCTGCGGCGCAGCGCATTCCTGCTCCATGACGTCACGGCAGTGGCCAGGTCAGGTTCTGCTTTCCACACGGGATCGAGGTCCAGGCTGTTCCATGACAACATCGGGCCCAGGACGTGCTCCTGGACTTCCATGCCCAGCGGCCCGTCAGCGTCGCACACGGCCAGGATGGGAGCACCCGACGAAACGGCTGGAATGAGTTTCGATGGCAGGAAAGAGTGCCCAGCTCCGTGACGCTCTGTGACCACATAGAAATCGCACCAGGACAACCAGTCTGCCAGTTCTTTTTCCGAGGTAAGCGGCATGAGCAGAAAGCGATCGTCTACAGTGTGATTCAGCCAGGAACGAAGCTCATCGACACGCGCTCCGCTGGCATGAATTCGAAACTCAAAGGATTCCTGCCTCTCGTGAAGTGCCATGCAAAATGTCAGCAGATCCTGTTTTGCTCCCAGATTACCCGAATAAAGGAGCCGGAGGGGGGCGTGCGCCCGCTCCTGCTTACGGAGCATCGGAGATAGATGGCGGGCCATATCAGCATGAAGCCAGTTCGGTAGACAGGCAACGTGCTGTGGTGCTCCAGGGATACTTTCGAGTGTTTCGACCATGGAAACCGATATACTTGACCATGCATGAGCACGGCGGAACAGCGCATTCTGGATCCACATCATGAAACGTGCTGAGGGTCCGGCCAGTCCCCCGGCGACAGCCGCCTGTGCGGAGAGATCCTGAACATTGAGCCACAGCGGAGCATGGGCCATACGCGATGCGACGATTCCATAGGCTACGGATCCGATAAGAGGGCAAAATGACATGACCAGGTCAAAATCACCCCGAGACGGAATCCGGCGAACCAGGGACAGAAAGAATGATGCCTCATGCAAAAGGCGCTGGAAAAGGCTGTTGGGATTCCGGGGTATATGGAGTCCATGTCGCTCGACACGGACCCCGTGCTCCGTACTGTCACGTATGGTGATTCCATTCTTTCCGGACTTGTCCTTCCACTCCGGGTAATAGGAGTAGGCGCATTTCACCGTCACGTTCCAGCCTCGTTCGGCAAAGCCCTCGCACAGGTCCGTGAACAGTATGCCACCGCCGAGGTCTGGCTTGAACACATTGACTATGACAAGAAGACGCGGTTGCAATGTTGTGGATTCTGGTATTGTTCAATCAAAGAAAAAAAGCACAGCCGCGGAGCGGCTGTGCTGATTCTTTCTGGCGCGCTGCTGGTTGAGCGACCAGCACGCACCGATGCGGAGCGGATGTAGCCGAAGCTACAGGAGTTGAAACACCATGAGAACAATCAGACCTACGACGCCCGCTCCAAACGTCATCGTTCTGATCGCACGATCGACGGGATTACGCATAAGGGCGTGGCTGTATGGTTCGGTAGGACGGCGAGACAGGTGGAAAGTACGAAGCGTGCTCCCGGAGTAAAACGAATCAGGCCCGAAAAGCATGCACATATGTATAATTCATGCTGTCTTCACATAAGACGTTGGTTATGCTCCGTTTTGTCTTCGGTACGTCTCTACAACTCGTTCTCGTCCTTGAGGGCAACATGTTCTACCGGGACCGGATAGTTTTTTGAGAAACATGCATTACAGTATCCCAAATCCGACTCATTGGCGGATCGCACGGCTCGCATCATGCCGTCAATAGTGAGGTATGCCAGCGAATCAACCTCCAGCCATGCGGCCATGGCCTCGATATCGCCGTCGAATCTGTTGGCCAATAGTTCGTCTCGGGTTGGAAAGTCCATGCCATAGAAACACGGTGCCACGACGGGTGGTGAGGAGACACGAAAGTGGACCTCACGTGCTCCCGCAGCCCTGACCATGCGAACAAGCTGCCGCGCGGTCGTTCCGCGCACGATGGAGTCATCGACCATTACTACGATGCGATCTTTCAGTACGCCCTCCACGGTGTTGAACTTGGTGCGTACCCGCTGCTCCCGCGCAGCCTGGCCGGGCGCAATGAATGTACGTCCGACGTAGTGATTGCGGATCAGACCGATTTCATAGCGGCAGCGATTGCCCAGCTTTTCGCATTCACTCACGTACCCGAGCGTCGCCGTGTTCGACGAGTCAGGAACGCTGATGACAATGGGGCGCTCTTCTTCGGCAGACACACTGGGGACAGGAGCATCGTGTGCCAATTCCTTGCCCAGTTTACGCCGGACCTTGTCGACCATCTCTCCAAAAATCTTTGAGTCAGGTCGCGAGAAATAGACGTACTCAAAGACGCACTGGCTGACGCCGTGATTCCGGGCCAGATGAATCGAATGGAACTCTTCCGAGGTGCAACCCTTGTCGTCAATGACAAGGACTTCCCCGGGTTCTATGTCGCGAACGTACGTGGCACCGATCAGGTCGAAGGCACAGGTCTCTGACGCGACACAATACCCGTGATTGCCCCCAGTTGGACCATCCAGCCGTCCAAGAGCGAGTGGACGAAATCCGTTGGGGTCACGGACCGCAATCAGTTCGTTGTCTGTGAGGATGACAAGGGAGAAAGCCCCCTCGAGTTGGGACACGGCGTCTACAATCTTGTCGATCTGTTTACGACGCGTGCTCTGGGCTATCAGGTGGAGAATGAGTTCGGAATCGGACGTACTTGAAAAAAGAGTACCCCTCTCGATGAACGAATTCCGGATTTCGCGGGCGTTGGAAATATTGCCGTTGTGGGCGAGAGCCAGGTTGCCATCCCGGTAGTGCACGCGAAAAGGCTGGATATTGGTGGCATTGTTGGATGCTCCCGATGTGGAGTACCGGTTGTGTCCGATGCCACTTGTGCCAAGAAGCGTGGTTTCGAAAATTGACGCATCCTCAAATACGTCGAGCACCAGTCCCGGGCCTTTGTGTGAAGGCATGACCTTTCGGCCGCGTGCCTCATCGAAAACACTGGTCACGATTCCCGCCGACTCCTGGCCCCTGTGCTGAAGTGCGTGGAGGGACAGGTAGATCTTGTGCGCGGAATCGGTGACATTGAACATGCCGGCGATACCGCAGGAATCTTTGTGTTGGCGCATGTGGCGTTGTGGCAATATAACAGGACGGGGTCCCGGGCTGGGCAGGCCGTGTAGATCTCAGATCTTCAACACGCTTCTAATGCGGCGTGTCCGTGTCGGTTTCTGAACATTTCATGCGGACGCGAACGACGCGGTTGTTCTCGACCTCCTCCACAGTGAAATGGAGCGTGCCGTGTCGGAAGGTATCGCCCGGATTGGGAATTTCACCTGCCAGATGGAACATCAGGCCACCGAGTGTCTCAAAATCGAATTGATCGGTATCCATGGTGGCGCCGGCAATATCGTTGATTTCATCGAGGTCGATCCGCGCATCGAACATGTATTCGGTCTCTGACAGTTGTTCGTACTGGTCAAACTCCGTCTCATCCTGCTCATCCCGAATATCTCCCACGATTTCTTCGAGCACGTCCTCGAGCGTTACGAGCCCCGCCGTCCCACCATATTCGTCCACGACCATGGCAATATGGGTCTTTCGGGTCTGGAAGTCTGACAACAGGTCGTCCAGTTTCTTGAAGAGCGGCACGAACACGGCTGGACGAGCAATCCGCGTCCAGTCTACCGTATCTCTCTCCGGATGCTCGGTAACGAGACGCAGGACGTCTTTGGCGTATATGATACCCAGTATGTTGTCCAGGTGGCCGACGTACAGTGGAATTCGGGAGCGTCCGCTCTGCCGGATCAGGGCAATGGCATCCCGGACACTGGAGTCGGCAGGAAGTGCGACGACATCCAGACGGCTTACCATGATTTCGCGAACACTGGTTTCTCCGAATTCAACAATGGAGTGGATGAGTTCACGTTCCGTCTCCTCCAGGTGACCGTGGGCTTCTCCGATCTCGGCCATTGTTTTCAGATCGTCAGCAGAGAGGCGCTCGGCCGAGTCATGGAACCTGGAATTGAACGACTTCATGGTTCGAGCCAGCAGGAACGAGAGCGGGTAGAGAACCCTGTGAAGGACAAGCAGCAGCCCACTGATGCGCTTGGCGAAGGTGGCTGGACTACGATTGGCCAGCAGCTTGGGCGTAATTTCGGAGACGACCAGCAGCACGAACGTGAGCACGATGACCTCTACGAGGACCGTCACCCACGGATTCCAACCGTTGACCTGCGCTACGCTGTGAGTCATGAGGGCAGCCAGTATGGCTGCTCCGACATTTACCACCGTATTCAGGATCAGTATGGTAACCAGTACCGATCGTGGTGTCTCCAGGAGGTGAAGCACGCGCGCCGCCCCTGGAGACGTGTCCGCTGCCAGCTTCTCGCGGGACCGGCTGTCCAGTGAGAAAAGGGCTACCTCGGATCCTGAAAACAGTGCCGAGAAAAGAAGCAGACAGGCGATACCTGCCAAGCCAACCAACACGGCAGTATCTGGTAGAACTACGGTGTTGGGAAATTCCTGCGTGATGTTCTTCGCAAAATCCAGTGTCTGGATCAGGAGGAACAAAGAAGGAGGTTCGTCGGGGTCCACGGTTGGGTAATCAGAAATACTGTTGCGTCACGATAACATAGACAAGGATGCCAGCGACGGCAACGGGGCATACAAACTTGACGAGGAAACCGAATGCGGATGAGGCAGGCATACGGTGCCCGCTGGATTCCAGTGCCGATAGGGCGGCTGGAACGCCCCACTTCCATCCTGCAAAAACGCATACCATCAATGCCCCGATGGACAGGGAGTAGTTGCCCCAGATGATATTTTGCAGGCTCAGGAAATCAATTCCAAGGCCCGGCAGACTGAAAAAGAAAGATCCTTCCGTCTGGGACAGGGCGCTTGGTACAGCCAGCGCGAAGCAGGCGCTGCCCAGAATGGACACCGCTTTCGTGCGGCTCCATCCTTTTTCGTCCACAAAATAGGAGGTTACCACCTCGAGCAGAGAAATGGTCGAGGTGAGGGCCGCGATGGCCAACAGTGCGTAGAAGGCGATGGCGAAGATCTGCCCGGCTGGAATCTGTGCAAAGACGGTTGGGAGGACGACGAACACGAGTCCGGGTCCCGCCTCCGGGGGGACTCCTGCTGAAAAGAGCGCTGGAAAAATGATGAGACCAGCCAGGAGGGCAATACTGGTGTCAAAAACAGCGACGATGATACCCGCCTGATGGATGTTTTCCCGTTCGGGAAAGTACGATCCGTAGGTGATCATGGCGCCCATTCCGAGGGAGAGACTGAAAAGCGCCTGCCCGAGTGCGGCAGCCACAACTCCTACAGAGATCTTGCTGAAGTCGGCTGAAAAGATGTAAGACAATCCCTCGGTCCCCCCAGGGAGCGTCATGGAGCGTATGGCCATGCCGACAAGCATGACGAGCAGGATGGGCATGAGGATGGTCGTCGCCTTCTCGATACCTCCCGAGATGCCTCCCCGGACGATGACGGCCGTGAGCGCGAGGAAAATGCCAGCAAGGAAAACCATGAGGCCGGGATTGCCGACGAGCGCAGCAAATACAGCCCCGCTCTGATCCGCCGTCGTCACGCCATTGAGTGCGCCGGTTACCGCTCCCCACAGGTAGGAGAGGGTCCAGCCTGCGATTACGGCATAGAAAGAAAGGATCACAAACCCGGTGAGAATACCGAGTCCGCCGAGCCAGTGCCAACGTGTACCTGGAGCCAGGGCGGCAAAGGCGCCGACCGGGTTACGTTCCGTCTTTCGACCGATAGCCAGTTCAGACAGCACGACCGGCACGCCAATGGCAAATACGAAGAACAGGTAGATCAGAACAAAGGCACCGCCACCGTTTTCACCGGCCGTGTAGGGAAAACGCCAGATGTTGCCGAGACCGATTGCCGATCCGGCAGCAGCCAGGATGAATCCCATTTTGCCGCTCCATTGACCGCGTGCTGCAGATGCCATGTGTTCTTGACCGTATGTGATGATTGGATCGGTCCAATAACCCCCACAATCCCAAAAAAAGCAAGCGGGGCAGCGCCTTTTGACGCCGCCCCGCCTGGAAAGCCATCAGGAACCACTTTGCGGCATGATAGGCCGGCCGTCAGAACGGCAGGTCGTCGTCCGGCTCGAATGTATAGTCGTCGCCGGAATCTGCTGCCGTCGATGGGGTGGCCGCCTTGGCAGCTGCCGCCGGTTTGGCTGGCCGGGCCGCAGGGGCGCTGTCCGAATAGCTGCCCCCGCCTTCACCGCGACCGCTGAGCATCATCATCTCGCGGGCCTTTACTTCGGTGACGTATTTCGTGTTGCCGTCCTTGTCGTCGTACGACCGCGTCTGGAGCGATCCCTCAAAATATACCTGGCTTCCTTTGGTCAGGTATTCGTTGCAGATCTCTGCAAGTCGACCCCATGTGACCACGCTGTGCCACTCGGTTCTTTCCACCCATTCACCGGATGCGTCCTTGTAGGACTCGTTCGTCGCCAGGCGCAGATTGCAGACTGCTGTGCCCGATCCTGTGTAACGAAGTTCCGGATCCTGACCGAGATTGCCGACCAGAATGACCTTGTTTACTCCTCTTGCCATGATTTTTCTTACACCTCCCGTGTCTCTGAATTCCTGTCTTTATTGATTTGCCGTAATGACGGTCTATTCATAGAGTCGAAAACTCGCCAAACGTAACTTACCAAGCGCAACAACCAAGGTTCGGCATGACGGAAAAGATCTACGAGAAAAGTTTTCAAGAGTCGTCTGACGCCCTTGAGTCATGGAATGACTTCGTCGCCATCGTGCGCCAGCTTCGCAGGGATTGTCCCTGGGACCGAGAACAGACGCACGACAGCATCAAGCACCTGCTCATCGAAGAAGCCTACGAGACGGTCGAGGCCATCGACGATGAAGACTGGACGGGCCTGCGGAAAGAACTGGGAGACCTGCTGCTGCACGTCGTCTTCCATGCCGTGATCGCGGCGGAAACCGGTACGTTCACCGTGAAAGACGTGATCGAGTCGGAGACGGAGAAACTCGTCCGACGGCATCCCCACGTATTCGGGGATACGAGTGTCGGGAGCGTCAATGACGTGCTCACGAACTGGGAATCGATCAAGATCCGGGAGGGCGAAAAAAAATCGGCCATGGAGGGTGTCCCACGTCACTTGCCGACACTGCTCCGGGCCTACCGCATGCAGGAAAAGGCAGCCGGTGTCGGGTTTGACTTTCCTGCGCTGGAGGACGCCTGGGGCAAGGTGCAGGAAGAGCTTGATGAACTGCGGGACGTGGTGGAATCCAACGCGTCCATGGAGCGGAGGGAGGAAGAGCTCGGCGACCTGCTGTTTTCAATCGTCAACCACGCACGTCAGGCGGGCATCAACCCCGAAAACGCTCTCTCTCGAACGAACGACAAGTTTCTGCGCCGATTCCGTCAGGTCGAAGAGCGGCTTGGCTCGGAGGGTATTTCCATTGTCGATGCGACGCTCGAGCAGATGGATGGACACTGGAATGCCATCAAACGGTCAGGTGACTGACCAGAGAGTCAGTTGTCGGCTGGTAGTACGTTGACCGGCGTTTTTCTGCCCTTGTCCCTGTCCAGGAATTCCTCGTAGAGCTCGATCTGACGGTTCGTGATGGGTACGTTGAAGCCATCAATGAAAAGAGCCGTAATGTGGGATTTGGGTTCAAATGGGTCACCTGTAGATACAAAGAGGTTGGCTTTTTTTCCGACCTCGAGCGAGCCATAATCCTCTTCGATACCCAGGACTTCGGCAGCCGTGAGCGTCACGGCACGGAGCGCTTCTTCCCGTCCCATCCCGTAGGCAGCAGCGAAACCTGCATTGAACGGGAGGTTACGGACATTCTCAGACTCACCGCTGCGAAGCGCCACCTTTACGCCTGCCTGGCTCATCAGGCCCGCGTTGGCATAGGCCTTGTCGAATCGATCCGAGTCGCGCGTCGGTGTCGAGAGAACGGGACCAGCAAAAACCGGAATTCCGGCCGCTGCGAGTTTATCGGCTACGCGCCAGCCTTCACTCACGCCGCTGAAGACGACATGCTCCAGTTCGCGCGCGCCAACCCACTCGATCGCGGCCTCGATATCTTCGGCGGCATTGACTTTGATCATGAGCGGCATGTCGCCGGATATCACGTGGCGAAGTGCCGCCATCTCTGGGACGTAGTCCGGGGCCTGTTTACCTGAGGGATCCTGCTCCCAGCTCGTGGCGATCCGGTCGTATACCTCAGCCCGGTCCCAGATCTCGTTCAGCTTCGTCATGGCTTCGCGGTATCGCTTGTCCGGATCGTCGTCATTGCTCTGCCGAGCGAAAAAAAAGCGGGGCGGTGCCTTGCGTGGGAATTCCAGTATCATGAGCCGTACCCCGCCAGCTGTCATCTGCTCTGGAGTGTATCCGTACAGATTGACGGCCGCCGCCATACCGGGGAAGAGCCCTCCTGCTGGCTCCGTAACGACAGTCGTCACGCCGCTTACGCGGGTCACGGGGATGGCCACAGCGTTTGGATTCACAGCCGTGAGGGCATCCATCTGGGGCGTCAGGTCGCCGATCTCATTGGTGTCATTGGTTTCGTTCACGGAGCCGATCTCAACGAGACCGAGCTGCGTACCGGAATCGATCATGCCGGGGTAGACGTGTTGTCCGTCAGCATCGATGATCTCAGCGCCCGGCGGTATGCTCACATCCTTGCCGATGGCAACGATCCGGTCTCCTTCTATGAGAATCGTCCCCTGTTCCAGAACGCCATCGGAAACCGTTTCTATACGAGCATTCGTAATCGCGTAGGTGCCCTGTCTGGCCCGGTCCGTATCCTGCGAGGCATCCTGGACAAAGAGGGATGCCGCCAGGACGAGAAGTGTCAATACATTCATGGTTGTTCGTGGTGTCCGGTTTCCTGTTCGATGAAGGTATCGATATCAGCGCTTGGTGAGATCTGAAGACGTACGTCGTCCGGGTCATTTTCACGATCGAAGTAGCGGACACCGTCCACGTAGGTCTGCTCGGCGATGGCGTAAATGCTCAGTGGGTGGGCACTGAAAACCGCCAGATCGGCATCTTTGCCTACTTCGATGGAGCCGACCCGATCTGCGATGCCCAACTGCATGGCCGGGTTGATGGTAATGAGGGCCAGGGCTTCATCGTCGCTCAGGTCACCGTAACGCTGGCTTTTGGCCGCTTCGTGGTACAGGTGCCGGTTCAGCTCGGCCGAGTCGGAGTTGATGGACGTGACAACGCCATTGCGCGTGAGTATGGCCGCATTGTGGGCGGTAGAGTAATAGACCTCGAACTTGTATGACCACCAGTCCGAGAACACAGAAGCCATGGCCCCGTAGGCGGCGAGCTCCGGTGCGACCTTGAAGGCTTCGTTGGCGTGCTGGAACGTAATTTTGTCGACTCCATAGTCGCCAAGCACGCGGACCAGCATCAGGATTTCGTCCGCCCTGTAGCTGTGGCTGTGGACCAGGATATCTCCACGCAGTATATCGGCCATGATTTCCAGCCGCTCGTTGTAAACCGGAGGAACGGCCCGGGGATCAGAACTGGCCTCGTGTGCCTCCCATGCCTCCATGTAGCGGCGGCCCTCTTCGAAGGCGTTCCGGAGGACCTGCTCGACGCCCATTCGTGTCGCAGGAACGATGGCGCCCGTGCCACCGCTTCCACGCCGTCCGTGTACACGCGTCGGGTTCTCACCGAGTGCAAACTTGATGGTCCGGGGGGCTCCCTCAAAGCGTATGCCGTCAGGGTCGGTTGTGCCCCAGCGGTGCTTTATGGTTTCGTTCTGGCCACCGATGACATTGGCCGACCCATGCATGATGTGCGACGTCGTCACACCACCGGCCAGTGCACGGTAGATTCCGATGTGGTACGGATTGGTGACATCCTCCATTGTGACTTCTGCCGTAACGGGAGAGGACCCCTCATTGACACTCGACAGCGCGATGTGTGCGTGGGCGTCAATGATGCCGGGCATGACAAATTTACCCGTCACGTCTACCGTTTCGACACCGCGCGGCGCCTGCAGGTTCGGTCCTACTTCTGCAATCCTGCCGTCACGGACAAGAATATCGCCCTGATCCAGCGTCCCGTTCGTAACCGTCAGAATCGTACCGCCGCGCAGGAGCACGTCCTGTGCTGGCGCTGGGAGTACGCAAAGAACGGCCAATAGAAAGATGGCCTGAAAAAAATAGGATGTTCTCATTGTTCTTCGTAGTTCACGGGTGTACCGTCCACGAAAACGCGGACGACCTTCATGTCTTCTGAAAACAGCGCGCCTTTGACAATCGTCAGGTTGGCCATGTATCCTTCGGCAATGCGGCCCTGGGTAGCATCAACGCCAGCGAATGCAGCAGCATGCACGGTGAGGGCGGCAAGCGCTGCATCTACCGACAGTCCAGCATCTATCATGGCCCGCAGGTTCGGCATGATTTCCTTCGTTTCCATGCCATAGGTTGCGAACGCAAAATCGATTCCCTCCTGCTCAAAAAGGGCAGGCATGGCGACGTACTGCTGCCTGGAGCGCAATTGCCGGATTTCAAGGTTGCGCCGTTCGGCTTCGATGTCCCGGAATGTCGCCGTGCGGAGGTCCGGATCCTCTTCAAAGGATTCAAGCATGGCAGCGAGCGAATCGTCCTTGATTTCTTTCATCCAGTCCGCTTTTTCTGGGAGCGACATCGTGACGGCGAGCGGAATGCCGGCATCGCGGAGGGCCGGAAGCGCGTCGAACGCGCCGGACAATCCTGCCAGTTTCAACTGAAAGCCCAGCGCTGCCTGCAGGTCGAACGCACGATGTATTTCCAGGGCATCGTCCGTGAAAACGAGCACGGCCTGCTCCTGACGCACGACCGGGAAGAAAGCCTCGTGGACGGGATCCTGGATCGGACGTGAGAGTCCGCCTGGATTGTCTGCATACAGGCGTTCAACAGCCAGGCGCCGTTCCGACTCCCGGTAGACCTGGCGCACTTTGGCCATGATGCCCATGGGCGTACCCGGGTATACGCCACGGGCACCCTCAAACTCCAGGAACAGATCGGTCGGGCCTCCAAAGCGCATGTTGTCATCGTGCAGCAGTGCGACCGCTCCTGTCCCGGGGAGCATGCCGCCATGTGGCACCACATGTGCGGCGGTAAAGCCAAGCCTACGGTAGGCGTCGACCGACTTGTCATTGGGATCAAGATGGTCCCGGACATCAACCTGGGGCTGGATGCCTGCGCGCTCAGGTGGCGGATTTGACCGGTCAGGAACGGATGGAAGGTTTTCCGGGCGCTTGGGCTCGGGCAGGCCCGCGTGGGACAGGGCGTCGATGAAACCGGCGACGACCGTCAGCGAGTCCCCATCAATGACGTCCGCATCCCAGGGAATGGTAACAGTGCGCCCGACAGATTCAATCACGCCGTCGCGGACCACAACCGTGCCCCGTTCAATGACACGTCCGGGTTCCTGGATGATCGTGGCATTCTGGATGGCCCATGCGCCGGAGACAAACGGCACGTCAGTGCCCGACTGTGCGTGGGCAGTGAGTGGGGCTGACGCCGCAACAAGTGCCGCCAGTACCATCGTGAAAAGGCCCGGTGACAGGATAGGTCTTCGTAGTATCATATTGTTAATATGCGATTTCATGCCTCGGCTGACCACTCGTCCACAACGCCCAGGATGATGACGTTTGCCGGGACATCGGAGGCCTTCATGAGTTGTTGTACGGCTGCTCCCTCGCGGGCCACGACCACGATATCGTCGACACCCGCCCCATATCCCGGGTCCATGGCCAGCATGTCCAGCTCGCCGTCCAGGTCACCCAGTGTATCGACAGGGTGCACGATGAGCAGCTTGCCGTTCCTCAGGGGTTCTTCTTTCCGGGTCGATACGATGGTTCCGGTAACGCGACAGAGTTGCATGTGGGTGGGGTCACATTGAACGAATATTTCCGGTAATGTACACAGACAACCAGGATAGTTCCGGCAAAAAATCGTCCCCTTGAACGACGGACCGGACGGTTACTTGACCAGGAGCCGGAGCTCCTCTATGCGGCGGACCACGGTTTCCCTGTCCATGTTCCGGTATCGCTCGGGCAGCAGGGCGCGCGATGTACACTCCATGACAGCGACCAGGGTCTGCAATTCGACCTCGAGTGGATACGTCGGAGGCATGAAATCCTCCACCACCTCCTGCAGGATCCGGGGAGTGACGTTGCCTTTAGTGCGGCCATCTGCGGCCGCCCGGAAACGGGCGCGAATCAGCAGCGCTTCCATATCGGCGCCGGAGAACGTCCGTTCGCCATTGAGCAGGGCGTCTGGCACGTCCGCCATTTTGAGGTCGACTCCGGTTCGCTTCATCATGACGGTGAGCAGTTCTTCCCGCTCTTCCCGGGTAGACGGATAGAAGAGCGCGATATGCTCTTCGGCCCGGCCCTGTCTCTTGAGGTCGACCGGCATGTAGTCGGGCCGCGCGGTGAGCAGGAAAAAAATGATCTTGCCTCGATGCTCGGTTTTGCTCATGAACTGCGCAATCTGGCCGAAAACGCGTTTCGAGACTCCTGAGTCGCCGCCTGCATCCCGGTCGCCGAGCGCCGCATCGGCCTCGTCGATCATGACAGCTACGGGCGTCATGGCTTCAAGCAGTGCCAGAATCTTTTCCAGATTGGCTTCGGTCTGCCCCTGCCACTGACTGCGGAAGTTCTTGAGCTTCACCATTGGAATACCCAGTTCACCAGCAAAGCAGAGGATGGTGAATGTCTTGCCCGTCCCGACGGGCCCACTGACCAGATACCCCATGGGCAGTACGTCGCGGTGGCCAGCCTGTAGGGCTTTGGCCGCTTTTCTGAGGTGCGACTTGGCTTCCGTGTGTCCGGCCACATGCGCGAGGGTCATATCTGTTTCGACGAACTCGAGCATGCCGTAGGCTTCGGCCTCGATGAACTCCTTCTTGAGATCTGACAGGGAATCGAACGTCAGCGCAGTGCCATTTTCGAGCACATCGGCCAGAATCGTCCTGAGCTGGATGAATCCGAGACCGGCGGTCTGGGCGGCCAGCGCATCGGCATCCACTTCGGATCGGGCTGCAAACGTCTCTTCACGGCCGCGCAGGTACCAGTCGGCAAAGGCGCGGCGCGGTGCTTCAGCCGGAATCGGAATCTGGATTTCGGCCGTGTACGGACTCTGCACCATCTGCTGGTTCAGCTCTGACAGGTTCTGGGCCACGAGTGTAACGGTGAAGTCACTGGCCATGAACAGCGGGTCGTGGGACCACTTCTGCAGAAACACGAGGGCATTCCGGTCTTCCGATGAATAGGATCCCGCCTCGGACATGGGAACCACGGTTTCCGCGTAGTCGATGACACACGCAATCCGTTTGCCGTCGGCCAGCCGGATGCGGAAATAATTTTCCAGGATGGAAAAGACACGGACCGGGTCCTTGGGGAGCTTCTGGGCGTACTCTGTGCCGAATATGGTGTCATATCCACTGAGCGCCTGGTTGAAGTCCTTGCGCGATGCCTTGTCCACAAAATGGATACCGCTCGAGCGGTCGTAGAACAACACGACATCGCGCGATGCGAACAGGTCGCCTACCAGGAAGTCGGTGAGTGATACGTAGGTTGGCTCACCCGATGCGTCGAGTGTTGGAACGAGGTCCCGCACCGCGCCATACAGGATGAACTGCGTGATCGTCTTGGTGAAATACTTCCGCGCAAAATCTCGCGCCCACTCCGGGTAGTGGGCCGTGTACTTCTCCAGCAGTGAGGGCTCGTGGGCGTCAGGCAATGGTTACGTCGTCGTTGAGGTAGATATCCTGGATGGCGTTGAGGATGTCGACGCCATCCTTCATGGGACGCTGGAAGGCCTTGCGACCCGAAATCAGGCCCATGCCACCAGCGCGCTTGTTGATTACGGCGGTTTTTATGGCCTGTTGCAGATCATTGTCGCCCGAGGCGCCACCGGAGTTGATAAGTCCCGCTCGGCCCATGTACCCGTTGGCCACCTGGTAGCGCGTCAGGTCGATGGGGTGGTCCGACGAGAGTTCCGTATAGATGCGTTCGTCGAGCTTCCCATAGCTGGAATTGCCCGAGTTCAGGGCCTTGTACCCGCCGTTCTGCGTCGGCTGCTTCTGCTTCAGGATATCGGCCTGGATAGTGGCTCCCAGGTGGTTGGCCTGACCGGTAAGGTCGGCGCTTGTCTCGTGATTGACACCATCCACCTTGAACCCGGAGTTTCGCATGTAGCACCAGAGGATGGTCATCATACCGAATTCGTGGGCGATCGCGAACATCTCGGAGACTTCCTCGAGTTGGCGGTTCGATTCTTCCGAACCGAAGTAGATCGTGGCTCCGACGCCCACACAGCCCATGTTCCAGGCTTCTTCAATCCGCGAGAACAGGATCTGGTCGTACGTATTGGGGTGTGTCAGGAGTTCGTTGTGATTGAACTTGAGAATGAACGGAATGCGGTGGGCATAGCGCCGGGCGACCGCACCGAGCACGCCGTATGTAGATGCGACACCATTGCATCCACCCTCAATGGCGAGCTTCACGATATTCTCGGGGTCGAAATAGATCGGGTTTTTGGCGAACGAGGCACCCGCCGCATGCTCAATACCCTGGTCGACCGGTAGAATGGAGACGAATCCCGTGCCGCCGAGCCGGCCATTGCCGAAAAGCTGCTGCATGGACCGAAGGACCTGGGGGCTGCGATCAGAATCCATCCAGACGCGCTCCACGAAATCCGGCCCGGGCAGGTGCAACAGGCTTTTGTCGATCGTCGTGCTCTTGTGGTCGAGCAGGTTCGTGGCTTCGTCGCCCAGGATGTCGGCGATACGGGTAATGGAGAGATCAGGCATGGATTACGTCCGGAAGTGTGTTGGATACTGCATGTTACCGGTTTTGGGGCCATCGGGCAAGCCGAAGTTCTTCCGGAATCGCTTCCGGAGCGCGGAAATAATGGTGAAGCTCGTCGGCCAGAAGCGGTGCGAGTAGAAGGCCCTTCGAGCCAAGCCCGGTAAAAATCCATACGTCAGGCTGACCAGGAACGGCACCGATCATGGGGAGGCGGGTACCAGGAACGGTGGCACGGCAACCTGCCAGGCGTTCCACGATCTGGGCACCGGCCAGGGCAGGCACCATCCGGGTTGATCGAGCCAGAAGAGCATCTCCAATGTCGGGATCGGGAGACATGTCGACGAACGTGTGTTCGTATGTACTGCCCACAAACAATGTGTCCCCCTCATCCACCACGTAGCCGTGGCCAGAGAGGGCAGGAAGGGGACCGAGGCCTGTGGGGCGCCGAATACGAACAGACTGTCCTTTGATGGCATGCAGGTGCAAACGGGGCACGTGGGCGTGGAGAAAGCTGCTCGACCACGGCCGCATGAGGCTGTTTCCGAGGCAGAGCAGCAGGCGTCGGGCACGGACGGGGGCGTCGGAGCCCTCGAATTGGATGTGCAGCGATGACGTTTGTGTGGGGCCTGATCCCGTGGCCCGGTGCCATGAGGTGAGGGCTGCTGGGAAGCGGGTGTCTGCGCCGCGCCGTAGGGCCAGGTCGACGGTGGCTCGGACCAGGCCCGGAATGGAGACCGCGCGGCCTGCGTGAACGTGGAGCAGGCCGTAGGGAGCATGAACCTGCGGCCAGGCGGCAGGGTGTGCCATCCACCGTCCAAGATCAGGATGCTCCTGTGCTGCCCGCTCGAAGTCGGCGGCCTGCGCCTCATCCTGCGCTGGCCGGAGCACACCCTCCGTGCTACCAGCGACTGTATTTCCTTCAGCTGGATACTTCGTATCGGCGAGGAGACGCTTCAGGGCTGTGAGTGCATGGCGTACCCGCCACGGCGCGTTTGCTTTGCGCGCCATGAGTGGATTGACGAGGCCCGCGCCAACACCGCTGGCCCCTGCCGCCGGGCCGGTGGCATCCACAAGGAGCACGCGCTCGTGCCGGGAGAGCGAAGCGGCAGCGCAGGCGCCCGCCAAACCTGCGCCCACGATCAGCGTATCATATGCACTCTTCACAATAGACCGTCTTTGTGGTGCAGAATGAAGTAATTACGATGCGTACGTTACGCATCACCGACCACTTTCGCACCGTACCCATCCCGACATGAACCCAAGGGAAGCCGATACACTGATCGTAGGGGGAGGCATTATTGGCCTCTCCATTGCCTGGCGACTGGCCCGCACAGGCCACCGAGTCACTGTTCTGGAACGCGATACGGCCGGCGCCCACGCGTCTCGCATGGCCGCCGGCATGCTGGCAGCGACGGCCGAAGTGGGATATGAAGAGTTCGACCTGTACGCCCTCTGTACGCATGCCGTCCGGCGCTGGCCATCATTCGCGTCGGAGCTCGAGGAGGACAGCGGCATCCCCGTCGATTTCCGTTCCCAGGGTACCATGGTCGTGGCCCGGGATGCGGACGCTGCCACCGCACTCCGCCGCGCCTACGATTTTCAGCAGGAGCACGGTTTCGTAGTAGAATGGCTCAGCCGGGCGGAAGCGCTCGATCGCGAACCTTTCCTGTCGCCCCGGATTGCCGCGGCCGTCTATGCCGCCGACGACCATTCGGTGGACAATCGCGCCGTTATTCGGGCGCTTGTTGCGGCAATTCAAAAATTTGGCGGTCATGTTGAGGAGCAGGCGGAAGTAACGGCCGTCGAAATGGACGCTTCGGGCCGTCGTCACCGTGTCCGGACGTCACAGGGAGGCGCCGAGTGGACGGCCCCGCAGATTGTGTTGGCGGCTGGAGCCTGGTCCCAGGGCATTGCCGGTCTTCCGGACGATGTGCGTCCTCCCGTGCGTCCTGTAAAGGGCCAGATCCTGACGCTGCGCATGGAGCCTCCCTTCAGGTTGGAGCATGTCGTACGGGGAGCGCGGGCTTATCTGGTACCCCGGTCTGACGGGCGCCTTGTCGTCGGGGCTACGAGCGAAGAGATGGGCTTCAATACAGAGCTTACGGCGGGCGGCGTGTGGTCCATTCTCGATGGTGCATGGGAACTCGTACCCGGAATCCATGACCTGCCTGTTCTGGAGACCGACGTGGGCCTGCGGCCGGGCAGCCGGGATCACCAACCCATCGTGGGATGGAGTGCCGCGGCCGGCCTCTTCATGGCCACAGGGCATTACCGGCATGGAGTCATCCTGTCCTCGGCAACAGCCGACGCGGCGGCCAGTGTGCTTCTGGGAGGCGAAATGCCGGCCATCATGCACCCGTTTTCTCCGTCCCGTTTCCGGAAGAGCGCATGACAACACCCCGCTATTTTGTCAACGGCGAGGCGCGTACGCTGGCGTCCGATATGACGGTGTCAGACCTTCTGCATGCCGAAGGCGTGCATCCAGAGGAGGTGAAAGGCGTTGCTGTTGCGCTCAACAATACCGTAATTCGCAGAGCGGAGTGGTCCCGCGCCCTTGTGAACGATGGCGATCGGGTCGAAATTGTAACTGCACAGCAAGGTGGGTGAGCACTATGGAACAGGAAGACCTATTCAATGTCGGCGGCCTGGCGCTCCGTTCGCGACTGCTCATCGGGTCGAGTGGATATCCGAGCCCACAGATCATGATGGAAGCCGTGGAGGCATCTGGCAGCGAACTGCTGACCGTGGCCATCCGGCGCGTGAATCTTTCAGATACATCCGGGGAAAGCCTGCTCGGCCTGCTGACGTCGCTACCTGTACATCTGCTGCCCAATACGGCGGGATGTTACACGGCCCGGGAAGCCGTGCTGGTCGCTGAATTGGCACGCGAAGCGTTGGAGACGGACCTGATCAAGCTCGAGGTTATCGGTGACGACGAAACCCTCATGCCGGACGTTGAACAGCTTCTTCAGGCGGCAAGGACCCTCATTGACTCCGGATTCACCGTGATGGCCTATGCCAACGACGATCCGGTCACATGTCGCAAGCTGGCCGACATGGGGTGCGCGGCCGTCATGCCGCTGGCCTCGCCCATCGGAAGTGGCATGGGGCTTACCAATCCGTACAACCTGGCGCTCATCCGCGAACTTATTCCTGACGTCCCACTTCTTGTCGATGCCGGAATTGGCACGGCGAGTGACGCTGCCCGCGCCATGGAGCTCGGATACGATGGGATCCTGCTGAACACGGCGGTGTCGCAGGCCAAGCATCCTGTCCAGATGGCCAAGGCCATGCGGCTGGCGGTGGAAGCGGGCCGCTTCGCGTGGCGTGCGGGTCGTATACCTCGACGTCGGTACGCACAGGCATCGTCGCCCTTCGAAGGGCGCGTGGAGGCCACGCCAACATGAAACCGCTACCCAGACTCCTCCTGATCGCTGACCGTTTCACGCGCCCGGATGTGGGGCACAGGATTCGCCAGGCCGTCCAACGGGGTGTGCCCTGGGTACAACTGCGTGATCATGAGGCGTCGATGGATGCCATCGAGTTTGCCACCGGAGCCCTCCTGCGTGACCTGTACCGGATCAACCCGGATGTGCTCGTGTCCATGAACTCCCACCTGACCCGAGCCGAAGCCCTCAATTTGCCGCTTCACACCGGATTCCACGGCGTTTCCACGACAGAAGCAGTGAATGTACTGGGCGACGAGCACCTTGTGGGCACGTCCGTTCACTCACGGTACGAGGCCGTGGACGCATTCCGCGACGGGGCCAAATATGTGACATTCAGCCCGGTGTTCGAGTCTCCCAGTCACCCCGGTCAGAAGGGATGGGGTGTGGACATGCTGGCGAAGGTCTGCGAAGCCGTCCCCGAAATACCTGTGATTGCTCTCGGTGGCATTACTCCCGAGCGTGTGGCAGCGTGCCTGCGTGCCGGTGCCCACGGGGTAGCGGCGCACTCCGGTCTGCTGCGGAACATTGAACACACCGATACGGTCTCCCGCTATCTCCACGCCCTCGAAACCTGATTCCTGGAACACCATGACGCCACCCGTTGCACTAACCATCGCTGGCAGCGATTCAGGCGGTGGTGCCGGAATCCAGGCCGACATTAAGAGCATGCAGGCCAACGGCGCCTATGCGGCGTCGGTCATCACGGCCATCACGGCGCAGAACACGGTGGCGGTGACGAATGCCATGGATGTGCCCGTGGATATGATTGCTGCGCAGATCGATGCTGTCATGGACGACCTCCCGGTCGGCGCTGTCAAAACCGGTATGCTCTCGTCCATCGCCATCATCGAAGTGGTCGCAGAGCGCCTGGCCCACTACAAAGTCGGGAATCTCGTCGTAGACCCGGTCATGATTTCCAAGAGCGGCTTCGACCTGCTCCACCCCGATGCCATGGCGGCGCTCAGGGACCGGATGCTCCCACTCGCGACCGTGTGTACGCCGAATGTACAGGAAGCCATGCGTCTCACGGGCATGTCATCCATTCGGACGGAGTCCGATGCCCGCCGTGCAGCCTGTATCATACACGAAATGGGTCCAGAGGCTGTACTTCTGAAGGGGGGGCACCTGGAGGATGAGGTGTATGCCGTTGACGTACTCTACGATGGGCAGGACTTCCGGGCCTACCGCGAGGAGCGCATCGACACGAAAAACACGCATGGGACCGGGTGCACCTATGCGTCGGCCATTGCCGCCAACCTGGCGCAGGGCATGGCTCTCAACGCGGCCGTGGCTCGTGCCAAGCTCTATGTCACGAAGGCCATTCGGGCGGGCCTGGATATCGGCGCAGGGCATGGACCGACCGATCATTTCCATTTCCTTCGAGAAGGCTCCGGGAAGGCTCCGTGAAAGGTCTGTGAGTCATGGATCGGTAATATTGGGATAAGCCACTGCGGCTACTTTTGGGACATCAGTATCACGGCCTGCCAACATCAGGCCGTTCAACCAAAAACATTCCCAGCCATGTCCCGATCTTTTCTGACCGGTCGATTCCTGCCTGCACATGGGCAGTCCTTTGCCCGCATGACGGGGTACCGCATTGAATCCCAGTTGACTTCGGACGAGCTCAAGGAGCGTTTCGATGCACGACGGAAATACCGTTTGGCACGGCGCGCCATGTATGTTACGGCCCTCCAGGGCGGTCTGGCGTTCGCCATCGCACTTCTTCTTCTGGCCATGAACGTGGATTTGCGTCCATCGCCTGTGGCCACACTCGACATGGACGAGCAGGAACTGGTCCAGATGGAGGAAATTGTACAGACGGTCCAGATTGAGCGCCCACCACCTCCGCCGCGTCCACCTGTGCCGGTGGCCGTTCCTGACGACACGCTGCTTGACGACGACGTGGAATTGGATCTGGACGCGCTTCTGGATCTGAACGATGCCGTGGCCGCACTTCCGCCGCCGCCCCCGCCGGCCGAGGAGGAAGTCGAGGCGGAGCCCGAGATTTTCACTGTCGTCGAGCATATGCCCGAGCTTGTCGGTGGGTACGGCGCCCTGATGTCGGACGTCCGCTACCCGGAAGATGCGCGCCGGGCGGGTATTGATGGCACGGTTGTAGTCCAGGTCATTGTAGGGGAGGACGGGAAGCCATTGCAGCCCGCCGTTGTGCGATCGGTGCACCCAAAGCTGGACGAGGAAGCCATACGCGCCATCATGGAACAGCAGTTCAAACCGGGTATGCAGCGGAGTCGCCCGGTCAAGGTGCGGACTAACATCTCGGTTCGTTTTCGTCTCGTGGGGTAGGGAGCCTGGGCGCGGGTATCCTGTTCAGTAGCCGGTGCGGCCTGCCATCCGGAACAGGCGCCCGTCTTTGACGACGACGTCAATATCCTCAAGCGCCCGCGTATCCTCGAGTGGGTTCGACGGCATGGCGACGATGTCAGCCGCAAGGCCTTCGGAGATCTGGCCGCGCTCGTTGTCGAGCCCCATCATGCGCGCAGCGTTCACGGTCATGGCGCGAAGCTGGTCGGCGGGCGGAATACCCGCCTTGCGGAAATTGTCGAGAATGGTGAAGGTCAGCGAGCTGCGCGTCTCGCCCTCCTTCGTGTACACGATGTCCGAGCCGAAGACGTACGGCACGCCGAGGGCGTGGGCGCGGCGAAGACGGTCTACGAAGGCCTCGTGCTCGGCTTCGATGGCTGAGAGGTCATCGCCCGTGAATGACTGGGACAGGCCCTCGACGGTGAATTCCGTGCCCACGATCCAGACGCCGGCCTCCCTTGCGGCTTCGAGTACGTCATTGGGCATGTATGGGCCGTGTTCAATGGTGTGCACGCCGCCTGCGATGGCATTGCGTGCGCCCTGTTCCGTCCAGCAGTGTGCCGATATGTACGTACCCGCCCGCCGCGCTTCATCCACGAAGAGCTTGATTTCGTCCACCGAGTAGATGTAGCGCTGGTCATCGACCACGATTTTGACGAAGTCCGCACCGAAATGCAGGTTTTCCCGCACGGCCTTCACAATTTCGCCCGGTGTATCGGCATAGAAATATTCGGGCTCTCCAAGGGACCGCTTCTCGGGTTGCAGAAAGAACTGGCCTCCGAACGGTGCTATAATTCGACCCGCCGTGTGCATGGTGGGGCCAGGCACCAGGCCTTCTGTGATCGCGGATTTGAGCGCTGTATCGCCGTAGTTTCCGCTGTTGCCAACGTCCCGGATGGTAGTGAAACCGGCGGCCAGCATGTCGCGGGCATTGGCTACGCCCTGGATGGCGCGGTACGGTGTGTTGTCCAGGAGCGACGTGACGAAGAAGTTGCCACCGTCTTTCTGGCGATCCACGACGAGTGACATGTGGGTGTGTGTGTCAAACAGGCCGGGCATGACGTAGCGATCAGAGAGGTCCAGGAACGCCCCGTCCGGGGTCGCGCCCGGTGAGTGCCGCCACGGGCCCGTCCCAACAATGACGCCGTCCCGGACGACAATTTCCTGATCTGTCAGTGCCGTGCCGCGCGCGACGTCAACGAGGTGACCTGCGCGGATGGTCAGGTCCTGGGCTGTCGTGGCCCAGGGAAACAGGGTCAGCGTGGCAAGCAGCGTCATGGACATTGTGGCCAACAAATGGGTAGCGGCGCGTCGTGCGCCCGCGTGCAGAAAGGATTCCTGAAGTTCGCGCATGGATTACGAGTGCATGAATGATGTGCTGCAATGTATCATGGAGCCGGGACCCGTGCCCGTAGCCTCTCCCAGATTCCAGCCGACACGCCTATGGCCACGCTCAAAAAAAGCCTGACTACCTTCGACGGGGTAGCGCTGCTCATCGGTATCACGATCGGGTCCGGAATCTATTCGACACCGTATCTGATAGCCGGGTACTTCGGGTCGTACTCAGGCGTACTCATCACGTGGCTTGTCGTATCGGCGTTCGTATTTACAGGCGGCCTGGTGTACGCGGAACTCGGTACGCGCGTGCCAACGACGGGCGGTGAATATGCCTACATCCGGCGTGCATGGGGAGACTGGGCCGGGTTTTTCTTCGGATGGGCACAACTCATCATCATCCGCACGAGCCCGGCTGCCGGACTGGCCATTGTCGCCACGGACTACATTGGCTTTTTTGTACCGCTGGCCGGCATGTCGCATACATTGGTGGCGCTCTCCATCATCGTGCTCCTCGGAGTGTTCAATTACGTGGGCGTGCGCTGGTCTGCCCTGTTCCAGCGCGTAACTACGGTAATGAAGGTTGGTGGGCTGCTTCTGTTCGCCGCGCTTTTCCTGCTGCTCCTGTCTGGATCGGAAAGCCAATTGGGCAGCGTGTCGGCGCCGCTGAAGGACGGCAATTTCCTGTCCAACCTGATTCCGGCGCTCATGCTCATCGTGTTCACGCATACCGGCTTTGACCGCGTGGGCTATGTGGCAGGAGAAATGAAGAACCCGAGAGAGGTGATACCTCGCAGCATGGTGATCGGCCTCGGCATCGTGATTGGCGTCTATGTGAGCGTTATTACGATTTATCATCATGTACTCGGGATGGATGCGCTCCGGGCCACAACAATACCAGCGGCCGCTGTGGCCCAGGAAATGATCGGGTCCGTTGGCGCGACGGCCATTGCCCTCCTGGCCATTATCTCGGCCATCTCGTCCATCAACGGGACCATGCTGTCGTCCAGCAGGGTGTACTATGCCATGGCGCGAGACGGCCTGTTCTTCAAGTCGCTTGACTACGTACACCCACGATTTCGTACGCCCACGCGTGCTATTGTGGCCCACGTGGTGTGGGGTGGCGTGCTGCTCGTCGTGCGTGGCTCGTTTGAATCCATAGCGGCGGGCATGATCTTCGCCATTCTGATTTTTTATACCATGACGACACTCGCGCTCTTCAAGTTCAGGAGCGAAGGAGTGGGGGAGACGGGTTCCGACGGCTCCCCGCACAAGGTCTTCCGCATTCCTTTCTATCCGGTACTGCCCGCTCTGTATCTTGTGGGCGTTGTCGGGCTTCTCGTGCTGCGGGCCGTCTTCCAGTGGCGCGAATCTCTGGTTGATCTTGCGTTCGTGCTCACCGGGTTGCCGGTGGCCTGGTTCTGGCTCAGACGCCGGGACGGTGCCGCCGAGGCCCTATAAAAACGCTCGTAGAACGAGCGTGAATATGTAACCGTACTCCCCCCAATGCTTCAGACCGTCGACCCCCGCAATGCCGACCTTCACGTGAATATCAATGGCGTGATGTACCCTCGCGAGCGTGCTGCCATCAGTCCGTTTGACTCGGTGGTGCAGGGCGGCGATGCCGTCTGGGAGGGACTGCGCCTCTACGATGGTCGAATTTTTCGACTTGAGGAACACCTGAAGCGGCTCGTCGGGTCGGCGAGAGCCCTCGCTTTCACGGATATCCCGTCGATTGACGAACTGGTGCATGAAATCCGTAAAACGTTGGATGCCAATGATATGCGGGATGGTGTGCACATCCGGCTAACCCTTACACGGGGCGTCAAGGTTACGTCGGGCATGGATCCGCGTCTTAACCAGGCGGGGCCGACGCTGATCGTGCTCGCCGAGTGGAAAGCGCCTGTCTACGACAAGCGCGGGCTCACACTCGTTACGTCGTCGGTCCGCCGGTTTCCGCCGGACTGTCTCGATCCGAAAATCCATCACAACAACCTGTTGCCCTCCATTCTGGCCAAAATAGAAGCCAATGCGGCCGGTGCCGATGACGCGCTTATGCTGGATCGGCAGGGGTTCCTGGCAGAGGCCAACGCGACCCATGTCTTCTTGGTGACCGGCGGTGTGGTGTGTACGCCCCGGACCGATGCGTGTCCGGAGGGCGTGACGCGTGCCACGGTACTTGAACTGTGCCGGGAAGCAGGGATTGAAACGCGCGTAGACCATTTTTCGACGACCGATGCCTACCGCGCCGATGAGATGTTCTGTTCCGGTACGATGGGCGAACTGGCCGCCATTACACGACTTGACGGTCGCCCCATCGGAGATGGAACGCCAGGCCCCATGACGGAGCGACTGTCTGCCCTCTACCGTGAAGCTGTTCTGCACACCGGCTTTGATATATTCGCCGCATGAAAATTCTTGTATCCGGTGACATCCATATGGGACGGACCTCGTCGCGTCTCGGGGCGGCGGCGTCTCTGGGCGACGACGCCCATTCGGCTGTCCAGGCCTGGGGACGCCTTGTGGATGTGGCTGTGAACCAGTCGGTTGGTGCGGTGTGTCTTACCGGCGACATCATTGACGGCCGTCACGCCTTCTGGGAGACCACGGGTGCGTTTCGTGCCGGTGTCGAGCGGCTCGCTGAAGCCGGTATCCGTACGCTGGCCGTAGCCGGAAACCACGACTGGCAGGTGTTCCCCCGCCTGACGGTGGACCTTCCTTCGGACTGGTTCCGCCTGGTGGGGCGGGGAGGCACGTGGGAGCGCGTAACGCTCAAGGACGCAGGTGGCCGACCCGTCGTGCACATCGACGGCTGGTCGTTTCCGTCGGGCCGGGTAACGACCGATCCCACCGACAGCCGCGACCTGCCGAGCGACCCCATGGTCCCGGTTCTCGCGATGGTTCATGGCGACCTGGACGTGCGTGATTCCCCGTACGCACCACTTTCAAGGCAGCGATTGCGCGATTGTGCTGTCGCGGGCTGGATGCTGGGACATATTCACGCGCCCTTCCTGGAGGACGGCCCGCCGTTCCTGCTCTATCCCGGTTCGCCACAGGCGCTCGACCCCGGCGAAACGGGGTCGCATGGAGCGTGGCTGCTGGAGGTCGTGGACGGCCGCGTCGAGACGCCGCGGCGCATCCCGCTCTCCAGTGTCATCTATGCGGCTCCGGAATATGATGTGTCATCCTGGACCGACTTCCTGGTGGATGCGAAGGCGGCGATGGTGCAGACCGCCCAGGCCTTGGTTGCGGAGCACCCCACAACGAGCGTGGTGTCGCTCCGCCCCGTTTTCAGGGGGCGGACGGAGCTCAAGCGCGTGATTCCTGAAGAACTGGCTGCGATCGATGAGTTCTCAGACAGCGTGGACGGTATCCAGATTGTAGTGAACAGGGCGCAGGACCAGACGGCTCCGGTACTGGACCTTGAGGCGTTGGCATCGCGGCCCGGCGCGCCTGGTGAACTGGCCAGGCTCGTATTGGCACTCGAAGGCCGCGCCCTTCCCGCCGGCGCGGCGGCTCCGGACGTTGACGCCCTCGTTCACCGGGCGCGCCGGGCCGCCGGATTGGCCGCAGATATGGATGACGTCGCGGCGCGGCAAATGGTCCGGGACACGTCGATTGACCTGCTCGATCGCCTGGAATCATGAGCGTGCGCATTGAACATATCCACCTGAAGCGCCTTCGCGGCACCGCTGCTGCGCTGGACGTGCAGCAGCTGGCGCCCGACATCAATGTCATCCATGGACCCAATGGTGTCGGGAAGTCGACGCTCGCGCTCGCGCTCCAGGAAACCCTGTGGCCCGGGAGCACGGGACTTGACAGGCCGACACTATCCGCCCGGCTCCATGCCGATGGGACGCCGTGGAATGTGAGCATTGAATCGGGGCACGCCGAGTACGATGGGCCGGATGGAGGGCGGCCAGACTTCGGTTCGCCCGATCGGCGCGGGCGCTACCTGATTGCGCTTCACGACCTGATCATGCCGGAGTCGGAAACCGACACGGCATTCGCGGAGCGTGTGCTGCGCGAAAGCCTCGGCGGGTATGATCTGGATGCAGCGGCGAGGAAGCTCGGGTACTCGGCGTCTCCGACACAGCGCCAGAAACTGAAAAGCGAACTCAAGGAGGCGCAACGTGGCGTCGAGCAGGCCCTGTCCCGCGCCCGCGCGCTGGAGACAAAGAGGCGGGCACTTGCTGACTTGAGGACGCAGCGGGCCGCCGCGACGGCGGCGTACGAGGAAGCGGATGTCATCCAGCGCGTGCTCGGGCTCGTCACGGCGCGCACAGTGCTCGAGAACGCCAAGGGCCAGCTGGATGCGCTGCCCGAGGCGGCCGGTCGGCTGCGCGGAAATGAGTCGGAAGCGCTCGAAGCACTCCGAAAACGGGAGGCGGAGCTGGAGGGCAAAATCAGGCAGGCAGAGCGCGAGCTTGCGCGCCTCGATCGCGAGATATCTGAAGCCGCGTTCGAGGGTGGCGCGCCCGACGAGGCGACAATGGGGCATTGGAAAGGACTGTTGACGCAGGCTGAGGAGACCGAGCGTTCGCAGCGCGCGCACCGCGAGGAGCGAAGCCGGGCAGAGGCAGCGCTGCGGGAAATCGATGTCCGCCTGCATGGTGACCTGGAAGCGGATTCCGACCGCACGTTGTCACGCGATGGCGCGCGCGCGCTCGTCCGACTGTTCAGCGACTGGGTGCAGAGTGACAGTCAGCGCGTGGCCCTCGATCAGCGGGAACGGTTCCTTGAAGACGCCCGCTCGAAACTCGCCACAACTGCTCCGGTGGAAGGTGCTCCGGCAAAAGGTGATTTGGCGGATGGTGCTCCCTCTGCCGATACCCTGAAAATTGCCCTTCGTCAGCTGGAAAAATGGCTTCGATCTGTCCCGGCGGAGGCTCGGCAGTCCAAAGGTGCGGCGTGGGCCATGGCCCTCGCGGCGGTCGGCGTTTTTACAGGACTGGTTGCCGCGTTCGTTGCTGGGCCTGTTTTCCTCGTGGCATCGGTTCTCGCCTCCTTGCTGTATGTGCTGTACCGGCGGTCAGCGATCGAAATCGCGGCGAGCGGACGGGCTGATATCGAGCGTATGTGGGGTGAAACAGGGATTTCGCCCCCCCATGCGTGGTCCGACGAGGCGGTCCGTGCCCTGCATAGCGACCTCTCTGCACGACTGATAAAAGCCGAGCGGCGAATGCACGATGCACTCACGCTCGATGCACAGCGTCAGGCCTTGGATGAAGAGCGCAGGACATGGGAAACAGAGCGTCGTCACCTGTCATCGAAACTGCAGGATCAGTGCCGGCAGTTGGGGTGGAGGCTCAAGGCGGATGACGAGTCGGCGGAGCACGACGGAATGGCTGCCGTACTCTGGATGAACGGCCTGTCCGAAGAGCTCGTTCTGCGTGGTGAAAAACAGGCAGCACTGACGACAGCCCGGGCGGCGGAGGAGGCAGCGGAAATGGAGCTCGACCGGTTGCTCGCAGACCTCGCCGGACTTACGCGCGCTCTCGGAATTGACGCGGCTCCTTCCAGCGCTGCGTCTGCACGCAAGGCGTGGGAAGAAATGGAGCGCCGCGTGTCGAAGCTTTCACAGGCCGAAGACGACCGGCGCAGGACGCACAGACAGGTGGCCGAGGAGTGGGGTCCTGCATTGGTAGACATACAGCAGCAGCTGGCAGCGTTGTTTGTCGGCGTCGGGCTCGCGCCCGGAGACGATACGGGGCTTTCCAGATTGCTTGACATGCGAACGGCGTGGATCAGTGCCAAAAACGAGTTGGGAATAGCCGAGCACGAGGTGTCCAAGGCGGAGAAAGCCGTTGATGCGGCAGACGTGCCGGAGATCATGGAGGAAGGGGTCGATGCACTGCTCACGCTGCGCGAAGAAGAACTCAGGAGCCGACTGGAGATGCGCCAGGTGCAGGCCGCTACGTACAACGAGTTGACGCAGCAGATCGAAGAAACAAGGGCAACGCTCAAAGAAGCCGTCGGACGTCAGGATGTGGCTCGGGCGGTGGCGGCCCGGGATGCGGCCGAGGAAGCTCTGGCTCGTGCCCTGGCTGCCAACAGGCGATCCATGGTCGGAAATGAGGTCGCCCGGTTTGTACGGGAAGTCACGGTCAAGGACACCTTGCCGCAGGTGTTCACGAGGGCGCGCGACCTCTTGACCGGCTTCACGGCGGGCGCGCTCGAACTCGAGGTGGATCTGGACAGCACCCCACCCCGATTCCTGGCTCGTACCGATGGCATGCTGCGCGCCCGCCCGGTCGCGGAGCTCTCCGTGGGTGAACGGGTGCAGTTGCTCATGGCCGTCCGGATGGCCTTCCTGGAGCAGGAGGAGACGTCTCCACTGCCCCTGATTCTTGATGAAACCCTCGGGACGACCGACGATGAGCGCGCCCAGTCCGTGCTTGGCGCGCTCCTTGATTTGGCTGGTCGCGGACGGCAGCTTTTCTATTTTACGGCGCAGTCGGACGAGGTGGCAAAATGGCTGGACGCGCTGCATGATCTCCCGGGTTCAGCCGAAGATCGCATTGTAGACCTGGCGGCGGTACGGCTCGGCACGGCGCAGAAAGCGGCGCCGCTGCCCAGAGACGTGGAGATGGTGACAAGGAGCGCTGTCCCCGTGCCGGAGGGCCCGGACCATCGTGCCTATGGGAAGCTTCTGGGCGTCCCGGGCATTCGTCCACACGAGGAGACGGTTGCCTCTGTCCATATCTGGCATGTGATGGAGACGGCCGAGGAGGTTTATCGTCTGCTCCTGGCGCGCGTCCATACGGTTGGGCAGTTCCGCCGGATGGCCAACAGTGGCCATCCAGTGACAGGTTCCGAGGACGAGCGGGCGGTAGCCGCTCAACGTATTGATGTCGTCGAGGACGCAATGGCCCTCTGGAAGCAGGGGAGGGGCCGGCCATTGACGCTGGATGTCCTAGAGGCCGCACCGGGCGTATCGGATAGAAAACTACCGGAAGTATGGGACCTCGCCCGAACCAGAAATGGCGACGCCACAGCGCTTATTGAGGGCCTGGAAGAAGGTAAAGTCTCTCGGTTCAGGGAGGATAAGCGGGAAGAACTACGCGCGTACCTCGAAGAGGAGGGGTACATTCCAGAGGTGGAGCCGCTTACCGCGTCAGACGCCATTACCCAGCTGCAGGTCCGCCACCCTGACGCCCATGTGGCCTACGTTGAGCGCGTCGTGGCGACACTCTGGCCATAGCGGTACTACGCGTTCAGCCGGGAACGGACTCATTTCACGGGCAGGTCGAAATACGTGTCCGGGTAGGGCTCGTCGATAAGCGTATAGTGCCACCACTCGGCGCTGTAATTCCGGAAGCCCGCCTCCTGCATGAGCGCCAGGAGCATGCGGCGATTCGCCTGCGCCTCGGCCGATACCGACGTGTCGGCCGTAGCGGACGAGGGGTCAAAGTAGTCGAACGGCGTGCCCATATCGAGTAGAGCGCCGCCGCGCGAGAGGCTGAGGTCGATCGTGCTTCCACGGCTGTGGCCAGAGCGGGCCGCGATGTAGCCGTGCGCGAAAAGGCTGTCTTTGGGCACGCCGGGGTAATAGGTGGACTTCTGCAGCGTGTCGGTGGCGTCCGCGGCCCACCGGACGAAGTGGTCCACGGCTCGCTGCGGCCGGAAACAATCGAAAATATGGAGCTGCAATCCGTGGAGCGCGCTGCTGGCGTCGGCGGTTGCCAGGGCCGATGCGGCGCGTTCGAGGGCGCTGGCCGCCTCGCGGGTCAACAGGCATTCCTCGCCCTCATAACCCGTAACCGGCTTGCCAAGGAAGTTTTCCGTACTGGCATATCGGATATCCAGGACCGCATGGGGTACCTGCTCCGATATGGCCACGAAGGGCTCTCCGGCCGGGTTGTTCTGTGCGGCAACGTCCTGTGCCGCATCGTGATGAGCCGCATCGTATTCGGCGACTGTCTGCTCGCCCCCGTCCGTCTCTGGGCCTTCCTCGCAGCCCGAGGCTACGAACAAACCTGCAGCCAGAATGGAAAATGTTGTCAGGCGGAAAAATCGGTGCGATACCATGTAATCGTTGGTGTGGATAGTGTCAACACGCCTCAGCTTCCGGTCAGAGGCCAGTGAGTCGGGCCTCGACGTGATCGGCAGCGCGCTGCCAGTTGAAGGTTTCTTCGACCCGTTTCCGGCCGGCAGCGCCCATGGCCGCGGCACTATCTGGACTGCCGAGGAGTTCGCCAAGTGCCTGCGCGAGCGCGGCCGGGTCGTCCGGCGGCACAAGCAGTCCTGTCCGTCCGTGTTCGATGGCATCGGGAATGCCCCCTGTATCTGCGCCAATAACGGGCGTGCTGCACGCGCCGGCCTCAAGGAAAACGATGCCGAACCCCTCGACGTCGGGTCGTGATTCCCGGGCCGGCAATACGAACACGTCGGCGGCGGCGTACAAGGTGCGCAGTTCGGCGTACGGTATACGCCCCAGGAAATGGACGTGCTCCGCGAGGCCGAGTTGGCTCGCGAGCGCAACGAGCGCGTCCCGATCCGGACCGTCGCCTGCTACGACGTAGGATGCCCCGGGATGGGCGCGCAGCACATCCGGCAGTGCCTCGAGCACGGTATTGACGCCCTTTCGGCCCACGAGCCGGCTGACGGTCAGTAGCATGGGGCCAGGCACACCCAGTCGGGCCCGGAGGGCGGCGCACTGCGCCGCATCCACAGGAAAAAAAACGTCCGGGTCCGTGCCGTTGTTCACGATCTGGATCCTCGTGGCCGGAACGCCGAACGGGACGAGGAGCGATGCCGTGTAGCGGCTGACCGGAAGCAGGAGGTCGGCGCGGCGGATGACGCGGCGGCGGACGGCGTCATAGACGGCCTGTCCACCCGGTACGCCGACCGGCTCCAGAAGCAGTTCGCGGCCATGGGCGGCGAGGGCAAGGGGGATGTTCCGGCGGCGTACGCCAGCCGACAGAAGCGCAAGGGCCGATGGCCACGCGATGGCGAAGGCTACATCCACGTTGTGGCGGGTCAACAGTCGCCTCACGGCCGGTACGGCCTTGATGGGGAAGGCATCCTGGGTCGATGCAACGCGTTCGGTGCGTACACCGGCCGCGGCGAATTCGTCATCGAGCGCGCGGACGCCTGGCCTGTCGGGGCAGACGACGCTGACGCGGTGGCCACGGCGCGCGAGTCCGCGTGCCATCTCGGCGGCGTAGGTCTGCGTGCCCCCCACGTCGGGTGGGAAGTCCTGGGTGACGACGAGGATATGCATCAGCCGGGGGCGGAGCTGCCCAGAACACGATCTATCACGTCTGCCCACGGATAGGCCAGCAGAAACAGGATGGCGTTGTTGGCGGGAAAATTGATCTGCATGGACATGAATATCCCCACATGCATGGCAATAAGGAGCGTCATGACCCACGGGCGAAAGCGGGGAGACCAAATGAGCACGCCAACCAGCTCTGTCAGCAGGCCAAAGGTCAGAATAGCTGTAGCGAGTGGATATTGGTCCAGCACAAGCTGCTGGAAACTGTTGATGTTGACGACGCCGGACTTTGAGAAGACATCGACTGTCCGTTCCTGAATCCACATCCACATATGGCCGCCATCCACCCACAGTGGGCCCGATGCAATGAGCTTGGACATGGCAGCCGTCGTGTAACCGAGACCAAGGAAGAAAATAATGACGCCGAGTGCGAACCGTCGGCTGTGCTTCTCTTCGCGGAACGCCACGTAGGCCAATCCCAGCGCCACGGCCGTCAGCCCCACGACGTTTGAGCCATGGGAAATTTCACCCAGACTGTAGCGTGATACGTATTGCAGATGGAAAAAAAGCGCCAACATCAGGTAGCCACTCCGGTGGAGCCGGAAGAACCCGACGAGCGCGGCGGCCGTCATAAGGCCCGCGTTGACGATGGAGAGATTGTGGTCGAACATGAACGAAATATCCACGAACCGGGCAATACCGAGTGGCAGTACGACGTCGGCAATGTTGGGAATGTAGCGTCCCCACTCCCACCCGAACCAGAGCGCCCAACCGACCATGACGACCTCGAAGATCCGGAAAAACAGGATCTCGCCGCGCGTTTCCACACGGTCTGGCTGAAAGAGCATGTGCATGACTTTTTGCATCATGGCGTCACCTCCGGATGCAGGATCGTGGTATCGGGCGTCATGACGATATACGGCTCGTAGCGTACCGATATGGAGCGGTTTTCCCCGAGTTCACCGGTCACGCGGTATATGAGGAGCGTCCTTTCGGCGAGGTTGGTGTGGAAGAGCTTTCGGAGCGCTTCCGTGCGACGGGGCGTCCAGTCCCTTGACTTGGAGACAAAGTTTGCGACGTCATTCTGGTTGATTCCCGTGGGTTCGACAGCAAATGGCGCCCCCAGGAGTTCGTCGCGCGATGCCGGTTCCCATGATATGGCAACGGCTTCGGCGTCCGAGACATCGCGAACCACAGCCCGGACCCATGGGTTACCGGCTTGTGAGAACATTGGATAAATGGAAAACGGCCAGAATTCCCCTAAATTCGTGCTGACCAATACGGCGTACACGAGGAACGTGCCCAGTAGCCACTTTTTTGCCCGGTTCAAATATGTCATACGTTCAATTACAGACTGCGGTTGAGAAGTGGCGGCTCTTCCGCGAGACACGCGCGGGGCACATATTTGTCCGCTCACTTCGGGTGGTGTTACTGGTGGGTATTCTCGTTCTGCTTGGCTGGCAGCTCACGTCAGTGGGTTGGTCGGAGGTCCTCCGGAATTTACCAGTGCACCCGCTGTTCTACCTGTTTTTCCTGATGCTCTATGTGTTGCTTCCGGTAGCAGAGTCGTTCATATATCGGGTCACGTGGGAGTTTGATGTTGTCAAAGCGTTTCCGGCGTTCATAAAGAAACGGATTTTCAACAAGGATGTCGTGGGATATTCAGGTGAAGTCTATTTCTTTGACTGGGCCCGCAAGCAGATCGGACTTCCTAAAAGGGCGATCGCGGAGACGATTCGAGACAACAACATCATCTCGTCGGTTGCATCGACTGTCGTGTCCGTCGTGCTGTTGAGTGTCTTCCTGACAGCGGGAGAGTTGTCACTGGACAGGCTGGTCGGGGAGCGTATGGTCATGTGGATGCTGCTCTCGGTGGTCGGTTTCGTGATCCTTATTCCCCTCTGGATACGGTTTCGGCACTTTCTGTTCAGCATGAAGTGGCGAACGGCCGGGACCATCCTTCTCATACAGGTCGGCCGGCTCGTTACGGGACAGATTCTCCAGATCGGAATGTGGGCGGTCGTTATGCCCGATGTCCCTCTTGCGGTGTGGTTCACGTATGCGGCGGTGAGTATCATACTTTCCCGCATTCCATTCCTGCCCAACCAAATGCTGGTATTTACGAGTATTGGCCTCGGACTCTCCGGTCCGCTCAGTGTGGCACAGGCTCCGCTCGCGAGCATGTTGGTCGTCGCGGCCGGCCTGGACAAACTGCTCAATCTGACGCTGTTCGGACTCATCACGCTGACAGGCAGGGATCGGAACGTGGCTCACGCCGAGGCATGATGTTCACATTGAATACATGGAACGCAGCCGTTCCAGGCAGGTTGGTGGACACAGAAGACTAAGTAGTCTTTAATCTACAAAACAATCTCCACATTTCATTCCCTACCGCACCGCCATGGAAATCATCCAGTCCCAGCCCGCGACTGCACCCTTCACAGAGCGCACCATTGCAGACCTCGTTTCGGAAGACTTTCGGCGGGGCATCGTCTTCAAACAGTTCGGCATTGATTTCTGCTGCGGAGGTGGGAAGACCGTTGCAGATGTCTGCACAGCCAGGGGTATTGCACCGGAAACGCTCTTCCAGGCACTGGTCTCTGCCCATCCAGCTTCTGGACGCAGTGTTCCGTCGCAGGCAGGCTCATGGTCGCCGGCGTTTCTCGCCGACTACATTGTCAACGAGCACCACGCGTGGGTTCGCGAGCGCATTCCGGTGCTGAAAGCCTTCACGAAACGCGTTGCGGCCGTTCACGGGCACCACTACACGGAGCTCGCTGAAATCAGGGACGTCTTTTCCGATCTGGCGGACGAACTCGAGGCGCACATGGAAGATGAAGAGCAGCGCGTGTTTCCGATCATTTCGGATGGTGTTGCGGCCGAGGATCTTTCGGAGCTCATTGCAGAGCTGGAAGCGGAGCATGAGGCGGCCGGCGGTGCCATGGCCCGGCTGCGCGAGCTCACAAATGACTTCACGCCGCCTGAAGGCGCCTGCAACACGTTCCGCGCGGCCTACGCTGGCCTCAAGGATTTTGAGGAAGACCTGCATGCGCACGTGCACCTCGAGAACAACGTGTTGTTCAAGCAGATTCAGTCACCGTCCGCGGCGAAGCAGTAGAACCGCCCGTCACCGCCCGTAGCCCGCAGATTGTCCAGGCTGCAACCCCTGGATGGGTGTGCGGAATTCCACGATTCGGGATTGGCGCCACCGCCCGTGCGGTCATGGTGACCAACCTGTGCGCTGCCGTCTTCCGATGAGCTGGTCCAGTCAGAACACGTATGATCTGTGCCGTCGTCACCGAACGAGGTGCCATCAAGTTGCGATCCCGTCAGGATGTCGTGCATGTTCGGCGTGTCGCCCCGTCCGTTGAGTGTGTCGCCACGTTCTGTGAGCTGCGTGGCCTTCGTGAGGTTGTTCTCCCCGTGAAGTTCGTCGACGTTCGCCGCGATCTGGATACCCGCCGCGTTCAGCCAGGGACCGCTGCCAATGCGGTCGCGGGCGCTCACAGACGTCGTACTCAGGTACGCGCGCCATGTCCGCTCGCCCGCACCGACCTCTTGGGCGAGCGTCTGGCAGAGCGCATCGGCGCCATCGAGTCCACCGAGGTCAGCGCCTGCGCCCGGATTCCGGCTCGTGATGAAGAAGGACATGTCGTCCGATACATTGACGGCACCGGGCGCAGCTTGCGCGCCATCGGTCGAAGAAGCGGATGGCGCGTCTGGCTGGGCACACGCTGCGAAGAAGAGGGCCAGCAGCACCGTGAACATGGTTTCGCGAAGAGCGGATCGGCGGAGCCGGGTCGAACAGAGAGCGGTGGCACGCATGATGGGGACGTATTTTTGGATGGATTCGGGACTTGCAATGTAATAAACTGGCGGTGTAATGCACGTAGGTACCTGCACAAATGACATACCACACATATGCGTAACGCGATACTGCTCGCTCTTCTGATTCTTTTTTCCTCCAGTGCCATGGCCCAGTCGTCCGGCCTCCTGATCAGCGAGGTACACGCCGGGGAAGGCTGGGTAGAACTCGTGAATGCCGGAACGGAGTCCATTGACACGGGCGCCTATTTCCTGTGTAACTTCCCAAGCTACGTACCCGTCCAGGGGCTGAGTGTGGTGGCTGGTAACCGGGTGCTGGCTCCCGGAGAATATCTGGCCGTCTCCTTCGACGCGTTACCTCCAGCCAGTGGGGAGGTTGGCCTGTATGAGCCCGGCACGTTTGACTTCGGCAATGCCGATGACATGCTTGACTACATGGAATACGGGTCTGGCAACCACACCCGCGAGCCACTCGCAGTCCAGAATGGGTTCTGGGAGAGCGGTGCGTTCGTGGCGGTACCGTCAGTGGGGCAGTCCATGGCGCGCGCCAGTTTCAGCGTATCGGGTTCGGCCAACTGGGAGGCCACGACGCCGTCACCGGGCGCGCCGAACGGAATTGTCACGTCGGTAGACGAAAATGGAGCGCTGCCATCGAATGTCACCATTTCCTCGGTCTATCCCAACCCGGTCCGCGGCGCCGCGGCTTTCGATGTGCGACTAGCCCGGACCGAGGAGCTGAAGATCACCCTGCACGACATACTGGGGCGCGAGGTCTCGGGAATCTACAGCGGGCCGGTGTCCACCGATCGGACATTCCGTGTGGATATGAGGGGGCTCGCAGGAGGCATGTACTGGGTCAGTATCGAAGGCGAATCGTTCAGCAAGGTACTGCCGCTCGTCAGATTGAACTGAGGATGAATCCTGGCTGGGAATCGGTCGTAGCACGGTTCTACGCATCCATCCAGTCCCAGCCATCCCATGATTCGTACCACGTGCCGGTACGCGCTTACGTGCGCGGCCCTGTTCTTCGCCATCGTTGACCATGTTACCGCCCAGACGCAGGACTCCAGCCCCGCGCCGCGTGTCCAACCGATTGGCGCACAAAACAGTCTTCAAGCCGTTTTCGCTGAAAAGCCCCCCCGTATTGACGGGATTATGGACGACGAGATTTGGCAACAGACGCCAGTCGCCGACGACTTCGTGCAACTCGATCCCATAGACGGCGCGCCGCCGAGCCAGCCCTCGGCCATGCGAATTGCCTACGACAAGGAGAATCTGTATTTCGGGCTGAGTTTCTATGACAGCGACCCGGAGCAGATCCGGGCGCGGAACCTGCAGCGTGGCGGTCCGAACGGAAATGATGACATGTTCTGGCTGCTCATTGACACGTACAACGACGACAGGAACGCGTATTTGTTCGAGACCAATGTGCTTGGCACACAGGACGACGCCATCATTACCGACGAAAGCATGTCGTTCAGCGACTGGCAGTGGGACGGCATTTACGAGAGCCAGGGACGAATTGCGGACGACGGCTGGCACGTCGAACTGGCCATTCCGTTCAAGACCATCCGGTTTGACAACAAGGATGAACTGACCATGGGGGTGGCCATCATGCGGTTCCTGAACCGCACGGGGGAGCGCTCGCTTTGGCCCTACATTCCGCGCCGGTATGCTGCCGGGATATTCCAGGTCTCCCAATATGCCAATCTGGAGGGTATCGAAGGCGTGAAGCCGGGGCGCAATGTGCTCATCAAGCCGTATGTCATTTCCGGCGCACAGAAATCGCGCGTTACGGAGAATGGGTTTGAGACAGATACCGATCAGGACCTTGGCCTGGACGTGAAGTGGGCACTGACGCCGAATTTTACGTTCGATGCTACGCTGAACACCGACTTTGCGCAGGTCGAATCGGACAACGTGCAGCTGGATCTGACCCGATTCAACTTGTTTTTCCCAGAGAAACGCGAGTTTTTCCTGGAACGGCAGGGGCTGTTCGAGTTCGGAAATACCGGGCAGACACAAACATTCTTCTCGCGCCGGATTGGTATCTCGAACGACATTCTTGCTGGTGGCCGCCTCGTGGGACAGTTCGACAAGGTGTCAATCGGAGCCATGAACCTGCAGACGGACGACAACAATGAATTCAGTATTCCAGGGGGCAACAACACAGTACTACGTGCTCGCGTGGACGTGATTGACCGGACGACCGTCGGGGCCATCTTCACCAATTTGGAGCAGGACAATGACTGGAACCGCGGGTATGGCGCGGACCTGAGGCGTCGCTTCTGGGGCAACAGTGAGTTCTCTGCCTGGTTTTCGCGCATAGAGGACAAGGATCCTGACCAGTCGGACGGCGCGGGGTCCGTGAGTCTCGCCCTGCGATCGGCCGACTGGACCTTCGGAGCGGATTATGACAACGTAGGCCGGCGATTCAATCCGGCGCTCGGTTTCGTGCGCCGACGGGACATGAAGAGCTATGCCACAAGTGCCACTTACAACCCGTTCCTCGGTGACGGATTTTTCCGATCCTACGCCGTGACGGCAAGTGCTGAACTGATCGATGGGCAGGACAATGAAAAACAGTCCTCCGACCTCGGGCTCAATGGAAACCTCCGTTTCCGGACGAATGACCGCATAAACTGGTCGCTGGGGCGCAACTTTGAGCGGCTGGACGAGCCGTTCTTCCTGCGGAGCGATGTCGAACTCGCGCCCGGCGACTATGTATCGAATTCCGGATCGGTCGGATTCCGGACCGACAACAGCAAGTTCTTTTCAGCCAGCGGAACGTTGCGTTTTGCGGAGTTTTTCGGGGGAGACCGGACCACATACCAGGTCGGCATTGGCCTCCGCACGGGAAAATATCTGAATATGGATGCGACCGTTTCGCACCAGGAATTTGATCTGCCGGTCCCGAACGGCACGTTCAATGCGACGACGTTTGGCATGAACCTGAATGCCGCCTGGAGCCGCAAACTGTTTGCCAACTCGCTCATCCAGTATGATAATTTTTCGGGCGATCTGCAGGCCAATGTCCGGATTGACTGGATCCATTCGCCTGGCGCCGACCTCTTCATTGTGTTCAATACGAGCTACAACTTTACGGGCGAAGACGACCAGTTTGATGTCCGGAATGCCATCCTGAACGACCGCGTGGGTATTGCCAAACTGACCTACGTGATCCAGCTCTGATCTGCGACGGCGCGGCCGGCCGTTTGCCGGGGACATCCCGACATCCGGAAGCGGGGATTCCCGGCCTTGATATGAACAACGTCCGATCGCATTGGCCGTACAACATGGCAGACCACCCACGATTGGAGGCCTGTCATGAACACCGAACGAAGAGTTGCCCTGGTTACTGGCGCCGCATCCGGAATTGGACGCGCCATTGCTGAATTGTACGTATCGCGCTGCTCGGCCGTCGTGCTGAGCGATGTGGACGAGAAGGCCGGTGAAGCGCTGGCCGAAGCGCTGCGCATAAGCGGCGGGGAGGCCGTGTTCGTGAAGGCCGACGTGTCGAGGCCCGAAGACTGCGAGCGGACTGTGGAGGAGGCACTTGCGCAGTTTGGACGGCTGGACATGGCATGCAACAACGCGGGAATCGGGGGCGAGCTGCATCCGACGGCGGAGTATCCGCTGGATGCCTGGAACGACGTCATTGCCACCAACCTGTCAGGTGTCTTCTACGGCATGAAATATCAGATTCCTGCCATGCTCCGAAGCGGCGGTGGATCGATTGTCAACATGGCGTCCATCCTGGGCGCAGTGGGTTTTGCAGGCGCCCCGGCCTATACGGCGGCCAAGCACGGCGTCGTCGGACTGAGCAAGGCCACCGCCCTTGAATATGGCGAGCAGGGTATCCGGGTCAACTCGGTGGGTCCGGCGTTCATCAGTACGCCTATGATTTCGGACTTCGAGAACGATCCGGACATGAATAAGATGCTGACCGGGCTGCACGCCGTAGGGCGGCTGGGCAAGCCTCACGAAGTCGCTGAACTGGTTTTCTGGCTGACCTCGCCCGAGGCCAGTTTCGTGACTGGTTCCTACTACGCCGTAGATGGTGGCTACCTTGCCCGCTGATACCGCGCCCGCTGATAACGGCCACTCCGGCCTGACCAGTCAAAAAGCCCGCACGCTGCTTGAGCGCCACGGGCCGAACGTACTGCCGGAGAAGCCGCCCCCGACGTGGTGGCAGGTCGGACTTCGTCAGCTCAGAAGTCCGCTGATCTACATCCTGATCGTGGCCGCTGCCGTGTCTGTCGTGATTGGACACGCGCAGGATGCCGGCTTCATCGGTGTCGTCGTTGTACTCAACGCGCTCATCGGAGGCATACAGGAGTGGAAAGCGGAAAAAAGCAGCCAGGCGCTGCAGCACCTGCTCCGCGTCCGCGCGCGCGTGCTCCGGGACGGCGAGTGGCAATTGGTCGATGCGGAGCATGTCGTCCCCGGAGATGTGGTTCTGCTCGAATCGGGAAACCGGATTCCAGCCGATGCCGAGGTGTTCGTATCCAATGGACTCGAGGTAGATGAATCGCTGCTCACTGGGGAGTCCATACCGGTCGCTAAGGGTCTCGAGGCCGTGCGCGCTGGTACGACGGTGGTCCGGGGGCGCGCCCGCGCGCAGGTCGTGGCCACCGGTGCCGATACCGCCGTCGGCGAGATTGCAGAGGCTGTCATGGGTACCCGCGGCGGGCGCGCCCCCCTTCTGGAGCGAATGGAGCGGCTGACGCGGGTCATTGCCATCGCCGTCGTAGTATCGGCCGCCCTGGTCGCCGTCGGCGCTGTCATGCTCCGTGGGTATGGCTGGGTGGACATGTTCCAGTTTTCCGTGGCACTCGCCGTGAGTGCCATTCCGGAAGGCCTCCCCGTGGCCATGACCGTCGCGCTGGCCATTGCATCGAACCGGATGTCAGGGCGGGGGGTCATTGTCCGGCGGCTGGCGGCGGTGGAAGGGCTCGGTAGCTGCACCCTGATTGCGAGCGACAAGACTGGGACGTTGACGTGCAACGAGCTGACGGTGCGCCGCATCGTGCTTCCGAGTGGGGACGTGTTCTCCGTTTCCGGTGAAGGATATACAGGCGACGGCGATATCGTGCGGGAAGAGAGGGTTGGTGAAAGTGGAATGGAAGAGGAGCGGGCTCTCGAGGACCTGCTGCGCGCGGCCGTACTTTGTAACGAGGCCGAACTCACGCATGGAAGCGCACCCGCGGAAGAAGATGACTTAGGCGCGGCCGCAGACGGTCATGAGGATGTGTGGTCCTGGCAGGGCGATCCGACGGATGTAGCGCTTCTCGCGCTGGGATGGAAAGCCGGGATGCGGCGGCATGACGAAACGCGGCAATTTCAGGAAACAGGTGCCATTCCGTTCGAGTCCGAACGCCAGTATGCCGCTACGTTTCATCGGCGTAGCGATGAGGCGGGGGAGTCTCATTTTTCGGCAGGCGCGCTGCTCGTCTGCGTGAAAGGGGCTCCCGAGAAGGTCCTGGAAATGTGCGGCAATGCGTCAGACAGCGCGTATGGCGTCGCGGAGCGCATGGCGGCAGATGGGTTGCGCGTACTGGCACTTGCGGATGCAAGCGTGGATGGGTCCCGGGCCGAAAGCACCCAGGAAGAGTTCAACGAGGAGGATTTCAGCGAGGAAAGACTCACTGGTAATCTCCGGTTTCTTGGCTTTGTGGGCATGATTGACCCCCTCCGTCCGGGTGCCGTGGACGCCATTCACGCGTGTCACGATGCGGGAGTTGGCGTCTCCATGATTACAGGCGATCATCCGGTAACAGCCCTGGCCATCGCCCGCGAACTGGGTCTCGCCACGAAGTCCGATCAGGTGGCGACGGGCGAAGACGTACGACGGCATACCGAAGATGGGACACTGGCCGACCTTGTGGCCACTACGAGGGTGTTCGCAAGGATAGCGCCGACACAGAAACTCGACATCGTGGAAGCCGCGCAGGCAGCAGGCCATTTCGTGGCCGTGACGGGCGATGGCGTGAACGATGCGCCAGCGCTCCGGCAGGCCAACATAGGCGTTGCCATGGGCCGCGCGGGCACGGACGTGGCGCGCGAATCGGCAGAACTCGTGATCACGGACGACAATATTGCGACCATTGTGGGCGCCGTGGAAGAGGGCCGTATTGCCTATGACAATGTGCGCAAGGTGGTATTCCTGCTCCTGTCGACCGGGCTGGCAGAAGTCCTCATGCTCGGCGCCGTGGTGGTCTCAGGGTGGCCCGCGGCGCTCGATGGAAGTATCATCCTGCCGCTCCTTCCTGTACAGATCCTGTGGCTGAACCTGGTCACCAACGGCATCCAGGACGTTGCGCTGGCCTTTGAGCCCGGGGAGGGGAACGTGCTGCTTCGTCCACCCCGGCCGCCGTCGGAACGCATTTTTGATCGCCTCATGCTCGAACGGACCGTGCTTTCGGCGCTTGTCATGTCGGTGGCCGGTCTCGCGACCTTCCACTGGATGCTCGAATACGCCGGCTGGACCGTGGAAGCGAGCCGGAACGCCCTGCTGCTGCTCGTGGTGTTCTTCCAGAACATGCACGTGGGAAATGCGCGCTCGGAGGTGACATCCATATTCCGGCTCTCGCCGCTGAAAAGTCCGATCCTTATGGCGGGCGTACTCCTTGCCCTTGTTGTTCACGTACTGGCCATGTACGCGCCGTTCATGCAGCGTATTCTGGGCACGTCGCCCGTACCGGCGGCCCATGTGGCTCTGCTGGTTGGTGTCGCGCTCACCGTTGTTGCGACCATGGAGCTGCATAAAATCTACTGGAACCGCATTCACTTTTATAGGGCCTGATACCCTTCATCGCGTGGCCATTTTTATCCAATCGGGTAGGTCGATGTGCGCGCATGCGCCCGAGGCGGCCTGTAGCCCTTGACGTATGTGTTCAAGGCCGGTGGCTGGCGCGCGTTCTATTCCTGTGAGCCACTGCGGATCAACGTAGTGCTGGAGAGCAGGATTCCTGGCGGCGCGGCGAGCGATGAATTCGCCGGGAAAGGGGTCCGGTAGTGGAGGCGCGAGTTGCTGAAGGCCCAGTCTGATAAGGGCACAGGCGTCGTCCCTGCGAGCCCGATCGGCAAGCCACGTCCAGCGCGTGTGTTCAACCAATCTGGTCGTATGTGCAAACACGCGGGCCGAGGGGGCCAGGATCCAGGCTTCTGCCACGGGCTCAGGCAGGGTGCGGTATCCCAGAATGCCCGCAAGAAGCACCATGATGATGGTGGTCTTGGGGTAAAACATGTTATTCCGGGTGAGAGCGTGTGTTCGTCGGGTATCGGCCGCGCCGAGGCCCGAATTAAATGTAACTTTTATTGTTACATTTCCCGCAGCATCCGGAAGGTCTCGACGAGCGTCATGACGAGCGCCCACGCGAGCGCCGCACTGACTCCGATCAGGATGATTTCCCGCCATGGTGCCGGCACGAACCGCATGCCGAGGATCATGAGCACAATGGCCGTAACCATGCCCCAACTGCGGGCGAGCAGTCGGATGTCGGCGCCCACGAGGCCCATGCAGTAAAGCGGAGCCAGCAGGCTGTATATGGCGCGTCGCATGCCTCCGGCTTTGTGCGCCAGGAGAACAGCGCGCTCGCGCAGCCTCGGGATGACCTTCCGGTGAATGGCTCGGTACCCTTCGCCATATCCGAAGGCGACGAGGCTTACGGCGACCGCCATCCAATGCAACGGGCTGAACGTCTCAAACGCCGCTCCTGCGGCCATGGGCCACAGCCGCCAGATGCCACGCGCCAGCAGCAATGCGAAGCCAATCAGGCCCCAGGCCGCGACGAGTTTTCCACTCGCCGGGATCTGGGCAGGGTTTCTATGGACAGCGACGCGCGACATGAGAGCCGCCTATTCCCGCCGCTCGACATGGTTCCGATGGCGGTGTTCTGAAATACCATCGCCAGCCGTTCCGCGGCGCTGGCACGCTCCGCGCAAAAGCAGGCTCATCCTTCATGGCCAGCCCAGTCCGCCAGCCCTGCCCGCCCACGGGCCAGCCAGTACGCTTCTAAGCCAACAGCACGCGCAGCACGTCGCCCGCCGAGTAGGAGAGTTGCTCCCCGGACTGAAACTGCCCAATGAGCGGGAAATCGTCCCCGATGGTCACGATGGGTGCCTCCGCATATCCGCCTTTCTGCACCTTGACGACGCCGGCTGTTGACAGCAGATTGTTGCACAGGCAGCGCCGCCCTTCCGTGTCCTCCGCGCGGCCCCCCTTGGCCACGTAGTCCTCGACGGGCTCTGCAGGGCAGCGATAGACGACCGTGCCGTCATCGTTTCTGACAAGCGTCCGCAGCATACCGACGTCGCAGAGCCGTGGCCGCGCATCATAAACGCCCGCCTCCGACATGGTCCCCTCCATCTGCGCCACTTTGAACGGGAATCCCGTGGGAGATGCGACGGGGCTCGTTTTCATGTCGGCCTCGCCCCTTGCTACCCGCTCCAGCAGCTTCATCCGGAGTTCCTCCCGGACGCCCGATTCATGGCACAGCGCAAAAGCGGTGCCGACCTGGATACCCGCAGCACCGGATGCCTGGGCGGCGGCCAACGCGCCCATGCGGCCGTAGCCGCCGGCCAGCCAGAACGGTTTGCCGAGCGCTGCCATGCCGTCGAGGGCCACTTCATCCTTCGGGCCATAAATAGGCTCGCCGGCATTGGTGAGCGTCATTTTTCCTCGCGGCGGGGCATTATGACCGCCGGCGACTGGGAGCTCGACAATGAAGCCGTCAATTTCTCCTTCACTCCGCTTGATGAGCGCCGATGCCAGCACGACCGAGCTCACAATAGGCACGAAACGCGGCCGTTTGAGCGGACCCATACGCGCAGCAATGCCCGGGAAAATCCGCTCTGGATCGAAGGAAATGGTGGTAGCTTCGCTTCGTGGGCCAGCGGGCTCGCCTTTCACGTCGAGCCGGTATGAAACGGCCTCGTGCCGCGAGAGTCTGTCGAGAATGCCAGCCACCTGTGTGGGAATACCTGCGCCCATCAGCACCCAATCGACTCCGGCCAGCATGGCCCCGTAGAGCGATGCCAACGTAGGTAACTGGATTTTTTCAAGCAGGTTGAGTCCCACCTGTCCGGAATGCCCGCGTCGCGCCAGATGCACCTCCACGAAATTGGACATGGCTGTGATCTGGTCCAGGAAACGGGGCGGGGCAATGGAATAGATGGGGTGAGAGGGCAATTGTTCACCTGTCTTCGGGCCGCCCTCGCGGAACCAGCGCGAAAGCATGCGGCGGGCCGTATCCTGGAACGGAAATTCCGCGAGGGCGGCCCGTATGTGGCCCGCCGGGTCTCCTTCGAAGAGCCTGTTGGCAACGACATGGCTGATCGCCGTACCGGAGACCACGCCGAGTTGCCCCCGGCGGGCCACCGCCGATGCCAGTTGCCAGTTGGAGACGCCCACGCCCATGCCGCCCTGGATAATGGAAGGAAGGTTTGTCATGAGGATGGTCCAGAATGGGGAAGAGCTACGGTATTACAGAGTGAAAAGTCTGAATACGGCGGCAAACGACCGGACGCAGGGCTTGTTGCCCTCAGATTGGCGTAGTGGAATCCCCGTCGGTCACATATCACGCGTACGTCCAGGTCCGGGACTGGACGCGTGCGCCCTGATCAGCCGAACACGTGCTCTTTCGTGCTGCGGAAGGTGAGCGTCTTCCACTTGTCAACGGTATCGTTGAGCCACCACATGGAGGGCGCCATGTAGACCAGCGAGCCGTCCACGTCCCGGGCCAGGTTGTTGGCCTGCTTGCGTGTGAATTCGCGCAGGGATTCTTCATCGTCCGATTCCACCCAACGGGCGCCGGCGTAGGTCATGCTGCTCATGATGGCTTCCACGTTGTACTCGTTCCTGAGCCGCTCTTTCACGACTTCGAACTGCAGCGGACCGACGGCGCCGAGGATGTAATCCGTGTTCACGAGGGGGCGGAACATCTGGATGGCGCCTTCTTCCACCAGGTGCTGTAGGCCTTTCTCCATGTGCTTGGCGCGCAGCGCATTCTTGATGCGGGCCTTCTGGAAGTGCTCGGGGGCGAAGCTTGGAATGCCAGTGAACTGCAGGGGCTCCTGGGCAGTCAGTGTATCGCCAATCCGGAGCGTGCCGTGGTTGGGGATGCCGATGATGTCGCCGGGCCAGGCCTCGTCCGTACCCTCGCGTCCCTGGGCCATGAACGCCATGGCATTGGCGAGCCGGAAGGTCTGGTCCGTGCGTCCGTGGCGCACCCACATGCCGGGTTCGTATTTACCCGAACACATGCGAAAAAAGGCCATGCGGTCGCGGTGACGCGGGTCCATATTGGCCTGGATCTTGAAAACGACGCCGGAGAACGTGGTTTCGTGGGGCGATACGGCCCGGGTGGTGGTGTCGCGCGGACTGGGCGGTGGGGCAATCTCCACGAATGTATCGAGCAGCTGGGGTACGCCGAAGCCGTCGAGCGCGCTGCCGAAGAGCACCGGCGTCTGTGTACCCGCGAGGTACGCATCTACCGAAAAATCCGTGCCCGCTTCGGAGAGCAGTTCGGCGTCGTAGCGCAGATCGTCGGCGGCCGAACCGAGGAGCCTGTCGAGATCGGGGCTGTTCAGATCGGGCATGGGGATGGGCGCGTCCCGGTCCATGAGGTGCAGGACGCGGTGCTGCAGGTCGTACGTGCCCTGGAAGCGGGCACCGGCGCCAATGGGCCAGGACAGGGGGACGGCGTCGATGTTGAGCGACGTCTCAATGTCGTCGAGCAGTTCGAGCGGATCGCGGCCCTCGCGGTCCATCTTGTTGATGAACGTGAGGATGGGCGTCGTGCGCATGCGGCAGACTTCCATGAGCTTGTGTGTCTGCGTCTCGACGCCTTTTACGCTGTCAATGACCATGAGGGCACTGTCGACGGCCGTCAGCACACGGTACGTGTCTTCTGAAAAGTCGTGGTGACCGGGCGTGTCGAGCAGGTTTACAATGCGGCCGTGGTGCTCGAACTGCATGACGGAGGACGTCACCGAAATGCCGCGCTCCTTCTCGATAGCCATCCAATCGCTCGTGGCGTAGCGTTTGGTCTTGCGCGCGCGCACGTCGCCCGCCTCGCGGATGAGGCCGCCAAGCAGCAGGAGCTGCTCGGTCAGCGTGGTTTTTCCGGCGTCGGGGTGCGAAATAATGCCGAATGTGCGGCGCCGGTCGCTCTGTCGAATCTGTTCTTTACTCATGGCCGTGCATGAACGCACGGGACGCGTCGGGTTCCGGTCAGGCTGGGGGATGCATGACACGGTGCAGCACGGACAACAGGTCCCTTCCGGCGTAGGGTTTCGGAAGAAACGCGGAAATGCCGGCGCGAAGCAGTCGGTCTTCGGCGTCAGTCGTGAGATAGCCACTCGACATGATGACGGGGACGTCGGCGCCGGCCTGTCTCAGTGCGACGATGGTACCCAGTCCATCGAGCACGGGCATGGCGGAGTCCAGCAGAATGGCGTCGATGCGGTCGCCCTGGTCCTCCCAGACGCGGAGTGCATGTTGGCCGTTCTCGGCTTCAAGCGTGGTGTGACCTGCGTGGCGCAGCGCGGCGGTAGCAATTGTCCGAATGGCTGGTTCGTCGTCGACGACGAGGACCGTGGCGGAAGTTTGTTCTGGATCTGCTTCCGTGCCGTGACTCATCTCGTCCCCAGCCTCCGCGGAGCTACCCGGTGGGCTGCCCTGGTGCAGCGCGCCGGACGGATCCCGGGCCGGCAGGTAGATGCGGAATTCGGCCCCCTTTCCGGGCTTGCTCGCTACGTCCACAAACCCGCCATGAGCACGCACAATACTCTGAACCGTGGCCAGCCCAAGCCCGGTCCCGGCACCCGGCTCCTTACTCGTGAAAAACGGGTCGAAGATGTTGTCCATGATCTCACGGGCAATGCCGGTACCGGAATCTTTGACGGTCATCACGACATGCGGGCCGGTGTGCGCCGTCATGTCGCCGCGCGTAAAATGTGTGCGAAGCTCCTCGTTCCGGAGCGAAATCGCCAATGTCCCGCCATGCGGCATGGCATCACGGGCGTTGATGCAGAGGTTCATGAGCACCTGGTGCATCTGCGTGGGGTCGGCCGTGATGCGCCAGAGGTCGTCAGGAACCTGCGTATCGACCGCGATGTCCGGTGGGAATGTTTCAGCCATGAGCCGTTCCATGTCGCGCAAAACAGGCTCAAGACTCATTTCGGACGGGGTGTCTACGCCGCCACGGGAGAAGGCGAGTACCTGTCTGACGAGGCTTGCTCCCCGCTTGACGCTCGCATCCATACTGTCCAGCATGGCGCGTTTCCGGCCGTCCTTTTCGCTGGCGCACAGCGCGTCGATGGCGAGCATGATGGGTGTCAGCACGTTGTTCAGGTCGTGGGCGACACCGCCTGCCAGTATGCCAATGCTTTCAACACGCTGGGCGCGCAGAAACTGCTGCTCAAGGCGCTTGCGTTCACTTACGTCCTGTTTGACCCCAACGTAGTGGGTGATCGCGCCCTCGGCGTTCGTCATGGGTGTAATGGTGAGCTCCTCCGTATATGTGGCGCCGTCCTTGCTGCGGTTTACCACCTCTCCGCTCCAGACGTTACCGGACGCGATGGTCGCCCACATCTCCTCGTAGAATGCTGGTGGCTGCAGGCCGCTCTTTATAAGCTCGCCCGGCGTACGTCCGGCGGCCTCTTCCGGTGTAAAACCCGACAGCTCAAAGAAGGCCTCATTGGCCCATTCTATGACGCCATCCCGGTTGGCTATCACAATGGCGTTGGCCGCAGCGTTCAGTGCGGCGCTCTGCAGTGTGAGTTGGTTCTCAATGCGCTTCTTTTCCGTTACGTCGTGAACGAGCGTATAAAGCAATGTCCGTCCGTCGCGCTCGATGGGCCCGGCGAAGACTTCCACGTCCCTGATCTCTCCGCTCTTGAGCCGGTGTTTGAACTGGAACTCATTCCTTTCCCGTGTCGAGGCGCGGGATATTTCATCGCGTACCTCCGCGCGGGTCATGGTGTTTATTTCGTGAATGGGCTTGCCGCGGAGCTCCTCGGTCGTCCAACCATAGAACGTGGCGGCCGCCGGATTGGCGTGGACGATTTCTGCCGTCTCGGCGTCAACCAGAAGCATGACCGTATGATTGTTCTCGAACAGGCTTCGGTAGCGGGATTCGCTTTCCTTCAGCGCGTTCTCCGCCTCCATGGTATCGGTGATATCCTGGATGGCACCCTGTACGCGGGTAATGGAGCCTGTGCTGTTTCGCGAAGCTTCGCCAAGCGCACGGACCCATTTCATCCGGCCATCGGCCGCGCGGAATTCAGCACGGATGTCGAACGGCGTACCGTCTCTGGCACAGGCTTCGAATGCCTCCCGGATCTGGTCCTGATATGGCTGCACGTAGAACGAAATGAGTTCTTCGACAGCGAGCGATACGCCCTCATCGACGCCATGGATGCGGCGGGCTTCATCGGTCCACGAATGGCGCATGCTCGGAATATCGATGCTCCAACCTCCCAGAAGACTGAGTTTGGCGGCCATGGAAATGAACGCCTCGTGGCGGGCCAGCGCCTCCTCGTGTTTCTTCCGCTGCGAGACGTCCTCGACAAAAGCGAACACGCCGTGGAGGCGGTCGTCGTCGTCATGAAGTGGTCCAGCTGAAATGGTGACGGGTATCAGGGCGCCATTCCTGTGCTCTCGGACGCCCTCGTATCCGGAAAACACGTTTCGATCCACGATGTTTTTCCAGAACGCCTCGAAGGCTTCGTGCTGGTCGGCCGGAATGATGGGCAGCGGCTTTCCGAGCACGTCGGCGGCCGCCCATCCAAACAGCGTTTCCGCGGCGGCATTCCATGATGTAACTCTCCGGTCCAGGTCCATCGTAACAATTGGAATGGGAGAGGAGGCAAGTACGGCGTGCGCGCCTTGTGGCGTCAGCAGATTCGCTTGGGTGTTCGAAGAGGGGGGGCAGTGCATGGCCGGTACGTACGAATGCCGCGTTGTGGCTACTCAATGTACGATATCGGCTATATCCGGTACCGATTCAAGCGCTGCGAGTGAGAGCGGGCGCTATCGTCATTCGGATTGCGCCTGGGAATGCGAGGAACTGCGCCCCATCCTACTATTCGTCCTCGTACATGTCTCCCGGATCGGCTGCCGCCAGCACGACGAAAAAGGCTGCCAGGCGATCGGTCACCGCTTCCATGTACCGCTCGCCCTTGCCGGGCCCGGCGGCATCGAGCGAATGCACAAAATCCGGATGGATGTGCAGCATGACGCTCGTTTCAAGCTCTCCATCGCGACGGCCGACGCCTGAAGCGTATCGGTGCCGTAGGGAAGCTGGAAGTTGTGGGGCTCCGTGGCGCCCCAGGGCAGCACGGCTACCTGCCAGTCAGTGTCCTTGACGTCCGTCAGGCTGGCTTCTGTCAATACGTACGGTCTGGGAGGCATGCGCGGCCTGTATTTTCAATTGGACGGAGAAAGATTTTCAATTGGACGAAGCCAATTGATCGACGTCTCAGTCCCCGAGCGTGCGTCCCAGATAGTCTTTGAGGCGGTTCCAGGCGTCGGCGGCGGGAACGGCGCGGACGTCAGGCTCTTCGTCGACGCGCAGCCAGAAGCCGTGATTCACATCGTCGTAGATGTGCAGGTCGTGCTCGAGGCCGGCGGCGTCAAGGGCTGCTTCAAACGCTTCGACGGCTTCCGGGGCGGGTCCGCGGTCGAGCCGTGCAAATGTGCCGTAGATTTCGTGATCCACGTGCGCGAGTGCCTCCGGATCGTCGATCAGGCGGCCGTAGAAAATAGCGGTCGCGTCGTGGTTGTCTCCATCAAGCCCGAAGGAAAGCGCAATACCGCCGCCGAAGCACCAGCCCATGGCGCCCACGCGTCCCGTCACGTCGCTGCGCTCCTTCAGGAAAGCGACCGCCGCATTCAGGTTTTCGATCACAACCGGCATGTTCTCGTTGGCCTCGGTCATGAGCGCAATGTTTTCATCCCGGTTCGTGCCCGTTCGGCCCTGGTAGAGGTCGGCGGCGAGTGTAACGTATCCTTCGGCGGCGAAGTCGTCAGCGACCTGGCGCACGCGGTCCGTGAGCCCGTTCCATTCGTGGATGATGACAAGCGCCGGAAACGGTCCCTCCCCATCGGGCACGGCCAGATAACCGGTGGTCGCCGCATCTACAGGAAAATAAGTGACGTCCTGGCCTTCAAGTTCGCCGCCCTCGCCCTTGATGGCAGGCGGGAGTTCAGCGAGGGCCGTGGTTACGGCTTCGCTGGTCGGCGCGTTTTCAGCGGTCGTTGCATCGGATGTCGGCTCTTCCTGTGGATTGCCGCACGCTGCGACGAACAGGAGTAGAGGGAGCAGTGCGGGCACAAAGCGGCTGGTAGTCATGGTTCTGGAGGTTGTTTATTTCGATGTTTGCGTTTCAATACGATGCAGAGTGTCGCGAATCTCAGTGAGCAGCAGGACCGATTCGTTGGGCTCCTGGCTCGTTGTGGTCTCGGTCGTCGAAGGAGGACCATGATGCGATGCGAGGGCATCGCGCTGCGCCAGGATAGCCGACTGGAATGCGTGGATATCTACGATACCCGTCAGCTTGGCGTCAGATTGACCTTCTGGATTGCTCTGGCCAGCGGTCTCGACCTGCATGGTCATGAGCCCGAAATGTCGCTGGATGGGCCCATGGGACAGGCTGATGTCCTGGATTTTATCGAGCATGATGGTTTTGTCTTTCTGGAAGATGACGCCTCGATGAATATGGAGGCGCTTCTCTGTCAACTCGCAGGTGAGGGCTTCAAAGTACCGGCCAGACCACCACCATCCGAGGAAAAGCCAGAAAGGGATGGCAATGATGCCGACAACAGTTACCGCGAGTGTTCCGAGACTTATCAGATACAGATAAATGCGCAGCTTGTTGTCGAATGTGGCTTTGATGGGTAAATGGTTCATGCGTGTGCGTACCGGTTGGGGTGATAAGTGGCCGCCAACTTGTCGACCTCGTAGGCCACGGCGCGGCGCAGGAAATCGGGCTCGAGGACCTCGGCGTCGCCCCCGAAGGAGAGGATCCAGCGCCGGACGTCGACTTCTCCCATTACCTCAAGGTCCACCTGGAGGCTGCCGTCCGGCAGGTCGGTCATGACCTGGCTGGCGTGCCAGCGGTCTTCCTTGATCCAGCGGGCTACCCAGGGGCTGAAGCGAACTTTGACTGTGAAAGGCTCGCGGTCGCGGAACATGCCGAACATGGAGCCGAGAAAATTCTCCAGGTCGAAGTCACCCGGGACGTCGAAGAATGCGTCGGTCGGCTCGGCCGATCGGATCCGATCCATGCGGAAAATCAGGACGTCTTCGCGCTTGTGGCACCAGGCAATAAGGTAGCCACGGCCATCGCGGCTGACGAGCCGGTAGGGATCGACCAGCCGTTCAGACTCGCGGTCGCGGTACATGGTGTAGTAGCGCATGCGGACCGTCCGCGTTTCGTTAATATACGTGGAAAACGCCTCCAGCCAAGGGAGCGGCTCCTCGGGAGCGGGCCCCCGGAGAATGGACAGGGAGGGAGAAAAGCTGCCGAGGTCGGTGTCGAGCAGGTCCGGCATGAGCTCGCGGACGCGGTGTGCCAGGCGCTCAATGGCCTCAGCCATGGGAGCCGCCCCGAACTGTTCGAGGACATTCTGGGCCAGTTCGATGGCGGCGAGCTCCGAGCGGCGGATCTGGGCCACTGGAAGTTCACCGGACGCTTCGGTCAACTCGTAACTTCCCGTCTGCACATTGTAGTCGATGGCGTGGCCAAAGGCCCGCATGTGTTCCAGGTCCTGCATGATGGTGCGCCGACTGACCTCGAGCTCATGGGCCGCCTCGGAGGCATTGAACCGCCGACCGGCCAGCAACCACTTGCGCAGTTGGAGTTGGCGCCAGGCCTGTGGATGGGTTGGAGAGGATCGGGACATGCAGGAAACAATACATTCTGTAGCGTCTCCCAATATAAGATTGTGGGTGTGAAGTCCAACTTCCCACGTGCAGGTGTAGATTCGGCGCAGCCAACCCTTGTTCAACGAGTGCCATCCCATGAGACCAGAAAACGATACCTGCAGCACGTGCGGTAACCCCGTTGACGTCTCGGCCGCCATCTGTCCCTACTGCGGTGCCATTGGGCGCTCGGAAATGGCACAGATGGGCATTTCGATGGTGGATGTGGGGCACGCCGGTATGACGACCCGCGAGGCCATCCATGTTCTCCATGCCGGGCTGGATGCTGCCCAGGCGCAGGGCGCCCGCGCGCTCGTGATCGTCCACGGGTATGGATCAACCGGCTTCGGTGGAGGCATCCGCAAGGCCGTCCACGCGACCTGCCGAAATTGGCAGTCGGTGGGGCGCATCCGCTACTGGCTGCCAGGCGAGCGGCTGCGCCCCGGCGAAGAACTCGCTGCCGTCTTGCGGCGAGACGTGCCTGAGCTGGTCAAGGGTCCTCACTGGAATGCCGGGAATCCGGGAATAACAGTGGTGGTCACTGCGTGATGTAATTCTCCAGATGCTCGATCAGGCTTTCCTGGTCCTTCAGCTTGAACTTCACCAGATCGCCCATTGAAACGACGCCGGTTACCACGTCATCTTCCACGATCGGAAGGTGGCGAATGCGGCGGTCCGTCATGAGCGACATGGCCTCATCAATGCCCACAGATTCCGGCGCGGTGATTACCTGGCGCGTCATGACATCGGCCACGCGGGTCTCCCTCGAGGATTTCCCCTGGAGGATTACCTTGCGGGCGTAGTCGCGCTCGGAGATAATGCCGACAAGCCGGCTTTCGTCGAGCACGACAAGCGCCCCGACCCCTTTCTGGGCCATGCGTTCAATGGCGGAATAGACGGTTGCGTCCGGCGCAATGGACCAGACATCATGTCCTTTCTGGTTGAGAATGCGTTTGATTGTCATGGTGGTACCTCAATTCTGCTTCAGCATGTTGCCGCGTGGCTGTTTGCGGCGCGGGTTGTTGAGCTTCGTGGGAATGTCCCAGCGGAACAGGCCGCCCTCCTTGTAGACATGTCCGTCTTTCATGACGAACGAGATGTCGTACAGCGCGGCAATGTCATCGAGGGGGTTTTCCGGCATGGCCACGATGTCCGCATTGCGACCGGCCTCAATGCGCCCTGAATTGGCTCCCAGCAGGTCAGCAGCATGCATGGTCGCCATGCGCAGGATGTGCTCGTTGGGGAGTTCGGCATCGACGTAGCTGAACAGGAAGCCGATGGTCTGCTCACCACGGGTTTTGCCCTCCTCGTAGTAGACGACATCCGATCCGAACGCCATGGGAACGCCTGCGGCGTAGGCGCGCTTGTTGCGCTCCACGTTGGACCAGTAGCGCGTTTCGCCCAGACGCGAGGCGGGGAAGTCCGTGCCGACGAGGTACGTACCTCGGTTCGCCATGAGCTCAAGTGTCGAATCGGAAGGATTGAACCCGTGTTCAATGGAATCCACGCCGCCGAGAACGGCATTCCGGATGCCTTCATCGCTCGTAGCGTGCGCCATGACCTTCACGCCCATGTCGTGCGCTTCTTCAACCGCGACGCGGACGTCCTCCTCGGAGTAGATGTAGGGCTGGTTGTCGATGATGAGCTTCACGAAAGTGGCCCCGTAGTGCACATTTTCGCGCACGGCGCGGATGATTTCGTCATGGGAGTCGGCGTAGAAGTACTCCGGCTCGCCAAGCGCAGGTTTTTCCGGATTCATCTGGAACTGACCGCCGAAGGGCGCGATCATGCGGCCGGCGGCAACGATATTCGGGCCCGGAATCCACCCGCCTTCAATGGCGCGCCGCAGTGTGACATCGCCATATAGTCCGTTGTTGCCCGTGTCACGGACCCAGACAAATCCGGCTTCGAGCATGGAACGGGCGAGCATCGTGCCCTGTGCCACGCGCATGGAAGTGTCTTCGATCAGGCTGGCGTAGTAATAGGACCCGTGGTCGTCAATGTCGGACCCGTCCATTTCCTGCAGGGCCAGGTGCGTGTGGGCGTCAATGAGGCCTGGCATGACGTAGCTGCCGGACAGGTCCAGACGGTGCGCGCCGGCGGGCACCGACACGCTCGGGCCTACTTCTGCGATATGTCCATCTGTGACAAGGATTTGCTGATTGTCCAGGACGCGGCCGTTCTCAACGTCAATGAGGTGGCCAGCGTCAATTACTGTGTGGTTCTGTGCGGCCGTATTGGGCACAACCAGCATGAGTACGGCCAGCGCCGCGCCGAAAATGCGGAAGAGCGTTTTCATCTGTTCTGGTGGGGATGTGAACGTTGTGGTGGGAAACGTGAAATAGGATCACGAAATTCCAGTATATCACATTCCAACAGAAAAAATGGACAAAGCCCTGAAATTGAGCGACATGCGGCGTCGGGACCGGCGTATGGACAGCCCGGAGTGGATGGGGGAATTCCTTGCCCGGGCCCCTGTAGGGACGCTGGCGACGGCCATGGACGGGCAGCCCTTCCTGAACAGCAACATTTTTGTCTACGAACCGGAGAAGCACTGCCTTTACATGCACACGGCGCATATTGGACGTACGCGGACGAACGTCGCCGACGGCGGCGACGCAGGCGTGCCGGTCTGTTTATCCGTCCACGAAATGGGGCGCCTGCTACCCGCCGACACGGCGCTCGAGATGAGCGTGGAGTATGCCGGCATCGTTATTTTTGGGTGCGCCCGGATTGTGGAAAGCGTGGACGAATCGCGCTATGCCCTCGAGCTTATGCTCAGCAAATATTTTGCACACCTGGTCGCCGGTCGGGACTACCGGGCCATCACACGGCAGGAAATTGCGCGCACGACCGTGTACCGGATAGACATCGACGAGTGGTCGGGCAAGAAAAAATCTGCCGCTGTCGATTTTCCGGGGGCCTTCCTGTGGGGGGAGTCCCCATCAGCAGGCACGCACGTCACGCCGAATTCGTCAGCTGGCGTGACGTGACACCCCCTGCGGAATGCGTCGCTGCCTGAGGCCTTACTCGATTCCGAGCAATTCGACGTCGAAAATCAGGGTCGCATTAGGTGGAATGACGCCGCCAGCACCGCGAGCACCATAGCCCATTTCCGGCGGGAGCGTGAGAATGCGGCGCTCACCGACTTTCATGCCTTCCACACCCGTGTCCCAACCCGTGATGACGCGTCCGGCTCCGAGAGGAAAGGAAAACGCCTCGCCGCGATCACGGGAGCTGTCGAATTTCGTACCGCGGTTTTCGGGCGCCGAGGCGTCAAAGAGCCATCCCGTGTAGTGCACAACCGCTGTCTTTCCGGCGGCAATGGCTTCTCCTTCTCCTTCTGCAATAACGTCAATCATGAGTTCTGATGGTGGTGCTGTGGCGCTGTCCGCTTCGTCCGGTGCCTGTGCACTTGTCTCGCCTGTATTTTCGGTAGATGCAGCGGGGTCCGATTCGGAGCCGCAGGCAGGGACAAGAAGAATGACCAGCAGGAGGAGAAGAGTGGTGCGCATGAATGGTCGGAAATTTTGTGGTGAGGCGGCTTCTATGCCCGTGCTGTCAGACGGTTTCGCGCACCGCCATGTCCGGATAGAGGTCGGCAAAGGCCTCGACCTTGTTGTTGCGCTGACGGAACACCAGTGACCGGTTCAGATCCGAGAGCGAAGTGCAGCCAGCCGCGCGGTAGAGGTCGAGGAAGTCGTCGAGCGTTCCGTCGTGATAGTTCATGACGCGTACCCACTTGTCTTCCACCACCAGGCCACGCATTTTTGCCCGGTTGTTGGTGGCAACACCCGCTGGACACGTGTTCAGGTTGCACTCGAGCGCCTGTATACAGCCGAGGGCGAGCATCATGCCGCGCGCTGAATTGCACAGGTCGGCGCCCAGGCAGAGGGCTTTGAACATGTCAAAACCGTCGATGATCTTGCCCGCCGTAATGACTTTGATGTCGTCTTTGAGCGCGTAACGGCGCAGCGTGTTCACGGCGAAGACAAGCGCATTCTCCCACGGCATGCCCACATGATCCGAAAAAATTACCGGTGCCGCTCCCGTGCCGCCTTCTGCGCCATCTATCGTAATGAAATCCGGTTTCAGACCCGTCTCTACAATGGCCTCGCATATGTCCACGAATTCCTGCTCACGCCCAATACAGAGCTTGAAACCCACGGGTTTACCACCGGAGAGTGTGCGTAGCCGGTCAATGAATTCCAGGAGACCCTGGGGCGAGTTGAAGGCGGAGTGTCCGGGCGGTGAGTGGACGTCGGTCCAGGGCTCAAGGCCCCGTATGCGGGCAATTTCTTCGTTGTTCTTCTTGGCTGGCAGCATGCCGCCGTGCCCGGGTTTGGCTCCCTGGGACAGCTTGAGCTCGATCATCTTGACCTCGGGAATGTCGGCCGTCTCCCGGAACCGTTCCTCTGAAAAGTGGCCCTCGGCGTCGCGGCATCCAAAGTAACCCGTCCCGATCTGGTAGACCAGGTCGCCGCCCATGCGGTGATAGTCGGAAACGCCGCCCTCACCCGTATTGTGATAGAATTTGCCGGCCGCGGCCCCTTTGTTGAGCGCCATGATCGCGTTCTTGCTGAGCGAGCCGTAACTCATGGCCGAGATGTTCAGGAGGTTGGCCTCGTAGGGCTGGGTGCAGGCCTCGGTCCCGATCCGGACGCGGGGCGCCTCGTCGAGGGCTGGGCTTGGATAGATGGAGTGGGCGGTCCACTCCATGTTCTCCCGCTGGAGGTCGTGCTCGGTCCCGAACGGATGCGTATTGACGGCTTTCTTGGCGCGCGTATAGACATAGCGCCTCTGGATCCGGTTGAGCGGTTTGCCGTCCAGGTCGGACTCTACAAAATACTGGTGGATCTCTGGCGCAATGCCCTCGAACAGGTACCGGAAGTGCCCAATGACCGGAAAATTACGCAGAATGGTGTGCTCTTTCTGCGTCACATCGTGCAGTCCGACAAGCACGATGGTGCACGCAATGACGAGTACACTCGGTAGTGGGAAGAAAATGATCAGATACAGCCCGACGAAGAAGACGATGGCCGCAAAAATGAATCGGAGAACGGGTTTCATGGGCGATGGGTTGGATGACGGTGGGCCTTTGGGTGGCGTGCAGTGGGCCTGCGCAGGCTTCGTGTGCGTGGCTTACGATATGTTTCCCTGGCGATAGATACAAACCTGCGTGGCGCCTGAGGCGCGGCGGAACACGAATCTGAATGTGATGTATATGATGTATACATTACTTGTTCGGGTAGATATGGTCCGGAAACAACTTTACATAACGCATGAGCAGGAGCAGGCCCTGAAAGCCAGCGCCAAAGCCGAGGGAAAATCAGAGGCAGGGGTTGTCCGGGATGCCCTGGTCGCCTACCTGACCAAAACCAGTGGTGCCGGCCTGCATCGCAATCAGGCCAGCCTGGCCCGGGAACTCGTAGAAGCGAATGTCGAGCTGTCCCGAGACGTATCGTTCGGAGAGGGTTTTGTCTTCGATCGAATGAAGGGCTACGAAGAGAGGAACGTGCGCGCGCCTGGATCGGATCGACGCGTATGACGTGTCTGATCGATACCAATATACTGGTATATGCCATCGACAATTCCGTCCCTACCCGGATGTCGCGAGCGAACACCGTGCTGGAAACAGTGGTCTCGGCCGAAAGCGCAGTAATAACGGCGCAGGTTCTCGCTGAGTTTGCCAACGTATCGCTGAAAAACGTACCACGGCCGAACGGGATGGAACCAGTTTATGCCATCGTAGAGCACTACATGCGGGCGATCCCTGTTCTCCCGTTGACATCAGCCATCGTGCTGGAAGCCGTTCGAGGCGTGCGCGCTTACAGCCTGTCGTATTACGACTCCCAGATCTGGGCGGCGGCCCGATTGAATCAGATTCCGGTCGTGCTCAGCGAGGATTTTCGATCCAATGGCACGCTGGAAGGCGTTACTTTTGTCAATCCGTTCGATTCGGCATTCGATCCGGCTCGCCTCGCGTGATGGTGTGTCGTGCAGCGGCACTACTTTCGGCGGGAGACCGGGAATTCCATCTCGCCAATTTCCACGTCCAGTTCAGCCAGTCGAGCAGCCAGGCGCTCCTGGACGAGTTTGATGGCTTCATTATGGATGCTTGGACCTATATCGGTGAGCACGTGGTCAAGCAGGCTGCCCGCCGCTATGGACCCCATATCCTCATCATGTTCGTCTCGCATGTAGGCCTGCAGCGACTGGATGGCTTCCTCCCGGTTTTCCTTGTTGAGTTCGATGGGCATGCCGGTGAGAGCTGGTAATTGCGGGCGGCGGCTGGTTGCGAATTGGCTTGCGCGGGGTTAATGTACAAAAGGATGCGCGATGAGCCCCACTATATGGAGAATTCGTGGCTACCGATTTTTCTTCTATTCCCGGGAAGAATCCAGGCCCCATATTCACGTGGTTTCTGCAGACGGATCGGCCAAATTCTGGTTGGAGCCAAATGTGGAACTTGCAGATTCCCATGGATATAATGGAAAAACACTGGGTATTGTCGAAAAGGAAGTGCTGACTCATGCGGAAGAATTCAGAAGAGCCTGGCGTAGTTACTTCACCGATCAAGATCGTTGATATTGGGCTGAGAGAACTTAACGTGGTGCTGTACGGAAAGCCCGTCACGATGTCGCTGGCGATGTTCCCCTGGTTCGACGGTGCACCTGAGTCAGCGATAAGGAACGTACGCGAAGTTCGTCCGAACCACTTTCACTGGGAGGAACTGGATGTGGACCTGACATCGGACATGATGCGCAATCCGCACCGATATCCTGAAGTAGCTCTGTTGTGAGCAGCCCTGGTAGCAGGCTGTCGCCGAGGCTTTGTCGGGGTGAGTGGCTGCTCGTTTGAACTCCCTTCTCGGGAGTTCGACCTCCCCGCAAAATATTGAACGCTTGGCCGGCACAAGGCCGACCAAGCGTTCAATGCGTGCCCGGGAAGATTCGAACTCCCGACCTTCTGATCCGTAGTCAGACGCTCTATCCAGCTGAGCTACGGGCACGTGTTGCATCAGACCAGCAATATATCACAGCTCGGGTAAATGGGGCAAATGAAGTTTGGATAGAACGCGCGTCACGCGGCGTCTGCCTCCTGGCGGAGTCGCCCGCAGACGAGCATACAGATGGAGGAGAGGGTCGGGTCATTGATGGAGTAGTAGGCGAAGAGTCCTTCCTTGCGCCGCTTGACACACTTCTCACCGGCAAGATGGCGGAGGTGCTTGCTGATGTTGGCCTGGTGCTGACCGGTTTCTTCGACCAGTTCCTGGACGCTCATTTCGCCGCGCTCGTGTAGCAGACTCAGGATTTCAAGGCGTACCGGTTCGCTGAGCATCTTGAAGCGACGCGCGGCACGGTGCATGATGTCACGTGGGACAAGATTCGATTCCATGGACTGATTTCGGACCAGGAGTGTTCTGGGAAGTCTGAATACATGCGCAAACCGTTATGTATATATCGAGTTCCCGGCCTTCGTTCAATGCGAATTCACGCGGCATGCTGGAGGCCGGTGGAACAGAAATATCCCTAAATATGATATATAAGTCGTATGGGGTCGTGGTTTGGTGGCGCAGCAAGGGAGCGGGAACGTATTCGGCAGGCTTGGAACAATATAACGATGTCGATATATTATGGTTGTCTACATTGTTTCTCGGACCATACTGAACTACACGCATGATCAAGAACTTCCTGGCACTCGGTCTCGTGCTCGTCTGCATGGCGCCATCCGTCCGCGCGCAGTCCGGAGAGGCGGCGCGTCCGCTCGTGCGGGAAATATCGCTCGACGAGGCGCTCGCCCTTGCTCGGGTGGGCAATTTCGGTAATCGGTCGGCGACGTCACGGTACGATGCGGCGCGCGGTGACAGAACGCAGTCCCTCGCCGCGTTTTTGCCGCAGGTAACGGTGCTTGAGCAGGCCATGACCACCAACGATCCCGCAAACGCCTTCGCTTTCCAGCTCAAACAGGAGCGGGCGGACATGGCACTGTTTTCGCCCGACGTGCTCAACGACCCGGACCGGATTACGAACTGGGCGACGATTTTCCAGGTGCAGCAGCCGCTGCTGGACGTGGAAGCCCTGCAGAATCGAAGGGCAGCGGGAGCGGCGGCCGAGGCGTCAGGCCTTCTGGCCAGACGCACCCGGGAAACAACCGATCGGAACGTCAAGAATGTCTACTTCGGCCTGATCGTTGCCGAGCAGCGCACGGCCGTACTGGACTCGGCGCTCTCCGCCGCGCGCGGTAATCTGCGGCTCGTTTCTGACTTCCACGAGCAGGGGCTGACTCCCCGGGCCGACGTGCTGGCCGCCGAAGTCCGTGTGCTTGACCTGGAAAGCCAACGGGCCGAAGCAGCGGCGGCTCTGTCTGACGCCTCGGACGCGCTTCGGGTGCAACTGGGCATGACAGACGAGGCCCGGCTCGTTCCGACAACACCGCTCACCAAGGCCACGATTGATCTGGCTGACATGGACCTCGGACGCGTGAACACCGAGCGAGCCGACATGCAGGCGCTGCGGCTCATGGCATCGACGGCGCGGAGTCAGCTGCGGGCAGACAAATCCGGGTATCTACCGAAAATCCACGCCATGGGATCGTACGAACTGAACGACGACCAGGCTTTTGGAACCCGCGGTGACAACTGGACGGCTGGCGTCACGCTGTCATGGAACGTGTTTTCCGGCATGCAGCGTGCGGGCGCCATTGAGCGATCGAAAGCACAGCTCAGCCAGGCCGATATCGCAGTGCAGGAACGTGCACTCCAGAACGAAGTCGCCCTGGCGCGTGCTCTCCGGCAGCTCGATGTCGCGCGCGAGCGACTCGCCAGCGCCGAGCGCGGCGTGGCGCTCGCGCGCGAACTGCTCCGTATGCGGCGCGATCGCTACGAACAGAATCTGGAAACGGCCGAGGATGTACTGGCAGCAGAAGTCGAACTCGCCACGCAGCGCCTGGCCCATCTCAACGCCCTCTATTCATGGAATACAACCGTACAGGAAATCGAATGGCTCGCCCAATGAAACTCACCTCCGCAATTGTCCTGGCCAGCGCGGCGCTTTTCGTGGCTGCCTGCGGCTCGGAGCCGGCACCGTCCGGTGACGCGGCCCTCCGCGGGACATCCGCCGGTGCTGCCCGGCAAATCAGCCAGGAGGCCGTTCCGGTCAGCGTGCTGACCGTGCGCCCATCGACGTCGTCTGCGCCGCTGGCGTTTCCCGCGCAGGTCGAGGGAAATCGCCGTGTAGCCATCAGTACAAGGCTCATGGCGCGTATTGACCACATTCGCGCTCGGGAGGGTGACCCCGTGACCGAGGGTGACACCCTGGTTGAGCTCGACCGCTCGGCACTCGACGCCGAGAAAGCGCGCGCCGAGGCCGCCAGGCAGCAGGCGGAGGCGGCGCTCTCAGCCGCCGCCAATCAGCTGCGCCGATTTATCGCACTTGAAGAGCGTGGTAGCGCAACGGAGCGCGAACTCGAAGAAGTTCGCACCATGCATGAAAGCGCCCAGGCGGGCCTTGCGGCGGCCGAAGGTGCGCTGGCGGCGGCCAGGGAGCAGCTCACCCATGCCGTTATTACGTCGCCCGTCACGGGACACGTGGTGGCGCGGTATGCCGAGGCGGGCGCCACGGCGGCGCCTGGCCGGCCCATCCTGGAAGTAGAGACCACGTCGGACCTGCGCGTAGTGGCGCTCGTGCCGGAAGGCCAGGTCAGCCGCCTCCGCGAAGGAGATCCTGTTACGGTCGAGATAGACGCCGCCAGGATGCGCCTCGAGGGCCGGCTGGCCACGATAAACCGTGGTGCGAGCGCGCCTGCCAGGCAGTTCCGCGTGGAGGTCGATCGGCTGCGCGCTGCAGGCGATGCGTCGATGGAGACGCTCCGGCCCGGTATGTACGCCCGCCTTCTCGTCACGGCAGCGCCCGCAGACGGGGCCAGACAGGTCACCTCGCCTGGGCAGGTCGCTACTCCCGAGCAGATCACGATTCCCGTGCAGGCCGTCGTCCGGCGGGGTCAGCTGACCGGCGTCTGGATTGTGCCGGAGAGCAGAAGGGTACGTCTCCGCTGGGTACGGCTCGGCGCCGCGCGAGACGGCGAGGTGGAGGTCCTCTCAGGGCTCCAGAGCGGCGAACGGATTGTACTTGAGGCGGATGGGCGCCTCGTTGACGGCCAGGAGGTACGCGAGCAATGAGTACGCATCCACACATCCAGGGCGAAGGCCTGGCTGGCCGCATTGCATCCGTATTCATCCACTCGAAGCTCACACCGCTCCTCATGGCGGTCTTCATGGGCATTGGCATCTACAGCGCCGTGCTCACGCCCAAGGAAGAGGATCCGCAGATCGAGGTCCCCATGGTCGATATCGCGCTGGCCATGCCGGGCGCGAGCCCCGAGGAAATGGAGAGCGTCGTGATTGAGCCGGTCGAGCACCTGCTGGGTAACATCGAGGGCGTCGAGTACATATTCTCCACCGCCCTGCCGGGTCAGGCCCTTATCAGCGCGACCTGGTACGTGGGCGAGAACGTGGAAGAAAGCCTCGTTGGCCTCTACGAGGAGCTGCTCAAGCGCATGGAAACCATGCCGGAAGGCGTCACCATGCCGCTCATCAAGACGCGCGACGTGGATGACGTTCCGGTGCTCGCGCTTACGCTGCACAGCACGTCGTACGACGATTACGACCTGCGCCGCATGGGCGTGGAGCTCGCCGCCGAGATCAAAAAAATTAACGGCGTGGCCCGCGTCGACGTCATCGGAGGCCGCACCCGCGAGCTCCGCATTACCCCCCATCCGGAGCAGCTGGCCGCCTATGGGCTCGGCCTTGGGGACATTGCGCAATCCGTCGCATCGACCAATAACCGCCTGCATGCGGGCACATTCGCGCAGGGTGACGCGGTGTTCGCTGTCGAAACGGGCCATTTCCTGGTGGATGCAGCGGACGCCGCCGGTATTGTCGTGGGCGTCCATGGGGGGCAGCCCATTCACCTGTCCGATGTGGCGACTGTTACCGATGGACCGGCCGAGCCGGTAAGCTATGTCGGGTTTTCGTCGGGCACGGCGGGTGCGCGGCCCGCCGTTACGCTGGCTATCGCGAAGCGGCCGGGGCAGGATGCCATGTCCGTTTCAGAGCGGGTGCTCTCGGGCGTAGAGCGCCTCGCGCCCGCGCTTCTGCCAACGGACGTCACTGTGACAACGACGCGTAACTACGGGGCCAGCGCGCTGGGTAAGGTCATGGAGCTGCTGCTGCATCTGATCGTGGCGATTGGCGCGGTTACCATCGTCGTAGGCCTCGCGATGGGGTGGCGGGGCGGCCTCGTAGTGTTCCTTTCGGTGCCTATCAGCTTTGCGCTCACGCTGTTCGTGTACTACATGTTTGGCTACACGCTCAACCGGATCACGCTGTTTGCACTGATTTTTGTGACGGGTATCGTGGTCGATGATTCCATTATTGTGGCCGAGAACATGGAGCGGCATTTCAAGATGCGGAAGCGGCCGTTTGCGCAGGCCGCGATGGCCGCGATCAGCGAGGTGGGCAACCCGACGATCCTGGCTACGCTGACCGTGATAGCAGCCGTGCTGCCGATGGCCTTCGTATCGGGGCTCATGGGGCCGTATATGAGTCCGATGCCCATTGGCGCATCGATCGCCATGATGTTCTCGTTGCTCGTGGCGCTCATGGTGACGCCGTATCTGGCATTCCGTCTTCTCAAGAATCACGATGCGGACGGCGAAGAAGAGAAGGAGTACAACCTGGAGAAAACCTGGTCGTGGCGTATGTACCGGGCCGTGATGAATCCGCTGCTCGACCGCCGCGTGCTGCGGTGGGGATTCCTCGGAGGACTCGGCGTGTTGCTCGTGGCTTCGCTGTCGCTCTTCTATTTCCGGGCCGTATCGATGAAAATGCTGCCTCACGACAACAAGAGCGAGTTCCAGGTCATGGTGGACATGCCCGAGGGCACGACGCTGGAGCGTACGCACGCCGTGGTGCGGGAGCTTGAAGCGTGGCTCGGCGAGCAGGCTGAGGTGACGCATGTCCAGACATACACAGGAACGTCGGGGCCGGTAAACCTGAATGGCCTTGTGCGCCATTATGATATGCGGCGCGCTCCGCATGAGGCGGACCTCCAGGTGAACCTCCTTCCAAAAGAGGAGCGCAGCGAGCAGAGTCACGCCATCGCGCGCCGCATGCGCGGACCGCTACAGGACCTGGCGCGCCCCATGGGTGCGAACGTCAAAATCGCTGAGGTGCCGCCTGGGCCGCCCGTACTCTCGACGCTCGTGGCTGAAATCTATGGGCCTGATCCGGAGGTGCAGGTGGATGTGGCGAGGCAGGTCATGGAGGCGTTCGCCAGGTCGAAAGGCGTCGTGGACGTCGACTGGATGGTGGATGCGGACTGGACGCGGTATGTACTGAAGGTGGACAGGGAGAAGGCGGCGCTGGCCGGAATTCCGGTCGGTCGCATTGCAGGCGACGTGAACGCGGCGCTCGGCGGACGACAGATTTCGCGCATGCGCCTTCCCGGCGAACGGGAGCCTGTACCCGTCATGCTTCGCCTCGCCGAAGGGGCGCGCTCGGGCGTGGATCGTCTCGCTGGACTGCAATTACGGACAGCCTCGGGAGCCATGATTCCCGTCGGGGATCTGGTCCAGGTGGAGGAGATGCTCGCCGAAAAACGAATTGACCGCAAGAATCAGCAGCGGGTCATCTACGTCACGGGAGACGTGGCGGGGGAGGTCGAAAGTCCTGTCTATGCCATGTTCGAGATCGAGGATCACCTCGCGAACATACAGATGCCGGCGGGTTATGGGTTTGAGACGCTCTACACGGCGCCGCCCACGTTTGGCCAGGACTATGCGCTCAAATGGGACGGCGAGTGGCGCGTAACCTACAAGGTGTTCCGCGACCTCGGTATCGCATTCGCCGTCGTGCTGGTCGTGATCTATCTGCTCATTGTGGGCTGGTTCCAGAACCTGGTGACGCCGCTCGTCATGATGGTCGCCATTCCGCTCTCACTCGTAGGCATCGTGGTCGGACACTGGATGATGGGCGCCTTCTTCACGGCCACGTCCATGATCGGCTTCATTGCGCTGGCTGGCATCATGGTACGTAACTCTGTGCTGCTCATAGACTTCATAGAGCTTCGGCTCCGGGAAGGGGAGGCCCTTCGTCAGGCCGTCCTGGAAGCGGGTGCCGTGCGTACGCGGCCCATTCTGTTGACTGCCGGCACGGTGGTGATCGGCGCCTTCATCATCCTGTTCGACCCCATTTTCCAGGGGCTTGCCATCTCTCTCATGGGCGGGGCTATTGCATCGACCGCACTGACACTCGTCACGGTACCCCTCATATTCTACATGTCCAAACGGAACGCACAATGAAACTGATTGCCATTCTTTCCATCGATGAGTGCCATGAGGCGCTCCGCAAGCTGTTCTATGCGCACGGCGTGGACATACTGAGCAAGGTCGATATCAAAGGCTATCCCATGCCGGACGCGGTCGGTGACCGGCCGTCCTGGTTCTCGGCTCGTTTGTCGGCGGTGTATTCGACCCTGTCTTTCGCGTTCACGGACGACGCCAAGGCGGACTCGGTCATGGATGCACTGGAGACGTTTGCGTGCGAAGGAGAGCCGGATCATCCGGTGCACGCTTTTCTGTTGCCGGTGGAGCGGATGGTTACGGGATCTGGGTAAACACCAGGTCGGTGCCGACGAATTGCTCCAGCCGGATCAGGTGATGATAGTATGCACGGAGGGTCTCGTAGAATTTCATCTCCTCGTCAATGACCAGGCGCTGGGTGTCGAGTAGTGTCAGCAGATCGAGCTCCCCAAGCCGATACCCTTTTCGGGTCTGCTCGAGCAATGTCCGCGAAGCAGAGCGGACGCGCTCGGTAAAGTCACGCAGACTCCGTCGCGTATTGTCGTAGCCGTGCCATGCCGTTTCCAGGTTGCGTTTGGTCTCGAGCAGTACACGTTCATGACGCCAGGTGGCCTGCTGGACACCGGCCTGAGCCCGGGCTACGCGACTGCGATGGGATGTAAACGACAACAGGGGGATGGTCAGCCCGATCTGGAATCCCTGCTGATTGAAGCCTGTACCGGAATCCTGTGGATAGTAGTCCAATTTTATATCCGGAAGCACCATGCTACGGGCCCATGTCACTTCTCTTCGGGCGGCCTTGCTTATGGCCCGCGTTTCCTGAACGGCTGGTGACTGCATCAGGAATCCCATGGCGGTAGACTGATCCAGGTCTGGATCAAAAAACAGTAGAGTATCTGGAAACGCGATATCGTAGGTCTGGTTGTCGGGATCAATCCCGACGGCTTCAAACAGGGCGTACCGGGCGGCCTGGACCTCCTGCTCGGCTTCACCCAGCGAACGCCGTGCGGCGGCCAGTTGCAGGTTGGCCTTCATGCGCTCCAGCCCCGACGCCTCACCGGTTTCTTCTCGGAGCGTGACGGCATCGACAAGTGCTGTATTCAGTTCCAGTTCCCGCTCGCGGAGGTGCTTCATTTCGAGCGCATACAGAACGTCCGTGTAGGCGGTCTTGACGCGGAGCTCGACGGCGGCACGTTTGGTACCAAGACGAACATCCTCTGCCGATACAAGCGCTCCCAGATGTTGTCGGCGTCGGACGGTCTCAAGGGGATTGTCCGCACTTTGACTCAGTGTCCATCGCTGTTCGCTGAAGGAGGCGTCATCGGATATGCCTTCCCGGAAATACAGGAGGTCAGCATCCTTCAGGCCGAGGGTCAGTTTTCTCTCTCTGTCAAGGATGTCGCGTTCCGTTTGGATGACCTCCATGTCTGGGTGGCGCTCAATGGCAAGTTCGACGGCGTCGTGTACGGACAGGATAGTCTGTCCGGAAGAACGTTCGACGGGTACTGTCAGGCAGCACAGAAAGAGGACCAATGTGTTTTTTTTCATGACGCGTCGTCTTTTTCAATCCAGTTGTAGAGCGTAGGGAGAACGCGAAGCGTAAGGATCGTGGCGGTGATCAGTCCCCCGATCACAACGGTTGCCAGGGGACGCTGTACCTCGGATCCGGGACCCGTATTGAATGCCATGGGGATGAACCCAAGACTGGCTACAAGTGCCGTCATGAGGACCGGCCGAAGCCGGTCGCCGGCTCCTTCGATGGTAGCGCGACGAACGCTCCACCCTTCTTTCTGCCGCAGATTGTTCAGGTGGGAAATCATCACAATGCCATTGAGGACAGCCACGCCGAACAGCGCCACGAATCCGACCGCCGCCGAGACGGAGAGGTACAGATCGCGCACCCAGAGGAGCACAATACCGCCCGACATGGCCAGTGGAAGCGTCAGCAGGATCATGGCCACATATTTCATGTGTCCAAACATCAGGTAGAGCAGACCAACTATGATCAAAAGCGCCAGGGGCACCACGATATACAGGTGCTGCATGGCACGTTGTTGATTCTCGAAAGCCCCACCGTACTCGACAAAAATGCCCGCCGGAATGTTCACTTCCTGGTCTATCAGTTTCTTCAGCGCTGCGACATAGGTTCCGATATCCGTATCGTCCAGGTTGATACCGACAATGACCCGCCGCCACCCGTTTTCCCTGGCGACTTCCCGGGGACCTTCTTCCGCCTGGATGACGGCGAGGCGACTCAATGGGACGCTGCCACCGCCCGGCACCTGGATGGGCACGTCCATCAATGCTCTGAAATCGGAACGCAATTCCGCAGGATACCGTGTCACTATTTCGAAGCGCCGCTGTCCCTCAAACAGTTCGCCGGCCGGGGCGCCACCGATTCCGGCTTCGATAACCTGCTGTACGTCCTCGACATTGATTCCGAATCCGGCGATGGCCGCTCGATCTATAGTGATATTCATGTATGGCTGACCGGTCGGCTGCTCAACGAGCACATTACCCGTTCCGTCAATACCCGGTACGGCACTGGCAATCCGGCCGGCGACGGCATGGAGTGAGTCCAGGTCTTCACCGAACAGCTTGACGGCGATGTCACTCTTGACGCCCGACGTGAGTTCGTCGACACGCATGGCGATTGGCTGCGTGAAATTGTAGGCCAGCCCGGGCTCGCCCTGCATGAAGGGTTCGATGTCCCTGATGATGGATGCTTTCGTTGCCCCTTCCCGCCACTCGTCCGGTGGATGGAGCAGCACCCACACATCGGTCTGGTGTACGCCCATCCAATCGTTGGCCAGGTCTGAGCGGCCTGTCTTGGGAATTACATCCTTGACTTCGGGGATGTTTGTGATGAGGTCCCCGGCAAACTGGTCGGCACGTGCCACGGATTCGTCCAGTGTCACACTCGGCATACGGATTTGCTCGACCAATATGGACCCTTCATCGAGTTCCGGCAGGAATTCCGTACCAAGGAATGGAACCAGTGCGAGACTGCCTGCGAAAACCACGGCAGCAATGGAAAATGTCGCTGACCGCCGGTCCAGGTTGCGCTCGAGGAAGCGCTCGTAGCGCGGCCTGATGAACTCCATCAGGTAGTTGCGACGGACGCGGACGCCCTTTCGAAATACTATACCGGCCATGGCCGGGACATAGACCAGTGCAAGCAGGAGGGACCCGAAGACGGCGGTTGCAACGGTGATGGCCATGGGGCGAAAGAGTATGCCCTCCATTCCTTCGAATGTGGCAATGGGCACGTAGACCATGAGAATGATGAGGACCCCAAAGAATATGGGCCGTGCAACTTCATGCGCTGCATTGCGCAGGAGCTCTGCCTTCGGACGGTCTTCCTTGTCGGACTCCAGTTTGTGGACCATATTTTCGATCATCACCACTGAGCCGTCCACGACCATGCCGAAATCAATGGCGCCAAGACTCATCAGGTTGGCAGCCAGACCGAATTCCCGCATACCGATGAAGGCAAAGAGCATGGACAGAGGAATGACCGACGCGACAATCAGAGCGCCTGAAATCTCACCAAGCAGGAGCAGCAGCACCGCGATGACGAGAAAGCCGCCCTCAAGCAGGTTTTTCGTGATGGTACTGGTCGTGCGGTCTATCAGATCACTCTGGTCGTAGAATTTCTCAATCCACACGCCGTCGGGCAGCCCAGCGTTGACCTGGTCAATCCGCTCCTCCATCCGGCCAATGACATCGCGTCCGTTGCCGCCGCGGAGCATCATCACAATGCCGGTTACGACTTCTCCGCTACCGTTCATGGTGACCGCGCCCTGTCGCAGTTGGCGGCTTTCTACGACTTCACTGATATCCCGGACGAAAATCGGGCGGTCACCACGTTTTGTAACAATCACGCTTTCGATGTCCGCCGCGTCTCGGATGAGACCAAACCCACGTATGATGTACTGCTCCCGGTTGTGCTCGAGGTAGTTGCCCCCGGAAACACTGTTGTTGCTTTCGATGGCCGCGATCACGTCAGACAGCCCAACACCGGCCTCCCGCAGTCGGCGTGGATCGATCACGACCTCATACTGCTTTACAAAACCGCCAAAGGAATTTATTTCTGTGACACCACGCACGGTTTTGAGCTGTGGTGCCACGAGCCAGTCCTGGATTTCCCGGAGCTCCGTGAGCGATTTGTGCGGGCCACGGACGACGTACTGGTATATTTCACCCAGTGCCGTTGAGATGGGGCCCAGTTGCGGAGCAGACACACCGTCGGGCAGGGCGTCCCGTACGTCCTGGAGGCGTTGGCTGACCATCTGACGCGCGAAGTACGGGTCGGTATCCTCATCAAAGAGAACGGTGACGGCACTCAGGCCAAACTGACTGATTGACCGGACCTCCGACACTTGCGGCAGACCGTTCATGGCTGTTTCGATGGGGAAGGACACGAGTCGTTCCACATCGTATGGGGAGAATCGTCCGGATTTCGTGATGACGAGCACCTGTACGGGCGTCACATCGGGAAGGGAGTTGATGGGCAGCCGTTGCAGCGAGAAAATGCCCCCTGCCGCCATCAGCACGACCAGTGACAGGGCAACAAACTTCTGTTGCAGACTGAACTCGATTACATTTTTCAGCATGACTTATTCGGCGTATTGGGAGAGCCTGTCGAGGGCTTTCAAGGAGAACACATTCGAAACGGCCACAACCTCTCCGGCCGCCAACCCGGAGCCCACAATGACCGATTCCGGGTTCGTGCGCACGACGGAAATGCGTCGGGCCGTAAAACCGCCGTCGGGTTGCTGCACGTAGACTGTGGCACTGGCGCCGTCATAGACAACCGCAGACAGCGGGATGGACAGCACCGGCTCCGCGGAAGCAGCCTGTATAATGAGCTGCACGGTCTGACCAATCCGGGGCCAGCCGGCATCGGTTGTGGATATGATGTTCACGACCACGGATCGGCTGACCGCATCTACCGATGGGTTGATACCGGCAATTCGCGTCTCAAGCGAACGGCTCAGTCCTCCCGATTCAACAATTCGGACCGGTGTCCCCACACGCAGGTCGGCCGCATCGTCGGGAGGCACGAATCCCTTGATGAGCACGCTGCTGTTGTCGACAATGCGGAGCATCTGGCTGTAGGCGAGAACGGACTGTCCCAACTCCACGCCGTGGAACTCGATGATTCCGTCGATAGGAGACACAATGGGAAGCAGTGAATTGGTGGGACTCTGGCCGAGGGCCGTGGGCTGGACGCGTCCCGCTGGCAGCCCCAGCGCTCGGAGCCGCGCCATAGCGGCCTGCGTCGTGGCACGGGCACGCTCCAGATCGGCTACCGCTTTCTCGAGCATGCGCTGCGGACTGATTCCCTCCTCTACAAGGGTTTCCAGTCGTGCCGCCTGCTGTTCGGCGTAGGTTTCCTCTGCCCGCGCTTCGGCAAAGTTGGCTACAAGATTGGCATATTCCAGACTTTCCAGTTCCAACAGGGTGTCGCCTGCTCGGACTCTGTCGCCATCGTGAGCGTGTACCGACGCCACGCGACCGCTGATGGGTGCGCTCACCTGTGCTACATGACCAGGTGCGGCTTCAACGGTACCTGGCAGCGGGATCGTATAGGATGTCGTCTCTTCACTGACGACCGACACCTCCGTGGCCGGTTGTCTTGTGGCCGCATCGTCGGAGGGGAGCAGGCGCTCCACAGGAGTATCCGTGCAGGCCGACGTGCTGACAAGCAGCCAGGCCAAAAACAGGAAGGATTTGTGTATCATGGTGGTGGTTCTTGTTGCCGAACGGGAAGACCTTCTTCTGACAGCAATTTCGAGCCGTCTGCCACCGGCTGCATTGGAGACCCATTAGACCTTCATTAGAACCCATTCTCGTGCGAACAGACGGACATATATTGGTTGTAGAAGACGAACCGGACATTGCAGAATTCATTGAACTCGGTTTGCAGGAGGAGGGCTATATGACCACGTGGCGATCCCGGGGGGAAGACATTCGTCAGCGCGATATTGAAGCGGCGGACCTGGTGCTGCTCGACGTCCGGCTTCCAGGCATGAGTGGGCTGGATGTCTGCATGCATCTGCGGACCGTGAGGCATACCCTGCCGGTTATCATGTTGAGCGCCCTCCACGCCGTGGAAGATCGCGTGCGTGGACTCGGAGCGGGGGCCGATGACTACATAGCCAAACCATTTGCATTCGAGGAGCTCGTGGCCCGGATCCAGGCCCTCCTGCGCCGTCGGGTACTGTGGGGAATGGCCCGTGCATCCCTTGATGCCGAATCGCGAATCGAAGCCGGGGGGATCGTTCTTGACCATACGGCTCATACATGTTTTCACGGTGCCAAAGAGATTGCGCTGACTCCCCGCGAGTTTGCCCTGTTGGCCTACTTCATGCAGCATGTGGGGCAGGCCCTGGACCGGGATACATTGCACCAGGACGTCTGGGGACATGACTTCGATCGCGGCACGAACCTGGTTGACGTCTATGTGGCCTATGTCAGACAGAAACTGCGGGATGCCGGATGCCAGGCGGGCGTTGAGACCGTCCGCGGTGTCGGCTACCGGTTTTCTCCCAGTGGAGGCCCGGAATCGCATGAGTGAGCATCTTCGAGTGTCTGATGACCGAGGGCCGAGGTCCTTCCGATTTCGCCTTGTAGGTACGACCATGGTTGTCCTGGGCCTGTCCATGTCCGTTCTGGCCTTCGTACTCTGGGCGGGCGCCATGGCCTGGCTCAATCATCTGGCCCGCTCCATCCTGGACCAGGAAATGCAGGAGGTGGCATCGGCCGTCGTCGCTCCGGATGGCACGCTCCAGGTCGATGCCTATGCCTGGAATGAACCCCATCATACGACGCGGGCCGCGCACGTTGATCCGTTTTACCTGCAGATCTTCGACCCAGCGGGGCGACTGATCCGAGGCTCCCGGAATATCGCGCTTTTCAGCCCGGGAACGTATCCTTCCCGCATCATGGCCGCGTCCACCGTGCGGGACGAATGGCACGATCCTCTCCGGACGTTTCGTATTGACGATGTGACCCACTATTATGCCGTGTGGCCACTCGTCGCTCTTGACGGAGAGCGCCTCGGCACCGTACAACTGGCGAGGGAAGATCCGGGAATTGGCAGTCTCTATGGCCGGTTTGCCGCTTTCCTGATAGCCGGACTCCTGCTTACGCTCGTACTTTTGGCAGGACTCATCTGGTGGTCCGCGGGACGCGTCATGGGCCCGTTGGCGCAGACGACGGCCTTTGCCCGGAAATTGTCTCTCGATACGCTGCACGAGCGGCTCCACTTCCGGGAAGCCGTGGATGAAGAGACCCGGCAACTGGCGGCCACGCTGAATGAATTGCTCGACCGGCTCGAGAAGTCGGTCGATGAAATCAGAAGGTTTTCGTCCAACGCGGCCCATGAGCTCCTGACACCGCTGACGGCGATACGCGGTCATGTAGATGTAGCTCTTCGTCGTGAACGGGATGCGGAAGCGTACCAACAGACCCTGCACCTGGTCTCGCGGCGCATGATGCAGTTCGAGAAGATGGTCGACGGACTGTTGCTCATGGCTCGGTTGGAGCACGAGGCGGGCGGGCAAGCCCGGAGGCGCGTTGCGCTGCAGGAGGTATGCAAACATGTTGTAGAGGCCCTCTGGGACGCGGCGTCCCAGAAGGGTCTCACTCTCGAATCCCGGCTGGAGCCGGCGTGCACGCACGGAGACAGCCACCTTTTGGAACGGCTGGTTGCAAACCTGGTCGAGAATGCCATCAAATTTACCGAGGCGGGCTCCGTGTCGGTTTCGTGTTTTGAGGACGATGACAGCGCATACGTCGAAGTTGCAGACACGGGCCGCGGTATGTCGGCATCCTTCGCCAAGCGGGCGACAGAGCGGTTCACCCGCGCCTCCGACCAGGCATCGGGAAGCGTTTCCGGATCTGGCCTCGGGTTGGCCCTCGTCGACCAGATAGCCCGCTGGCATCGTGGGTCGGTGGCCATTCATTCACAACAGGGTGAGGGTACGCAGATCCGCATCCAATTTGTGAAGGCTGATTCAATCCGGGCACAAGAAGCCAATTAAGCGCGTAGACGCCACGATATCCTTGGCTTTTCCTACATACAATCCATAAGCCCCACCATGCTCCCAATGACTGCCCACAGGCCGGTTTCGAGTCTCCGCTCCAGTTCCATTTTCCTGGTCGCATTTCTCTTTTTCTCAGCCTGCACCACGGCCGATGCGCCGCAGACGGAAACGGCTCCCCCGCCGGCCCCCGCGCAGGATGCGCCACCGCCGAACACGTCGCCTGAGGGCGCGATGAGCTACATCATTGCTCCGCAGAACGGCCAAGCGGTGTCAAGCCCCGTAACCGTGCAATTCGGACTGAAGGGTATGGGCGTAGCGCCCGCCGGCATCCAGATGGAGAACACAGGGCACCATCACCTCATGATCGATGTCGATGAGTTGCCCGATATGTCGCAGCCGTTGCCAGCTGACGACAATCATATCCACTTCGGGAAAGGGCAGACCGAGACGACGCTTGATCTCGCCCCCGGCACGCACACGCTGCAGCTCATTCTCGGAAACTGGGCGCATACGCCGCACGATCCTCCCGTCGTGTCAGAGAAAATCACGATTACCGTCGAGTAGGGTCAACCGGACCGGCGAACGAGCCGCCAGCCGACCGTGCTCACGAGGGCGGCTCCAATGGTGTTCAGCACCATGTCCCACATGGTGTCCGTAAGGCCCGACGGGTCGTCGAACATTGTCTTCTGCATGTTCATGCCGGCGAGTTCATCGACGGCGAATTCGAAGACTTCCCAGAGCGCGCCGAGCGCAAGGGCAAAAACGAACGCGAAAAAGGCCACGAATCCCGGGTTGAGCGCAACGCCTATCCTATCGACCGCATTCAATGCGTAGACCAGGTAGAAGCCGGCCGTTCCGAGGAGCAGGCCAGACATGCCGTGCAGAAACAGGTCCCACCACCAGATGCGGGCGTAGAAGTCACGCATTTCTCCGAGAAAGAGCGCGGCCATGACAAAGAGGACGACGGCGGCGTGCAGGCTGCGCGGCAAATGCACGGCCACTTCGACGCGGCGGATGGCGGGCCACAGGGGTAGCGACGTGACGCCCAGGATGATGACAACCAGGAAAGCGTTCAGAAGCTGCTGGCGCAGGACAGCCGCCAGAAGCTCCGCGGACAGCAGCACCACAGCAATGACAAGGACGCGATGGTAATCCACAAGGTAATCCAGGCGCATGGGGATATGTAACAATAACTGTTACATTTATTCTGGTCGATTCGGAGCTTCGCCGGCCGTTTCCGGCCGGTTCATCATAAGATACAAGGCGGGAAGGACCAAGAGTGTCATGGCCGCGGCCGAGAAGAGACCACCAATCATGGGCGCGGCAATGCGTTTCATGACCTCCGATCCGGTCTCGGAGCCGAACATGATGGGCAAAAGCGCCAGGAGCGTCGTAATGACCGTCATGAGCAGCGGCCGGATGCGGAGCGCCGAGCCTTCCTCGACGGCATCGCGGAGCGCCTGGCGCGAGGTAAGGCGTCCTTCTGCGCGCCACCGCTCTACCGATTCCCGGATGTAGACCAGCATGACGACTCCCGTTTCGGCGGCCAGCCCCGCGACGGCGATGAACCCGACCGCGACAGCGATACTCATGTTATAGTCCAGCAGGGTGAGTAGCCAGACGGCTCCAACGGCCGAGAACGGCAGCGTGAGCATGATCAGAAGCACATCCCGCAGGCGGCGCAGGTGAATGAGGAGCAGCATGAAGATGATGGCGAGCGTGAGCGGTACGACAACCAAGAGGCGCTCATTGGCACGCTGCATGAATTCATACTGCCCGCTCCAGCGGAGCGAGTAGCCGGGCGGGAGCGCGAGCTCTTCCTCCACAACGCGGCGCGCGCGTTCGACCCAGGACCCCATGTCGACGCCCGGCTCGAGGTCCACGAATACCCAGGCATTCGGCCGGGCATTCTCGCTTTTGATCATCGTGGGCCCGTCCGTCATGCGGAGCGTAGCCACCTGGCCAAGTGGGATCGGTCCGCCGACGGGCGTCGGTATCAGAACGCGGGAGAGTGCATCCATATCGGACCGCAGACCACGTTCGTAGCGGATATTGATCGGATGCCGTTCGAGCCCCTCGATGGTCGTTGCTACGTTCATGCCGCCGAGGGCGAGGCTCACGACGTCCAGGACATCGCCCGTCGTAAGGCCGTGCCTTCCGGCCTCGAACCGGTCCACATCCACATCCAGGAATGTCCCGCCGACAGAGCGCTCGGCGAGCACACTGAGCGTGCCTCCGAGGGGCGGCAGGATTTCCTCGAGCCGCATGCCGAGGCGCTCGAGCTCGGCCAGGTCGGGACCGGCAATTTTAACGCCCACGGCCGTCTTGATACCCGTGGCCAGCATGTCGGTCCGCGTCTTGATGGGCATGGTCCACATGTTGGTCAGTCCGGGAATATCAATGGCCGCATTCATTTCGCGTATCAGGCTGTCCTGCGTTACGCCCTCGCGCCATTCGCTTCGGGGCTTGAGCACAACGGTCGTCTCGAACATGGACAGGGGAGCCGGATCGGTAGCGGTATTCGCCCGCCCGGCCTTGCCGAATACGGAGGCCACTTCTGGGAAGGTGGCAATAATCCGGTCCGTCTGCTGCAACAGTTCGGCCGCTTTTCGGGGCGATACGCCAGGCAGCGTCGTCGGCATGTACAGCAGGTCTCCCTCGTTGAGGGCCGGCATGAATTCGGATCCCAATTGCGGGAACGGTACTGCCACGCGAGAAGTCAGGGTCTGCTGAAGCGGGAGCAGGCTGGCCGCGATGAGGAGGAGGGCGGTGAGTGCGACAAGCAGCGGGCGGGCCAGTGCAAGGCGGAGCAGTGGCCGGAACGTGGCTATAAGGAACCGGGACAGCGGATTCCGGGCTTCGCTGCGTATGCGCCCGCGGATGAAAATGGACATGAGCGCCGGCACGAGCGTAATGGCCAGGAGCGCGGCCGCCGCCATGGAAAACGTCTTGGTCCAGGCGAGTGGTCCGAAGAGCCGGCCCTCCACATTCTCGAGTGTGAACACGGGCACGAAGCTGACCGTCACAATGAGCAGCGAGAAGAACAGGCTCGGCCCGACCTCGACCGCAGCCCGGCGAACGGCCTCGAGCCTTGCCTGTGGAGACGGATCCGGTGCGAGTCGTTCCATGTGCTTGTGGGCGTTTTCGACCATCACCAGGCTCGCATCGACCATGACACCAATGGCAATGGCAATGCCGCCGAGGCTCATGATATTGGCGTTCATGCCGAGCGCGTACATCACGATGAGGGCCATGAGGATGCCCACGGGGACCGATATGACGGCCACAAACGCGCTCCTGACGTGCAGCAGAAAGAGCATCACGATGAGGGCGACGACGAGCAGTTCCTGCCAGAGTTTGGTGGTGAGCGTCGAAACGGCGCGGGAAATGAGCGCAGAGCGGTCGTACTCGGTGTTGATGACGACGCCGGGCGGAAGGCTCGGGCGGAGTTCATCGAGGCGGGCCTTGACCCGGTCAATGACCTCCAGCGCGTTTTCGCCGTAGCGCATGACGATGATGCCGCCAATGACTTCGCCTTCGCCGTCACTTTCGGCAATGCCGCGCCTGATCTCCGGGCCGCGCCGGACATCGGCCACGTCGCCGATGGTGATCATGCCGCCGCGCTCGGCCCGGAGCGGAATGGAGCGGATGTCATCGAGGCCGCGCAGGTAGCCCTTGCCGCGCACAATGAATTCGCGCTCTCCGAGTTCGACCAGGCGTCCGCCCACGTCGCGATTGCTGCGCCGGATCTGCATGGCCATGTGGCTTGTCGAAATGCCGAATGCGGCCAGGCGCTGGGGGTCGACGACGACCTGGTACTGCTCCTCGAAGCCGCCGACCGTCGCGACTTCGGCCACGCCTTCGAGCGCCTGGAGCTCATAGGACAGAAAAAAGTCCTGCAGCGAGCGGAGCTCGCCGAGGTCGAGCGCGCCTGTCGTGTCGGCGAGGCTGTACTGGTACACCCACCCGACGCCGGTGGCATCGGGCCCGATGGACGGGCTCACGCCGTCCGGGAGCGAACCGGATACCTGGTTCAGGTACTCGAGGACGCGCGACCGCGCCCAGTACATGTCCGTGCCGTCTTCGAATATTATGTACACAAAGCTCGACCCGAACATGGAGTATCCGCGCACGGTGTGGGCGAACGGCACGGATAGCATGGCCGTCGCGAGGGGGTAGGTGATCTGCTCTTCTACGATCTGCGGCCCCTGGCCCGTGAAGTCGGTTTTGATGATGACCTGGACATCTGAGAGGTCGGGGATGGCATCGACCGGCGTGTTCAGCGCGGCCCACGTGCCAATGGCGGCCAGAATGACCGTCGTCAGCATGATGAGCGTCCTGTTCCGTATGGATGCTTCGATGATTGCCTGTATCATGGGTTCTGCCCGTATTTCCGGTGTGTGCCTCTCGGCCGTTACATATCCATATCCATTCCCGCCATACCCGCCATGGCAGCGCCCAGGCGGGATTCGGAATCGATCAGGAACTGGGCGCTTGTAACAATGCGCTCGCCCCCGGAGAGTCCTTCGAGGATCACCGAGTACCCGTCGGAGGTCAGACCGGATGTCACGCTGACGGGCTGGAAGCGCCCCCCTCCGAGGTCCTGGATGACAACTTCGTGGCGGCCATCGCGCACGATGGCACTGGTCGGTACGACTGGCGCAGCAGGTGCGGGTGTGCCCTCGAGCCAGACGGTGGCAAACATGCCGGGCTTGAAGGGGCTCGAGTGGCCGCCAGCGTGCCCGCCTGCGTTGCTTGCGCTGAGGACAATTCGGGCGCGGGCCGCCCGGAGTGGCTCGTTCAGCATGTGATAGATATAGTCGATTTCGCCGTCGAAGCTGTTGCCGGGGTTCCAGGGCAGCTCAACCTTGGCATGTGTTCCGACTCCGACCCAGGCCAGGTCCTGCTCGTGCACATCCACGATGAGCCACGTGCGGGAAATATCGACGATATCCATGAGCCGGTCACCGGCGCTGATGTGGGCACCCTCGGTGACTTTCTTGCGCATGATTTCGCCACTCACGGGCGCGTGGAATGGGATGGTGCGCAGGGGGATGCCGGTCCGTTCGACCTGTTCAATGATGTGCTCCGGAATATCCCAGAGCCGAAGCCGGCGGCGGGCCGACTCGGCAAGGCCTTCATCGAACGTGCGCGCGGCAAGGAGCTCTTCCTGCGTCGAGAGCACTTCGGGGCTGTAGAGGTCGAACAGGTGGTCGCCGGCCTGCACGCGCTTGCCGTCGAAATCGGCTTCCAGGTACTCGACCCACCCCGATACTTTCGGGGATATGGTGCGCTCGGCCTGTTCGTCCATGACAAAGTGTCCTGTGGCCCGAACTGTCCGCGGCAGGGGACGGACGTCGACAAGGGTTGTACGCACGCCGATGTTCTGGATGGTCACGGGGTCAATGAGGACCGTGCTGCCGCCGGCGGCCAGCTGGTCCGACATGTCCATACCATCGGCGGCCTGCTGCTCTGGCATGTCCATACTATCGGCGGTCTGCTGGTTCGGCCTGTCCATGCCGCTGTGTGGATCGGGCTCGGTGCTGTGCCCGTCATGGTCGGTTCCCGGCGCGCAGGCCGCCACGAGAAGGCTCGCGCCGAGAAAGAACGAGGCCAGGAGGCCGGCGCGGCGCAATGTGGCGCGGCGCAATGTGGCGCGACGCGAGGCGGCGCGACATCCAGCGGCGCGACATCCAGCGGCACGGCGCTTGGAAGAGGAGTGTGTGTGGAAGAAATCAGTCATGGTAGGAGTGGTCACGTGATGCGGGACTGGATCCGAGGGCGCGCTCGAGCATGATCTGTGTTTCCATGAGGCGCGCGGTCGTATCGATGTGCTGCGTGCGCAGCCGGTACAGGGTGCGCTCGGCGTCGAGGACCTGCAGAAGGCTTGTCTGGCCCGAGCGGTAGGCGACAAGCGCCGTCTGCTGGGCGATCTCGGCGCGGGGAACGAGCACATCGCGCAGCAGGCGTAACTGTTCGCGCTGCACGTCGACGCGCTCCGAGATCTCGGCCACTTCGGTCCGGATGGCGGTCTGGCGCGCGCGGATGAGGTGCTCGACTTCGGCAACGCCGAGCCGCGCGCGCTCCTTTGGGGCGCGGCGAGCCGCGCCCCAAAGGGGAATGGTGAGGCCAAGGCGCAGTCCGACGGCGTCCCGGCCATCGCCCTGCGGAAGGAAGGTTTCTTCCGCCGTATCGACCCAGGTGAGTCCAATCTGGAAGTCGGGTCGGGCGGACAGCCGGGCCACCTCGGCGTCTTCAAGGCGGCTGCGCCGGAGGGCTTCGAGGGCCCGAAGATCCGGACGGGAAGTGAGTGCCATCTGGATGCGTTGTTCAGCCGTCAGGTGTTCGGCTGGCAGCTCCAAGGCCAGCCGAGCGGCGGCTTCGGGGCCAGCGCCCGGGGCAGGGCCAAAGTCGGCACCCTGCGCCACGCCAAAGACCGGTGGCAGGGAATCGGGCAGCGCGAGGTCCGGCATGTCGGTAAGGCGCGCCAGGTCGCGGCGGGCGAGCAGCCGGTCTTCGGAGAACTTCTGCATGGCCAGATCAAGCGCGGCGCGTTCGAGCTGGATGGAAATCAGCGGAGCCATGGCTTCCTCACCCGTCTCATACCGGTTCGTGGCCGATGCCTCAAAGCGGCTCAGGCTATGTTGGAACTGCCGGGCATTCCGGATGAGGGCGCCAGCACGCCACGCACGATTCCAGGCCAGTTGGCTGTCTTGGGTAAGATCGAGTGCGAGGCGGAGCGCGTCCTGGTCAATTCGTTCTGCGTCGAAGCGGGCGGCCCCGCTGCGCGCCGCCCGAAGTCCTGGCCAGGGAATATTCTGTTCCACGGCCAAGCGCGTCCGCTGCGATCCGCGCGCGGTAAACACGCGGTAGGGAAACCAGCTGACATCGACTTTGGGATCCGGAAGCGCCGTGAGCCACGCCGCGTGTGCACGCATGGCGTCAGCGTCCAGACCGGCCGCCGAGAGCGCCGGGTTACGATCGATTACGAGGTCTACAGCCTGCTGACTGCTGTTGACTGTGGTCTGCGCGGTGGCTGGGTGCAGCCGTGGGCTGACGAGCGCCCAGACGGCGACGGCGAGGTAGGCCGCCCGCGACACGACAGTCGTGCGTCGCAAGCGTGACAAGTCTGGTGTGCTGGACGTGGACGGCGCGAGCGCCGGGCTCAGCTTATGTGCCAGACGGCACAAGGCCAAAATATAGCGGGACATGGTGTTTCTGCTGAGTGGAACAGGAGACGAGTGTCACACCACACGGGAGCATGACACGGCGAAACCCGTATCTCAGAGCAGAAACGATGCGTTCAGGATGTGCAGAGGGGTACAGCGGGCGGCACGTTGCGAGTCCTGCGGCTCACGTCCGGTGGGCACGCAGAAAGATTGAATATGCGCCGCCGGATGTACTGACGAATCGAGTCCTCTGGCGGACGGAGCAGTGATCCCCTGCTGCCTGTGCGGAACGGCAGGCGTCGCCGTCACGAGGCCCGTCTGCATGCAGCAGGACGAAATTTCCTCTCCGCGCGGCGGGCATGGCATGTCGCCCGACATATCCATGTTCCTGGTGTCCGACATACCTTCGTGACCCGCTCCCGCGTGCGCAACGACAGGCAGGGCAAGCGGCACGAGAAGCACGAGCGCCATGAGAGGCGCGACGAGCCGGGCGGTTGGATGTGGGACGCGATTCATGGCGGCATTTTACCACGGCGGGTTCATTAGTTCCTGTTCACGCGCCAGTATTCGTATCATCTGTTTATGCCCTATGCCATCGATGCCCTCTTTCCCGGGCTCTTCCCGGAATCCATGCCCGACCCGTTTCATGCGTCAGCATCGAACGAGGACCCTCCGCGCGTGACCCACGTCCCGGCGGGCACGCATATCTGCATGGAGGGAGACCGGTGCGGCTTCATTCCACTCGTGGTCGAGGGCACGGCCCGCGTCTACAAAATGGCGGAAAATGGACGGGAAATCACGCTGTACCGCATTGAGCCGGGAGGGAGCTGCGTCGTGACGGCGTCGTGCATTATTGGCGAGCGCGACTTTCCGGCATTCGCCATCGCGGAAACCGACGTCACGGCCATTGTGGTTGGCGCTGACCGTTTCCAGCGCCTGACGCGGGAAAGCCATGCCTGGCATGCCTATGTCTACGGCCTGCTGTCGCGGAAGCTGGCCGACGTCATTGAGCTTGTGGAAGAGGTCGCTTTTCGTCGGGTAGATGCGCGCCTTCTCGATTATCTGCAGGCCGAGGCCAGTGGCGGCGTGCTCCAGAGGACGCATGAGGCGATGGCGGCCGATCTGGGCACGTCCCGCGAGGTGGTATCGCGCCTGCTGAAAGACCTGGAAGAGCAGGGAAGGGTACAGCGGGAGCGGGGTGGCGTGCGTCTCATGTCGCCTGATTGACGGACTCGAATTGGCCGGCTGTGTGACCCAGGTCACAGACCGGTACAGCAGGGCGGGGGTATGTTGCCGGCGTTCGCATCCATCATACTCTTCGTCAACCAAAATACAGGCAGACCGACATGAAAAAGAACATGGGATCCTTGGACCGTATTGTGCGCACCGTTGTCGCAGCCATCGTGGCTGTTCTCATCGCGACGGGAACTCTTACCGGCGTCGTCGCCATCGTGGCCGGTGTGCTGGCCGGCGTTTTCCTGCTGACGAGCTTCGTGAGCTTCTGCCCACTCTACGCCCCATTCGGAATTTCAACGTGCAAGGTGGAGAGCGGGAAATAGGCGATCAGATGGGAAGTCTGGCGTCTGGCCACATGGAGTAGACGCGGCCAGAGGCCCGTCGCCAAGCCCTTTCAGTTTGCGGAACTTGCGATTTCAGGGTACCTTTCGCGGGTACACCCACAAACGCATTTCCTACCCATGAAACGGATCCTGCTTCTGGCGATCCTGGCCGTGCTTTTATGGCCACAAGGCGCTGCCCAGGCCCGCCAGGTCGGCTTATCGGTCAGCGTGGGCACGCTCGGCCCGGGCGCCAGCCTGGCCTATTCCGTGTCGCCCAAATTTTCCCTGCGAGCGGGCGGTGCCCTGCTCTCGACAACGATCGATGAGGACTTCGACGAGGACGACGTTTCGCTCGTCCTCAACGGAGACGCGCGTGTCGGGGCGGTTTCGGCGCTCGCCGACTATCATCCCTTCCGGAGCAGCTTCCGCCTTAGCGGTGGCCTCCGTTTGAACCTTCTCGATGCCGACGTTTCGGGGCGGTCGAACGATCCGTTCTGCCTCGGCGATGAAGACGCCCAGGGGATTTGCCAGACCAAGGAATTCGCCCCGGAAAAAGTAGGTGAGTTCGGCGTCAAGGTAACGTATGCGAATGCGCTGCAACCGTACGCGGGTATTGGATTCGGCAACCTGGCGCACGGCAACAAGCGTATTACGTTCATGTTCGATGCCGGTGTAATCTATACAGGCAGCCCGGAGATTGAACTGGAAGCGACGGGCCTGCTCACGCCCACCGCAGCGCAGAACGAAGCCGTTCTGAACGAAGGGTTCGAATCGTTCGTCCTCTATCCTGTCGTGTCTTTTGGCATTGGCGTTCGGTTCCACTAGGATTTTCCCACTACAATCATGAAACGATCAGTTTTTTCGTGGATGGTCCTTGTCGCCGTCCTGTTCGCCCCGGGTTGCGATTTCCAGGCCGTGGAAGACGCACTGGATGATTTTGACGTTGTCATCGGCCTCGAGTCGGTCAATACGGTCATCAACGGTACCGTGGTCGATGCCGGAACGGGCAATCTTGTCCCAGCGCGGCTCACCTTTTCGGGAGATGGGGCCTTCAGCGTCATCGATGCGTTTTCAGATCCGGTCGACGCGATCGATGCCGATGCCGGCATTGTAACGTTCGGCATCCAGAACTCGGTTGTGCCATCGCCCGCGTCGCCCGTTGTCATCCGGGTCACGGCGGAAGCGGACGGGTTCCACTCCACGTCCCGTACGCTGAGCATTTCGGAAACAGGAGACACCAGCTTCAGCCTGACCATGTCGCCCGTCTCGGTCGCGTCCTCCATTCGTGGAACGGAAAGCAGCTTTCAGTCTGGAGTTCAGACATCTGGCGGTGTTATTGTGCAGGGAACAGTCATTGAAACTCCGCTGGCTGCCCAGTCCACGGCGCAGGCCACGCTTGACGTGCCGGCAGGGACGACGCCCTTGACGCGCGCCGGCGCACCGCTTTCGGGCCAATTGACGACCGAGCTGAGGGTATTTGACTCGGCTTCTGGCATGCGGGCACTGCCGTCTGGCGCGCGCTCGGCGGGTGGCGCGGCGAACGCATCGATCGTGGGAGCTACGTTCTTCCGGATGTCGGATGCCGCCGGGTCTGTGGCCGCAACGTTCCGGGGCCCGCAGGGCAAAGCTGGTTCCGCGTGCTCCGATGCGGGTGGCACGAGCCTGCGCATTTTGACGCGCGATGCCGCTCTGGTGGCCGCCTTTCCGGCCATGACGGCTCCGACGGCGACGGTCGCCGCGTGGACGCCGGCCGATGGTCAGAACAACCAGATTGCCTCGGGAATCCCCGTTACGCTCGAGGGCGACGCCCTGGTAGCGGAGCTCTGTTTCGGCGGCAGCGCCGCGAACGTGGACGCGTCAGCGCTCGGCGATGTGTCGGATGGCGTTTTCTACACGTATGCGCTCGTTCCAGGCGGCGGTCTGGTGCTGGAAACCGGCACGCTGGACCATCAGGTGACCATCTCGAATCCATCCGGATCGGCCGTGAATGCCGTGTTCACGCTCGTGGGCCCGGGCCTGCAGGAGACCAGCGCCCGCCAGGTGGGAGCGGGCTCCACCAGCCTCCGTCTTTCTGAACTTTTCGATACCGCCTCGTCGTTCAGCGTCCTCTCTGGCGCGAGCTTCATCCTGACCGCCACGCTTCCGACCGGAGCGTTCGAGTCGACGGTCGTTGCTCCGTCTCCACTCAGCGGCGCATCGACCCTTAACCTGCCGTCGTCGGCAGGGCTCCAGACGTACGCCGTGAGCGCCACGCTCCAGTGCCCCGACCCTGCCAACCAGGAATTCGAAGTGCAGGTTACGACCGAGAGCCTGGATGCCGTGAGCGCATTTTACCGCGTGGCGGGCAGTGAGGATGCCTGGACACTCGTGCGCAGTTCCGATATTTCCCGCAAGGAGGCAACGTCCTCGTCGATTGCCATCGACGCCAGCCTGTCGCTGCTACCGAGCACGAATTACGCGTTTCGGGGCGTGCTTGGAGACGATTCGTCCGAAACTGTCCAGATGACACCGTCTTCGGCGTCGTCATGGACCGTGACGTTGTCGCCCGACGACGTCGGTCTGACGTGTGAAGCCAAATAGCCTACCCGGTCGCTGCATCAACCCTCTGTAACATGTCCACTTACAAGCTCCGCTGTCTCGGTACGGAAGACCGGATTGAAGACGAGTATACGGTCAGGTACCACGACACGGCGCTGCTCCGGGCGGAGTATGCGGCGCGTACGCTTACCCCCCGCGACCTGCCGGGGCTCTGGCGCTACACGGACTGGTTGCCGGTCTCGACGCCCGGCCAGCAGGTGGCCGGATCGGTCTGCTTCCGGAGCGAGGCGCTCGGCGCGCGGCTGGGCCTGACGAATCTCTGGATTTCCTTCCAGGGGTACTGGCCCGAGAAAGGGGGGTACTGCCCGACGACTACGTTCAAGGACATGGAGGCGGTAACGACGCTCCGAAGACTTCGCGACCACGGTGTGCCTGGACTCATCTGCGCATCGGCCGGCAATACGGCGCGTGCGTTCGCGCACTTTGGAGGTCTTGATGGCTATCCGATCCTGCTGGTCGTGGCAGAAAAGCACCTGGGCCGGATCTGGGTCCCGAAAGGCCATTCATCGGACTCGGTAACGCTTATAGGTATCGCCGGCGGTGATTACAACGATGCCATCGAAGTAACGGGGAGAATTCTGGAATCTGGTGGATGGCGCCGCGAAGGCGGCGTGCACAACGTGGCCAGGCGGGATGGGATCGGGTCGCTCATACTGACCGCGACCGAGGCCATTGGCGCGCTGCCCACGCATTACTTCCAGGGAGTCGGCGGCGGTCCAGGTCCGATCGGCGTGCATGAAATGGCGCTTCGGGCCATCGATGCCGGCTTCGCCAAGGGCCCTGTTCCAGAGCTCCACCTGTCGCAGAACGATACCTTCTGTCCCATCCACGATGCGTGGCAGAAGCGCAGCCGTACGCTGGCACCGCTTGGCGAAACCCTGCATCCGCGTGTGTTTTCTGATTACCTGGTGAACCGTGCCCCGGCCTGGAGCGTGACGGGCGGGCTGTACGATGTACTGTCCGAGTCCGGTGGCGAGACCTACGCTGTTTCATACGCCGAGGCCGAGGCGGCCGATGCGCTGATCCGTGACGCGCTGGGCATTGATCCCATGTCGCCGGCGGCCGTGGCCCTTGCGTCGCTCCAGCAGGCCGTGGCGCGTGGACGGGTCGACCCGGACGACTGCATTCTGCTGAATATATCTGGCGGCGGGCAGGAGCGGTACCGGGAGGAAGTGGAGACGGTCGCCATTACGCCACACGCCATCACGGACAAGGAAGAAGCTGTTCGTATTGGGCGGGCGGTGGTGACTGGCGCGTAACGCTCGAGGGCGGAGCAGCCGGGCGCGGCGTCATGAAACCGTTTCGACGTTTCTTTTTTGGGGCATGTGGTATAGATTGCATGATGGCGGGCCGTTGCAGCCTGTCGTCGTCGATCCCCACCACCATTGCACCCTTCCCATGCACTATTTCATGCTTTCCCGTTCTGTGACGGCGTGGTCGTGCGCCATGCTGACTCTGCTGGCGCTTTCCACTGCTCCAATCTCGTCTGCCCAGGAATTTGGAGCGGCCCTTGCCCTCGCAGATGGTCAGATTGTGGCTTCTGACCTGGGCAGTGGCGCATCGGCCGGACAGGTGCACGTTTTTTCGCGCGGCGTTGATGGTACATGGTCTTCCGTGGACGTACTCGCACTCGCCGGCCCGGATGCCGAGGCCGACGGATATGGCAGCGCACTTGCTGCCCACGGAGTAACCCTGGTTGTTGGCGCGGACCGCAGCGGCCTGGTTGATGTCTATTCAAAGGGCGCTGACGGCTCGTGGACGCGCATACAACGCCTCACGGAGGACGCCCCGAATTTTGGCCGAAGTGTCAGTGTGCATGAGCACATGCTCATTGTGGGCGCTGAAAATGCCGCGTTCGGCTACCACCTGACCGACACCGGCGAGTGGGTTCGCGTTCCGGGTCTCGATGCGGGTTCGCTTGCCAACGACGCGGACTATGGCGCATCGGTGAGCGTTGAAGGCATGCGGGCACTGGTAGGTGCGCCAGGAGCTGCTGCAGGCGCCGGCGAGGTGCACGGATATTACTTCGACGACGGCGCGTGGCACGCCAGTGGCCGGCTGGACCTCCCGGCAGACGGCGAGCGGACGGCTTTTGGCACATCGGTTCTCGTGCATCATGGATATGCGCTGGCAGGCGCGACCGGCTACGACCGCCGCGTCGGCGCCGTGGGCGTGTACCAGTGGAATGAAGAGAGTAAATCATACAGCTTCTCAACGCGGCTCACGCTGCCTGCAGCGAGCGGCAACGAAGGGCTTGGGGCCGCGCTCGCCTACAGTGAGCACGTCGTGTACGTTGGCGCGCCCATGACGAACCGCGCAGAAGGCGCCGTTCACGCGTTCAGGGCCGAAAATCACATGCAGAGGTGGGTCGCCGAGGCGCCGCTGCCCGCCGAACTCCAGACGCGGAACGGACTGGGCGCGGACATTGCCGCGAGCGCCGACCTGCTCGTCGCGAGCGCTCCCCGGTACGACAACGGGGAAGGTGCCGTCATTGTCTACGAGAAAGGAGACGATGGCGCGTGGATGCAGTCGGGCATTGTCTATCCGGAAGAAGGCGCGGCCTACGCATCCATAACAGGCAGTGAGGCGCCGTGTGAAGAGGGCACGGCCGCTGGATGGACCTGCCAGGATGTAGACATGATTTCGTTCCTGTCGGTTGCCGACATCGGCGGCGTGCGCGGTACGCGCGCCAACGACATATGGGGCTGGACAGACCCCGAGACAGGCCGCGAATATGCCCTTGTGGGACGCACGGACGGTATGGCGTTTGTTGACGTCACCGATCCCGCCATGCCCGTCTATCTCGGCAACATGGACCGTACGCCCGGAGCGCCCCCGTCCGTCTGGCGCGACATGAAGGTTTACAGGGACCACGTCTTCGTCGTGGCAGACGGAGCAGGAGAGCACGGCATGCAGGTCTTCGACCTCGCGCGTCTTCGGAATGTCGAAAATGCCCCCGTCCAGTTCGAGCCGGATGTGCTCTACGACGGCATTGCCAGTTCGCACAACATTGTGATCAACGAGGAGACCGGCTTCGCCTACGCCGTTGGCAACCGCATGGGCGGCGAGACGTGCGGCGGCGGACTGCACATGATCGACATCAGTACGCCAAAGGAGCCTGCGTTCGCCGGTTGTTTCTCCCACGAAGGCACCGGCCGCAGCGGAACGGGCACGACGCACGATGCCCAGTGTGTGGTTTACCGTGGCCCGGACAGCGACCATGCAGGCCAGGAAATCTGCCTTGGATCCAACGAAACGGCGCTTTCCATTGCTGATGTCACGGACAAGAGCAACCCGACAGTGATCTCCATGGCCACCTATCCGGCCATCGCGTACACGCACCAAGGGTGGCTGACAGAAGATCAGCGATTCTTCTACATCAACGACGAGGGCGATGAGCCGCAGGGGCTGGTTGAAGGCACCCGCACGCTCATTTTCGATCTCGTCGACCTCGACGACCCGGTATTGATCGGCGAGCACATATCGACCGAGAAGAACACGGATCACAACCTCTACGTGCGCGGCAACACGATGTACCAGTCGAATTACCAGTCCGGTCTGCGCATTTTTGACATCTCGGATCCTGAGAATCCATTGGAAATCGCATATTTCGACACGGTTCGCAACGATGCCACGGGCGGCGGCTCCTGGAGCAACTACCCGTACTTCGAGAGCGGTACCATCGTCGTGACCTCTGGCCGAGAAGGCCTGTTCATGCTCAAAAAGAAAGAGGTGGATCTGTAGTGTTTGTAGGTCCCGACCGGTGTTGATTTCGATAGATGCGAAGCATATGCGCGCTAAGGCCGGTCTGCTCCTGGCTGTCGCCACGGCTGTGGTACTGGCCGGGTGTGGCCCGCGCGCGGATACGCCGGATGCCGCCTCGGAAGGCCCCGTATTTCGGAATTGGGGAGATGAGGCCACCTATGTCGGTCGAGATACCTGTGCCCAGTGCCACCAGCCCCAGTTTGAGTCGTTCGTGCGCTCGCAGATGGGGCGCTCGTGGAAGCATGCGCGCCGCTCGCTGTCCGACGCCGACTGGGAGAATCCGCCCGTGCTGCGCGATGCGTTCAACGATCTGTATTTCCAACCGTTTGCAGAAGGGGAGAATCTATTTGTACGGGAATTCCGGCTCGAGGGTCGGGATACCACGCACCTGCGCATCGAACAGATAGACTTCATTGTCGGATCGGGGCACCACACGAACAGCCACATTTATGAGGAGAACGGATACCTGTACCAGATTCCTGTTACATGGTACTCCCAGGACGCCAAATGGGGGCTGGCTCCCAAATTCCAGAAGTCTGGCAACAACTACCGATTCAGCCGCGTCATCACAGATGAATGCATGGCGTGCCACAATGCACCGCCGTCGTTCGTGGAAGGATCGGAGAACCGGTTCGAGTCGGTGCCCTCCGGGATTGGATGTGAAAACTGCCACGGGCCGGGGTCCATCCACGTGGAGGAGAAACAGGCTGGCATCATCGTGAATGTGGCCGAGGAGATAGATGACTCCATCGTGAACCCGGGGAAGCTCACACCCGAGCGGCAGCTCGATGTGTGCAAGCGATGCCACATGCAGGGTGTGGCTGTCTTCGAGGAGGGGGAAGGACCGCTCGACTGGCGACCTGGGAAAGCCCTCTCCGCGCACGAGCAGGTGTTCTGGCCGCGACAGCCCGACTCGGTATCGACCTTCATCATGGCCTCGCACCCGGACCGGCTCGCCATGAGTGCCTGTTTCGAGTCGACGTGGGATGCCTACGAGAAGGCAGGCGGAGCCGCCGCGCTTGGCGGTCCGAACGGCGTACCGCGCCCGCTGACGTGCGTAACGTGCCACGATCCGCACGTTCCCATCGAGGAAATGCCCGACGGGCACTATGACATCACGTGTCAGAACTGCCATGAGGGCCCCAAGGCCATAACGACGCCGTGCACGGAGCCCACGGTCGTGGCCGGCACGAATACCGCATCGTGCGCATCGTGTCATATGCCCCCGTCGGGAAGCTCTGATATCCCGTATATCCAGGTGACTGACCATTATATCCGTGTGGTTGAGCGCGATGTGCTGCCACCAGAGGGAGTAGAGGAGCAGCGCCGTTTCATTCGTCTGGCCGGGCTCATCGGTAGCGATTCCGACCATCACCAGGTTGCCGATGGGTTTCTGACCTATTACGAGCAGTTCACCGATCGGCCGGGCATGCTCGATTCAGCGGCGGCGCGCCTTCGGAAGGCAAAGCGCCAGGTTCCGGCCGCCGACCTGACGAAATCCTGGATCCGACTGTGGCATCTGCAGCAGGACTACGCAGCCACCGTGCGGTACGTCTCCTCGGATGGGTTTGTGGAGGTGGACGATGCCTGGACCTGGTACCGCATGGCGCAGGCGTTCCGGCAGACGGGGCGCGTAGACGAGGCTGTGGTCTACATGGAGCGCGCCGTGGACCTCGGCGAGGACCACCTCCGCTTCACCGATCAACTCGGAGCCACGTACGTGGAAGCTGGACGGTATGAAGATGCCGTAAGGGTCCTCTCGGTCAATATTCAGCGGCAGGGTCGTTTTGTCGAATCATGGATCAACCGCGGGTTTGCGCGGTTGCTGCTCGGGCAGTTCGAAGCGGCAGAAGAAGATTTCCGTACGGCGCTTTCGCTCGATCCTGACCAGGAGCAGGCCCTCGCCAACCTGGCATCGCTCTACGCGAACACAGACAGGCCGGAGGAGGCTCGTCCGCTCGTCCGACGCCTGCTCGATCTGTCACCCGGAAACCCCGGCTATCGACAACTCTGGAACGCCCTCCAATAGCTTTTTCATTCATGGAACGCAGAACCAAAATTGTGTGCACGCTCGGTCCGGCGTCCGATTCAGAAGACACGATCCGGGCGCTCATCCGGGCTGGTATGGATGTAGCCCGCCTCAACTTCTCGCACGGTACGCACGAATACCACCGGACACTTATTGAGAACGTACGCGCTGCTTCGAGTGTTGAAGGGCGCCAGGTGGCCATTCTGCAGGACCTGCAGGGGCCGAAGATCCGGATCGGTGAGGTGGAAGCGGGGGGCATTGATCTCGTCGCCGGCCATTCCATCCGACTTACATCTGAAGTGTTGGCAACGAGTACCTGCGAGGCGCTCCACGTGAGTTACGATACACTGGCAGACGACCTGTCGGTGGGAGGGGAGATCCTGATTGATGATGGTAATATCGAACTCAGGGTGGTCGGTCTGGACGGTCGGGACGTGCTGGCGGAGGTGGTTGTCGGCGGGCGGCTGACCTCGCGCAAGGGTGTCAATCTGCCAAATATCAAAACGTCTACGCCAGCCCTGACGGAAAAAGACCTGGCGGACCTGGAGTTTGGTCTGGCCGAAGGTGTGGATATCATCGCCTTGTCGTTTGTGCGCGAGGCATCGGACGTGCGCCAGCTTGCGGACCGCGTGCGTTCTCGTGGAAGTAACGTACTCATCATTGCCAAGATTGAGAAGCCGGAGGCCGTGGGTTGCATTGACGAAATCCTGGCTACCACCGACGGTATCATGGTGGCTCGCGGCGACCTGGGCATCGAAATGCGGCTTTCAAAAGTGCCAGGAGCCCAGAAATCCATCATTTCGAAATGCCTCGCGGCGGCCAAGCCGGCGATAACGGCAACGCAGATGCTGGAAAGCATGATCGACAATGCCCGTCCGACCCGGGCTGAGGTGTCCGATGTGGCGAACGCCGTCCTGGATGGGTCCGACGCCGTCATGTTGTCGGGAGAGACCGCCATGGGAGCTTACCCTGTGCGCGCGGTCGAAGTCATGCACAACATCATTGTGGAGACAGAAAAGTCCTATCTGGCGCTGCACGCGCTCGATCCGACAGGTGACGACGTGGATGTTACCGAGGCGGTTTCGCGCTCGGCGTACTGGATGGCCGCAAAAGTGGGCGCGCGGGCCATTGCCTGCCTCACGGCGTCGGGCAATACGGCACGGGCCATTGCTCGTCACAGGCCCCACGTGCCGGTCTATGCCTTTACCGATGACCATCGCGTGGTAGGGCAATTAGCACTCTCCTGGGGAACAAAGGCATTTTTCATTCCTTTCCAATGCGACACGGATGAGGGCATTACGCTTGTCCACGACATGCTTCGGGACATGGGTCTGGCCCATGATGGAGATCGCGTCGTGGTTACAGCCGGAATGCCACTTCCAGCCAAGGACCGGACCAATATGGTCCACATCAGCACGCTGTAGCCCCACATCCTGCATGCCGCATAGCACAGCACGGAACAGCCTCTTTCTGCTCGCACTGGTTTCGCTGGTGGCGGGATGTGGGAGTATGGGTTTCCTGGGCCAGCGCTATGACAATTTTACGGCCTACTACAATGGATTCTACAACGCGGAGCGGGTCTATGAAAAAGGCCAGGATGGACTGAATCGAACCGTGCAGCCGGTTGACAGAACGCAGTTCCATTCCATATTCGAGCGCCAGACCGGGAACACGAGCAGTCGCGACTTTGAGAGTGCCGTCAAGAAAAGCGCGGACCTTCTCAGAGAGCACCCCGACTCCAAATGGGTAGACGATGCGCTGCTCCTGATTGGTAAATCCTATTTCTATCAGGAAAACTTCGTGGGTGCCGAGCAGAAATTCCGCGAGGTCATGCAGGTTTCCGAGGAAGAAGCGGAAGAGGCCCGGTTCTGGCTGGCGCGCACACTCATTACGTCGGGTGCGCTGCCGGAGGCACGGACGGTACTCACCGAAGGTGTTGCGTCGGACCGTGCAGGTGACCGGTGGAAGGCCATGTATGAACTGGCGCTCGGAGAGCTGGCGGTCCAGGAAGGGTCCATGGAAGAGGCGGCCACGTTCCTGGAGTCGGGCCTTCGGAACGTCCGAGACAAGGAAACGGGTGCCCGCGCCCAGTTTCTGTTTGGTCAGGTGCTGGAGACACTGGGCAGACCAGAGGAGGCCGCCCGCGCCTATGACCGCGTCCGCAAGTACAGGTATTCATTTGAGCTGGGGTACGCTGCGCAGTTCTCTGCGGCTCGTGTGCTGGGTATGCACGTCGATGCTTCAGAAGGACTTGATCGTGTGCGTAAAATGGAGCGGGATGACAAGAATATTGATGCCACGGGGGAACTGCGCCTGCTGCGTGGCAGGATTCTGCAGGAAGCGGGGCATATTGACGACGCCTACGCCGTCTACGATGCCCTTTTGTACGACGGAAACCCGGACCCGTCCGTGAATCGCGTGCGTAGCCGGGTCCATCTGGCCATGGCTGAATTCTACCGGGAAATAGAGGGCGATTTTGTGATGGCAGCCGCGTACTACGATTCGGCAGCTACAGGGCTCTCCCCGCGCAGTGGGACCCGATCTGGTGCATCAGGCAGCCGCACGTCTGCGTTGTTGGGAGGCAGCAACATCCTGGCGCCGGAGGCACTCGGGGATATCGGCGAAGTCAGGTCGTCGTTTGCGACGTTCGCCGCCGCCTATAAGCGGATCGCGGAAATGGACTCTGTATTGTATCTGGGTTCTCTCCCCAAGGAAGAGTTTGATGCGCGCGTTCTGGCCATGAGACAGGCGCGGGCCCAGGAGCTTGCGGAAATGCAGCGCAGGCAGGAGGCTGAGCGGCGGAACAGCCAGTTCCAGCAGCAGCGCGGTGGGCAGGAAGATGTATTCCGTAATCAGGGGCTTCCACAGGGGAAGATCATTCCAGGAGTGAACGACGGTGTCGGAAATAATGCATCGGGGTTCCTCTACTTCGAGGATCCCATCCGCGTCCAGGAAGGTGTTGAAACCTTCCGGGAGCGGTGGGGCGATCGCCCCCTGGTACCGAATTGGCGCCGTGCAGAAGCTGTTCGTGCTACTGGTGGCAACAGAGATGGATCGAACGACCGGGCTGGACGAGCAGGCGAGGATGGGGGCGATCTGGATGCGGTACTTGGCGGTGTTGACGGTGAGGATGCAGATGTGGGGCTTCCTCAGATTGATCTCAGCGGCATTCCTCGAGATTCCACATCGCGCGCCGAAGTGCGTGGACAGCGTGCCCTTGCACGGTACGACGTGGGGAATACGCTCTTTTTGAATATGAGCATGCCGGACTCGGCGGCCGCGTGGTATCGCCTTGTGGTTGACGAGGATTCGGACCAGCCAGTAGCGCGACGAGCTCTCTATGCGCTCGCGGAAATACAGCGGGCACTGGGCGACGAGGAAGCAGCCGACCGACTGTACAGGGAGGTCCTTGATCGGTATCCGGATTCTGAATTTGCGGCAATCGTTGCCAGGAATCTGGGACTGGAGTCATTGGAGGTTGCTGCGGACTCGGCTCTCGAGGCGAGGCTGGACTATGAGGCCGTTCGCCGGAACATGGATAGACCTGCGCTCGCACATGAATACAGTAACTATCTGAAGGAAATGCTCGGAGTGGCGGCCACCTGGAGAGAGCAGGAAGTCGCGGCCCAGGCCATGCTGGCGGCTGCCCGCGCTCACCTGGAGTGGGCCGACTCCGACTCGGCGCGCATTGTTGCGCCGCTACCCATCAGCCCGATGGACAGCACGGTATTGGACCTTTGGCCGGAAAGAGCGACTCCCGACCCCACAAGTTCAGCTGTAGATTCTTCGGCTATTGAGTCAATCGCCGCAGATTCTTCGGTAATTGAGCCTGTTGGCGCAGATTCTTCGGTTTTCGACGTTGCGGCCGCAGACTCTTCGGTTTTTGACTTTCCAGCCGCAGATTCTTCGGATGTTGACGTCGTGGTTGCAGATTCGTTGTCGCCTGGTGTGTCAACCGATTCATTGGCGCTGGCCCGCGCTCAACCGGAATCGTCACTGGAAGTTCTGGATGCGACCAACGAGCCTGACAGTCTCTATCTTGGCGACCTGTATGCGTGGGTGAAAGAGCGCTTCACTGGCACGCCTTACTTCCTTGAGGCCGATCGTATGGCGGGCTTTCTGGATGATTTTATGGCACCACCGGTCGATGAGGCAGAGGTGGCACGGCAGCTATCGGCCAATGATTCTCTGGTGATGGCACTCATGCGGGGCGAAAAGCCGCTCTCGCGTACCGACTCGACCCGTACAGACTCGGCCGGTGCGCCGGTCAATGACCCGGGACTGCTCGACCAGGAAGACGAGCAGCTGGAGGGCATGAAGCCCGGCGCGGATGTGTTGGACGAAGCCGAGCCCGGAGCCGACGAAGTTCGGATTGTACCGGATGTCCCGGCCCGTGCTCCTGTGGACAGCTCCGCAGTCAGCCTGCGCGAGGACCTGTGGCCACTTCTCGAGGGCAATGAATCTGCCGTGCAGGGGGAGGGTTTCTGGTTGGCCGTTGGTGCGGATCATGAAGACGAGCAGACGGCCCGGCAGAATACATCATTGCTCAAACGGCTCCTTATGGGCGACGCGTCTCGTGTACGTGTGCTTCGCTCGGTCGATTCAGAGGATGGCATTTTTGTGACAGCCGTGGGGCCGTTCGAGACTGCGGCCCATGCCGTTGAGTTCTATACGGAACGAGAGACAATTCTGCGGGACCGGATCCGGCTGTTTCAACTGGTCGCGCCCTGAAATTTCGTGGAACCAAGGGTGCAGGCTATGGTAACTGCGCCCCTTGCATTATCTGAAATCCAACCCCGCAGCAGGATCGTTGCATGGCTGAAGACGATCGACCGAATCCCCGCATGGACAAGCCCCAGGGCAAAGGTCCGCGCTTGCCCGAGAAGCGTCCCCGGTTTGTACTCTGGATCTACCTGGTGGCCTTCATGGCCATCATGGTGCACATTTTCCTGTTCGTCGGCGGGATGGAGCCCAACGAGGTCGAGTACTCCCAATTCCTGGAGGAGATCGAAAAAGGATGGGTGGATGAAGTCGTACTCGTAAACAACGTCCGTATTGAAGGTCTCTACACGGACGAAGTTGTCCGAGAAGGTCTGGTCGAGGTGCCAGAGGTCCAGAAGAACCTGTTCATGCCCCCCGATGAGCAGGCCGCCAACCGCTTCTATTCCACAAAACCATCCGATCACGAACTGATCCAGTTCCTGCTCGACTACAACAGTACGCAGCGGGCGGAAGGCGCCGATGAGGTCCGGTTCGATGCACGCCAGGAGGACAACTGGTTCGGTGGCATGCTGACCTGGATTTTCCCGCTGCTGATCATCATAGGACTGTGGATCTTCCTGATCCGACGAATGAACCCGGGATCGCAGGTTTTGAATATCGGCAAGAACAAGGCGGTCCTGTTCGATGCCATGGATGAGCAGAAGCTCTCGTTCAAGGATGTGGCTGGGCTTGAGGAGGCCAAGGAAGAAGTGGTCGAAGTGGTGGACTTCCTTCAGAACCCCAAGAAGTTCACGAAACTGGGTGGGAAGTTGCCCAAGGGCGTGCTGCTTGTTGGCCCGCCCGGTACAGGCAAGACACTGTTGGCGCGCGCGGTTGCCGGTGAGGCCGGCGTTCCGTTCTTCTCGTTGTCCGGATCTGACTTCGTGGAAATGTTCGTCGGTGTTGGCGCGGCGCGCGTCCGGGATCTGTTCCGACAGGCAAAGGAGAAAGCACCCTGCATTATTTTCATCGACGAGATCGACGCCGTGGGACGCTCCCGTGGTCGCGGGATGATGATGGGGGCCAACGATGAGCGCGAGAACACGTTGAACCAGTTGCTGGTGGAAATGGACGGGTTCAATACGGACTCTGGTGTGATCATCATGGCGGCCACGAACCGGCCAGATGTCCTGGACACCGCGTTGCTCCGTCCAGGACGTTTTGATCGGCAGATCCTGGTGGACAAGCCGGATAAGAATGAGCGCGCACAGATATTCAAGGTCCACACCAAGCAGCTCATCATAGCGGACTCTGTGGATATGCTGGTTCTGGCCGGGCAGACGCCGGGTTTTGCGGGAGCGGAGATAGCCAATGTGTGCAATGAAGCGGCGCTGTTGGCAGCGCGGCTGGGCAAGGAAGCGATTGAAATGATCGATTTCGAAAAGGCAATTGATCGCGTCATAGCTGGTCTCGAAAAGAAGAACAAGATCATTTCTCCGGAAGAGCGGGAAATTGTAGCCTTCCATGAGGCTGGGCACGCTATTGCCGGCTGGTTCCTGAAATACACCGACCCGGTAGTCAAGGTCTCTATTGTACCCCGCGGCCTGGCCGCGCTCGGTTACGCACAGTATCTGCCAGAGGAGAGGTACCTGTATACAAAAGAGGCGCTGTTGGATCGCATGGTGATGGCCATGGGAGGCCGTGTGGCCGAGGAAATCGTGTTCAGTCGGATTTCGACCGGTGCACAGAACGACCTTGAGCGCATTACGAAGATGGCATACGCCATGGTCGTGGATTATGGGATGTCCGAAAAGGTGGGGTATGTGTCATTCAATATGAGCCGTGAGGGAAATGACTCGCCCGTGTTCTCGAAGCCGTTCTCTGACGACACCGCGCGGATCATTGACGAAGAGGTCAAAGCCATTATCGACGGCGTCCGACAGGCGGCACGCCAGTTGCTGGAAGAGAATCGGCATCTGCTCGACGCCATGGCGCAGGCCCTGCTGAAACAGGAGGTGCTGGGTCCAAAAGACCTGGTAGAGATCCTCGGGAAGCGCCCCCATGGGGAATACGTGCACTACGAAGGGAAGCCCGAAGCGGACGCATCTACAGACTGAGTCTGGTATACTGATATATATCGGTATACGAATGTGGAAAAGAATTCCAGGAATCAGCTCCCGTTTCCTGGCTGCCAGCGCACCTTATCAATCTTTCTTCACGAAAGGCGTGGTGTAATAGCATTGACTGTTCTTATATTGGCAGACTAATGCTATTTCGCGCTGACATGCACGGCGATTGCCAGATGCAGCCATTGATGTTAATCAGAACCATGGGTATTCGAAGTGCCTACGATACAGCAGTTGGTCCGTAAGGGCCGCCACGACAAGTACAAGAAGACGAAGTCACCTGCGCTTTCCAAGTGCCCGCAGCGCCGTGGTGTCTGCACGCGTGTCTACACGACGACCCCGAAGAAGCCGAACTCTGCGCTTCGCAAGGTCTCTAAGGTGCGTCTCACGAACGGCATCGAAGTTATTGCCTACATCCCCGGAGAAGGCCATAATCTCCAGGAGCACTCGATTGTGCTCGTACGTGGCGGTCGTGTGAAAGACCTCCCGGGGGTCAAGTACCACATTGTTCGTGGTGCCCTTGATACGTCAGGTGTGGAGGATCGGCGCCAGAGCCGTTCCAAGTACGGCACCAAGCGGCCACGTAGCTGATCCGCCCTTTAGCTTTACACTCAGATTATGCGTAGAAAACGAGCAGAAACACGGCAAACGACAGCAGATCCCGTTTACGGGGATGTGCTCGTTTCCCAGTTCGTCAATGCTGTCATGCAGCATGGCAAGAAAAACGTGGCACGCGGCCTCGTATACCAGGCGTTCGACGTCGTGGAGGAGCGTGCCAGCGAGCCCGGCGTGGAGGTCTTCCACAAGGCGATCAATAATGTTGCGCCACTCGTCGAGGTCCGCAGTCGTCGCGTAGGCGGTGCCACCTACCAGGTTCCCATCGAGGTCCGACCGGACCGCAGAACGGCATTGGCGTTCCGCTGGCTCATCCAGTATGCCCGCGCGCGCAACGACAAGAGCATGGCCAACCGCCTTGCTGCAGAAATTCTGGCCGCCGCCAAAGGAGAGGGTGGAGCCATCAAGAAAAAGGACGACACGCACCGAATGGCGGAGTCCAACAAGGCCTTTGCCCACTTCCGATTCTAACAGAACATGAGCAAGACCAAACTATTCCCCCTCGAGCGTACGCGCAATATTGGCATCATGGCCCATATTGATGCGGGTAAGACAACCACCACGGAGCGGATCCTTTTCTATACAGGTCGTCTGCACCGCATGGGTGAAGTCCATGATGGCGGCGCTACGATGGACTGGATGGAACAGGAGAAGGAGCGGGGAATCACGATTACTTCTGCCGCTACTACGTGTGAGTGGGCCGATCACCGTATCAACATCATCGATACACCCGGCCACGTTGACTTTACGGTAGAAGTTGAGCGCTCCCTGCGTGTGCTTGACGGCGCTGTTGCGCTGTTCTGTGCCGTTGGTGGCGTGGAGCCGCAGTCAGAGACCGTGTGGCGCCAGGCCGACAAGTACCATGTGCCGCGTATTGCGTTTGTGAACAAGATGGACCGGACGGGTGCCAATTTTGAGGGCGCCATCCAGGCCATGCGGGACAGACTGAAGGCCAATCCGGTTCCTGTACAGGTACCCATCGGTGAAGGGGAAATGTTCAAGGGGGTCATTGATCTTATCCGGAACAAGGCCATCATCTGGCACGATGAGACCCAGGGTTCCACCTTCGACGAGATCGATATTCCTGCCGATCTCCAAAAGGATGCCCGCCACTGGCGAATCAATCTTCTCGAAGCGGTTGCCGAGCATAACGACGAGTTGCTGATGAAGTACCTCGAAGGCGAGGACATCACGGCCGAAGAACTGAAGGAGGTTGTACGTACGGCGGCTCTCAGTATGGACATCACGCCGGTCTTCTGCGGCTCGGCGTTCAAGAACAAGGGCGTTCAGCGCCTCCTGGACGGTATCATTGATTACCTTCCCAGCCCGCTTGACGTGCCGCCGATTACGGGTGTTGATCCCAAGACAGACGAGGAAGTCACGCGTGCCCCGGATCCGACGGGTCCGTTCAGTGCTATCGCATTCAAGATCATGACGGATCCGTACGTGGGCAAGATTACGTTCATCCGTGTGTATTCCGGTAAGCTGGAAAAAGGCTCGGCCGTTCTCAATGCCACGTCGCGCGAGCGCGAGAGGGTTGGGCGTCTGCTGTTCATGCATTCCAACCACCGTGAAGACATCGAAGCCGTACAGGCGGGTGATATTGCGGCGGCCGTCGGACTGAAGAATGTCCGTACGGGCGACACGCTCACGGATCCGGACTCCGAGGTCATCCTCGAAAAAATGGACTTCCCCGAGCCCGTCATCCGGATTGCCATTGAGCCGAAGTCCAAGGCAGACAGTGACAAGCTGGGCCAGGGTCTTCAGAAGCTGGCTGAAGAGGACCCAACGTTCAAGGTCTCGGTCGACCATGAAACGGGGCAGACCATCATTGCCGGCATGGGAGAGCTACACCTCGAGATCATTGTCGACCGGTTGAAGCGGGAGTTCAAAGTGGAAGCCAACGTTGGCAAGCCGCAGGTCTCCTATCGCGAGGCCATTACGCAGACCGTCGATCACAAGTACACCCACAAGAAACAGTCGGGTGGTCGCGGTCAGTTCGCCGAGGTCTGGATGGAAGTGGGTCCCGCCGACGAAGGAGAAGTCGGTCTGGAATTCATTGACGACATCAAAGGTGGATCCATCCCGCGTGAGTTCATTCCGTCGGTCGGCAAGGGGGTGCAGAGCGCCATGCTGCAGGGACCGCTCGCCGGATATCCTGTTGAGGGTATCAAGGTGCGCCTATACGACGGGAAATTCCACAACGTGGACTCGGATCAGTTGTCTTTCGAGATCGCCGGGCGCATGGGTTTCCGCGAGGCCGCCCGTAAAGCCGGTCCCAAACTCATGGAGCCGATCATGGCCGTCGAGGTCGTGACGCCGGAAGAATACATGGGAGATGTGATCGGTGACCTGAACAGCCGTCGCGGTCGTATTGAGAGCATGGGTCAGCGTAACGACGTTCAGGTCATCAAGGCCTTCGTACCGCTTTCGTCCATGTTCGGATACTCCACCGACATGAGATCCATCACGCAGGGCCGGGCCCTGTACAGTATGCAGTTCGATCACTACGCGGAAGTTCCGAAGAGTGTTCGTGACGAAATCATCGCCTCTGCCGCTGGAGCGGTATCGGCAGAATAATCCATAGACAAGCCGAACAAGGACATGGCTAAAGAACAATTTCAGCGCACGAAGCCCCACGTGAACGTGGGCACGATTGGTCACGTTGACCACGGTAAGACGACACTCACCGCCGCAATCACGACCGTGCTTGCAAAGCGGGTAGAGGGTAACATGC
>JAJCYQ010000016.1 GCA_029262835.1 Bacteroidota bacterium
GCCCGCCGTTGGGGGGGGGGCGCGCTGCCGGGGGTGGTCCGTGGTGGGGGGGCCCCGCGATGGGGGCGCGTCCCCCCGCGACTCGATGGTCGTTGTCGATGGCGCACTGGGTCAGCAGCGCCGGTTCTTCGGGGGAGTACAGGCCTGGTACGAGGGCGTGCAGGTCACGTCGGACAGCCTCTTTGCGGAGCCGTTCACCGCGGATCCAGACTTGCTGGCGGAGAAGGACGGGCCGGCCGGTCTGGAAGGGCAGGCGGAGGGGGACGGGGAGGCAGCGGTCGCCGGCGGGGCCGATTCGCTGAAAGCATTCGGATCCGTCTTCGTGGCCCGCCACAGCGGCAGCCCCTCCGGCGAAGCGGGCAGCAACACGCCCCGCATCGACCAGATGAAAGGACGGTTCCTCCACGCCGTGACGCGCCGGGAGGAGTTGACGTCCATGCGGCTGTTTCCGAACGCGGAGGTGATTCTGTACGTGGAGGACGACGAGGCCGGCCGGACGCTGGCCTTCGATGCGCTGTCGGACACGGTGTTCGTGGCGCTCAAGGGCGGCGAGCCGACCGAAGTGCTTTTCCTCGGGGAGACGGCCGGGACCGAATACACGGAAAACCTGTTTGAACAGGTTCGAGATCTTCCAGGCTACGTATGGGTTCCCCATCGACAACCGGATCGGGAAAGGCTGCGCGACCGCATGCGCGGTCTCTCGGCCGAGCGGATTGACGGGCGGAAGAGGTTACAGGCGGCAGACTCCAGACAGCAGGATTGATATGGCACTTGCTGAAATAGAACAGGCCATTGGGCACTTCAAGGAGGGTGCGCCAGAGGAGGCGATTCCACTTCTGGAGCAGACCGTGGCCATGATTCCCACGTTCGTACTGGCGCATGTGCTTCTGGCGCAGGCCTACGAGTCGGTGGGGCGCAGTGCCGATGCGGTGGCGGCCTGGCGGCGCGCGTACCGCATGATTCCGAACAGCCCGGTTGCTCCCGTGGCGGGCGACGAGGAAACCGACGAGACGCGGTTCGTGCGGCAACTCGAGCGGGCGGCGACCGAGGTGGAGAGCCTGCAGCAGGACGAGATATCGGTGCCCGAGGGTGGACTTGAGCTGCGTGCGGAAGGCCTCGTGAAGCGGTACCGGAAGCGGACGGTGGTGAAGTCTGTCGCGTTGAGTGTACAGCAGGGAGAAATCGTGGGGCTCCTCGGGCCGAACGGCGCGGGGAAAACGACCACGTTTCACATGATGGTGGGGCTCGTTCGCCCGAACGAGGGGGAGGTATTCATAGGAGACGAGTGCATTACGCGGCTTCCCATGTATGAGCGGGCGCGTCGGGGCGTGGGATACCTGGCCCAGGAGGCATCTATTTTTTCTGCCCTTTCTGTTGAGCAGAATATTGAGGCCGTGCTCGAATACATGCCGCTCTCCCGCGCTGAGCGGCGCGAGCGGGTGGAGCAACTCATTGGTGAGTTTGGTCTTGAGAAGGTGCGCCGGTCGAAAGGGTACATGCTCTCGGGCGGCGAACGGCGGCGCACAGAAATTGCCCGCGCCCTGGCATCACGGCCTCGGTTCTTCCTGCTCGATGAACCGTTCGCGGGCGTGGATCCGATCGCGGTGGAAGACATCCAGGCCATTGTGGCGGGTCTCAAGAAACGGGGAATCGGGGTTCTGATCACCGACCACAACGTGCACGAAACTTTGGCTATCACCGATCGTGCGTATCTGCTCTACGAAGGATCGATCCTGAAACAGGGGACGGCCGAGGCGCTGGCCTCCGATCCGGAAGTGCGCCGCAGGTATCTGGGCGAAAAGTTTACTCTTGAACGATACTGGTAATTCATGTCGAAGACGATTTTTGAAGAGCTCTCGTGGCGCGGGCTCGTGTACGATGCCACCCCGGAATTTGACGCATGGACGGCCTCGGGCTCGCGCACGGCGTACATCGGGTTCGACCCTACGGCATCGAGCCTGCACGTTGGCTCGCTGCTCCCCATCATGGGTCTGGCCCGCATGCAGCGGTTCGGGCACCGCCCCGTGGCACTGGTTGGGGGCGGGACGGGCCTGATCGGAGACCCGAGTGGCAAGACGGCCGAGCGGCAGATGCTGACGCGGGATGCGGTCGAGGAAAACCTGCGGGGAATCCAGACGCAGCTGGAACCTTTCCTTGATTTTGGAGCCGTGTCAAATGCGGCGCTGATGGTGAACAACCTGGACTGGCTCGGCCCGATGGGGCTCGTGGAGTTCCTTCGGGATGTCGGCAAGCACTTTACGGTCAACTATATGCTGGCCAAGGAGTCCGTGAAGCGCCGCGTACAGTCGGAAGACGGCATATCCTACACTGAGTTCACTTACATGATGCTCCAGGCCTACGACTTCCTGGAACTCAGCCGGACGCACGATTGTGATATCCAGATGGGAGGATCGGACCAGTGGGGCAACATCATGGCGGGGATTGACCTGGTCCGCAAGGCCAGTTCCCGCAAGGCGCACGGTCTGGTGTTTCCACTCGTGACCAACGCTTCGGGTACCAAGTTCGGGAAAACGGAGTCCGGAACGATCTGGCTCGACCCGGAGCGGACGAGTCCCTACCGGTTCTATCAGTTCTGGCTGAATACGGACGATCGGGACGTGGTGCCGTACCTGAAGTACTTCACGTGGCTTTCAGAGGATGCCATTTCGGAGCTTTCCGATATCCATGAGGCGCAGCCGGGAAGACGGGAGGCGCACCGGGTCCTGGCCCGCGAGGTTACCGCTCTCGTGCACGGCGAGGCGGAACGTGACCAGGCCGAGGAAGCGGCGGCTGTGCTGTTCGGCGGCGCGCTGGACAAGGTCCCGGTGAAGGATCTGCGGGATATATTTGATGACGTGCCTTCGACCGTGCTGCCACGGGAGGCGTTCTCGGGAGATGGGACCGGCATTCTTGAGCTCTGTGAGCGGACGGGGCTGACGGCATCGCGCGGCGAGGCGCGCCGTCTGGTGCGCGCGGGCGGGCTGTTCGTGAACAACGAGCGCCAGGGCGATGAGCAGGCTGTGATCACCGCATCGCACCTGATTGAAGGAGAATTGCTCGTACTCAGGAAGGGAAAGAAAAGTTATCATCTGGTACAAATCGAGGCGTGACCGATGGTCGTAATCATGGAGGTGGGCGCGGAAGAAGCCCGGATTGAGCAGGTTATTGAGAAGCTGAACGCCTTCGGTTTCGATGTGCACCGTTCGTCAGGCAGTCGGCAGACGGTGCTGGGAGCCATTGGCGTGAAGCCGGAATTCGATCATCGGCACATCCTGCTTATTGACGGCGTGGCCGAAGTGCATCGTGTTACGGCCCCGTACAAGTTCGCATCGCGAACATGGAGGGATACGGAGACCGTCGTCGACCTGGGCGGCGTGACGGTGGGTGGAATGGAGCTGGCCGTAATGGCGGGGCCGTGCAGTGTCGAAAGCGAGGAGCAGATCCATGAGAGTGCCCGGCAGGTGGCGGCAGCGGGTGCGCGCATACTGCGTGGGGGTGCCTTCAAGCCGCGCTCGTCGCCCTATTCGTTCCAGGGCCACGGCGAGCCGGGACTTCGCTGGATGCGCGATGCGGCCGATGCCCACGGTATGCGCGTCGTGACAGAGGTCATGGAAAGCGGCCAGGTTGACCTCGTGGCGCGCTATGCAGATATTCTTCAGATCGGAGCGCGCAATATGCAGAACTATCCGCTGCTTCGGGCGGTCGGACAGTCCGGGTGTGCGGTGCTGCTGAAACGGGGCCTGTCTGCGACCATTGAGGAGTGGCTCATGAGCGCCGAGTATATTCTGTCGGCCGATAACCCGGACGTAATACTGTGTGAACGGGGGATCCGTACCTTCGAGCCGTCGACGCGCAATACGCTCGATCTGTCGGCTGTGCCGGTGGTCAAGTCCAAGAGTCATCTGCCGGTCATTGTGGACCCCAGCCATGCAACAGGTATTCGCAACAAAGTAGCGCCCATGGCATTGGCGGCCGTAGCAGCTGGCGCGGATGGCCTCATGATCGAGGTGCATCCGAATCCGGACGAGGCGCTGTCGGACGGGCCCCAGTCTCTGTTTCCAGACCAGTTCAGGGATCTCATGGACCGGGTTCGGGAAGTGGCGCAGGTGGTCGGGCGATCGGTTCGCCCGTCCGCAGTAGATACCGCGTGATATGACGTTCGAGTACAAGTGTAACAGGTGATACCATGTGTGGAATTGTAGGATATCTCGGCCATCAAAACGCTGCTGACGTTATTGTAACGGGCCTGAAGCGGCTCGAATACCGCGGATACGACTCGGCCGGTGTGGCCGTTGTGGATGATGACGGATTGCACGTCCGCAAAAAGCTGGGGAAGGTCGCGGCGCTGGAGGCGTCGGTAGGCGCCGGACTCCCAGGACACGTCGGTGTTGGTCATACACGTTGGGCCACGCACGGCTTTCCCAGCGACGAGAATGCACATCCCCACCTGAGTACGGACGGCACGTTTGCCCTCGTACACAATGGTATCATCGAGAATTACGCGGCGCTCCGGACGCGGTTATCCAGCAAGGGGTACACATTCTACAGTCAGACCGATACGGAGGTGCTCGTGCGCCTCGTGGAAGAGGTCATGCAGCTGACAGGAAGTAGTCTGGAAGAATCGCTGCGCCAGGCACTGACGCAGGTCGATGGTACCTACGGCGTCGCGCTCGTCTCGTCACTTGATACGGATCTGATGATTGCAGCCCGGAATGGCAGTCCGCTTGTCGTAGGTGTAGGCGACGGGGAGTATTTCCTGGGCTCTGACGCCGCGCCCATCGTGGAGCACACGCGCCGGGTGGTGTATCTGAATGACGGGGAGATGGTGGTCATTCGTCGCGCTGGCTTCGAGGTGCGCACCATCGACAACGAGATCATGTCGAAGGAAATCCATGAACTGGAGTGGGATCTGGAGCAGATCGAGAAGGGCGGGTATCCGCACTTCATGCTCAAGGAGATCTTCGAGCAGCCGATTTCGATTGAAGACTGCATGCGGGGGCGTGTAGGGACGGACATCGTGCTTGGTGGTCTGGCCGACTCCATGGACCGGATCCGGAATGCACGGCGGATTGTGATTGCCGCATGCGGTACGTCCTGGCACGCGGCCATGGTGGGCGAATATCTGATTGAAGGGCTGGCGCGGATTCCGGTTGAGGTCGAGTACGCTTCGGAGTTCCGGTACCGCGATCCGATCCTGCATCCGGACGACTGTGTGATTGTTATTTCGCAGTCGGGCGAGACGGCCGACACGTTGGCGGCCGTGCGGGAAGCCCAGTCCAAGGGCGTTCCTGTCTACGGCATTGTGAATACGGTTGGATCGACCATTGCCCGGGAAACCGATGCCGGCGTCTACCTGCACGCGGGACCGGAAATCGGCGTGGCATCAACGAAGGCGTTCACGGCGCAGGTTACCGTACTGACCATGATTGCCCTGGCGCTTGGTAAGGACCGCACGCTTTCGCCAGAGACCTTTGCCGAATACCTGTTGGAACTGCACGCCATCCCGCAGAAAATATCCAAGGCACTCCGCACGGAGAAGCAGATCCGGGATATTGCCAAATTGAACCGTTTAGCGTCAAATTTCCTCTATCTCGGGCGCGGCTTCAACTTCCCGGTTGCACTTGAAGGGGCACTCAAGCTCAAGGAGATCTCCTATATCCACGCCGAAGGCTATCCGGCGGCCGAGATGAAGCACGGTCCGATCGCGCTGATTGACCAGTTCATGCCCGTCGTGTTCATTGCACTGCGTGACAACAGTACGTACGGGAAGGTGGTCTCGAACATCGAGGAAGTCGTGGCGCGCAGCGGAAATGTGATCGTCATCACGGATGACAACAACAGGGAGCTTGACGAACTGTGTGAACACGTGATCTGTGTGCCCAAGACGCTCGAATTCCTGAGCCCGCTCATGACCGTGATTCCGATGCAGCTCCTGTCCTACCACATTGCTGTCCTGCGGGGCTGTGACGTGGACCAGCCGCGGAATCTTGCCAAGAGCGTCACTGTCGAATGAACGCGCGAGAGTGACCCGCGGTGCTTGGCGAGCTCAACACGCTTCTACGGCCGCATACCCGCCACGCGCCTGCGGTCGGATGGCAGGATGGCGATTTTCTCGCTGCGGGCGTCTTCTGACATGCGGATATCGTAGGCGGCGTACATAGCCTGGCTTATCCGGTAGTCTCGCGTGGAATCGAAGACGAGGTAGACGTCGTGATCGTTGATCCACCAGCTGTTCGACCGTTTGTCTATGGCGCGCTGCAGGGCAATGGACAGCACGTGCTCATCTGACATCCCTTCCTGGCGGAAATTTTCGACAGGAACGGGGAGCGGACGGGTGGCCAGTCCATTGATGATATAGAAAACTGTACAGGCCGTCAGTATCCAGAGAAGGATGCCGCGTATGGCATTGGACGCGGTTATCTGGTGATAGGGCGAAGCGAGCATGTCTGAGGTATGATGGGTACGGGCACCCTCTTTGCACAAAGCGTGCCAATCGTCAGGAATCACCCTGAAGCGCTATATTGGCCGCCTCACGGCACACGTCGTACTGGCGTGAGTCTCATTCTGCGAATCAGTTTCAGTTCGAACCTCCCCGATGATCAAACCCGATGTGCTGGACGGCATTCGACGCCGTTACAAGGAAATCATGGCGCTCATGGCCGACCCCGACGTCGCCACGGACCCGGTGAGGATGAGGGAGCTCGGACGCGAGCACACGTCGCTCAAAGAAGTGGTCGAGCATGCCGATCTGTACGAGGAACTCATGGCGGAGGCGGCCGACCTTCGGGAAATGGTTCAGAGCGAACGGGATACGGAACTCGGTGATATTGCGCGGGCGGAACTCCGCGATGTGGACGAGCGGCTTCCGAACGTAGAGAGTGAACTCCGCTTTCTGCTCATTCCCAAAGACCCTGAGGATTCGAAAGATGCCATCGTCGAGATTCGTGCAGGTACAGGAGGAGACGAGGCCGCGCTGTTTGCCGGGGATCTGTATCGCATCTACACGCGGTACGCCGAAACCAGGAACTGGAAGGTCGAATTGATCGAGATGTCGGAGGGGACGAAGGGGGGATTCAAGGAAATCATTTTTTCGATCAGTGGAAATGACGCCTTCGGAACCATGAAGTACGAGAGCGGCGTGCACCGCGTCCAGCGGGTCCCGGCGACGGAGTCCCAGGGGCGTATCCACACGTCAGCCGCTACAGTAGCTGTGCTTCCGGAGGCGGAAGAGGTGGATGTCGAGGTGCACCCCAATGACATCAAGGTGGATGTCTTCCGCTCGAGTGGTCCAGGTGGCCAGAGCGTGAATACAACCGATTCCGCCGTGCGGTTGACGCACATCCCAACCGGTCTGGTGGTGACCTGCCAGGACGAGAAAAGTCAGCACAAGAACAAGGACAAGGCCATGCGTGTCCTGCGTTCGCGACTCTACGAGCGCGAGCTCGAGGAGCGCCACGCGGAGCGGTCGGAGCAGCGCAAGTCCATGGTCAGCACGGGCGACCGGTCGGCCAAGATCCGGACGTACAACTGGCCGCAGGGTCGTGTCACGGATCACCGCCTGGAGGGAGAGGACAAGAATCATGCGCTCGAAAAAGTAGTGGGAGGTGATCTCGATCCCATCATCCGATCTTTGCGTACGGCCGAGAACGCCGATCGACTGGCGTCGCTCTGACGGGACCGGCAGGACCGCGCTGTGGAGATTGGGTAAAGGGGTGATGTATTTCAGGAAATGGCGTATATTGCCGTTCTGTACAACAGTCCCTGCTCGTTGCTTTGCGCAACGGGCTGTCATCCAATAATCCATAGGGATTCCATGGCTACGAGAAATACGTACGAGTTGACGTACATCGTCAACTCGGTAATCAGCGATGAACAGGTCAAAGAACTTGTCGCGCGCATAACGGAATACGTTTCCGATGCAGGAGGAGAAATCCTCGAGGTAGACGAATGGGGGAGTCGCCGACTGGCGTATCCCATCGAGAAGAAGCGCAATGGCTACTATGTCAATATGCACTTCCGTTCCATCGGGGCGCTTATTCCCCGTCTGGAGCGTGCGCTTGAAATCGACGACAACATTCTCCGTTACATGACACTCCGGCTCGATGCCAAGATGCTTCGTCATTTCGAAGCAAACCAGGGCAGAAAGGCACAGGAAAAAACCGCGGTCACCGAGTAACATGAAGAAAGACATTCTTCCTACCATGTCTCCCGAGACGAAATTCACCGAACCGGAATACGTCGACTACAAGGAAGTCGATATGCTGAAGCAGTTCCTGAACGAACAGGGAAAAATTCTTCCCCGTCGCATTTCTGGTGTTTCAGCCAAGTTCCAGCGCCAACTCACACGCGCCGTAAAACGGGCCAGGCACATGGCACTCATTCCGTTCGTCGCTGACTCGCTCAAGTAAGAATTTCCAACGTCATGCAAGTATTACTCCTGGAAGATGTAGACAAATTGGGTGAACAGGGCGAGATCGTTTCGGTCAAGCCTGGTTTTGGCCGCAATTTCCTGATTCCCCGCGGCCTGGCACGCCAGGCAACCGCATCGGTCATCCGGGCTTTCGAAGAGGAACGCCGGCAGCAGTCGCGCAAGCTCAGCAAGAAGAAGGACGACGCCCAGAATCTGGCCAAGGAAATGGCCAGAATGGAAGTCGTAGTGTTTGCGAAGGTGGGTGAAGAAAGCCGCATTTTCGGAAGCATCACGACCAACAACATCGCAGATGGCCTGGCCGCACAGGGTGTCACCGTAGATCGCCGCAAAATCGAGATCGAAGACGACATCAAGATGCTCGGCGTGTATACGGCTACCGTGAAGCTGCATCCGGAAGTTGACGCCACCATCAAGGTGCGCGTGGAACCCGAAGTCGCCACGTCGTGACCGTGTAACGGCAGGTCCGGTGAGGCTCACAGACATACGCCGCTCCCGAACCAGGTGAGTGTGCGGACGTTCCTGTTGTTACCCAGCCGTACCCACTGTCGTGAATCCCTTTTCTTTTCCTGACGATACCCCTCCACGCTTTGTGCGACGCGTTTTCACAGCCGCGTTTGCGCTTGTGGCATTCGTGGCTGCGCCGGCCGCCCTCGGCCAGGATTTCGGACTGAACACCGGTCCCGACATAGGTCTGCCGAGCGACTATGTGACGTGGGCCGTTGATGTTGTTCCTGAGCGCGTTTCGCCCGGTAGAGCAGCCATTGTCCGCTTCACGGCGACGATTGAGGGAGAGGGGGACTGGAAAATGTACGCGCTCGACTCCGAGATGCCGGAGCGGACCGTAGGGGCCCGCCCATTCGGAGTAAAGGTCGACTGGTCGTCGCTTCCGGGTGGAATCGTACCCCGTCCGGATATGGGGCAGTCGCGCCCGGAACAGGGTCATGACGAAAACTTCGACATGACACTCACGTGGTTCCACGACGAGGCCGTGTTTACGTCAGTCGTGGATGTCGACTCGGCCCTTGCCGATCAGGGGCCGGTCCACAATCTCGAGGCCAGCGTCCGGTACCAAATATGCTCCGACGACTTCGGCGTGTGCCTGCGGCCTGAAACAGAGACGGTGCCGGTATCCCTGACGACAGCGTCTGCGGATGCAGAACTGGGCGCTGCACCGGATGACCTGGAGAAAGCCCTCGTGGCGTCCTATGGATCGGCGAGCTCCGCTGGCGACAATTATGGTTCAACTGGCGGTGGAAGTGCACCCATGGAGGGGATGGCTGGCTTTCTGCTTCTGGCGCTCGGCGCCGGTCTGGCATCGCTGCTTACACCGTGCGTTTTTCCGATGATTCCACTCACGGTATCGTATTTCACGAAACATGCGGACGACCGGGCGGCGTCGGTTCGCCTGGCATCGACGTATGGGATATCGATCGTGGCAACGTTTACCGTCATCGGCATTGTCATGGCTATTGTTGTCGGTGCGGCCGGTGCGCAGACCATTGCATCGAATCCGTTCGTAAACCTGTTCATCGCACTTGTCCTGGTGGTCTTTGGGCTGTCCCTGCTCGGGCTCTTTGAACTGCGGGTGCCGTCTGGGCTCTTGAACCGGGTGCATGCGCTCGGTTCGTCAACAGGAGGACACGGCGGAGTGATTTTCATGGGGCTCACGCTTACGCTCGTCTCCTTTTCGTGCACGGCGCCCTTTGTGGCCGGTCTACTGGCGGCAGCAGCGGGTGGGTCCTGGCTGTTCCCCGTCGCGGGAATGGTCGTGTACTCGGCCACGTTTGCGACGCCCTTCGTGCTCTTCGCGCTCTTTCCCAACGCGCTGCAACGCCTGCCCAAGTCCGGCTCCTGGATGAATGTTATCAAGGTGGTCCTGGGTTTCGTGGAACTGGCGGCTGCTGTGAAGTTTTTCTCCAATGCCGATCTGGTCTGGGGATGGGGCCTTCTGTCCCGTCCGTTGGGTATTGCCATTATCCTTGTCCTCTTTTTCCTTGCCGGGCTGTACCTGATTGGGAAACTGCGCCTGTCTCACGAACCGCCGGTGGAAAGTATTGGTGCGGGCCGGCTCATCGCTGCCACGACGTTTTTTGTATTGTCACTGTACATGCTCCCGGGCCTCCTTGGCTCGCCGCTGAATGCGCTCGACGCCTACCTGCCACCCCGACAGGCCACCGATACGGGGCTCTTTAACATGCTCGGCGCCAGTCCGGGGTCCGTGCCGGCCGGAGCAGATGACGGGTGGCACGTGGACGATATAGATGCTGCCGTCGCGGAAGCATCCGAGCGGGGGCTTCCTATCTTCGTTGACTTTACGGGCTATACGTGTACCAACTGCCGCGCCATGGAAACGAACGTGTTTCCAAGGGCGGAGGTGGCCGAGCGCCTGGCGAACAACTTTGTTCGGCTGAAGCTCTATACAGATGGTCCGGAGCGGGGCGATGAGTTTCATCGCTATCAACTCCGGCTGACCGGAATTGTGGCGCTGCCGACCTACGCGGTCGTCGCGCCAGATGGAGAAACACTGATACGCCGATCCTTCGGCATGATGAATGCAGAGCGGTTTGCCGCTTTTCTTGACGAAGGGTACAACCGCTTCAGGTCATAGGCAGCAGGACGACCATCTGCTTCGATTCACGAGCGACGGTGTTGGTGACACTTCCAAGCAGCATGCGTTCTATGGCCGAATGCCGTGGCTTGCCGAGAAGAATCATATCTACTTCGAGACGCGCGGCATCTTCCAGAATGACGCGGGCCGGGTCGCCGCTGTGCAGGGCGGGTCGTACGGGGCGCTCGAAGCGTTGCTGCACGAAGGTGTCGAAATCGTGCTGTTCAGCCTCTACGATGCTTTCCTCCACGGTCGGATCATACAGGGCGTAGGAGACTTCTCCGAAACCACTCAGGGGATCCACGCCGAGTGGCGTTGTCGGGGTGGGAACATGGACATGCACCACGAACAGTTCGGCGTCGAGCCTGGACGCCAGGTTCTGTACGGCATCTGTAATGTAGGCAGGTTCTTTGAGATCGGTGGCGAAGAGCAGTTTCATGACGTTTGGGGTGGCAGGTGGTTGTGACGGGGAGAGGACGTGGCTGTTCAATACGCTCTGGGTAGGGCTCCATTGTACGAGTGCCAACGGGTGCGCGCAAGGGAGGGAATCCTGTCCTCCTGCGTGACGTACATCGCTTCCACTGCCCACGATCCCATCGGAATCTGCCATGTTTACAGAGACGCCTTTCACCATCCTCCTGATCCTCGTCAATCTGATGGTGAGCGGATATGCGCTGTGGGGAGACCAGAGCCTGATGGATCGTCTTTCCTTCAGACCGGCCCGGGTACTGCGCGACCGGGAGTACTATCGACTTTTGACGGCAGGATTTGTCCACGCTGGACCTGGCCACCTGGCCTTCAATATGCTGACATTGTTTTTCTTTGGTCCTGCACTCGAACAGCTCCTCGGATCGGCCGGATTTCTGCTCGTGTATTTCGTGAGCGAGCTTGTGGCCCATGGGGTTACACTGTGGTGGCAAAAGGAGTCGCATGCCTACGCTGCCGTCGGAGCTTCGGGAGCCATCTCGGGCGTTCTATTGGCATTCTGCCTATTCCGGCCTTTCGACCGCATTGGATTGTTTTTTGCGATCTGGATGCCAGCATGGTTGTTTGCGGTCGGCTTCCTGGGCTTCTCGGTCTACGCGATGAAGCAGAGGCAGAAAGGGGCACTGGGCGGAATTGCACACGAAGCCCATTTGGGGGGAGCTATCGGTGGGCTCGTTACGACGCTGCTCCTGGAGCCGTCGGCACTATCCATTTTCCTTCGTCAGATTTTTTGACATCCGTTATTGCGCTAGCTACTTGGGTGGTTTAAAAGGGTGTTCCTGCTGTTCTGAAGTCCATGTGGGTCAGGATGCCGTTATTGGATTTGGAGATGCGGCGTTCTTTTATGTACCTTGCCGCCACTCATGCCGCCTGGTTCAAAGCCGTTCTGGCTTACTCAGTCGCGCAGTGACTATGGGCAGTGAAGGGCCCGGCCGCCAGGCCGGGCCCTTCACATTTTATGCCAGCAGCGCGCATGGGGGTACACCGGTGGCATGTGGACAACCGTGTGGACAACCGTGTGAACTCTTTGTTGAATAGTCAGCGTTGACTTGACATCCATTTGGATTTATAATTCTCCCAGTGCCTGACGGCACCGTTCCTTGACGCGACTGAGTCTTTAGGCTGCATGAGAAGTTTCTCACGCAATTACGCATTGCACGTGCTGCCGACTGTTGAATAGGCATCTCTCGGCTGTGTACGGGCCGAGACGCCAGGAAGGTGTTGCACTTCATTGGACCTCCGGGTCGGTGGGGTGTGGCAGGTGAACCTGCGCGTCGCGAGCCGTACCCGGTGGGCGGGCCCCACAAAGGGTGCGTTCGGATGCAAGGACACGACAGGCTATCACGCGTCACCGGCCGGGCGTTTTTCGGAGCGGACTGGCTGTGTGAGGCGCTGAGGCGCGGAGAGACATCATCTATCGTGTGCCCATGCGATGGAGAACCTGCTGACGGTTCACTTCGGTGATCGTCGGTTGGCGGAACAGGGCCTTGTGTGCTGTTCCATCCACCAAAAGACAAGAACCTTCCTTCGGGAAGGTTCTCGCGTCGGGAGAACATTTGGCCGGTCGTTTCGAAAGAGGCGGCTGTCCGCAAAAAAGCCACCCGGTTTCGGGTGGCTTTTTTTGTTTCGGGGCCATGGCGCGAAATCCTCAGCTCGTATCAGGCCCTTACACATCCGAGTCGCTCTGCCAGCTCCGTCCAGTCGTGGAACGACCACACCTGCGGTGAGTCGTGCTCGTCACCCCGGTACCAGGCGACCTGCCAACCTGCTCCAAGACCGCCGGCGACGTCCGAAGTAAGTGAGTCCCCAACGTAGAGCAGGTTATGGGCTGTATGGCCACAAAGCTGCTCCGCGTGACGAAACAGGCGCACATCCGGCTTGAGGACACCTACTTCCTCACTGACGACAATGTGTGCACAGGCCTGACCCAATTCAGGGAATTGCCGGAGTTTCGCGCGCTGTACTTCTGTAAAACCGTTGGTCATGAGCCCGACAGGTACGCGCGCTGCAATGCGCATCAGTGCATCGCCCGCGCCATCCACCCAACTCCAATGCTGGGCGTACAGGCGGAGGTACTCATCGGCCAGGGCGGCGGCGTGTGGTGCTGCCGATGGGTTCACATCATCGATGAGCAGTTCGAATCGACCATACTTGGCGCCATCCTTGGTGCGCTTGCCCGCGGCATACTCCGACCAGACACGCCGGTTGACCTGGGCATAGGCAGTCAGTATATCGCCGTGCGCCGCATCTCCAAAAATATGTGGATGTGCTTCCCAGAGCGCAGCGAGCGCCCGGGATTCAGCGCCCTTGTGGTCGAGCAGCGTGTCATCGAGATCAAACCAGACGTACCGCACATCGTTCATGGGAGTCGCATTTCGTAGAGTCCATATTCCTTGTCGACCGCTGAATTGAGGGCCGACAGAGCGCTCTTCAGGCGGCTGTTCGAATCGAGGACCCAACTCATTTCGCAGCCGGTAATGCCCATGCGGCGGCCCTTCTGGATGGTTTCGTTGATGACCAGCGCATCGAGTCCACGTCCGTGGTAAGAGCGACGCACACCCATGAGGGGCATGCGGATTTCGCGGATGACGCCGCTCTTGGCAAGCAGAAGCAGCTTCGCGAGTCCGAATGGAAGCAGGCGGCCATCCGGGAGCGTCTTGAGAGCATAATTCAGGTCGGGCAGAGAGACGGCGAACGCAACGGGTGTGCCCTCATCCTCGACGAGCACGACGAGGCGGGGGTCCACGATCTGCTTCATGTCTTTTGCAAGGTGATCGAATTCCGCGTTCGTCATGGGTACGTGGCCCCAGTTGTCAGACCACGCCTCATTGTATATTTCCCGGATGTAGGCGGCATCGCGCGCGAAGTGATTCATGTCAAGGTTGCGCACGCGAAGGCCGGGGTAGCGCCGCAGGACGAGTTCCGATCCGCGCTTCAGCTTGGCATCCTGGAGGTATTTGATATTGGTGTAGTAGGCCCACATGGTCATGGCCCGCTCAAACCCGAATGCCAGCAGATGCTCCTCGTACCAGGGATGATTGTACGGCATGAGGATGGCCGGCTGGCTTTCGAACCCGTCAACAAGTAGTCCGGCCGTGTCGTTCAGGGACGGGTTGGCTGGTCCCCGGACGTGCGTCAGCCCCCGGGCTTTAAGCCATGCGGCGGCCGCTGACAGCAGAGCGTTGGATACAGCCGGATCCGGACTTGTCTCGAAGAAGCCGAAAAACCCGGTGCTGTCATTGTACTTGCGCAGATGTTCGCCATTCACAATCGCGGCAATGCGCCCTACAACCTGACCACCGGCCGCGCGGGCCAGGAAGAGCTCCATGTCGCCGTGTTCAAAAAACGGATTCTTCTTTCGGCTCAGAATATTCCTGGTGTCCATGCGAAGCGGCGGGACCCAGAACGGTGCATCCCTATAGGCGTCGTACGGATACTGGATGAATGCCCGCAGGTCCCGGCGCGAGGTGACCGGATTGACCACCGTGTCTGACATCAGGCCGCACTGCCGTTGCTGGAGACAATACCGTGCTTGCGCCCAACGCGGTAGAAGGCGTCGAGAATGAAATCCAGGTCCTCGTTCGTGTGCGTTGCCATGTAGGAGGTGCGCAGCACCGATTGCCCGGTCGGCACGGCGGGAGGAACGACGGCGTTCACGAACACGCCAGCGTCGAGCAGGTCACGCCACATCTCGAAGCACGTTCGCATGTTGCCCGCCACGACGGGAATGATGGGTGACTGACTCGTCCATACATTGAAACCGGCGCTCCGAAAGCCTTCCCGCATGTAATCGGAGATTTCCCACAGCCGATCAAGGCGCCAGGGCTCCTCCTCCAGTATTTCCAGGCATTTCAGCACCGTCGCCACGTTCGATGGGGGCATGGATGCGGAGAAAATATGGGCGGAACTCGTGTGACGGATATATTCAATCACATCAGCATCGCCGACGCAGAAGCCGCCGAGCGAGGCGAAACTCTTCGAAAATGTGCCCGTGGTCAAGTGGACACGATCTCCAAGATCGAAGTGGGCGGCGGTACCGCGGCCACCGGGTCCGATTACGCCTACTGCATGGGCGTCGTCGGACATCAACACGGCGTCGAATTCTTCGGCAAGGTCTGCCAGCTCCGGCAGCTGAGCCATCACGCCGTTCATGGAAAAGACACCGTCGGTGACGATGAGGCGGCCTGCATCCGGATTTTCCAGGTAGGAGCGCTCAAGCAGCAGGCGCAGGTGTTTCAGGTCGTTGTGCCGGAATCGGACGGTTTCCGCCCGGGCGAGTTGCGTGCCAGCTACGATGCAGGCATGGTTGTCCTTGTCGGAATAGATGAAGTCTCCTTTGCCAGCGAGAGACTGGATGACTCCTTCGTTGGTCATGTAGCCGGTCGAGAACAGCACGCAGGCCTCGCGTCCCATGAATCGCGCGAGGCGCTCTTCGAGTTGGATATGCAGGTCCAGTGTCCCGTTCAGGAAGCGACTTCCTGTGCAGCCGGTCCCGTACTTGTGGATGGCGGCCTCGGCGGCTTCACGAACACGTTGGTCGGAGAGCAGGCCCAGGTAGTTGTTGGACCCGGCCATGATGATCTCCCGCCCGTTCATGATGGCCCGCGTACCATCGTTGCGCTCTATGGGGCGAAAATACGGGTAGAGACCGGCTGCCTTGACCTGCGCATACAGTCCCGACTCGTCGAAAAATGCATGGCATTTCCTGAACAGACCAGGCTCGCTGGTCCTGGCCGTAGCGGTCGCATCCGTCAGTTCCGGAATGGAGCCAATTGAATTGTTGCCGTGGGGCATGATGGGTTCGTTCAGTGGTAGGAAGTCGTCCTGCGGATGGTCATGGGACGTATTGTGATGGAACAGGTTACAACGACGGGGAGCCGGGTTCGCACGCTGCCGTGTCAAAAACGGAACCCAACTGCCGGCCCCATCCCGACGGGAGAGACCTTCAGTCGGATGGAGAGATCTTCTTCTACATCAAAATCGAGTAAATGAGCACTTACATAGGCGTCCAGCATGGCCAGACCATATACAAAGCCGATGCCAATGGCCGAAAGGTCACGGTTGCGTCTGAAATTATTCCGGCGGGTTTCGATAGGCCGCGAGGAAATGGGCCCGAACTCGGCCACGAGCGTGTTGTACGCGGGTAACAGTTCGGCATTCGGGTTGCTCTCGAGTTGGCCTGAATCGACCAGTTCCTGGAAGGCCTTGTACTGGAACGCGTCCCGGTAAAGCGTGTAGTCGCGTTGATTGCGAACGGTCGAGACTACCAACGCACCGAGCGCCGCGTAGACGAACGGCACCTTGACGTGTTGCCGGTTGTAGACCTGGCCCCACCCCGGCACGGCGGCACTGCGCCACAGTGCGCCTCTCGGCGAGTGGTCCTCAGGCAGGGAGTGCGCCAGCTGTGCACGAACGGGCTGCATGGCTCCCAGGGCCGTCGCCAGGACAGACAACATGAGGATGCGGCGCATGACACAGATCAGTTGTCAGCGAGCAGGTCGGTCAGCCGCTCCAGGTCTTCGGACGAGTAATACTCCACTTCAATGCGGCCCGCCTTCCCGTCCGGGGCGGGCTTGATGGATACTTTCGTTCCCAGCCGGTTCCGGATGCGATCGGTCATCCGGTCCAGTTCCAGTCGGATGTGCTGCGGAAGGGTCCGCGACTCTTTTCCGGGCTTCTTGCTGGCAGGAGCCGGAGCGGTCAGGCGCTTGACCAGGGCCTCTGTTTCCCGGACCGACAGTCCTTTCTGGATGATGGCGTCGAGGACATCCCGCTGAAGGGCATCGGTCCCAAGGGAGAGCAGGGCACGGGCGTGACCGATGGTCAGATGACCGTCACGGAGTCCAGCCTGTATCACAGGGGGGAGGTTCAGCAGTCGCAGGTAGTTTGCTACAGCGGGCCGGCTTTTCCCCACTTTTTCGGCTACCTGCTCCTGCGTCAGTCCACACTCATCCATGAGGCGCCGGTATCCAAGACTGATTTCAATCGGATTCAGCTGTTCCCGCTGCACATTCTCGACAATGGCCATTTCGAGCATGGCTTCCGTATCGGCCTCACGTACGAAGGCGGGTACGCGTTCCAACCCCGCGAGTGTGGCGGCCCGCAAGCGGCGCTCGCCCGAAATGAGTTCGTACTGGTTGGGTCCGCGGCTGCGCACGGTCAGTGGCTGAATGATACCCAGATGGCGTATGGACTGCGCCAGTTCTTCCAGCGCCGCCTCATCAAAATGCTCCCTCGGCTGGAAAGGATTCGGGGAGATGCGGTCGACGGCGATATCCGAAATCTTTCCGGCTGTCCGGATACGGTCTTCAAAATTGTACAGGCGGCTGTCCGGATCCTGCGTGCTGGGTGCGTGTCCCGGTTCGGAATCGGGCAGCAGAGCGCCCAATCCTTTTCCGAGAGCGGCTTTTCGTTTGGTCATGGGAAGAAGGCCTCAGTTCGCTGTCTGCAGGTACGCCATGTTGTTTGCAATGATCTCGCGTGCCAGCCCAATATAATTCCTGGAGCCGGTGCTGGCCGCATCGTACATGATGACCGGCTTGCCGAAACTGGGGGCTTCCGAAAGGCGCACGTTGCGCTGGATGATGGTCTGGAAGACCTTGTCGCCGAAGTAGCGCTGCACTTCCGTCGCCACCTGGTTGGCCAGGCGCAGTCGCGTATCGAACATGGTCAGGGCAACACCCTCTATTTCCAGATCCGGATTCAGGTGGCGCCGGACAAGCTTGATGGTATTGAGGAGCTGCCCGAGACCCTCCAGCGCAAAATACTCGGCCTGTACCGGTATGATCACCGAATCGGCGGCCGTGAGGGAGTTCAGGGTCAACAATCCAAGGCTTGGCGGACAGTCAATGATGATGAAGTCGTACGAGTTGCGCACTTCAGCAAGGGCTTTCCGCAGAATACGCTCCCGATCTACTACGTCGATCATTTCAATTTCCGCGCCGACCAGGTTGATATGGCTTGGAATCAGATGGAGGTATTCCATTTCAGTCGGAACAATGACCTCCGGTGCCGTTTTTTCTCCGATCAGGACTTCGTAGGCGGAGCCGTCCACCTGCTTGACATCGACACCCACGCCGGACGAGCCGTTCGCCTGCGGATCGAAATCAATGAGCAGGGTCCTGTGCTCCATCGCCGCAATGGACGCCGCAACATTCACCGAGGTCGTGGTTTTGCCGACGCCTCCCTTCTGGTTCGCTACCGCGATTATCTTGCCCATGCACACCTCATTGACTGACGGTGCAATCTATGAACAGGGCCTGTGCCAAGCCAACGACACGGGGCAAGGGTAAAAATGAAGCCCTTTTTTCCGGAAGTGCACAGGAATTACTAGTTTCAGTCATGGAGTCGTTCGATTATACACCGGTGCAGGTGCTCCCTGCTCGCGAAATGCCAGGTCTTCGAATAGAGTCGGTTGGCAAGGAGCAGCTGGGCGTGATCCGCGAAATGAACCGGGCCATTTTCAGGGAGGAACGTATCATCAACACGTTTGAACGGGACGACCTGCTCATGCTGGTCGCATGGCACGGCACCACACCGGTCGGGTTCAAGGTGGGATACAGGGAGAACCGATTCATATTCTATTCTGCGAAAGGGGGGGTCATGCCCGCGTTCCGGAGGCAGGGTGTGGCGACGGCACTCCTGTCAGAGATGGCACACCACGCGAGAGAAATGGGGTTCAGACGCTTTGCGTTTGATACCTTCCCGAATCTGCATCCAGGCATGACGATCATGGCTCTCGAACGTGGTTTCCGGCTCGTCAAGTCCGACTACAATACCGTGTACAGAGAGTACCGACTGCGGTTCGAGATGGTTCTCAAGCGGGGCTGACGATCAGAAGAGCGCGTATATGAACGGAGCGAGTGCCGAGCCCTGGGTCAGGACGATCAGGAGACTTACGAGTACCAATACCACCACGATGGGCAGCAGCCAGTATTTTTTTCGCTCCTTCAGAAAGGCCAGAAATTCAATCAGGATGCCTGCTTTGCTCATGATGATTGTGTGATGGCGGTTGTAGCGTGCAACTACGCTTTCTGCCCTTCGTAGGTTCATTCTCCCTTCCTCATTCAAACGATACCCCCTGTGCGCCGTCTTCTGTTCGAGTTTTCGGAGTCGTTTCTGATCGCCATCCGCTCTGTTTTTGGAAACAAGATGCGTGCTGTTCTGACGACACTCGGGATTGTGATCGGTATTGTGTCAGTCACAGCCATGGCCACGATCGTGAGTGGTATTGAACAGGGCTTTGAGCAGGATATATCGTCTCTGGGAACGGATGTGGTCTACATCGAGCGATGGCCGTGGGTAAATGGTCCGGGCGCCAAGTGGTGGGAGTTCATCAACCGGCCCCGGATTGAGCAGGATCTGGCCGAAGCGTTGAACAGTAAGGCGCGTCTGGTCTCAGCGGCCACGGCAGTCGTGAATACAGGGCGTATGGCCAAATCCGAACATGAATCTGTCGCCCGGATCAGCATCCAGGGAACGCAGGCCAATTATACGCGCGTCCAGGACGTGGATCTCGCAGAGGGGTATTTCTATACGGAAGTCGACGAGCTCGGTGCCCGTAGTGTCGCCGTCATAGGGGCCGGTCTGGCCGAAGAATTGTGGCCGTTCGGTACGGCGCTCGGGAAGACCGTGCAGCTGGGAGGCAACAAATACCGGGTCATAGGCATCCTGAAAAAAGAAGGTGAAGCGGCTGAAGGGGCTTCGGGCAACGATTTCGGTGCCTTTATTCCAATTTCCGCGTTCCAGAAGCATTTCGGCACGCGTTGGCGCGATGCGAGCATAAGGGCCAAAATTGCTCCAGGCGTAGCGCTTGAAGACGCAAAAGATGAAATCAGGGGCATCGTTCGCGTCGAGCGGCAACTCGAAGCGGGCGAGGCGGATAATTTTGAGATCAATGAGCAGGCCTCGCTACGGGAGGCCATTGCTCCGGTGAAGAACGCCATTTTTGGTATCGGTATTGGTCTGACCGCCCTGGCCCTGCTCGTGGGCGGCATTGGCGTCATGAACATCATGTTCGTGACCGTGAAAGAGAGGACGCGGGAAATTGGTATCCGCAAGGCCGTCGGCGCCCGTCGTATATCCATTCTGTTGCAGTTCCTGATTGAAGCCATAGTGATCTGCATGGTGGGAGGTGTTCTGGGCGTTATCCTGTCCATTCCGCTGTCCATGCTGATCAGTCTCGTTCTTCCAGCACAGCTTGGCGTTGGAATCGTGCTCATCGCCTTCAGCATCTGCGTAGGAATAGGAACGATCTTCGGGCTTGCGCCCGCCTGGACTGCTGCGCGGTCCGTTCCCATTGAAGCCTTGCGGTACGAATAGTCATGATGGCATTTCTGGAAGCATTTCGAATGGCCTGGGGGTCGCTGCGCGGCCACAAAATGCGCTCGGCGTTGACGCTCCTCGGCATGGTGATTGGTGTCTTCGCTATCATCGTAGCTGTCACGGCCGTGGAAGTCATCGATGTATACTTCAAGGACCGGCTCCAATTCCTCGGAGCCTCCACGTTCACGGTATCGCGTACGCCGGCCATTCAGACGGGGAATTTGGATGCCAGCGTCAGGAACCGGCCGAGTATCACATGGGAGCAGGTAGAGCGGCTACAGGATGCCATGCATATTCCCGTCAGTGTTTCTCCTCTCGAGGACTTTGATATAGGAAAGGCGTCCTATGCTGACCGGGAGACGGAGCCCAACACCTTCATCATGGGGACCAATGAGCACATGCTTGGTAACTTCAGTTACGAGTTGGAGCAGGGGCGCTTTTTTACCGACGAAGACGTACTCTACGCCCGGCCTGTGTGCGTCACCGGTTCAGATATCACGAAGGAGCTGTTTCCCAATGAGTCACCACTCGGCAAGGAAATACGCATTCCCGGCATGCGCTGTCAGGTCATCGGGACGCTGGAAGAAAAAGGCAGTTTTCTGGGGTTCGCCCAGGACAACCGGGTGTTCATTCCGATCACGCGTGGCTTCAGTGCATTCGGTCAGCCGCAGCGGAATATTGCGTCCGTATCCATGCGTGTACATGACCCAGTCATGATCAATGCGGCGAAGGAAGAGGCAACGGGACGGCTTCGCGTTATCCGGAAAGTAGAGCCGGGCGAACCGAACAACTTTGAAATCTCGACAAACGATTCCATGCAGGCGGTTTTTGAGGCCTTTACGGGGACGCTGACCATGGGCGGAGCGGGTATTGGACTGATTTCGCTGTTGGCGGCAGGCATTGGCATCATGAACATCATGCTCGTGTCCGTGACCGAACGTACGCGCGAGATCGGAATACGCAAGTCCATTGGAGCTCGCCGCAAGGATATTCTTCGACAGTTTCTGCTCGAAGCTTTTTTTCTCTGTCAAATTGGTGGCCTGATTGGTATCCTGTTGGGGGCACTGGCTGGCAATGGGGTTGCGCTGTACTTCGATATTTCGGCGGCCTTCCCCGTAGCGTGGGCCGTGGGCGCCGTCGTTATGGTGACCGTGATTGCCCTTGTTTTTGGTGGATATCCGGCTTTCAAGGCGGCCCGCCTCAATCCAATAGATTCACTCCGATACGAATAGGACCCATGGCTGAGGGCAGAAAGCAGGCCAAAATGGCGGCCGCAGAGGCGGTCATACACCTCGTCGAAGATGGAATGACACTCGGGCTCGGGACGGGGTCGACGGCCTCACTGGCCATTGAAGCACTTGGCCGGCGTATTGAGAAGGAAAAGCTGCGCGTCACCGGTGTGCCCACATCCTTTGCATCGGAGAGACTGGCCCGCGCCTGTGGCATTCCGCTCGGTACGCTCGACACAAACGGCGACATAGACCTGGCCTTCGACGGCGCCGACGAATGCGATTCCGGTCTTAATCTCATCAAAGGACGCGGGGCGGCCCACACGCGCGAGAAAATCGTGGCCTTCGGCGCATCGCGTTTTGTGATCCTGATCGATGCGTCCAAGCGCGTGGACCGCCTGGGAAGTCATATGCCATTGCCGGTCGAAGTCGTGCCCATGGCCGTCTCGCCTGTCATGGCCTGCCTGCGGGCACTGGGAGCCCATCCCGAACTGCGGATGGGCGTAAAGAAGGACGGCCCGGTCGTCACAGACCAGGGCTTCTGGGTGATCGATGCGCAGTTCGACGCCGGGATTTCGGACCCCGCGATCGTGGACAGAACGCTTCTCGATACGCCGGGCGTGCTCGACCACGGACTCTTCCTGGATATGGCTACCGACGTGCTGGTGGGACTGGATTCAGGAGATGTAGAGCATCTTAGGCGGTAGCCGTCAACGGACCGGGGTCAGAAGAGCTTCTGCAACAGTTCATCCAGGCTGCGTACCGATCCGGTGGATGCATGGGCTCCACTGGGCACCCACAGCTCATCGAATCCCAGCTTCCTGGCTTCCTTCATGCGCATATCGAGCTGTGCAATGGAGCGGACCTCGCCGCCCAGCCCCACTTCGCCCATGAAGGCACTGGTTGGACTGATGGTGCGGTCGTGATGGGATGACGCCACGGCCGCGACGAGTCCCAGGTCGGCGGCCGGCTCGTTCAGCTTGAGCCCTCCTGTCACGTTCACGAACACATCGTATTCAGAAAGCGGCAGTCCACCTCGTTTTTCCAGGACGGCAAGCAGCATCTGGAGTCGCCGCGCGTCGAACCCCGTAGTGGTGCGCTGCGGCGTGGAGTAGGATGTGGGCGTGACCAGGGCCTGGATTTCGACCAGGACGGGGCGCGTTCCCTCCATGGTGCAGATGACGACCGAGCCGGATGTATTGCGTGCCCGCTCGGAGAGGAACAAGGCGCTGGGGTTATCGACCGGAGTGAGCCCTGCTGTCTGCATTTCGAATACTCCGATCTCGTTTGTCGAGCCGAAGCGGTTCTTGATGGAGCGCAGAATCCGGAACGTATGATGCCGGTCACCTTCGAGGTGGAGCACCGTATCGACCATGTGTTCAAGCACGCGGGGACCAGCAATGGAGCCCTGTTTTGTGACGTGCCCGACCACGAATGCACTCGTGCCGGTGGCTTTGGCAAGTTGGATGAGGGCCGCCGCCGACTCCCGGACCTGCGCTACCGAGCCCGGTGCAGATTGAATATCAGAGCGGAAAATGGTCTGGATGGAATCGACAACGAGCACATCCGGCGCTTCGTCGTGGACGCTCGAAATAATGGACTCCACGTCGGTCTCCGCAAGGAGCAGAAACGACTCAGACGAGACGCCGAGACGTTCGGCCCGCATTTTGACCTGGCCTGCCGATTCTTCCCCGGTCACGTACAGGATGGTGCGATTCTGCATGAGCGCCCCGAGTTCGGTCATGAGTGTGCTTTTTCCTATGCCCGGGGAACCGGCTACGAGGACCACGCTGCCGCGGACAATGCCGCCACCAAGAACCCGGTCCAGTTCCGGGTTGCCGGTTGCCAGGCGCGATTCGCGGCCGCTCTCCACCTCGGACAGCCGCAGGGCACGCGCCGTGCGGCCGGTGGTTGGCTGTGCGCTGCGCCCCAGGCTGTGCCTGGTCGCTGTCGGTACGTGTTCTTCCACGAGGGTATTCCACTCGCCGCAGGCATGGCATTGGCCCTGCCACTTTGGAGACGGTGCTCCGCATGCCTGGCACGCGAACTGAGTTGTTTTTTTGGCCATTCAAGTCATTTCTTTGGATGCATTCCGGTAGCAACATACAATCACGATGCCAAATCCCCGTGCAGAATCAGGGAATCGGGCACCAATTGCCAGAGCTATCGTACCTTGCAACCCGTTCACCATCTGACCCCCATGGCTGTTATCCATAACTCATTGACCGGTCCTGTCCAGGCACTGGGTCGGTACAGCCTGCTCATGTTCCATGCGTTCGGGGCGCTGCCTGAGTTCTCCCGCTACCGCAAGAATCTCTGGGAGCAGATGGTGCATATCGGAATTGAATCGTTGCCCATCGTGATGATGGCTGCGGCGTTTTCCGGCGCGGTGACAACGGTGCAGACCGCGTATCAGCTGGTGACGCCGCTTATTCCAAAGAGCATCATCGGCTCGATTGTTGCGCCCTCCATGATCCTTGAGCTCGGTGCCGTCGTGACCGGGTTCATCCTGGCAGGGCGGGTGGGAGCTCGCATTGCCGCCGAACTGGGAACCATGCGCGTGACTGAACAGATCGATGCGCTCGAAGCCATGGGGCTCAACTCCATCGGCTACCTGATTGTCCCTCGGGTCATTGCCGGTGTAGTCATGTTTCCCGTCCTGTATGTGGCAGCGAGTTCTGTGGGAATTGCCGGTGGCATGCTCGTAGGTCATTTCGGCGGATTCGTTCCCATGGGCGAGTTCGTAGACGGAGCGCGTGAGTTCTTCCAGCCATTCGACCCCATTTTTGGATTGATCAAGTCCTTTGTTTTCGGATTCACAATCACATCCATATCCTGCTTCAAGGGCTACTACACATCCGGTGGCGCGGAAGGTGTAGGCCGGAGCACGACGGAAGCAGCCGTGGCCAGCTGCGTGTTTCTTTTGCTCGCTGACCTGATATTGGCCGCAACTCTTCTCTGACAGATGGCATGATCAAGGTAGAACACATCAACAAGAGTTTCGGGGGCGTGCAGGTGCTCCACGACGTTTCGCTCGACATAAACGAGGGAGAAACGTTGGCCATCATTGGCCGCTCCGGTTCGGGGAAGAGCGTGCTGATGAAGCACCTGATTGGACTATTGAAGCCGGATTCCGGGCGGGTACTGATCGATGGTACAGACATCGGGCAGATATCCTACGGGGAACTGCGCGAGGTGCGCCAACAATTCGGAATTCTATTCCAGGGGGGTGCCCTGTTCGATTCCATGAGTGCTTTTGACAATGTGGCCTTCCCGCTGCGGACGTTCACGAAGAAAACCGAGGATCAGATTCGTGACGAGGTGCTCCAGTGTCTGGACATGGTCGAGCTCTCGGCGGTCGGGTCGAAGATGCCGTCGGAGCTTTCTGGCGGAATGCAGAAACGCATTGCCCTGGCGCGCGCCGTGTCGCTTCGCCCCCGGTACGTTCTCTATGATGAACCGACGAGTGGACTGGACCCGGAGACATCGAACACGATCGATGCCCTCATAGAGGGGCTTACCGATCGACTCAATATTACGAGCATTGTAGTGACACATGACATGCACTCGGTACTGAGTATCGCCGATCGCGCCGCCTTTATTTACCAGGGGCGCATGCATTGGACGGGTACCATTGACGAACTGCACTCTTCACAGGATGCCACGCTGTGTGGTTTTGTGAAGGCGAACGAATACCAGATAGGACACTGATACAGTGAAATACACGAACGAACTGAAAGTTGGCGGAACGCTGCTCGTTGCAGCACTCATTTTTGTGCTCGGCGTCCGGTATTTCGAGGACCTGCCGCTGTTCAAGCCGACGTACGACCTGAATGTCGAGTTTGAGAATGCGGGCGGGCTTATTGCCGGCAATGTGGTGCGCGTCAACGGCGTCACCATCGGGTCGGTCAGCAAGGTGGCCATTTCCGAGGAGACGGGCAAGGTGGAAGTGGCGTTCCATGTGGGCAACAGCATTCCTGTGACGGAGGGCACCTACGCGACAATCGGCGGCTTCGATGCCCTTGGGGTTGTGCGTATGGATCTTGTGCTCGGCCCTCCAACGGCGCCGCGTATTCCTGAAGGGGGCTATGTCGAGGGTCGTACGGGAGCGGATATGATCGGGGAGGTCACAGCCAGGGCGCCTGAACTGCTCGGGAAAGTAGACTCCGTTCTGATTGGGCTGAACGGTATGCTCTCGGCTACAACGGAATTGGTCGATAATCCAGGCTCTGACCTGCGCATGACGTTGACGGCCATGAACGGGTCCGTACAGGCCCTTGAGAGCATCCTGGTCCAGGAACGGGACCGGATTGGCCGCGTCATGGGTGGTGTGGAGGCCCTCACCCAGGACCTGGATGCCGCAATGGGTGATGACGGCGAACGGGTCAAAGAATTGATGGAGGGACTCGACACCACGTTGTCGGAGGTCGATGCCACACTTGCTGAAGTCCGGACCATGTCGTCTGAACTCACGGCGGTGCTTGCGTCCATGAACAACGGCGAGGGTACGCTCGGACTCATGCTCAAGGACCCCGGCCTCTATCACCGGATGGATTCGACGCTGGCAGCCGTGAACAGTCTGCTCGCAGATTTCCAGCAGGATCCTGGTCGCTACCTCAAGGAAATGCGGATTGTAGATCTCTTCTGATTATGCCTGACTACGACGACGCACTGACGCTTTTTCACGAATGGACCCAGTCGGAAAGCCTGCGGCGACACGCTTATGGTGTGGAGGCCGCCATGAAATGGTATGCCCGTCATTTCGGGGAGGATGAAGAAATCTGGCGAATGACAGGACTTCTCCATGATATGGATTATGAGAAGCATCCGACGCCCGAGGAACACCCCTTGGTGGGCGTTGCGGTCATGCGGGAATTGGGCTATCCCGAGATCATGCTGAATGCCATCATGGGCCACGCGGACCATACCGGCACGCCCCGCACGACACGGCTCGCCAAGACGCTGTATGCGGTAGATGAGCTGTCCGGCTTCATCACGGCGGTGGCGTACGTGCGCCCGACGGGACTTGAGGGGATGGCGCCCCGTTCTGTGCGCAAGAAACTGAAGGACAAAGCGTTCGCGGCCGCCGTCGGACGGGAGGACATCCAGAACGGAGCCGATAATCTGGGCATTGAACTATCTGAACACATTGCGAACGTGATTGCCGGAATGCAGCTCGACGCAACCCGCCTGGGCTTTGGTCCGTCTTGACGGGTCAACAGGCGCAGGGCCATCATGAAGGACGATACGACGACAGCGGGCAATGACTCGACACCAGAACGGGGGCTCTCGGTAGGGGAAGCGCGTGACGTGACGCGCTCTACCGCGTCGGAACTTCGACTCCTTCTCGCCCGTCATGTCCGCCGACATATGCCGGGCCGCGTAACGCCTGAAAAACGGACAGCGGAGCCGCCGCGGCTCATTGGAGCACACGCGCGCCTGCTTCCACTGCTCAAACTCATTCCCTGGGCGCTGGCGGCCATTTTTGCGACGAGTTTCGCATGGGATTTTCCGGGGCAGATGGTTTCGCTGGGCGGCATGGTGCTACCGCTCGAGGGTGTACTCCGCTTCGTTTCGGTCAGCGGATTGATCGGATTTCTGACGAATTGGGTGGCCATTACGATGTTGTTCAACCCGAGGAGCGAACGTCCCCTCCTCGGGCAGGGACTCATTCCGGCCCAGCGAGAGCGGGTCATTTACCGTTTGGCGACGGCCGTCTCTGAGGAGCTCATCAACGAAGACATCATCAAGCAGAAAATTGAGGAGAACAACATCATCCCGAGGTATCGGGAGTTGGCGTTCGATGTAACGCGCGGGGTCCTTGAAGACGAGGCATTCCGGACCGATTTCAAGAAACTGACGGCCTCTTACCTTGAAGCCGTGCTCACCTCACCGGAGGTACGCACGAAGATTGTCCAGTTCGTGATCGCAAAGATTGAGTCCTGGGCGGGACAGGGACTTGGCGGTTTTGCTCTCAAGGCCTACCGGTTCGTGAATGAGGACGACTTTACGCAGCGTGTAGAGGAGGCCATTTCCAGTCTTCCTGACCAACTCGACATCGTCATGGACGAGATGGACGCGCTCCTGGACGTGATACCCGGGAAAATTGAGGCGCGATCCGAGGATATTGAGCACTGGGCCACGAAGGTGGTACTGGGTTTCGTGGAAAATCTGGATGTGTATGATATGGTCATGACCAATATGCTGGCCTATGACGATCGCCGTCTGGAAGACCTGATCAAGCGCAGCACGAATGAGCAGCTGTCCTACATCAAGTACCTCGGGGGCATACTGGGAGCATGCGGCGGGCTCGTCATCTGGCAACCACTTCCTGCACTGATTCTTTTTACGGTCGTCGGCGGTACAGTGTATGCTGCGGACGAACTTATTTTTCGGATGCGTCGGGCCTGAAGCATTCCCGGCAGCGGGGTTCGTACGCGTCGACGGCTCCCAGGAGGACGCGTTCACTTCCTTCGGCGAGCCGCTGCGAATGATTGGCGGGCGCGCCACATACAAGGCAGATGGCGTGCAGTTTTGTAACGTATTCCGCCACGGCCATAAGTTCCGGCATGGGGCCGAAGGGCTGTCCCTTGAAATCCTGGTCGAGGCCGGCCACGATAACGCGCTTTCCGCTTCGCGCCAATTCCTGGACCACGCGCGGCAGGTCGGCATCGAAAAATTGTCCTTCGTCGACTCCGACCACGTCCGACTCCGTTGCCAGCAGGAGGATCTCCGATGATGTGGTCACGGCGGTGGACTGAAGACTCGATGCGTCGTGGGATACGACCTCTTCGCTGGAGAAACGTGTGTCCATGGCGGGCTTGAAAATCTCAACCCGTTGTCGGGCGAATCGGGCCCTTTTCATACGCCGGATGAGTTCTTCCGTCTTGCCACTGAACATGGACCCGCAGATGACTTCAATCCAGCCGGCACGGCGGTTAACAGGCAGAATATGGGGCTCCAAGGCAGCGTTCGGAAAATAAAGTGGCTCGCGTGTCAACATGAAGGCGGCAATGCCGCCTCCACGCCAAGATACACGCTGTGGTTCAAATACTTTCCAGCGCCACGGCAGGAACCCACCCACGGGTGCCGTTGCTCAGTTGGATGAGTACCCATTCCGGCGTCCGGGCACGTATGTCGACCGTCAGGCCCTCGTGGACAACCTGCACGGCAGGGGCGGCCGAATCTGCCTGTTCTGCGAGTGTCACCTCGGAAGCAACAATCACGGCGGCTTCTGGACGGGGAGGGGAGATCGACGAGGAAAGGGCGATGAAAACGCATGCTGCGCCGACCGCCGGCAGCAGACGGTGAATGCTCTGTCCAAGTGGTAGACGCACGCCGCCAAAAACTTTTATAAGAAACAGGGCAAGGGCACCATAGAGGAACGTCAGGCCCAGAATGAACCAGGCTCCCGGCGGAACGGCATCCAGGACGGCCGCCTGTGTGGTTCGCCAGAACGGTCTGGGCAGGGACGAGAAGGAGTCAACCTGACGCTCGCGGGCTACGCGAAGGCTGTGGGCAATGGCCTCGTGTTCGGGATCCATGCGGGCCGCCCGTTCAAAATAGAGGATGGCCTGGCCGAGATTGTCCAACCGGTAGTGTGCGACACCCATGTTGTGCCACAGTGCCGCGCTGAACACGCCATTGGATCGAATAGCTTCGTACTCCGTGAGCGCCTCTTCATAGCGCCCCTCGCTGAGCAGGGTCGTGGCGTTGTCGAACGCGGACGTGGCAGAGTCGACATCCTGGGCGTGTGTTGCCTGGGGTACCAGAAGGACGGCGACCAGGAGCAGCAGCATCATGAAGACCACCTCTCATCGAGCAGGATGATCAGGGTCGATGCGTCGGACAGCGCCTCTTCCCGGTCGGCGTCCGTATGACCCGCCGGGGCAAACCGGCCCCGGTCGCACACTTCGAGGAAAGAGAGGATACGCGCTGTGTCGGGCTCGGGGATGCCATGCCGACCGAGGATTTCGGCCAACTGACCGCGGGTCAGACCCGTTTCAGAGACATTGAGTCGGTTGCCGATGAAGCCGGTCAGGGCACGGTCCAGTTCTTCGTAGAATGACGCAATGTCGTCTGAATCGAGGAGTCCCTCGGCGCGCTGGAGGTGTTTCCTGGATACAGGATGCGCGAGACGCCGCCTGACAAGTGCGGAGTCGGCCGTAAGGCGTCGTCTGCGTTCCAGAGCGACACGCGTGCCTCCCCAGATGAGGAGCGGCCCAACCAGCAGGATCCAGGTCAAGCGCCGCTCGTGAAGGGGCGCGGTGCTACCGGTTCGGTGCCAACGCTCTGTCTGGAGTAGTGGAGGGGCGACGTCACCGACCGGCAGTCCGTTCAGCAGCGCACGCGGCGCGGCGGTGCCTGTCGGGTCCCCTTCGGCCGTGATTGCCAGGGCGCCAGATGCATGGGTTTCGTACCTCGCTGTTGCAGGATTGAACCACGAAAAGTCAATGGATGGAATGGTGTACGATCCTCGGGCGCGGGGAATCAGGACCCACTCGAATATCTTGGAGCCGGAGACGCGTTCTCCCGTTCGGTCCAGCCGCACGGTAGATGTGGGGCCGAGCACTTCGATCGAGGCGGGGAGATCGACGCGTGGGGCCTCGAGCGTGGCCAGATTTCCTTCACCTTCGATCGTCACGCGGAGCGTAATCCCATCTCCCGTTTGGACGCGCGATCTGTTGAGGCCGGCATCCATCCGGAACGACCCTACGGCTCCGGAGAACCGTTCTGGCGCGCCGCCGGGCAGGGGCTCGGCCGTGATGGTTACTTCCGGTGATGCGAGCTCGATCGGGGTGAATCGGGATCGCATGGAGAACAGGCTCTGGAAGGGGTCCCGTCGGCCAAACGGTAGCATGGCTTCACTTTCGATGCGCAGGGGATCGATGGTCAACGTGCCGCTGCGCGATGGGAAGACCGCCGCACGTTTGAGCGTGATGACGTTGTACCGGAGACCGTTCCGAACAACCGTGCGGGGTACGGGGCGCGTGTCTACTTCCAGTTCCTCGCGCCAGAATCCATTGGCATCCCAGCTGTCCGTGAGTCGGCTCTGGCGAAGTTGGATGCCCTCGCGGAAAAAAAGTTGGTAATCGACGACGACCTGTTCGTGCTGCCAGACACTGGCTGTGGCGGGTACGACCTGTATGAAAATGTCGCGATCAGAGGGCGCGGGTGGGGGCTCGGGGTCCGGGGCCGGTTGTTGGAACGGAGAAAAGGGATCCTGGACGGGTGATCTCCGCGCCGGGCGCTGGGACTGCGGGACGACAGTGACATCAATGGGATCAGTCTGAAAGGTCTGACTACCCACCCTCACGGTCATGGGCAGAATGCGTGCCTTTCCCTCGGCGATGGGTCGAAGCATCCATGTGAATCCGAAGCTCTGCGTTACGCGGCCGTTGACGATACTCACATTCCGGCGGGTGCCGGGATTGCGTTGCGTGAGGGCGAGCCCCTCTGTTTCGGGTGGGTCCGGTGTTCGGACGCCCGTCCCATCGGAGCCACTGATGGTGACTGTGAGCGTGAGCGCTTCCTGGTCACCGACTTCTGTGGCGTTTACCGATGCCTCCACGTTGATATCCTGCGCTTCGGCCACCATGGGGACGAAAAACAGGAAGGCGCTGGCAGCGACGGCGAGTACATGAAGGGGGGGCAATCGCATTACCAGTCCTTGTCGACGCGCCGTGGACGCGTCTTGAGTTTCTGTACTTCTCTGAGAAGCTGCTCTTCCTGGTTCTGGAGGGCCTCAAGCATACGTTCAGCCTCTTCGCGGGTCAGCGTCTCTGGATTTTGCTGTGGCTGGTTCTCGCCGTCCTGTGGCTCCTGGGACTCCTGGTTGTCTTCATTTCCATCGTTCTGCTGCTGCTGTTGCTGTTCCTGCTCCTGGTCCTGGTCCTGGTCCTGCTGCTCATTGTTGCCCTGGTCTTCGTTTTCCCCCTCATTCTGCTGGTCGTTGTTCTCTCCATCCTCATTCTCGCCGTCCTGCTCCTGCTGTTGCTGCTGCTGCTGTTCATCGAGTTGACGCCGTGCCAACTCGTAGTTGTGTTTGGCATCCTCGCTTGTGGGGTCCTCGAGCAGGGCTTCCTTGTACATCTCCAGCGCATCTTCCAGTTTCTGGGCCTGCACGAGCGCATTGCCGGCGTTGTACAGTCCACGCGCCCGGTCCGCGGCGTCGGGGGCCATGCGCACGCTGCTGGCGAATCCGGCCGCCGCCGATTCGAATTCGCCTTGCCGGTAGAGCGATGCCCCCAGATTGTTCAGCAGCCCCGCGTGAACGCGGCCCGGTCCGTCTTCCTGTACGGAGCGGATACCCGAACGGTATGCCTCCGATGCCTCGGCGTAAGCCTCGGCGTCAAACAGGTCGTTCCCCTTTTTCCCCTGGGACACCGGGTTGCCGGCGTATGGCTGGGACTGTGCCTGGGTCTGGGCTCGTTCCTGGGATTGCGACTGTGCCTGCGCGGGCGTCTGCGTCAGCAAGGGCCCGAAAAGCAGCGCGACGAGTATTTGTGATCTGAGAAGCAGATTCATGGCCTGTAGGTTCGTTCAGGAATCATCCACTCGACCAGCAGGATGAGGAGCCCCAGCGCAAGGGGCCACTGGAATTTTTCGGCGTACTCTTCAAACTGTTCCGACGCGAGGCTGCTCGTCTCGAGCGCATTGATCCTCGAGAGCAGTCCGTCGAGCGATGCGGCGGTCCTGGAAATCCGGATATAGGCACCATCGGATGCCATGTCCTGGAGTGCCGGTTCAACAAGGCGAGTGGTAACAACGTTTCCTGCCCGGTCGGTCTTGTAGCCCCGGGATCGGCCCTCCTGGCTGACAGGTATCGGGGCGCCATCGGTTTCTCCGACGCCGGCGGCAAAGAGTATGATTCCGGCCTCTCGGGCCTGCTCTTTGATGCTTGTAATATCGCCAACATGGTCCTCTCCGTCGCTCACGATAATGGCGGCGCGGGTACGAGGGCCATCTTCTGCTGTGCCGCCAGTGGGCGCATCAAACGCGCGCTCAACCATCTCGTACGCTCGCCCGAAGTCGGTTCCGGGTGTCGGAATGAGCGACGGGTCGGCGACATCCAGAAACAGTCGTACTGCGTTATAATCGGACGTCAACGGGCTGTGCACGAAGGCATCGCCAGCAAATGTAACAAGGCCCACGCGGTCCCCGCTGAGGTCGTCGAGCAGATCTTTGATGGCAAACTTGGCCCGTTCCAATCGGTTCGGGGCCACATCTTCAGCGAGCATGGACAGCGAGACGTCGAGCGCAATGACAAGGTCAATGCCTTCCCGTTTGACCTCCTTTGTCTTCGTGCCGAAACGGGGCCCGACGAGCGAGAGACCCAGCAGGGCGACGGCCGTAACGACGAGCGTGGCCTTCCAGCGCCTGCGTCGCAGGTTCAGGCCCGACGCGAGGCGGCGCATGAGTTGCGGGCTGCCCATGCGGCTGGCTGTCAGGCGGCGCCGCCAGGCAGCGAACAGGAACAGGGCCGCGGCGAACGGGATCATGGCGAGCGTCCAGAACATGTCGGGGTGGAGCCACTGCATGATCAGGGAAACCTCCTCAGGATGGTGTTGGCAAGCAGGGATTCCAGAAGAACAAGCAGGAATGCCGGAAACAGGAATCGGGCGTAGTGCTCCTGAACGTCGACGAACTCCAGTTCCTGGATCCGTGTCGTTTCCAGTTCGCCGATCTGCTCGTAAATGCTGCGCAGGGCCTCGTTGTCCGTTGCACGAAAGTAGCGCCCCCCGGTCGATTCGGCGACCTTGGTCATCATGTCTTCGTCAATTTCGACCGGCACCATGCGGCGTTGCCGTCCCGAGAAAGGATGATCCACGACGAAGGGCGCTTCGCCTCTCGCTCCCGTGCCTATGGTATACACGCGAACGCCCAGGGCCTGGGCGACTTCGGCCGCTGTTTCCGGGCTGACTTCGCCGCGATTGTTCTGACCGTCGGTCAGCAGGATGACGACCTTGCTTTCCGCGTCGCTGTCCCGAAGGGCGTTGACCGACGTGGCCAGTGCGGTACCAATGGCGGTTCCGTCCTCGATCATGCCGGTTTCCACTTCGCCCAGCATGCTCAGCAGGAAATCATAGTCGAGCGTCAGGGGGGCCTGCGTAAAGGCCTGGGCGGCGAAGACAACAAGGCCAATCCGGTCCGACACGCGGCCCGTTATGAAGTCCGACGCTATCTGCCGGGCTGCTTCGAAGCGGTTGGGCCTGAAATCTTCGGCCCGCATGGATGTGGAGGTATCAATGGTGAGCACGATGTCAATTCCCTCGGAGTAGCGCTCGCGTACCACATCACGCTGTTGTGGGCGGGCCAGTGCCACCACGGCAAGTGCGAGCGCGACGGTCCGGAGCAGGAGGGGGAGGTCGCGGAGCCTGGCGCGCGCCGAAGCGCGCGCCAGGCTGGCGGCCGGTGCGGCGCGGGAAATAAGCGCCCCACGCCCCCCCCGCGCCGTCCAGGCGCGGACCCCGCCCCCCCCCACGACGAGGGGCCGCAACAGGCCCAATGGGTGGTGGAATTCCACGATAAGGGCGGCGTGCCGGGGGGGT
>JAJCYQ010000017.1 GCA_029262835.1 Bacteroidota bacterium
GTTCAGCGTAAGGCCTTCAGGCATGTCCTTGTCGAGCTCGGCCGTGATTTTCTTGTCCTTGCCGTTGGTCGTCACGTTGTAGCTGCTCTTGGCCGATACGGGGTCGGGCGCCTGGCCCGCTGTTGCGGTTGCAATGCGCATGCTGACGTCGCCGCTTACCGAGATGACGGCGATTTCTGCGACGTTGACAGAGACGCTGTGCGTGGCCTTGTTTGACTGCGCGGTAGAAACCGAGGCGGTGAGCGTAAGAAGAGCGGCGAGAGCGAAGATGTTTTTGAAGTTCGTCATGGTGTGTTCCTGGTAGAGGTTGTGAGCCGTGTGGCCCGTTGTGTTTGGTTTACACTTCCACCAGGTACAATCCGCGTGCCAAACCTTTGGCCGCGCTCGGCTCGGGGGCCGAGGATTGTTCGGCACAGACGGGCGCCGGAGACGCGCGGCGGCGCATCCAGTGTGCCACTGAGGCCTTATTTTGACGTTTGAGACGATTCCAGAGGGTTTCGGAGTCATTTTCGAAGTGTTTCCGAAGCAACCTGCCAGCGTTTTTTTGAGCAGGCCAGTCGCAGACGGGGCATGCCAATCGGGGCCGGGCGTGGGCGCAGAGTGTTTCGCTGGCGAAGCAGTCGTGTCCCGTTGGTGGTTCTCGGCGGTCCGATAAGGGCCACTGGAGCCAGGCTGAAGACAGGCGCGGCGTTCCGGCTGGAATTCGTGATTCAGCGGCGGCGGCGCAGGCTCAGGTTTCAAAAGCCGACAAGCGGACCGAGTGTCTACCCGATCATGCCGCTCTGGCGGGCGTATTCGAAGACGTTGCCGGCTTCGAGTATGGCCGCGACCTCGCCAAGTGGATGGAGAAGGAAGGTTTCGTCGAGGCGCCGGACGTGCACCGTACCCGCCGCCACGTCGATGTCGAGATGATCGCCCGTTTCGACGACGTCGGCCAGGCGCCGCGCGCACTCAAAGGGCACCACGAAGCCACCATCGACCGCATTTCGATAGAAAATGCGCGCGTAAGACGAGGCAATGACGGCTTCGACGCCGGCCACCTGCAGCGCAAAGGGCGCGTGCTCGCGGGATGATCCGCAGCCGAAGTTGTTACCCGCTACGACAATACGATAGTCGCTTGCGTACTCCCCATCGCGAACGAACGGGATGCCGCCGCGTGGGAGGCCGGCCTCGGCGTCGGGAACAGCACTCAGGGCATACCGGCCGTACATACGCCGTTCGTCGGGTTCTGTCATGCTGTAGACAAGGTGCGCCGCCGGAATGATCTGATCCGTGTCCACGGAATCGCCGAGCACATAGGCGCGGCCTGAAATCTGTGCTTTCATACCAATACCTCACGTGGATCCGTGATGACGCCAGCCAGTGCCGACGCGGCGACCGTGAGGGGTGACGCCAGATAGACCGCCGACTGCTTCGAGCCCATGCGTCCCGGGAAATTGCGGTTTGTCGTGGAAATAACCACCTCGGTACCGTGCGTACGGCCAAACGTGTCGACCGGGCCGCCGAGGCAGGCCCCACACGACGCGTGTCCCATCTTGCACCCGGCATCGAGAAAGATCTGCCACAGGGTCTTGCCACCCGAGAGCCCTTCCCCACGGAGCCCCTCCTCGTGAAGCCCTTCCTCGCGGAGGCGCCGCGAAACTTCCGTGCTGGCAGGCACCACGTAGGTATCGACCTGGACGCGGTTTCCTTCGAGAATGCGTGCCGCCGCAACGAAGTCCTCAAACTTCCCTCCCGTACAGCTTCCGATGTAGGCGCGGTCAAGCGGCGTGCCTTCCACCTCACTGACCTTGGCCCGGTTGTCGGGCCGGTGCGGTTTGGCGACGACGGGTTCCATCTGCGAGACGTCATAGACCTTTTCGTACACAAACCGGGCATCGGCACGCGGTGCTACCATAGTGTAGGCGCGATCGGTGCGGGCACGCACAAAGGCTTCCGTTTTTTCATCGGCCGCAATAATACCGTTTTTACCCCCCGCCTCGATGGCCATGTTGGTGAGCGTCATGCGCTCCTCCATCGACAGATCAAACACCGCCTCGCCGTCAAACTCGAGCGCACGGTACGTGCCGCCGTCCAGCCCGACGTCTCCAATAACGGTCAGGATCAGGTCCTTGGCCATGAGCCACGGAGGCAGCGCACCCTCAAACACAAAGCGCATGGTCTCCGGGACCCGGACCCAGATCTTGCCCGTGCCCATGATGAAGGCGGCATCGGTATTACCCACGCCCGTCGAAAAAAGACCGAACGCTCCAGACGTGCACGTATGGCTGTCCGTGCCGAACAGCGTGGTCCCCGGCAAATTGAACCCTTCTTCGGCGAGCGCCACGTGGCACACGCCCTTGTAGCGGCTCGTCCCAACGTCGTAGTAGTGCGCCAGGCTGTGCTCTGCGGCGAAGGCCCGCAGGTGTTCGATATTGCGCTGCGCGTGCGGATCGTCCGTAAAAATGTAGTGGTCCGGTAGAATTACCAGCCGATCCGGATCCCAGACGCGCGCATCCTCACCGAATTCCCGCTTGAAAATCTCGATCGTAGGCGGCCCACAGACGTCGTGCGTCATGAGCGTATCGACATCGATCCAGATGTTGTCGCCCGGGGACACCCGGTCCCGCCCGGCATGCGCCGCCAGGATGGTTTCAGTCAGTGTCACGGCTCGACTCCGCCCTCGAAGGCCTGCATAATGCCATCATTCACGAAGCGTACGCTCTCCTCATCGGCACGGTACGCCGCCAGGTTGTTCAGGGCGTTCAGATACGCATCGGCCGATGCGAGAACCACGTCCGTGGACGATGCCTTGCCGGCAAACATGGGCCCGCCGTAGCCGATCAGGACCGAGACTTCCCCGAACGCATCGGCGCCTTCGGAAATGGACCGGATGTTGTAGGACACCAGGTCGTGGGCTTCGCTCACGGCGTGGTCAATGGCCCGGTACAGGGCATCGATCGGACCGTCGCCCGTCGCGGTGTGCTCCTCCAGAATGTCCTGTTTGACGTGGCGGATGCGAACCGTCGCTTCCGGCTGGCGATCGGTGCCGACGGCTACCGATACGAATTCGAGTGCATAATGAGCGGTGCTCATACGTGTTGTGTGTTCGTTTACAAGGTTGAAAAGGTCGATGTCATTGATTTCTTTCTTCCGGTCCGCCAACTCGACAAACGCGCTGTATACGACGTCGCGCTGATCCGGCTCCACGCGCACGCCAATACGCTCGAGCCGCGCGAACAGGCCATGCCGACCCGAGTGCCTCCCGAGCCGAATGGCTTCTGCTTCCTGTCCCACATCCTCGGCGCGCATGATCTCGTAGGTCTCGCGGTTTTTGAGCACGCCATCCTGATGGATGCCGGCTTCGTGCGAGAACGCGTTCCGGCCAACGATGGCCTTGTTGGGCTGCACCACGAAGCCGGACGATGTGGCAACCAGCCGGCTCGTTGCCGTCAGGTGCTTTGTCACAATGCCCGTCGTGACGCCGAAATGATCGCTCCGCACGGCGAGCGCCATGGCTATTTCCTCGAGCGCCGCATTGCCGGCGCGCTCCCCAATGCCGTTGATGGTGCATTCCACCTGGCGGGCACCGGCCTGTACACCGCTGAGCGAGTTTGCTACCGCCAGTCCGAGGTCATTATGGCAATGGGTCGATACGGTGACCTTTGGCCCGACGAGCGACACGACCCGGCCAATCAGGTCGGCATACTCGTCCGGAATGCAGTACCCCGTCGTATCCGGAATGTTGATGGTCGTAGCCCCTGCCTCCACGACCGCCTGTACAACGTCCGCCAGGTAACCCCGGTCCGTGCGCCCGGCATCTTCTGCGCTGAACTCCACGTCGTCTGTGAACGTGCGCGCCTGGGTGACTGCCCGGACAGCCATGTCAAGGATCGTGCTCCGCTTGTCAGAAAGCGTGCTCCCATAGCGATCATCCCCGAATTTGCTCATCAGGTGGATATCGCTCGTAGCAATGAACGTGTGGATGCGGCGCTCGGGAGCACCCTCCAGCGCTGCGGCCGCCGATGCAATGTCCTTCTCCCCCGCCCGGGCCAGCGCACAGATGACCGGACCTTCCACTTCCAGTGCAATGCGGCGAACGGCGTCGTACTGGCCCGGTGAGGACACCGGAAACCCCGCCTCTATCACATCCACGCCCAGCCGGGCCAGCATGTGGGCAATCCGGACTTTTTCGGGAATGGTCATGGCCGCGCCCGGCGACTGTTCGCCGTCGCGCAGCGTCGTATCGAAAATCGTAATGTGACTGGTCATGAAACTGTCTCTGCCGTTTTCATGTGATTCAGAATGGCATGGGTAACGTCACCCGTATGCGCCGTGCCGCCAAGGTCGGGCGTTTTCGGGCCGCGCTCGAGCACAGCATGGACGGCCGCGTCCACGCGGTCGGCGGCGGCCGCATGTCCAGCGTGCCGCAGCAGCATGGCTCCGCTCAGGATCGCCCCGATCGGATTGGCCGTCCCCGTACCCGCCACGTCGGGAGCGCTTCCATGTACGGGCTCAAACAGCGGCGTAGCACCAGGCGCTCCCACGCTCGCCGACGGAAGCACGCCGAGCGATCCCGCCAGCGCAGCGCCCACGTCCGACAGGATATCCCCGAACAGGTTGCCGGTCAGGATGACGTCGAACTGCTGCGGCCGGAGCACGATCTGCATGGCGGCATTGTCCACGTACATGTGCGCGAGTGCCACGTCCGCCCGCCCCGCATGCTCTGCCACGACGACCTCCCGCCACAATCTGGACACTTCCAGCACGTTGGCCTTGTCCACGCTCGTCACGTACCCGCGCCGCTCTGCCGCCTCGCGGAAGGCCACCCGGGCAATCCGGACAATTTCATCGCGCTCGTAGACCATCGTATTGTAGGCCCTTCCACTCTCGTAGGAGCGGGGTTGTCCAAAGTAGATGCCTCCGGTCAGTTCGCGCACAATCATGAAATCCACGCCGCGCGCCGGCACTCGAATGGGTCGCAGATTGGCGAAGAGTCCGAGCGCGCTGCGCAGGGCGAGCAGACCACTCTCGGGCCGCTGTTCCCGCGCCACGTCGTCCCACGCCGGACCGCCCACGGCGCCGAGCAGAATGGCATCGGCTTCGCGGCAGGCCGTGAGTGTCTCGTGAGGCAGCGGCGACCCCGTCCTGTCGACCGCGGCCCCTCCGAAATCAGCTTCCGAAAAGGTGATGTCGATGCCAGCGGTTCCTCGGGCATCCGTGCCCCCTGCGGCAGCATCAGCTTGCGCGCCGCCTACCACCGCCTCCAGGACCGTTCGCGCGGCGCGCGTCACTTCCGGGCCTACGCCATCTCCCGGCAGGAGCAGAATATGCATCAGGCTTCCATGGATATATGTATAGTGTCAATACGCAAAAATGACCGAAGGGTACCGCTCCAACCCCATGAATGTCAACGATTTTTGGCCATGAAAAAAATGGAAGCGCTACCAAGTTCCGTTAACACTGTTCAGTTTACAGCGTCAACTTGAACAGCCGCGAACCAAGGCCGCGCCCGGTCGTTTTCGGCTCTGTAGCGCGCATCCCCCAGTGACAGAAGAACTCGCCCGAAAACTCGCCCATCTGCCGACGCGTCCCGGTGTCTACCAGCATCGGGATGAGGACGGAACTGTGCTCTATGTCGGGAAGGCCAAGAACCTGCGCGCCCGGGTGGGTTCGTATTTCCACGAGAGCCGCCACCGGGAGGGCCGGCTGCGCATCCTGGTGTCGAAAATCCGGGACGTGGATGTGATTGTGACCGATACGGAGGCAGAGGCTCTCCTGCTCGAAAACAATCTGATCAAGGACCTGCGGCCGCGGTATAACATTCTGCTGCGCGACGACAAGACCTACCCGTACATCTGCATCAAGAATGAACCGTTCCCGCGGGTCTTTCCGACGCGGACCGTGCGAAAAGACGGATCCCGGTACTTCGGGCCGTATACGGACGTTAAGAACATGCGCCTCATGCTCGACACCATCCGCTCGGTTTTTCGGCTTCGCACGTGCTCGCTGAACCTCTCGCCTGAGCCCATTCGGGCCGGCAAGTACGAGGTCTGCCTGCAGTATCACATCAAGAAGTGCAATGCGCCGTGTGTGGGGCTCGAGTCGGAGGCCGAATATGACGAGGCCATCCGCCAGGTCGAGCAGCTGCTCAACGGAAAGACCAAGGCACTCACCGCGCGGCTCACGACGACGATGGAGCAGGCGGCGACGGCCATGCAGTTCGAGGAGGCGGCCAAGTTGCGCGATCAGATCCAGGCGCTCTCCAAATACACGGAGCGCCAGAAAGTGATGTCGGGCGACTTCGTGGACCGGGATCTCTTCGCGCTCGCCATTGACGAGGAGTCAGGCATTGCCGGCGCGGCCATTGTCCAGATGCGCGAGGGCAACGTGATTGCGCGCCAGAAAAAATTCCTGCATCAGGTCCGGGACGTGGCGCCGTCCGAACTGCTCCAGACCGTCGTGGAGCGCTACTACACGGAGACTACGTTTTTTCCAGAGGAGATTTTCCTGGACCGCGAGTTGGACAACCCGGAGCTGGTAGAAACCTTCGTCCGCGAACGCCGGGGCTCGAAGGTCACGCTCCACATTCCGCAGCGGGGTGACAAGGCGGGTCTTATCCGCATGGTGGCCCGAAACGCGGAGCTCATTCTCGATGAATACCTGCTCCAGCGCCAGAAGGCCAACGAAGGCAAGATTCCGCACACCGTGACGGCGCTCAAGCAGGACCTGCGCCTGCCGCGCCTGCCGCGCCGCCTGGAATGCTTTGACATCTCACATCTGGGTGGCACGAATGTAGTTGCCTCATGCGTCGTGTTCGTGGACGGCAAGCCCCGAAAAAGTGAATACCGGACCTACAAGGTGCGGTCTGTCGGGGGCGGCCGCTCGGACGACTTCCAGTCCATGCGCGAAGTGGTCGCGCGCCGGTACGGCAAGATTGTTGAAGAAAACGGCCCATGGCCCGACCTCGTGGTCATTGACGGCGGCAAGGGGCAGGTATCGAGCTCCGTTGAAGCCCTCAAATCCGTTGAAGCATACGGACGCTTCCCCATTGTGGGTATTGCCAAGCGCCTGGAGGAAGTCTTCTTTCCGGGAGATACGGAGGCCCGCTTCATTCCGAAAGCCAGTGCGAGCCTACAGCTTCTGCAGCGCGCCCGCAACGAAGCACACCGGTTTGCCGTCACCTTTCAGCGAAAACAGCGCACGCTCACTACACTCCACACCGAACTGCAGGATATCCGCGGCATAGGCCCTAAGACCGCGCAGACGCTCATGAAGGCGTTCGGCTCGGTCAAGCGCGTACGCGCGGCCTCTGAAGCCGCGCTTGTTGAAGTAGTTGGCCCCCACGCGGCCCGCCTTGTGCTGGCTCATTTCCATGAAAACTCCCGCGTATGACGAATCCATACATCACCCCGGAACTCTTCGATTTTCTCCGCGAGTTGGCCGAAAACAACAATCGCGACTGGTTCGAGGCCAACAGGGACCGCTACGAGAGCATCTACAAGGAGCCGCTGCTTGCGTTCATCTCTGATTTCGGTCCCCTTCTCTCGCAGGTCAGTCCCGTTCACCAGGCCATTCCCAAGGCCCAGGGGGGCTCGCTCTACCGGATTTACCGCGACACGCGGTTTTCGAAGAACAAGCTGCCCTACAAAACGTGGGCGGCTCTCCGCTTTCGACACGCCAGTGGGCTGGACGGCACGGCACCCGGTTTTTACCTGCATATAGCGCCCGGCAACACATTCGCCGCCATGGGGCTCTGGCACCCGGAACGGGATGCCCTCCGCGCTGTGCGGGCCGCCATAGACGAGGCGCCAGAGACCTGGCACGAAGTCAAACGCGCCGTGTCGGGACTGGAGTGGGCCGGAGACTCGCTCAAAAGGGCGCCAAAGGGAGTAGATCCCGAACACCCGGACATCGTAGACATTCGTAGAAAGGACTTCATTCTTGTGCGCCGCCTGGAGTCGGGCGATGCACTGCGCCCGGATGTGTTGCCCTTCGTTGCCAGCATATTCGAAGAAGGCCTCCCGCTCGTGCACTTCCTGATGCAGGCGCAGGAAACTACCTGACGCCGCGCGCGGTACGACCTCGCCAGAAAACCCGTCCGAGCAGGAGCGGGCATCAAAACCAACGGACAACAACCCACCACACACGATGGCAGATTTACCGGCCATGCCCGAGCCCGGCACGCAGGCGCCGTGGTTCAAGGGCGTCACGCAGGACGGCAGTACGATTTCCCTTGACGACTTCAAAGGCAAGAAGCTGGTCCTGTATTTTTACCCACGGGATAACACACCAGGGTGCACGACACAGGCATGCAACCTGCGGGACAATTTCGACCAGCTCACCGAGCACGGCATACATATCGTCGGGGTTTCGGACGACGACGTGGCCTCTCATGAGCGCTTCGCCGACAAGTACGACCTGCCCTTCCCGCTCATTGCCGATGAGGACCGGAGCGTCCTGAATGCCTACGGCGCATACGGCCAGAAAAACATGTACGGACGCGTCATCATGGGCACGAAAAGGACTACGTTCCTGATCGATGAGAACGGCGTGGTTGTACACGTCTTCAAGCGACCGAAAACGGGAAATCACGCTGAAGAGATTTTAAGCAGGTTCGACACAGGTTCCTGAAAAACCTGCGGTATTTTCGGTTAATCGCATATTTTTATGCATGAACCGCGCTGAGGACCTTCCTGGCGCGGTTCTTTTTTTATCCACATCCGGTATGTTGATAACTGGTGGATGGTGTGGAGAAATAGCCCTCCGAAAGTGCTTGCCAGAAGACCTCTTTTCGCCCTACCATAGAGACACGATTTCCCACCCACCACCTGTAACGACGACCTGACTTTGATGGAGAGCCGGACCGATATTCTGTGGCATACCTGCAAGGAAGCCCTGCGCAATGCCGTCGATGCGCGTCCGTTCCAGACCTGGCTCGATCCCATCTCCATGACGCGCTCCAGTATGGAGGGCGACATCACGAGCATTGAACTCGAAGTACCCAGTGACTTCCACAGGGACTGGGTGGGTCAGCACTATGAGACCGAACTGCGTCGTGTCCTCTCCGAAGCGGTTGGCACGAAAGTGCGACTCAGCTACATCGTCTCCGAAGAGGTACTCGTCAGTGCAGATGGTGAGCCGGAACTGCCCTTTCCTGAGCCTGCGGCCCTGCGCGTGGAGCAACGCCCAGCTGCGCCCCCATCGGCGAATGGTCACGCCGCGCCCCCATCGGCAAATGGCCACTCCATGCGAAGCAATGCGGCCGCTCCGCTGCGCGTTCGCCCCGAGTCCATGCCCAATGCGGCACCCCGGACGCTGAACCCCAACTATACATTCGACTCCTTCATTGAAGCCGACTGCAACCGCCTGGCCCGCAGCGCAGGCGTCGCGGTCTCGGAGCAGCCGGGCGTGACAAGCTTCAATCCATTCCTGATCTACGGGCGTGTGGGACTGGGTAAAACCCATCTGGCCCACGCCATTGGCAACGCCATCGCGGGCGCCGGTCCCCGGACAAGCGTGCTCTACATGACGTCCGAGGCGTTTACAAACTGTTTTGTACAGGCCATACAGAACAACACGCTCGCCGATTTCACCACAACGTTTCGCGAAATCGATGTCCTCATTGTAGATGACATCCAGTTTTTTGGCGGCAAGGAAAAAACACAGGAGCAGTTTTTCCACCTGTTCAACGACCTCCATCAGCGGGGCAAACAGATCGTACTCTGCGCAGACCGTTCCCCGGCTGAAATTGACGGCATTGAGGAACGCCTCCTGTCACGCTTCCGGTGGGGACTGTCGGCCGACGTCCAGCCGCCCGACCTTGAAACGCGGACAGCCATTCTGCAGAGCCACTGCAAACGGTCCGGGCTCGAACTCTCCCACGACATCGTGGACTACATTGCCTATAACGTCCGCGACAACATCCGCCTGCTCGAGGGCGCCTTCAACCGGCTGTATGCCCTGAACCGGGTCGCCAGGCAGGAGCTCTCGCTCCCGTTCGTCCAGGACGCGCTCGCCGATCTGATCCAGGCCCGTGTCCGCAAAACCATCTCGGCCAAGGAAATCCGGGATATCGTCGCTGAATTCTACAGCCTCGACCCGGTCGTCATGGCCGGAAAGAGCCGCAAGCGGCACATTGTAGATGCGCGCCAGACCGCCATGCATTTCTGCAAGGCGCTGACACAGCTCTCGTTGGAAGCTATTGGCAAACAATTCGGCGGGCGCGACCACTCGACGGTCATCCACGCCTGCAAGGCCGTACAGGCCAGGCTCGACACCGACACCCAGTACCGATCGGAACTGGCGAGTGTAGAACGCCTGCTCACGCAACGCATTGTACACGCCTGACGCCCACCCGCACGCCGGCTACCATCGTACTCCCGGCGGGCGTTGGAATAGAAGGGGGCTTTCCGTATAATCCGATCACTTTCGCGCCGTTTTTTCCTACCGTCCTCCTCGTCGTTTCACCTGCATGGGACTGTTCAATTTTTCTACCGACGTGGCCATTGACCTGGGCACGGCCAACACGCTCATCTACATCAAGGGCCGCGGTATAGTATTGAATGAGCCGTCCATCGTGGCGCTGAACCGGTCCACGCGAAAGGTCATCGCGGTTGGTCACGAGGCGCAGCAGATGCATGAGCGGACACACCGGGAAATTGAAACCGTCCGGCCACTCAAGGATGGCGTCATTGCAGACTTCGAAGTGGCGGAGCAGCTCATTCGTCAGCTCATCCGTAAAGTGCAGACCAACTGGATGTCCGCCATCCGGCGCATGGTGATCTGCGTACCGAGTGGTATCACAGAAGTCGAGAAACGGGCGGTCCGCGATTCGGCTGAACACGCGGGCGCGCGGCTCGTGTACCTGATCGATGAACCCATGGCCGCTGCCATCGGCATCGGACTCAATGTGGGCGAGCCCGTCGGTAACATGATCGTTGATATCGGAGGTGGTACGACGGAAATCGCCGTCATTGCCCTGGCCGGTATTGTAATCGATGAGTCCATCCGCGTCGGAGGAGATGAACTCGACAACGCTATCGTACAGTACTTCAAGCGCAATCACAACCTCCTGATTGGCCAGCGCACGGCCGAGCGAATAAAGAAAGAGGTCGGCAGCGCCATAGAGCTCGATCCGGAACTGGAACTCAGCGTGAAGGGCCGCGATCTGGTCAGCGGTATCCCAAAAGTCCGCACCATCTCGTCGGAAGACGTGCGCGAAGCCCTTCGCGAGCCGGTGGGGCAAATTGCCGCAGCCGTCATCCGGTGCCTAGAGCGAACGCCTCCTGAGCTGGGCGCCGATGTGCTCGAGCGTGGTATCATGCTGACCGGGGGCGGCGCCATGCTTAAGGGGCTCGACGCCATGATCCGGGGACGCGTGGACCTGCCCGTCTATGTCGCCGAAGACCCACTCACGGCCGTCGTCCGCGGCACGGGTACCGTGCTGGAAGACATTGACAAGTACACGAAAGTGCTGACCTGACCTGACCTGCGCCCCGATTCACCGGCACTTATTCACCGGCCCTGACGATACACCGTTCTGAACGTCAGGTTCAGCCGCGGCGCAACCGGCTTCTTCGTCTTCATGACAGCGTGCCTGTAGCCCTTCTGGCTCTCTCCCTTCATGACGAGCAGGCTCCCGTGCGGCAAATCGCAGGCGACGCCAGCGTCTGAAAGGACTCCTCGGCCGGACGATCCTCCTGTGCCGGACGTCCCACCCCCCTTCGCCCGCGGCTTCATCCGAAACCGCCGTACGCCGCCCATGGAGACGCTGGCAATCACAGGATGCGTGCCCAGTTCGGGCTCGTCGTCAGCGTGGTAGCCCATGCTGTCGCTTCCATCCCGATACAGATTGAGCAGCACCGAGTTGAAGGTCGCGCCGACAGCGATTGACACCCGGTCGCGGAGCGGAACGAGCACAGACGGCCACCCCTCGCCGATCATGGATATACCGGAGTAACTGTACGTCACGCCAGCGTCCGCGACAAAGGCCGTAAGACGTGGACTCACGTGACGCTTGCCGAATATCACGATCTCATGCTCGGCCCACGCGATGTCCCGAATAATGGCCGATTGGAGCGCGGAACCCTCCTCTGCGGTCAAAAAGTCAGGCCATATCCCCAGCACATCCGGCAGCAGCCATTTCCACTTGTCCACACCTTGTTCACACATCCTGTTTCTGCTTGTAAATCGCCGCTTACAGGCCTCGTTCGCAATCCTGTAAAACAGTATTGAGTCAAATAATTGTAATTATTATAGTTACAATTTTTCCCCCATGTTACGTGGAGATTATGTGCACATTACGTGCTGGTTTTCCACGTTTTCCACATCATGTCCACACGGGGACGCGGAAAAAATGTCGCTGAAATGTACCGCATAATATTGGGACAACATCGCCATGCTATGTTGCCAGCGTCCTCAGAACGGGTATCGGCTCACCCCCTGATGGACTCGCGGTCCCGGCCTTTGGCTCCCGTCTGGCTGCACCAATGCCATTGTCGCGGGACCGCCCCCTTTCCAGCTGGCGTCTGCACTGCAGGCGCCAGCTTTTTTTGGGCATGCGCCCCGCACCACGACCGTGACGTTTATACTGACGGGAAACAATCTTCCTGTCCCTGCGACGCAGCGTCATGACTCCCAACGAAACACTCTGGCTGAGCCCGCTCCTCCTGCTTCCAGGCTGCGGTCTGCTCATCATGTCTACGTCCTCCAGATACTCTCGTCTGCACGAGGAATTGCACCACCTGATGCACCATGCAACAGACGAAGCCCGCAGCCTCGTTCCCTCGTTCCGCATGCGATCTCGCCTCTTCCGCAACGCCCTCGTGCTGATGTATATGTCGGTCGCACTGTTCGCGCTGGCTGGCCTCGCCGGTGGCCTGGCGCTGGACGCTGGCAACACAGCCCTCGTCGCGCTCACGTTTACAGGCATCCTGCTGCTGCTGGTTGCCGCCGCCATGCTTGTGCTCGAGTCGCTCGCATCGCACAAAATCATAGAAGCGCACCTCGTCGAGCTCGAGCGGCAATCACGCTGAATTCCGTCCGGCATTGATGATCCCGTACATGGTGCGCACGACGAGCGCACGGGCCTCTTCCTGGCCACCTCGAACAGCATCCAGAGCCGCCTGTTGGATAGTCAGTAGTGGCAATACCATTTTCTCGCGAAGCGCGACCGATCGCCGACCAACCGGGCGCGACGCCATCAGCTCCGCCTGCCCCGACACGTCCCTGAGCAACCGACACGTGCGTTCATACTCATCGCGAATGTCCCGCCACATCGGGCCATACGTTTCATGGTCAGCGGCCCAGGCCGTGAGCGGGAAATAGGCCTTCGAAAGCGCCATCATGCTGTTCTCCACCAGCGCCCGGAAGAGCGCGGACTCTTCGTGGAGCTGCCGCAGCCGGTCCATGCCGTGCTCATCGGCGGCCTCGTCAAGCGCCCGTCCGAATCCGTAATACCCGGGCACGTTCTGCTTCATCTGATGCCATGTGCCGACGAACGGAATGGCCCTGAGGTCGGAGAGCGTCAGTTCGGCCGAGCGCCCGCGGCGCGAGGGCCGGCTGCCAATGTTGGTCTCACCGTAATAGGCGAGCGGCCCGAGCGCCTGCATGTAGGGCAGGAATTCGGGTCGATGCTTGAGGTCGCGATAGGCTTCAAGGCTGCGACCAGCAAGCTCTTCCAGCAGCGGCCTGTGCTCCTCGGGCAGCGCGCGGTCGGGCTCAATGCCCTGCGCGAGTCCTGCTGTCAGGAGTTGCTCCATGTTGTAGGCCGCAGCGCGGACCGTGCCGAAATTCGACGTAATGGTCTGTCCCTGGATGGTCAACTGGATGGTATCGGCCCTCACGCGGTCGCCGAGCGCCCGGTAATAGGCGTGCGTCTTCCCGCCGCCACGGGCTGGCGGGCCCCCTCGGCCGTCAAAAAACGTGACGGCGACCCCGAATTCGGCCACAGCCTCCGTAATGGTCTCCTTCGCGCGGAAAATGGACCAGTTGGCAGCTAGAAACCCGCCATCTTTCGTGCCATCCGAAAACCCCAGCATGATGGTCTGCACGTCGCCCCGCTGCCGTACGTGCTCGCGGTAGGACGCGTCGGAGAGCAGCTGGCGCAGGACATTGGGCGCGGCAACCAGGTCGGGAACGGTCTCGAAGAGCGGTACGACGTCGAGCGGCATGGGATGCCGCCAGCCCGCCTGCTCTGCGAAACGGAGCACGCGCAGCACATCGTCCGGCGCCGATGAATTGGAAATCACGTACCGGTGCAGCGCGTCCTCCCCGTTCTCTGACTGGATATCGCGGATGGCGACGAGCGTCTCGAGTACGTCCCCGTGCACATCCGACGGCGCGGGCTCGCCGGCCACGAGCGCCTCGTCCAGTTCTTTGTGGATACGGGCGTCCTGCCGAACATCCAGCGAAGCGAAGTGGAATCCAAAGGTGCGCACACGCACCAGAAGTTCGGTGACCGCGTCCGAGAAGAGACCGTCGTGCTCGCTTTCGAGCCGCTCGCGGACGGCGGCAAGATCAGCGACGAATTCCGACGGATGGGCGTATGGTGGCAATCCCGCGTCCGACTCCGGCTCCCGCGTGGTCTCAAGGCGCGCCCGGACACGCGCGACATCCTCATCCACACCGCGGAAGGTGACGCGCCGCGCCAGGCGTTCGGCATCCTGCGCGTATGCGTCCAGAATGGCGCGGCGCAGCAGCCGCGCCACGTCGCGCGTCGTCCGGGCGCGCACATACGGGTTGCCGTCCCGGTCGCCGCCGGGCCAGAATCCAATCCGGAACAGATCGGGCAGCGCCACATCGGCCCGGTCCATGCCCGCTTCCTCGGCGAGACGCAGGACGACATCCGGTACGGCGTGATAAAACACGTGCTTCAGGTACCAGACGAGTCCTTCCGCTTCCCCGAGTGGTGTCGGCTTCTCGCGCCGAATGAAGGGCGTGCGCCCGAGTTGCATGAGGAGCGTCGCCACCTGTTTCACGTCGTCAGCCCGCACGGCCGCTTCCAGGTCAGTGATGATCCCGAGCACGCTGTCCGGGTAGAACTGCGTCGGGTGCGCGGTGAGTACGATCCGGAGCCGCATATTCCGGAGCTTCTGGGCCAGCTCATCCGATTTTCCTTCCCACCGCGCCCGGTCGAAAAGCTGCCGGATAGATCCTTCACCCGACATGTCGTGCACGCGTTCGAAGGCCGCGTCTTCGAGCGCATCGAAAAGAACCACCTGCCGCTCCATGTACTGCACGAATCGGAAAAGCAGCCCGGTAAACTCGTCGTCCGAAAGCTCGGACGCATGTTCTTCGCGGAACTGCACCAGGATCGCGGAAGGCGTCAAGCCGCGGCGGAATCCATCCTCGCAGGCTTTTGCCAGTAGCGGCAGGAGCGATCCAGTACGGCGGATGCTCTCGAACGGGAGCGTCAGAAAAAGACTGTTGTACAGCTCGTAGCGCAGGGCGACGAGTTCTTCGAAGGCTTCAGCGAGTAGTTTCATGCGGAGTGAACCGCAGCAGGCGCGTGGAAGTTCGGGCATCGTCCATCGGAGCGAGCCCGTCGGCCCCGCCTCCAATCACCAATAATCCATCCGGGATCGGTGCTACACCCATGAAACTGGCCGGGTCTGGCATTTCCTCGGCCCACGTCCACGCATCCGTATGCGCGTCATAGACGGCCACGCGCGTACCGCCAGGTGCCTCCCCTCCGCCAAATACGGCAATCCGATCCCCAGTTACAGGGCCTCCCGCGACACCGAATCGAGCGTGCGGAAGCGGAGCGGCAGTCGTCCATGACCCGGTTTCGGCATCGTACACTTCATGCACATCCTGGGCTACGACGCCTCCCTGGATCCGGTACCCTCCGACGACGTGGATGTACGTGCCTCGCCGGACTGCTGCAAGGCCCGACCGCGGCGTGGGCAGGGGTGCGGCCGGTGACCACGTATCCGATTCTGGATGATAGACGTCGTGGAAGGCGTAATCTGCCCGGAACACGCCGCCAAGAATGTGAATTCCATCGTCCATGGAAACGGCGGCCGCGGTTCCGCGCGGTCGCGGCGCATTGGCCAGGCGCGCCCATGAGTCCGAGTCCGGCGAGTAGACGTACACGCGGCTGGTGGCTCCGAAGGGGAATCTGTCGGTTGCCGTGTATCCACCAAATACATAAAGCTGCCCGTCATACTCGGCCGCGGTGGCACGCCACAAGGCTTCCGGCATGGGTGCGCGCTCCGTCCACTCGTCACCGAGTGGGTCATAGCGCAGGAGGCTATGAGACGGAAGCCCCGCTTCATCCAGTCCCCCAACAACATACACATGTCCGCCAAGCGACACCGTCGACCAGGAAATTGATTTCCTGCCAGACGGCATATCGGCGAGTTGAGACCAGGTGTCCTGCCCGAGGCTGGAGTTGACCGTGGCCGCACAAAGGCATAGTACGAGCACAAACAACGGTTGGCGATTGGGCAGTGTCATGAATGCGCAGATGTCATCTCTTGATGAACGGGATTGTGGCGCGATCATGCCCAGAGCGGAGTGTGAGCATGTACGAGCCGGCCGAGATGACCCCAGAGAGACCACCACTCGTCCAGGAATGTGCGCCACCAGACAGGGTTCCAAGGACCTCATACACAACGAGTCGGCCTGTGATGTCGTGTAGCGCTGCTGTGACGGTTGACGTTCGCGCCAACTCGAACTCCACCGTAATTCTGTCACGGGTTGGGATGGGGAACGCACTTTTCAGATGCAGCGACACCGGCAGGACGGCCATATCGTCTGTCGCCGTCTGCATTGTAGTCGTGTAAATGCGGACGGTGGGAACGGCATCGTTCAATGGCAGAAGCACGTCCGAACCTCCCCCCACGACAAAAATCTGGTTCCCGTGGGCCGCGGCACCGGCGAAGCTTCGAGAATCCGGCATATCGGGGAGAACCGTCCATGCGTCTACATCAGGATCGTATGACAGCGACCGTGAATTCAGATCCTCATTCCTGAATCCACCGAAGACAACCATGTCACCGTCCAGAACGGCTGACGAGAGCCCATGGCGACCACTTGGGAGAGACGCTCCGATTCGCCACGCGCCCTGCACCATGTCGAACGTCTCAACGGCGTTCTGTGCAATGGTACCTGCACCCCCGAGCACATAGCCGCCCACCACGTGAATACGGCCCGCGATGTAGACGGCCGTCAGTCCGGATCGCGATGTCGGCATGGCCGGTCCTTCAGACCACATGTCCTCACCCGGAGAGTATATGAGATGTTCATCCAGATCCGATCCGGCCAGCCCGCCGAAGATTCGGATATCGGTTTCCGTCGCGACAATGGCCGATGCCCCTCTTCCCCTCGGCATGGGAGTACCTTCCGTCCACGTTCCGACCGTGGGATCGTAAACAAGCGTGAGCGATGACGGACTGAAGGGGAAGTTGGTCGTCCGATATCCCCCGAATACGTACAGTTTACCTTGATGCGCGACCGCCATGGCCCTCCAGAGTGGAACTGGCATGGGGACAGTTTCCGACCAGAGTTCAGTCGCTGTATTGTACGTCAGGACGGTAGATGTGGGCTGGCCCGACCCATCGAGCCCACCGACGACATAAAGAACATTGTCCAGGACGACCACCGCGTTGGCAATGGATTTCCGCGGTGAGGGCATGGGTTCACCCATGATCCATGTAGAAGTCTGTCCTTGGACAGACCCTGGAACCAGTTGAAGGAGAACAAGGATGTAGAGAGCGTGTCGGAATGAATTCAGTGTTATCATGCTGCGGAGACGGTTTCATTAGCCGTCCAGATTTAGTGGAGAATTGGGCCTCCGTCCGCCTGTACTCATTGCATTCACCAATCGTTGCGCCAGGTACGGATTTTTACCCTGTCAGCCAGCTCCCGCCTCCGACCGTGTGCACATAGCCACGAGGCCATGCCGTATATTCCGGGGCACAATTTGCGTATCCATGACCCGGCAATATTCCGAAAAAGAGGTAGCCGCCATCCTGAAGAAGGCGGCCCACGCGTCGTCCCAGGACAAACGACAGGCAGAGGAAGGCCTTACGCTGGATGAGCTGGAAGCCATTGGCCGCGAACATGATATAGATCCCACGGCCATACGCCGGGCAGCCGCGTCATTGGATCGCGTCCGGGAGGCGTCCCGCGCCGGCACCTATCTGGGAGTCAATACCGACGTGCGCCATATAGCCCGCATTCCAGGACCCGTATCCGGAGATACATTTGCCAGCATTGCCGAAGACTGCCGGCGCATATTCGGCGCGCGTGGACACGTCCGGTCCGACGAGACGTCCTGGGAGTGGCACAATGGCAATTTGCGCGTCGTCCTGGAGCCGGATCCAGACAGCGCCGGACACAGGCTCTACATGTCAAGCCGGCTTGGTGCAGCGAGAAGCATGGCCCCAGCCGGCCTATTTGCGGCTGTCATGGCGGCTTTTGTATTCCTTGCTGGTACATTTACCGGCGAGCCAGACATTGTCCCCATCTCTGTTCTCATGGCGGTAGTTGGCGCTGCGCTGTACTCGGTGGCACACGTCAGTACCCGATCCTGGTCGGCCGAACGCCAGGCGCAGATGACCGAATTGGGACAGCGTGCCGCCCAACGGCAACGCACGCCCACGTCGGCGGGGGCCGCCCAATCTTCTATCGAGACAACCGCCAGGACCGCTTCCGATCTCCTCGATACGTCCGAAGAAAAACAATCCGACGCAGAAAACACATCCGCGTCCCGCACGCGAACGCGCTGATCGTTTCGTTCTTTGCGCGGATTGTGTATAATCAGGAAAACCAACAACCTGGTGCCCATCATGGAATCTGCCTCTCCCCGTACGCCCTGGCACGTCTGGTTCATCGGCGGCCTGACCCTCGTCTGGAACAGCTTTGGCGCGCTCGATTACCTCATGACGCAGACGCAGAACGCGTCCTACATGTCCCAGTTCACGCAGGAACAGCTCGAGTTCTTCTATCACTTTCCCTGGTGGGTCACCGCCGCCTGGGCCATCGCTGTCTGGGGCGGCGTCGCGGGCTCGCTCGCCCTGCTGTTCCGCCGCGCCATTGCCGTACCGGTTTTCGCCGCCTCCCTGATCGCCATGATGGTGACGACATTCCACAATTACGTCCTGGAAGATGCGATGGCCGTGATGGGCGGTATGGGACCCGTCATATTTTCGCTTGTCATCTTTCTCGTTGCTGTAGGCCTTTTCCTCTACGCCCGCCGGATGCGGGCCGTCGGCGTGTTGACATGATGTACGCTTTTGCCTGCGCGCTGCTCCTGACGCTGACCATGGGTACGCGCTCGAACGCGGCGGCCCAGTCGGCCAGTGCACAGGATGGCGTCCCAGCCGATACGCTTCGAATCCTGGCCTACAACATCCATCACGGAGAAGGTATGGACGAGGTCGTCGACCTCGAGCGGATTGCCGCCATTGTCCGTAGCCTCGAGCCGGATTTTGTGGCCCTACAGGAAGTAGACAGCATGGTGGCGCGCACGGGCGATGTCGATCAGGCTACCGTGCTGGCTGAACTCACGGGCATGACGGCCCATTTCGGAGACTTCATGCCGTACCAGGGTGGACAGTACGGCATGGCCGTGCTGTCTTCGTGGCCCGTCACGGAGTCGCAGAATTATCGTCTTCCGGATGGCGAGGAGCCGCGCTCGGCACTGTCCATAGTGGCTACCTCGCCCACAACCGGTCGTTCATTCCGTCTCGTCGGCATCCATTTTTACCGCACGCAGGAGGAACGCCTTGCCCAGGCAGAACGCCTCAACGATCACCTTGCCACGGACTCCCTCCCCACGGTCCTTGCCGGTGACTTCAATTCCGAACCGGAGGGCGTCGTCATGGATTACCTGGCCCGACAGTGGCATATTGTGCCAAAGGGTGAGGATAATCTAACGTTTTCATCCTTCGACCCCTTCAAGGAAATCGACTTCATGCTGCTCAGACCTGAGAGCCGATTCCGTGTTCTGGACCAGTTTCTGCTGGACGAGCCCGTGGCGTCCGATCACCGTCCGTTGGTCATTGATCTCATTTTCTGACGAAAGGGATCGTAAGAGAGTACCTGCCCATGTCCACAACCTACTCCCAGGACGAAATTTCTGCCATCCTCAAGGAGGCGTACTGGAGAGCATGACCCTCGAGCACGGCCTGGATGCAGCTACGATACGCGCGGCTGCTGCGAAACTCGACTCTGTATCAGAGCCGGAAACGTTTCGAATGTACGCGGGCGTTCGGTGGCGGGTCGGGCACAGCGCGGTCATGGGCGGGTTGCTCACCGACGTTCTGGCGGAATTGTAATCTGTTTGTGGCCGCCGAGCCATCTGTAGATGGGACGCAAACTGTGCTCCACATGGGGTCACGAAACGATACCATACCGGGCACCGAATCCAACCTGGAACTGGAGCCAGGGCCGGATTCCGAACCGACTGGCGTGCCTCGAGGGCGATCGCGATCATAGCACCGCTTGCGAATTGGGTGTAATTGGGTGAAAAATTGGGTGTCATGTTTCAGAGCAATACCATTCATGTCACCCCGGACATTTTGCAACTCGTCGCCGAAGTGGACGAGTTCAAAGGAGCCTGGAGGGCCATCGGCGCCTTGTCACCGGAGCGCCTTTCCGCACTTCGGGGAAGGGCAACGATCGAGAGCATCGGCTCGTCCACGCGCATTGAGGGAAATCGGCTCTCGGACCGCGATGTAGAGCGGCTGCTCGGTAGCCTTCAGATCGAATCGTTCGCATCGCGCGATGAACAGGAAGTTGCCGGGTATGCACACGTCCTGGAACTGGTATGTGCCTCGTTCGAGGATATCCCGCTGACGGAGAACCACATCCGTCAGCTGCACCGGGATCTGCTCCAGTACAGCGCGAAGGATGCCCATCACCGAGGCAATTACAAGACCACCCCGAACAGCGTGGCGGCGTTCGACGCCGACGGCAACCAGATGGGAATCGTTTTTAAGACGGCGTCCCCGTTTGAAACGCCGGGAAAAATGGCCGAGCTCGTCGTCTGGACCGTCGATACCCTTGAAACGCGCACCATCCACCCTTTGCTGGCTATTTCGGTGTTCATTGTCGTTTTCCTGGATATCCACCCGTTTCAGGACGGGAATGGACGCCTGAGCCGGATTCTGACAACGTTGCTGCTGCTCAGGGCAGGGTACGCGCACGTTCCATACTCCTCGCTGGAAAGCATAGTAGAACTTAACAAGGAGTCCTATTACCTCGCGCTTCGCCGAACCCAGCAGACCACCCGGACGTCCTCGCCGGACTTCAAGCCATGGATTGTGTTTTTCCTCACTACGTTGGTTCAGCAGACCCGCCGCCTGGCACGCAAGATTGACGAGATCGAACAGGCCACGCCGCCGCTGCCAGCGCATTCCGTAGAGATTCTCGAGTATGCAAGGTCGCACGGGCGGGTCACAATGGGTATCATGATCCAGGAAACCGGTGCCAGCCGGAATACCCTCAAGGAGCATTTCCGGCGTCTGGTTGCGGACGGCCGCCTCGTACTGCACGGTGCAGGTCGAGGCGCGTGGTACGGCCTGCCAACGTAAACATTCAGTGATCTGATGACAACCAGACAAAGACCGGACTTGCCCGCTCGGATCCTGCCACTCGCCCTTCTCGTCGTCGTTCTCGGTTTCACAGGCAGCTGTGGCGCACCCGAAAACAGCAGCGACCGGTCGGCCTACGAACCTGTGGTCACGCCGTTTACCGAGCGTATTGAGCGTCACCTTGAGCCTGTCAGCGATGAATCCTACGGATTCGACGCTTCCGAGTCGCTTTTCCAGCACTTCGGGCGCCTGGGCAACATCACGTTCACGGACTCGGTACTCATTGGGAATATTACCCGGCTCGACGTGCTCGATGACGGCCGATTTGTCGTGTTGGACAGGCAGAGCGCTGAGGTGCACCTTCTCGACGCGTCGGGTCAGCACCTCGGCATGCTCGATGCCCGCGATTGTGATCCCGGAGCCGACTGGCGCCCCATGAACGTCATCGTTCTTGACGATGATTCTATCGTTGTGACAGGCCTGTCCACTCCCCGGCCGGCCCGTTTTCACGCGGACGGAACGTGCGCCGGTTTCGTGGATCTGGACACGTACGGAACGAGCGCCATGATCGGTGCAGGTCCCGAACACATCCATACAATGGACCTGATGCCGGATGGCTACAGCTTCGCCCTCCGAACGTTGGACGGAGCCGTGGTGCGCCGGTTCGGAGCGTCGAGCCAGTTCGCGAATTTCCTGATGCGGATGCGCAGTTTAGACCAGCTGGCACAGGGGCCGAACGATGCGCTCATCGTCGGACTTGGACCTTATGCAGCGCCCCTGATATTCGAAGGGGCGGATGCCGAGGGTCAACCGCTTTTTGATCCGCCCGCGTACGTGCGCCCCATGACGGACGATATGCAGGCTGGCGTTACGGGCGACCCGGGCACCATTTTCGATGCCATCGCGCAGGTCAGGGAAAACAGGACGACCATCGACGGCGTCTATCGTATTTCGAACGAGGCGACGCTTGTACGCTACCGAAACCATTTCCGCGACATGACAGATGTAGACGCCTATGGACTCCATGTCGTGCGCGACGACGGCCACATCCTGACGCCCGAGCCCGTGTATCACAGCCGCGGCCACGCGCCGCATTACCACGGCTTCTCGCCCCTCGCGGTCAAGGACAACCTTCTTTTCACGCTGTTACCCGCCAGGGAAAAACCCGACGGCGACTGGGGCAACCCGGGGCTCACGGTCTGGCGTTTCCGCTGAGTGCCCGCTTGACCATCCGGTCGCGACCGCCAGCCATGGAAGCGTGGCCTTCGTATCCACCGAGCATGCCGTTGAGCGGCCAGGCCGCTTCGACGACCAGGCCGCGCCAGTTGCCCATGACCTGGAGCCGCCCCTGCACAATCATGGCCGATTGGCTGAACACGTGCTCGAGGCGCGCGAGTACATGCGCATAAATGACTGTCTGCACGAAGCCCGTTTCGTCTTCGAGCGTGAGGAACATGACCCCGTTTGCGGTCTTCGGGCGCTGGCGCAGCATGGCAATGCCGGCCACCGTGACCACGGGGCCGTCGCGCGAGTCGGTGCGCGCGCCGCCGGTACTTCCCACGCGGCCCAGCCCGAAACACGACTGGATGGGCC
>JAJCYQ010000018.1 GCA_029262835.1 Bacteroidota bacterium
CTTCGATGGTCGCAAGCGTACGGTCGGCCAAATCCTCCGGAGGTTCAAGTTCCGGGAGATCGTCGAGGATGGACAGCGCGGCACGTTCCGCTTCGAGTGCTTCATGCCAAGTCGGAGACTCAAGCAGGTTCGCTTCGACGCTTTCGCGTTCCTCGGGCGTGAGGGTGTCTAGGATGTATCCGCGCAAGCGTTCGCGATCGGCTGGCGTGAAGTCGTTCATCGGCGCACCGCTTCCACGTGTTGCATGACGGTGTTAACTGCTTTGCTCATGCGGGACTTCACGGTTCCAGCCGGAATGCCGAGCGCTTCGGCGATTTCGTCGTAGCGCAGGCCTTCGTATTTGGCCATGACAAACACGGTGCGTTGATGTTCAGGCAGGGATGCGATGGCCGCTTCGAGCGCATCACGCACGTCGCCGAGCGTGGCGTTTGCGCTGGGTCCCGGCGCGGGGTCAGGGATTCGTTCCGCCCACGATTGTCCGTCGGCGGACGGCGCATCCAGCGAAGCGTGGCGGCGGTGCCGCATGTATTTATGATGGTCTTTACACACATTGGTCGCAATTTGATAGAGCCAGGGCCGAAACCGTGCGGTCCGGTCGTACCGGTGCCGGTTTTTGTACACGCGCAAGAACGACTCCTGGAAGAGGTCATCCGCGTCCGAACGATTGCCCGCCATCCGTGCGAGATAATTGAACAGGCGGCGTTCGTACCGGCGCACCAACGTGTCCAACGCCGTCGATGATCCGTCGATTACGGACCCCATTAGCGCCTCGTCCGATGGCTGGCTATTTGCGTCGCTCTCATTCATCCTATACGACTCAAGGCGGGGCGTGGTTCACGCGGCCTTGACGCACAGCTTACCGTATTCTGGGCGAAACCGGACCCATGCGCCATTTGCTTAGGCGCGCCGGGCTGCGATAGCGTGGCAAACCTGGGCTGATTCAAGGAGTAATCGATTGATGAGAAGCTTTGCAGTATTGAGCCGGTTGGCCGTGTGTGCCGCTGTGGGATTGTTTGCGGCCGGCGCGTTTGCGGAAGAGTGGATATCCCTGTTCAACGGAAACGACCTCGAAGGGTGGACACCGAAAATACGGGGATATGAACTGGGCGACAACTTCGCCGACACGTTTCGGGTGGAAGATGGCGCAATCACGGTGTCGTACGAGGGTTACGACGCGTTCGAGAATAAGTTTGGCCATTTGTTTTACAAGACGCCGTACAGCCATTACCGGCTGCTGATTGAATATCGATTCACCGGTGAGCAGGCGAAAGGCGGCGCGGGTTGGGCGTTGCGGAATAGCGGTGTAATGCTGCATTGCCAGCCGCCGGAGACGATGACGGTTGACCAAGAGTTTCCGGTGTCGATTGAGGCGCAGTTCTTGGGCGGCGACGGCGCGAAAGAGCGGTCGACGTGCAACTTGTGCACACCGGGTACGCACGTCGAAATGAATGGCGAATTGATAAAACGCCATTGCACCGATTCGACGTCGCTTACGTTTCACGGCGACCAGTGGGTGACCGCGGAGGTCGAAGTGCGCGGGGGCGAGAGCATCAAACATTTTGTGAACGGTGATTTGGTGTTGGCGTACGAAAAGCCGCAACTCGATCCCAATGATAAAGACGCGAAACCGTTGATCAAGGGTGACGATCTGTCGTTGACCAGCGGGTATATTTCGCTGCAATCGGAGAGTCATCCGGTGCAGTTTCGGCGCGTCGAAATACTGCCGTTGGAGCCGTAAGGTCCGGTAGACAATTGAACGCTTGGAAATGGGAGAGGTGAGGTATGTCTGACGACTACACCGTAATTCGCATAGACCGCAACGAACACGTTGCAGAAGTAGTGCTTAACAATCCGGACCGGCTCAATGTAATGGCGCCAATCTTCTTTCAGGAGATTAAGCGTGCGTTTGAGGCGATCGACGCGGACCCGGAGATTCGGGTGGCGGTGTTGTGGGCGGAAGGCCGGCTATTTACCGCGGGCTTGGACCTCAAGGCGGCGTCGAGCGGCATTCTGGGCGGTGGCGATGGCGAGGTTAGCCAGGGTCGGCGTAGCGACGATCTCTATCGGCACGTGCTCGACTTGCAGGATTGTTTCACGGCCATTGAGCGGTGCCGGAAACCGGTTATCGCCGCAGTGCACGGACACTGCATTGGCGGCGGCGTCGACTTAACGACCGCGTGCGATATTCGTGTGTGTACGGAAGATGCGACGTTCGCCATCCAAGAAACGAAGATTGCGATCGTCGCCGACGTGGGAACATTACAACGCATCACTGATTTGGTGGGCAAGGGTTTCGCTCGGGAAATGGCATATACCGGCAAACGAATTGCGGCGGATCGCGCGTTGCAGTTTCGATTGGTCAATGATGTGTATCCGGACAAAGACACGATGTTGGCGGGGGCGCGGGCGTTGGCATCGGAAATTGCCGCCAATTCGCCGTTGACGGTCCAGGGCACGAAACAGGTTTTGCAATACTCCGAAGAGCACACCACGAAAGAAGGACTCGATTTCGTTGCGCAATGGAATTCGTCGCGGCTGCACACCCATGACTTGATCGAAGCGGTGACGGCGTTCATGGAAAAACGCGATCCGGTGTTTAAAGGCGACTAATTTTCGTATGCATTCCCACGTGGAGGAGGCTGTCTCAAAACCGCCTCATTGAGATCACCCCCTCCTCAATCCTCCCCTTTGCAGGGGGCGGAGGTCAGTTTCGGGCCGGTTTTGAGACAGCCTCCGGAGCATGGGAACGAGATCTGAAGCTTGCCTCTGTGGTAAATGTAGATGTGGCCAATAAAAAATCGCGCCTTCGCATTCCCAATTGGGAGCGAAGGCGCGAACGTTAGAGCGGTTATACGCTTGCTAGATTAGCGGCGACGGGTGAGTCTGCGACCCGGACGTCTACGGCTATTGCCGCGTCCGCCGCTGCCGTTGGGTTTGTACAACGAAAGCACGGGTACGGCACCTTCCCATTCTTCCTGCGGAAGATTGCGGCCAAGCGCTTTTTCGATTGAGCT
>JAJCYQ010000019.1 GCA_029262835.1 Bacteroidota bacterium
TGTAGAGTGACACCCTAAATTTCGGATAACAGGACATCCAGTTTTACGAGTCCTGGCCCCGGTGGTTGGCGTTTGCAGTCCAGTTTCATCAGCTGGAGTTGCTCATGGCCAAGCTAAACAAGGGTGCCCGCATGACCATCAATACCTTGAGCGGCAAGCTCACCAATACAGAACTCGCTGAGCAACTCGGCGTCACCGAAGGCGCGGTTCGCTACCACCAACGGCGTCATAAAACAGGCGCTGTAGACGGCCGCTCGAAGCAGCGGCAACTTGCGGCAGATTACGCCGACCAGATCGCGTTCTATGCCGAGATGCATAAGGACGAAGGCATCAGCCTGGTTGCTCTCTACGAGTGGCTGGTAGACAATCACGACTATCCGGGGTCACAACGGTCCGTGTACCGGTACTGGAAGCGAACCTATCCGCAGGCCAAGCTGTGGGCACGCCGCCGCGTCGAGACGCCTCCTGGCGCACAGGCGCAGGCCGACTGGTCGGAGCATCGAGGCGTTATTGTGGGCGGCGAGCGCCGTACCCTGTACGGGTTCGAACTGGTCCTGAGTCACTCTCGTGGCCCTGCCTACGTCTGGTCGAGCTCGAAGAATCAACTCGCCTGGCACACCTGCCATATTGCTGCCTTCACGCGTCTTGGCGGCGTGCCTGCTACGGTCCGCGTCGATAACGAGAAGACCGCCGTATCCCGAGGCGCTGGCGCCTGGGGTACCATCAATGAATCGTATCGGCGCTTTTCCCGCCTGATGTGTTTTCATGTTGATGCCTGCGGCGTACGGCAACCGCAGGCGAAGGGAAAAATTGAACGGATGGTTCGCACATTCCGCTTCCGGGCCAATCCTCTCACCATGGCGTGGGACTCGCTCGAGGAGCTCCAGGCCTGGACGGACGAGCAGGTTGAAGCGAGCATGCACAGCCGCCGCTGCCCGGCAACAGGAACGACTATCTTCGAGGCGTGGCGTGCGGAGCGGGAGCTGCTCACACCACTTCCGGAGCCGCTCTGGAAGCCGTTTGATCTCGTGGGAACGCGTACGGTCAGCCACGATGCTGTTATCAACTTCGAGGGACATACCTACAACGTGCCGTTCGCCTACGTGGGCCGCGATGTCGAGGCACACGGGTGTGCCGAGACCATCCAGGTCTTTGCCGGCGGACGAATCATTGCCGAACATCCCCGTCACACACCAGAGCTGGTTGTCATCAACCAGGCGTACTACGAGGGCGAGTCAACCGCACGCGTGAATGCTCCCACTCCGCTTGGACGGATGGGCAAACGCATGCTGGAGTTGGAAGCAGATCCTGTCGTTTACCGCTCCATTGACTATTACCAGAAGCTTGCGGAGGTGGCGCGATGACAACATCAACAAAAGCGGCACCTGCACTTAACGTCGATGCCACGCGGAACCAGCTCCTGCAGCTGGGCTGCGCACACGCCGCCGAACAGCTCGATGCACTGCTCTCTGCCGCCGTGAAGAAGACAACGGCGCCACATGCGTTTCTCGAGCAGGTGCTCGGCGCCGAACTGGCCGGCCGTGAGGAGCGCCGCATCAAGACCTCGCTGCGCCTCTCGGGCCTTCCTACTGGCCAGACGCTCGCCAATTTCGATTTTGCATTCCAACCAGCCATTGAACGCTCGAGAGTTGAGACGCTGGCAACCAGTGGATGGGTGAAGAGCTGCGAGACCGTTCTCCTGCAGGGTCCTCCGGGCGTCGGAAAGACCCACCTTGCGGTAGCGCTCGGGGCAAAGGCGATTGAACAGGGCTTCTCCGCGCAGTTCTTCCGCTTTGACGAGCTGCTAACGCTCTTGAAACGCGACTCACACTTGCCGCCATCCAAGCTGCGTCGGAAGAAGTACCTCTCAACCGCGCTACTTATCATCGACGAGCTCGGCTTCGAGACGATGGACCGGGAGGAGGCAAGCCTCTTCTTCCGGCTCATCACGTACCGCTACGAACGCGGCGCGATTCTGATCACGACAAATAAATCAATCCGGGACTGGACCGAACTGCTGGCAGGTGATGAGGTGCTGGCAGCTGCGATCCTCGACCGGCTCCTTCACCACGCAACCCTCATCAACATAAAGGGCCGGTCGTACCGCCTCCGCGAACTCGACGAAGCCCTCCGAACGAAACAATAACCCGGCCACGCCACCACCGCGGCATTCGTAAATCTGGGTGTCCTGTTAAATCGTAAATCTGGATGTCACTTGACAGATGCGCCCTTTGGTTTCGAGAGCAGCCTCATTGGCAGCGTTGTCTTCGTCGCAGAGATCGCCCTGGTCTAGAGCGTGATGTCGCCTAAGGAATTCCTGGGCCGACTGCCCGCTCTCTTGTAGCGCTAGAGCCACACCATGAGTCGTACAACAGCGCCCGAGGCGGAAGGCGGTCTTTGGTAGTGCTTCCATGACATTCACCGTATGCGGATCGATTTGCCGCGTTCGCCGAGATGCGCCAGGACCTCGCCACGACGACTCTTCAGTGGTCCACGGGATTCCACGAAGGACCGGATGGCATCAAGGTCCGCCCTGATGTCGGTCTTCACCTTCTGGAATGCCCTAGGAAGAAATTCGGGAGAGACGTTCACTACGACAGGCGTCTTTCCACCATGCCGAGCAAGCGTTAGGCGATATCGATCCGTTTCGATGGACGTGAGTCCCGCGGTTTCGAAGAAGCGCTGCAGACGCTGCCGCAGGTACTTGGCCTTGTTCGTATCCACGCTGGCGCGATGCGACAGGCGCATGGCTTCCGTTTCACGGACGGTAGCGCGTGCTTCCAGCTCAGCGATGAGCCGGGCGTAGGCATCGAGCTTCTCGTCGCGCTGCGATCCCAGGTCCTCAAACCAGGCATCGACTTCATCTTCAATGCCGGTGATGTCGCCGTCGGCCTCCACAAGGAGTTCCTCCAGGCGCCGGATCTGTGTACCGATTTCGAGTAGTGTGGGCATAGTGCCTCCAAGGATTGAATGAAAAAGCCGGAGCCCCGTTTGGAGACCCCGGCCTGGCCTAGCGGTGTGATAGACCTTCAATACTATTGTGGCTCTAAATGGTAGGTTTTTTGGGTATGCTCGATTCTCTACTTCTTTCCGGTTGATTTATCAGGCGGAGGGGGGCCGAGGGGGGCGGAGCGAATGGAAGGCTACTGCTTTTCCGTCATGGCGTTAGGCTATGGTGGTCATTCTACTTCCTTCCAATCAGAGGGGAGTAATCTCGAGGCGTCGTTGCTTTTGATATTGCCGTTGAGCAAGCTGAAGTAGCCGAATTGTTAAGCACGCCATCGAGGAGAGCATACGTTGTCTCCTAGAGCGCCAAGGGATCGTTAGGCTTATTGATGTATCGGATGTAGATCGGGTTCGCTCCTACATCCTCTCTGAAGTCACCCAGTTTGCCAACGACTTCCTCCGAGCAAACCCTCCACCACGGTAACTCGGCCTCTTCAAGTAGTACGCGGCAGAGCGTTGGACGAAGAGCATGACCGGTTGCACGTTTGGCAACAGGGTTACAACCACCTCAGGCCTCACAAGTCGATCGGATACCGACTGCCACTGGCCTGCTTCCATAACCACCAGATTCCACTATTGCGTGGGCTGAAAACAAGGGAAGCTTACAGTAAAAGCAATTAAAGCACTGCATGACTAACATGCGCGAGATCAAACTGCGCCGAACCGGCGGCGCATATTTAGTCGTAATCGGTTAGTATGAACTCGATTTGTGCACAATTTCTCGTCCCTCTAGATCACACATCCACGGCTACATCGATAACTACCCAAGTTCAGGAATGGCTATTTACGAAAGATCGAAACCCCGTACGAAATTGATTCTTTCACTTTTTGCGCTCTGTATGATTATGCCATGGGCTGTATTGGCCCAGGGCTCCGTGAGTGTAACTCAGACTTATGGAGGCGTCTTTTCGGAATCCAGGATGAACGAATGGCGGTCTAATCCGCAGAACGAGTTCTGGGCTGCAGTTTTTTCTCAGCGATATGGATTGGCATACGATGGCCGACAAGTCCCTGGCATCAATCCCATACCTAGTGAGATTGGAATTTCATGGCACTATGACGTCCGAGAAGAGCTGTACCAGGAGGCATCGGAAATCATGGACTACTACAAGCGCAACGGCCTCCTCTACGAGGATCCGTTTCTGGAGGATTATCTCCAGCGCTTATTGCTTGATGTTTGCCCTGGTTCGATGCCACCTGGCCGACCAGGATCTTTGTCGATTTGGGTCCTTCGCGACTCCAGCCCAAACGCTTTCGCCCTTCCCAATGGGACAATCGTACTAAATGCTGGACTTATCTCCAATCTCAGGACGGCAGATGAACTTCGGGCAGTAATTGCCCACGAAGTCGCACATATATTTTTGGATCATTCTGTAGAGGCTCGGATTCAGGAGCAATTGGATGCTCAAGCCGAGGCTCGACGAGTGCGAAGACGCGCGGCCACTGCCGCAATTCTAGGCTCCTTTGCGGCTGGCTTGGCGGCCTATGGTGGCGGAGCCGGTATAGAAGATGTAGCGCTTGCTGCGGCTTACACTGGAGTTGTGGCTGGTGCGGTGTCGGTTGAATATGGCCTAGATCGAGCCAAATCAGCTCTTTTGGAGGCGGGAGCTCTACACTCACAAGCTCAAGAACTTCAGGCCGATATGGTGTCTGCGGAGTGGGCACACTTTAATGGAAAGCCCAAGGCACTATTTATTGCAGCATTGAAACGTGCCGAACCGGCGAGGCAATCCAGTGCCTCGGCTGCAGACCTGTCCGTATATGCCTCACACCCGCCTGTGTCAGTTCGGCAAAGTAACATTCTCGGGCAAACGCTGGCGTCAAGTCCCGGCGTAACTGTTCGTTCTGTCGATTCAGATGCGCTTACTGGTCTAGATTCTTTGTTAGCACTCGTTGATGTTGAATACGATAGAGAGAATGCAAGCCTTATCGAACTGTCAGCGGCAATATCGGCAGACGTGTACGGAGACTATGACACTTCTATTAAGCTTCTCACTCGCCTGATACAAACCGGCTCACCAACGGCCTCCGCTCTTGTTTTGGCTAGTCGTGTTAATCGCCATATGGGCCATGACGATGACTTCAATCAACGAAGTAAAACATTTATTGAGGAGGCAGAGTCCATTGTGACCGTACCTAGGTGGGATTTGTTGATCGAAAAGGCTGTGCTATTTTCGCGGATTGGTCGCAATGATGTCGCTAGACAAGCACTGCAAGAGCTGCTTGAGATTGATGAGTCAGACAGACCTCCAACCTTTACAAAAGAGTGGATTGGTATGCACATGGAAAGACTGCGGTAGTTCTACTCGTGGACGCTCGACGAAGTAAGAGAGAAGGCCCATCAATGGCAGCAAGACTACGACCACCATCAACCCCATAAATCGCTGGGATACCTAGACCCAATGGACGTCGTACGTTGACCCACAACTTCCACTTTCGATCGCCCCGGATTTTTGGGAAGCTTACAAGCGGACTTGATTGGCTGACCTGCTCCATTACGAGAACGCAACAATTGCAGCGACAAGGGCCCGCCTACTGCAAGGATACGCTCCAGCTTCCCACAGCAGAGATTTTCAATAAGAGCGTGCCCTTGGGTAGCATCACTTTTCCCGAATACGGATCTGTCGTGTTGACAAGCAGCTTGGAATAGTTACCATTGCCGTCGAACGCCTCTACCGCAAAATGACTTGATGCTGAGTTGCCAGAAATTGACGCAAGTGATGCCTCTCCCTCGATCCACAGGAGGTTGTCTCCTTCATCCGACTTAGGAGAACCGCTGGAAACTTTCGGCGCTGATCCGATGGAATAAACGTTGACGACCCACGACCCTGTCGCTGTGATTTCAAGCATCTTCGTATTGGTACCAACCGGCAGGTCTACGGGGACGATCCCAGAGTACGGATTAGTCGTGTTTACGAGTAAATCAATTTGCTCTTGATTCTCGTCGTAACTCGAAACGGAAAAGAAACCTGAAGAAGAATTGCCTCGAATAACCAGCAATGCCGGCAAATCGGAGTCTGGCTTCTCAACTAGGAGAATATCGTCTCCTGATCCCGAATACTCTTTAAATTGGGCTGTTGATGATTGGGGGGCCAGAAAGGCGACAATAATGACGGCAAGTAATAAAGTTTGAGCCTTCATGGCAGCAAGGGTTTGTCGAATGTTATTGGGGCGTGAAACGTCTTGTTAGACCGTAGATGGTGGCTTGTTGGGCGGACAGCTAGTCTAGTGTTAGGGAAGCTTCAAATTCTTGTAGCTGAACCAGTGTAGTTCGGAGCGGTTATCATGACCGAAGCTCTCTTTCTCCAAGGATCAGGGGCCAAGTCTAACACACGGTTTTAATTCGTTTGCTCTATATGATATGGACAACCATATGGGGCCTTGACCGTCGAGAACTCCACCACCAGCAGTTCGCTGACTATGTCTGTTGCTTCAACCGAAGACCCATTCATGAAGTCTAAACTGATTTGGGCTAGCTCGAAACAAGTTGCGGTAGCGCTATAGAAGCTAGGTTCCTCGCGAAGGTCATACTTTGCTTCAGTCTTCGATTCTATTGGGCCAATTAGCCTGAGAAGAAACCGGTTTTCTCCATTATTCTCTCCTTCAACGTGATCCCCCACAGGATTAAAGGCTTCAAATTGTAGATTCAAGTACTTTATTACGGACTCAGAGGTGTTCGTAAACTTTAGATACAGACCATGCCCCCCTGAGGTGTTTCTTGACATAAGAGCGGTGGTAATTGCAATAGGAAGCTTGGCCTCAATGTTATGAGCGACGCCTTCCTTACTCAATGAATCTTTTCTTGCTAATGCATTGACCATTCCCTTGATCTCGGATAACATGTCGGTCATTTCTTTCGTCTTGTTCCAAACCGTCTCCCCCACAATAAACATTCTCCTTTGACGAGGTGGCAGCGAGTCAAGAAATCCACTTGGTTCCACTTCGAACATTACCTGGCTTGGTTCAACCCACCCTGTTTCTCCAACCTCCGTTTGAACCAAAACTCGATCGGTTCCAATCTCGACAATTACACCAAGGGTGGTATCTGGGAGAGTGGTGCCCCTAGACCCGGTGGGGGTCTCATACATCTCGACTCCCTGATTTAATCTAATTGTGACCTCGAAGGCTACAGGCTGACCAATTGATGGGGTTACTACGAGCAACAACAATGGTATCCAGCTAATCCATTTCATTACACTCAAGCCCTTAATGGTGAAACTTTGATATTCTTCTGCCTACAATACTGAATGCCATGAATCGAACCAAAACGATATTTTTGCTTAACCTGTCGTCCATGCTCGAACTCTGTTGGGTATTTCCTTCTGCTTCGCACAATTCACCCCCGAGACCAAGATCAGTCTTCTTGGAAGGGTCCACCAAACTGGGGTAGAACCCGGACGAGGAGACTGGACCCGGATGCGCAGAGAGTCTATGTCGATTCAAGGTCGTAAGAGGTAAGATCTGCAAAGGGACGACACATGAAAGCCGGGGCCTCGATGGAGACCCCGGCTTTGTTCGCTTTCGCGGAGGAACCGACACTGCGATATCGGTACCGGACTGTCCTGAATCACCTCAAGTGATTGCAGATGTCCCTGTGAATCAGCCCAGCAAGCCAGCTCGCTTCCTCGTACGTGAGCCGTTGCTCAAGCATGAGTTGTTCGGTGAGGTACTGCAGTTCTGTTTCCATCGGATGTGGTCCAATTCCGCGATGGCTTCCATGAATGACGGGAGTGCGATCACATCCCCGTGAACTGTGGGAAACATCCTTCCGCGAACAGTTGCGTTTATCGCATCTGTTTTTATCTTGAGACATAGTATCGAGGCCCTCGTGGCCTGATCTGGTTAATGGATTTGTGTCATCATCTCCGAAAGACCATTGAGAGTCAGCTTGTTCTCGCAGGCTGACTCTCGTTTTTTATGGCCTTCTGAGCTTGGAATACAATTAACCGGCGGGATGGCCGTTATGCAAGGGAAATTTGTCCACATCCGGCGATTCAATTATATCCGCGCGAAGCGACCTATCCGCAATGATTGAACCCCGCAGAACGACTCGGAAACGTTGTCAAGAAATCGTGAAGTCCGTTATTGGAGTACGTTTTTACACACGGCCCAACATGTTATCCACAAGGAAGGGTACTGTGGGACCGGAAAAAGCTGAGAAGCGGGCCCAATAACGGATTTTTCCGTACCGGCGGATCCTACGCGTCTGAATACCCACGCGACTAGCGCATAAGGGTCGAGCCGTGCCGGCTGTTTGCCGACGATAGTTCGGTAGGGCTCGCTGACCCGGGAGTCAGGTCGACTAGTCGGCCTACGACCTGTTTAGCATGTCAATCAGCATTTTTTTGTACTTGTCGTCCTTTGTCTGACTTTCCAGCATGTAAAACAAACAGGGCTGAAAGGCTCGGAGATAATGGATAGTCAAAAAGGAATAGACGTCAGCGAGCAGCTGGCACGTTTACAACAGGATATCATGGAAATTCATGGCATCGCAGCGGCTGCAGTTGAGTCTGCGTCGATACCGTGGATTCCTGAAGCTCGGGTAGGTGAGATCTTGCAGATGTCACCGAAGACACTCAAGCGCCTGCGCGATAGAGGGACATTGCCGTTCAGGAGGGTCGGCAACAAAGTGTTCTACCACCGAGATGACGTAAACGAGCTAATAAACTCCAATGCTGCCTGACGTCGGCTGAATATTGCCACGACTATCAAATGCGAAAGCCCCTCTCCTAATTGCGTCATGCAAGGTGGAGAGGGGCTTTTCACATTGAAGAGGCGTGAACACCTTTGGACGACGTTAAGCAGCCGTATTCCGGTCTAGCGCCTTGGACACTGCGTCATCCAGCGCCTTGTCACTAACACGATGTACGTACAACTCAGTCCTTGCCACCGATGAGTGCTTCAAAGAGGATGCAATAACATTGATGTTGGCACCTGATTCCACCATGAAGTTGGTAAACGTATGACGAGCCACGTGCATCGTCAGCCGACGTGCCTTCTCAGACGCGATCCCGGCAATCAGGGCGGCTTTCTTGATTTCTCGATTACAAAGTGCATTCAAGCTGCTCTTCCGCTTCGACCTATCCGTTTCCGTCAACAACGTCCCTTCAGGATCGAATGGAAAGATGTAGGATCCGGACTGATCCCTCCTGTACCTTTCCAGAATTTCCTTTGCGTCCGGAGAAATCAGGCCCTCTACATGTTTCCCATTCTTGCTCATCCGGTACGCAAATCGCTCTTCTGACACGTTGTCCCACCGCAGCGAGATCATGTCCCCGATACGACCACCGCTGAGGTTGACCGCAAGAACGAATACATCCCTCGAGATGGCACACCATGAGCCGCCAGTCAGCTCAGCGTCCCGCAGCAGTATGTATTCCTCCGCCGAAAGACACCAGGCTTTGGAGGGCTCCTCAGAGGGGATACTGAGGGTGTCAAAGGGATTTGGCAAATCGCTCGGGCACACACCCTGGCGAACGGCGTGATTGTATAGCGTTTTGAGCGTCACCAGTAGTTGACGCCGGCCATTGGTGGCGAGCCCCTCAGCACGCAAGCTGCGGGAGAAGCTCTCCAAAACACGTGTATCGAAGGAGCGCCATGGCAGTTCAGGGCCCACGTGCATCCTGAGCTTCTTAGCGGTTGACGTCAGGCGCTTTCGGTATTGGAACTGATCCGAACCCAGGTCCGCGATGAATCCGTCAATGAACGCCAGAAAGCCGCCCGTGACAGTATCGGGACGCATCGCGTTTCGCCAGGCTTTGGCCGTCAGGTCTTGTCCGGCGATTTGCATCTGCGCCTTGAGGTACTGCGCTTTTGCTATTGCGGCGTCAATGACCGGGTTTACGCTCTTTGCTTCGGGGTGAGAATCCAGGACGCGCTGCTTCTTGCGACTCCACTTGGACGGGTGAATGGATTGATCCAGTGACAGGACGGCTTGTTTGCCGTCAACCTCGAAACGAAGGAGTATTTTGCATTTTCCCCGGGAGTTCTTTCTTTGGGGTCGGATGAAGGATGTAATTGTTGACATATGTCTAGACGTAGGTTGGATTAGCTCCTTGGCCCTACCTGACCTCACTTAGGTCAAGAAATAGGTCAAGGAAATTCACCAGTCAGGCTAGGTCATTTGTGTACAACCACAAAAAAAAGCCCCCCAGGAAGCATTCCTGGAGGACTTTTAAGGACAGGAGAGGACAAACCTTCCCTTCTTTGTGCCCAGGACTGGAGTCGAACCAGCACGCCCTTTCGGGCACCACCCCCTCAAGATGGCGTGTCTACCAATTTCACCACCTGGGCAGAACCGGAATAATCCGGAAGTCGCCAAAGGTACACACCGCCGCACGACTTCGCCAAACACATTCGGCCATTTCAAGTACACTTCAAGAGTGTGTATCTTGCGGACATGATACACGCATGCTCACGTTCCACACAGCCCCTTTTCCGAAGCTGGACGCTCACGGCGGCGTCTTTCCTGATCGTTCTCGCGGGCTGCAGGTCGCTCGAGCCGGCGGGAATGTACACCTCAGAGGGCGGGCAGGGGTTCGTGACCGTTGTCGATACGCTCGCCGAGGATCCGGCGCTTCTGGCCCTCGTCGCGCCCTACCGGGCGGAACTTGAGGGCGAGATGTCGCGCGTCATTGGGCGCGCGGCGCAGACGCTCACAAAATCCCAGCCCGAAGGCGTGCTTGGTAACATGGCGGCCGACGCCATGCTTTTCGCGCTCGCCCGCACGGGCGCCGAGCCCGCCGATATCGCCATTACCAACAACGGCGGCCTGCGCGTGCCGCTGAACGCGGGGCCAATCACGATCGGGCGCGTCTTCGAACTCATGCCGTTTGAGAATATGCTGGTCGTGCTTGAGATGCCGGCAGACAGCGTGGTTGCGCTCGCCCACGATCTGGCCCGGGCCGGGGGCGAGCCCGTTGCGGGCATTTCGCTCGCCATTCGCGACGCAGAAGCCGCAGACATCCTCGTGGGCGGAGCGCCCATTGAGCCCGGCCGGACGTACCGGATTGCCACATCCGACTACCTCGCCAACGGCGGCGGCAACATGCCAACCCTCTGGTCCGACTATCCGCGCGAAACGCCGGACCTCAAGCTGCGCGATGCATTCATTGCCTACATCGAGGCGACCGGAACGATTGCCCCCGAAATAGAAGGCCGTATCCGGCCCGAATAACGCCGTCGAATAAGCGGCCGCCTCGCAACCAGAAAGGATCCAAAGGCTCATGCCCCACATCACCAACGTCACCCCCTGGTCCCGCCGCGAGTTTCTCGGGCGGTCAGCGGCTGCCGCCGCTGGTGCGCTGCTCGTGCCCGCGGGCGTTATGGCCGCATCCGAAAAACGGCTCGTCATTCTGCACACGAACGACACCCACTCGCGCATGGACCCGTTTCCGATGGATGGGGGGCGCAACGAGGGGTTGGCAGGAGTGGCCCGGCGCCAGACGCTCATTGATCGCATTCGCGCCGAGCACCGGAACGTGCTGCTCCTCGACAGCGGCGACGTGTTCCAGGGGACACCGTATTTCAATGTCTTCAAGGGCGAAGTCGAGCTCAAGGCCATGCACGCCATGCGCTACGACGTGGCAACGCTCGGAAACCACGATTTCGACAACGGGGTGGATGGGCTCGTCGACATGCTGCACCATGCGCCGGATCTGAAGTGGGTGAGTGCCAACTACGAGGTGGCCGAATCGCGCCTCGAGCGGCACGTCGAGCCGCACGTGATCCTGGAGCGAGGCGGCATCCGCATCGGCATTTTCGGCCTCGGGATTGCGTTCGATGGGCTCGTATTGCCCGATCTCCACGAAGGCGTTTCGTACAATGATCCCATCCTCGCCGCGCGTCGACAGGCAGATGCCCTGCGCGAAGCCGGCTGTGACCTCGTGGTGTGCCTCTCGCACCTTGGCTACCGCTACCGCGGCGAAGACCGCCCGGACGATGTCAGTCTCGTCGCCGAAGTCCCCGGCATCGACGTAGTTCTGGGCGGGCACACGCATACGTTTCTGGATGCGCCCGTCGCGGTGGAGCGGCCGGCCGCGGCCGGTGTCGGCGCGGACCGTCCGCCAGCGCTTATAAACCAGGTCGGTTTTGCGGGCATCCGTCTCGGACGGCTCGACTTCATCTTCGATGGCCGCGGCCGCCTCACGCGCTGGTACGCCGCCCACTACAACGTGGACGACAGGTACGCGTAGGGTTTTACATGCTCTTTGAGTAATGCTTATATTGTGCACTATGAGTGCACTTAAAGAGGATAAGCTGAAGAAAGTGCTGGAAGAAGTTCCTGCCGGTTTCCTTGTTGATTCCGGCTGGCTTGCCGCTCATGACGTCAGTCGCTTCCTGACGCGAAAATACGTCGATGGCGACTGGCTGGAACGTTTATCGCGCGGAGTATTCCGACGACCTGCGCCGGGTGGATCGAAACCCAGTACGACCGACTGGCAGACCTGTCTGCTTTCGGTCCAGCACATCATGGGCTATAAGGTTCATGTCGGCGGTATGACCGCCCTCGCTCTTCAGGGGCACAGCCATTACCTGCAGTTCGGCGTTAAACCACCCGTCTGGCTTTATGGTCAGGATTATCCGAAGTGGTTGAGCAGGCTACCACTCGATGCACGAACCATATTGCGCAGCAGCGCACTATTCGACGAGCCGGCGCTCGGCCTGATCAGTGACGGGGTTCATGTCCAGGATGCGCTGCCTTGGGACTGGCGCCTTATTACGTCGTCGCCCGAGCGCGCTGTTCTCGAGGCGATGGATGAACTGCCAGACAATGAGAGCTTCCATAACCTGGACATGGTGTTCGAGGGTCTTGTGAACCTGCGCCCGCAAACACTTGCGGCACTCCTCGCAAGTTGCCAAAAAATCAAAGTTCGGCGCCTGTTCTTCGTTTTTGCAGACCGGCATGGCCATGCCTGGCGGAAACGTCTGAATTCAGACGACTTTGATCTTGGTAGCGGTGACCGGGCTCTTGTCACGGGCGGGAAAATTCATCCACGTTATCGGATTATGGTTCCTGCAGACTTTGTCGATGACAGCAAGGAGGCTGACTATGGCTCGTGAGTCCTATTTGGCGCAAGTTGGCCTACTCATGCGGGTTCTTCCGTATGTAGCGGACGAGGAGATATTCGCACTCAAAGGCGGCACGGCAATCAACCTTTTCTATCGTGACTTGCCACGACTGTCGGTCGATATCGACGTGACCTACGTGCCTGTGAAAGACCGCGCCACAAGTCTCGCCGAAATAAATGCGGCCATGGACCGCATGGCAGTGACTATTGAGCGCAGCATCCCAAGCGCCAAAGCATTACGCATAGAGGGCGGCGGTGGTGGCTTGACACGCATTCTGACGCGCCTGAACGGCGCCGAGGTCAAGATCGAGACGTCACCGGTCATGCGAGGAATTGTCCACGGGCCAGAACGGCGTGCCGTGACTGCAGCCGTCGCAGACGAATTTGGTTACGCGGAAATGCAGATTGTCGCATTCGAGGACTTGTTCGCCGGAAAACTCCACGCCGCTCTCGATCGCCAGCACCCACGGGATCTGTTCGACATAAAATTACTGTATGAAAATGAAGGCATGACCGATGATCTGTTCCGCACGTTTCTCGTCTATCTGGCCAGTTCACCGCGTCCGGCTCATGAATTGCTGAATCCAAATTCGCTCGAGCTTGACGGACCCTTTAGATTGGAGTTTGAGGGTATGACGAGACGGGCAGTCAGCCTCGACGCGCTGATCGCCACTCGACAACAGCTGAGTGATGATATCAAGTCACGTCTCGACGATCGCGTACAGAGCTTTTTACTCAGTCTGCAAGACGGTGAGCCCGACTTCGCGGCAATCTGTTTGCCACATGCTGCTGAACTGCCTGCAGTGCGCTGGAAAGTGCTGAATATCCAGAAACTCATCCGGGACAATCCAACCAAGCATCGTGCGCACCGAAGTGCCCTGGAGGACGTATTCGACTGAGGGCTACCGACGGGGTCGCCGCGATATCTGCCCCCTTCACGGAATGTACACATGTTGGCAGGCGTCCATATATATATTGGTGCACAAACCCAACAGCACAGCGTTCATGTCCTTGATATCAGCCCGTTCCGGACGCCTTGCCGGGACGCCGATTCTTCTTCTTGCCGCCCTCATCGCGTGGGGCTGTAGCGCGCCGAACTCCGCCCGGCAGGAAGCGGCGCCGCCGCCTGGCGCTACCGGTGCGACGCCGGCGGTGATCGCGCAGCCTGGCGCACCGGGCGCATCTACCAGAATTTTTGAGAGCGCGGAGGATGTGGACCTGCAGCGGCCCGAGCACACGC
>JAJCYQ010000020.1 GCA_029262835.1 Bacteroidota bacterium
CCGGCGCGCGGCCGACAGCGTGGCCTGGGATGGGCTGCGTCGTCGGGGTGAGGCCCTCTCGCTTTGGACCCACGGGCTGCTGGACCGACTTGGCTTTTTGGAATCGCTCAACGCCGTCACCTCACACATGCTGGCGGCTCGGCGCGAAACCACAGCGCGGCTGCGCGGCGATGTCACCACCGATTTCCTGGAGCGCCACGAGCGCGCCGCGGCCGCTATTCGGCGCGCCGAAGAACGCGTCCTTGAGGGACTTGAAAGCAACGATCCAGAAGGTGCGCTGCTCGAAATGGCCGAGGCGGCACTCGCCCCCATTGACCAGGAGCTGTTGACCGGATTCGAGCGCGACCGCGAAACCGAGCGGCTGCGGCGCCTGATTTCCGCTCCGCTGGCCAGCATTTCCGCACGCGCCGAAGAGCAGCATACGGTGCGCCTGCACAGCCTGCTTCCAGACGATGAGCGCCGCGTACCCACGTCTTTCGATACGCGCGAGGTGAACCTCGGCGACATGATCCTCGAGACGGTCGAGGATACGCTCGGCCCGGCGCTCGAGCCCGCCTCGGAGCCCCTCATCCGCTGTATCGACGAGGTCCGCGCGAAGGACCGCGAGCTCGCCCAGAGCATCCGGTTCAACGTCGATCAGGCCATCCGGGCCATGCAGGACGATGACCGGGGCACGGCCGAGGATGTCCGAGAACTGGCTACGAAAGGGTTTCTGCGGGCGGCCGAGGGCATGGGCGCCCACCGGTTGGTCGTGGAGAATGCGCACGCCGAGTCGACATCGATCGTAGAGCGGGCCTGGGTGCAGGCCCTCGGCCGCCTGCACGAACGCGCCCGCGCGAACCGGCACATGGACGTGGTCCTGGTCGACATCCAGGCGGCTGTGGATGAGCGTTTCCGGGGGCTGGGGGCGGCGACGAGGCGGCGCGCGCGGTTTGTGGTCATTTTCCTGGCGCGCCGTACGGCCCGCGCGCGCCGCCAGTTCCAGCGTCTCCTCGATTGGCTGCGGACGCGCCTCGGCTCCACCTCCGGCGCCGCCCAGCAGAAACAGGAAACCACCGATGCCCTGCTCGCCATCGAGGAGACGCTGGAACGCGTCCCTGTCGTCTACCGCCGGCTCTTCTCGTTCTCGCCGCTCCGGGACGCCGAGCTGCACGTAGGTCGGCGCACCGACATGGACGCCGTCGCCGCCCACCTCGAGCGCCGCCGCCGCGGCCATACCCAGAGCCTCATCATCACGTCCCACCCGTCGAGCGGCGCATCGTCCCTGCTGCATGCGCTCGAACACACCGTCTTCAGCGACTGCGACGTGGATCGGGTCGAACTTCCCGAACGCATCCATACGGAAGAGGACCTCCTGGCCGCGCTGCACGACCAGCTCGGCCTGCCCCGCCCCGCCGAAACTTCCCTCCGCGCCCTGGCCGCCAAAATTCTGGACGAAAACCCGGACGACGAAAAGCCAGACGACGAAAAGCCAGACGCCGGCGAGCGCAGCCCGGTCATGCGCGTCATCATGATCGAGCACCTCGAGCTGCTCATGATGCGCACCATCGGCGGCACCCATCTCATGTCGGACATGCTCTTCTTCATGTCGCGCACGGATGCCCGTATTTTCTGGGTCGCCACCTGCAGCGAGTTTGCCTGGGAGGTCATCCGAACCGCCGAGCCCGTCGCCAGCACGCTCGCCTCCTGCCACGGCCTGAGCGCCATTGGCCGCGACGACATGGAAGAGCTTATTGTGCGGCGCCACCGCCGAAGTGGCCTCTCGCTCACCTTCACGCCCCCCGCGAGCCCATCGGCGCTCCTCGGCCGGCGCCTGAGACAGGCCAAGTCCCACGATGAAACGCAGGCTATCCTGCGCGACGACTGGTTCGACCGCCTGCACGACCAGGTCGGGGCCGACATCATGATGGCCCTCTTCTACTGGATCCGCTCGGTCGATACCGAGAAGGCCCAGGACAGTGTCCACATCGCGCCGTTCAGCCCCGTCGGCTTCCGCTTCCTCAACGATTTACCCCTCGAGCACGCCCTCATGCTGAAAGCGCTCCTCGAACACTTCGCCCTCTCCGCGCTCGAAGCGGCCGACGTCGCCAATCTGCCAGAGCGCGCGAGCATGCAGATCTTCGAGGCGCTCGGCAACGCCCTCATCATTGAACCATGGGTTCCGGGAGATCACGACACAACCTACACCTTCACAACGGTCGACGACACGCGCCCCTACCGCATTCGCCCGCTCCTCGTACACCCTGTGGTGTCGTTTCTGAAGTCGCGCAACATCATCCACTGAGCGCCCCCCCCCCCGCGCCTCACCCGGCCAGGGAGTCCACGTACCACGCATACGTCCGTTCAATTCCTTCGCGCAGATCGACTTCCGGGCGCCACCCGAGCGAGAACAGCCGACGCACATCGACCAGTTTCCGCGGCGTCCCGTCGGGCTTGGACGCATCGAGCACGATCTCTCCCCCGCCCCCTACTGCGTAGCGGACCACCTCGGCCAGTTCGCGGATGGGCACATCCTCGCCGCAGCCCACGTTCATGAGCCCGTCGGGAGCCGCGCGGTAGAGCTCCGCCTCCGGCGTCCGCAGCACGTGTACCACGGCGCGCGCCATGTCATCCACATAGAGGAACTCGCGCCGGGGCGTACCCGTGCCCCAGAGCGTGACGTCCGCGCCCGAGGGCCGCGCCTCGTGGAACTTGCGAATCAACGCCGGAAGGACGTGGCTCGTCTCAAGGTCAAAATTATCGCCGGGCCCGTACAGGTTCGTCGGCATCAGGCTCACAAAATCCACCCCGTGCTGGCGGCGCAGCGCCTCACACAGCTTGACGCCCGTAATCTTGGCAATCGCGTACCACTCGTTCGTCGGCTCGAGCGGCCCCGTGAGAAGATATTCTTCCCGAAGCGGCTGCGGCGCCATTTTCGGATAGATGCACGTGCTGCCCAGGAAAACCAGGCGCTTCACCCCCGCGCGGTAGGCCGCCTGGATGACATTCGACTGGATCTGCAGGTTCTCATAGAGAAAATCGGCTGGATACGTGTCGTTCGCGAGGATCCCCCCCACCTTCGCCGCCGCCAGTACCACGAAATCGGGCCGTTCCGCCTCAAAAAACGCCTGGACCTGCGCGCCGTCCGTCAGGTCGAGCTCACTCCGGGATCGCGTCACCAGGTTCGAATACCCCCCGGCCTCCAGCGCCCGCACCACCGCCGAGCCCACCAGCCCGCGGTGCCCTGCTACAAATATTTTCGCGTCTGTCGAGTGTAGATGCATGTCAAGGCAGAAATTTTTACCCGGAACGCCTGCCCCCCCGCATTGGGTCCTGGACCTCATGGTGCTGCGCTGATCGCGTTGCGTTCAGTCGGTGCGTATATCGTTGATCATTCCTCCGACAGGAATGGCGTGATTCAGACACAAAACCGCCATTTCAGTCCATATGAAGCGATTCCGGGCCCGGTCGCTGCAATAACGTGGCGCGAAAGGAGGCTGATATGGCGCGAGAGAGTCGGCAGATGGCGTAGTACGGAGCCCACATGGCGCCCTACGGTAGGCACCTGGCGCGACCGAGTCGATATTTAGCGTCGAAGACGCGAGTTGACGCCACGACCGTGCGCGCACCCGCCGGATGAGCACTGCGCCAGATGGCGCCTGCCACGCGCCATGGTGACATCCAGTAGCGCCAAACCACCCGCGCAACGCGCCACAAGGACGCCGCTGCGCGCCAAATCACCCTCCTTGTGCGCCGCAAATTGAGCAGCCGACCGTCCGCGACAATGAACAAATCGGCCTGGAT
>JAJCYQ010000021.1 GCA_029262835.1 Bacteroidota bacterium
ATTGGCCCGGTCCACACAGGAAAACGGACGGCTGCGGCGCCCGACTCGCTCAAGAACCGCAGCAAAACACGTTGGCCCGAGAAAAGCCGGTCATTTATTGCGATATTGGAGGCAGGAGAAATCGGAATCGCTCAGGTTAGGCTGATATATAATTGCCAGCTTCGTCTTTGAGATAGTAATCAAGTGGGGAATAGGCGCCGCTCAATGGAGGATCGAATGGCAGCGTTACGCTCATTGACAACTTACCATTTCGGGATTCACCAAATGCGCTAGCATTCTTGCCTCCAAAGTATGTCCTGTTCGCGCCTATCTCTATGTCTGGTATATTTACAGGAACAATGTACGGATAATCACTATCACCGAATGTGTATTCCCCCATGTAAAACAAATTTTGAAGAAATGCCACATTGTTTAATAAAATACTTGAATCAGGATTCGCGTTGAAAATACTGACAAGACCAGTCGGATCATCAACAGAATACCCATTATTGTATTGACTGTTTCGAATGTCGAAATACATCCATTGATGATCTGCCGAATAGCCTAAGTTAGACAAGTTCCATGGACCAAATTCTCCAAACAATTCCTGTGTGATAAATTCCGTGTATTCAAGTGTTGCAGACAGTACGAGATTTCCTGATGCATCCAGGGAAACCGCAGCGTCTGTCTGCGAATATGAAAACTGCGGAGCGCCGGCGAGTACCACTCCGACAAATATTCTACTAGCGATTGAGATGATTTGCGATTCGTTGCCAAGACGTGCCCATGGATATTTCATAGCATATGGAATATATATTAACACTGTATTTAGTTGCGACGCGGTACGTTCGGTAACTCAATACCTGCTTCTCGAAGTGCCACCTGAAGCTCTTCGATTTGTACTTGTTGATCTTGAACAACTGCGATCAAAATAGGTATCAACTCATCATAATTCACAGCTAACAAATCGATTGTTTGTATTTTTTCTTGATTCACTTCTCTGACATCAACATGTTTGACAGTTCGCACCAGTTCAGGTATCGATGTTTGTATTTCCTGGGCAATAAATCCATAATGCAAGCCATCTGCTAGCCCAAGGCCCTTTATACCATCTGTTTCCAACTCCTGTTCGGTTGCATGGCGGTATGTACGAGGACTCAAACGCAGGAGTGCCTGCTTTGTAGATTCTGGAATACTCGCTACCTCGCGCTTCAACCTTTGGTCTGATGTCAGATAGGACCCAGTTGCCAGTACGTTACCGGAAAAATAGCCGGCATAATTTGTCGTAGCCCCTGATGCGTAGCCAGATACCCCGTAGGCGGTTGCTCCACCAATCGCGGATCCTTTTAGTCCAATGTTCAATGAAACAGCGTTATGCGCATCTCCGACAACTCCATATCCATGCCAGCCACTATTCTGCGTCATTCCCCAAACGCCATAGTGGTAGTCGGCGTATCCATTTTGGATATTTGCATATATTCCATGTGCAGCTTGTGTCCCGACCCCGTCGAGATTTACTCGTAAGCCGTAGGTATCACTTGTTTTCACATATACCCTCGAGGTTGATATAGGCCCAGATGACCCTATTCCGACGCGCCCATCCGCATTCAATTCTATTTGGCATACTGCCTCCTTGTCTGTAATCACGAATGATGCGATAACGCATATAGCGAACATGGCACGAATCATATGTATCGGTAGTCTCATGGATATTTTCAGAAGTCAAGTGCACGGAACATGTGTTTGTACTCTAAGGTCACGTTTGATCTACAATAGTCTGCGTATGTCGTAGCCGCAATAGTCATTCTGACTAATTTGTCGATCATTTCCCGTCCCATGTCCGTGTTTTAGTCGTTTTTACGTATGTGACCGTGCATGCTCGCTTCACAAACGGAAATCAAGAACCCATGGACAATGGTACCCCCCCCCCCCTTACACACACACTGATGGCGATCGAGATGACGAGGCCATTTTCAAGTTGCTGCTTGAACTCTCCTTTACCCCGCATCTCCTGTGCATACTGCAGATGAAGTGTGCTGGCGTATCCGACCGCAGTTGCGCAGATCAGCTCTATATCTCCCACAACACGGTTCGCAATCATGTCTCCAGAATGCTCCGATCTACCGGTCACAAGGAGCGCGACATCATGTTCGTGTGGGCGCGTAACGCCGGAATCTGTCGCGCAAAAGTGACCGCTTATGAGGCCTGGTATAGAAAGAGTAGGGCGTGATCAGGCTGTTCGCCGCATAAGAACATACGCCGTACATTTCGGTGCGCACCCGCTTTTCCGCCACTTCTGAATGCCCATCACCCTCTTCTTTTCGGATTTGCACCTGGGGCGCGAGCCGGAGCGTGACAGTGAGCGCCTGGATCAGGTGCTCGCGTGTGTCCGGCATGAACTGATGAGCGCGGGAGACGCGGAATCGGGAAGCGCAGTGTGGGCCGGGGCGAGACCGCCGAGCGGAGCGCAAGCCATCCCCGGCCCGCCCACTGTCGTTTTTCTGGGAGATACATTCGACGCGTTTGTTGACGCGCCGCGCCGCATGCCGCCGGTCGCCCTGCCGTGGATTGGGCTCGTGGACGAGATACGGGCACTGGGGGCCGCGGTCCGGTTTTTCAGCGGGAATCATGACCGGTGGCACGCCGGAAACCTGGAGCGGCGCGCCGGTGTGACGCCGGACCGCGGCCCCGCATACCTCCCGCACCCTTCAGCGAAGGTGCTGGCAAGCCACGGCGACGAGGCCGATGCGCTGCCCGCGCATGAACGGCTGATCAAACGACTCTCCGATACCAGGCTCGCGCATTTAGCCTACAGGACTGCGCTGCCCTTCGGAGCGGCGCAGCGCATCGCGGCCTGGGCAAGCGTGCGCCTGGCATCGCCCGGCGCCGGGCCCGGTGACGGCGACGAGGATTCCGGCGCCAGCCAGGAGCAGACCGTCACGGCCCTTCGCCGAAGCGCCGCATCGCACATACAAAATGGGGGGGCGACAGTCGTTGTATATGGCCACGCCCACCGGGCGGAACTGGCGGTGCTTGAATGCGGCACGTACCTGAATACCGGCGACTGGTACCGGAATCGGACGTATGGCGTTCTGTCGGGCACACACGTGCGGCTTGCACGTTGGACCGCCTCGAAGCCCAGTCCCGACACCCTCGCTGAACATGTCCTACTCTGACGACGAATTGCGCGAATACTTCGAGCGGCCCGAGAACCGGCGCCGCCGGGACGGTGATGAACCGGGGCGAGGCGGCAGAGGTGCGGGCGCAGGGCGGGACGACGAAATGCGCCCGCGCACGCCCGTCGGGCGCTACTGGCTTCAGCGGTTCAGCGACCCGCGGAAAGCGGCCGCTGCATCTGTCATATCCTGGCTGGCCATCGTGCTCCTCGCGGGCACGCTCGGGCTCGGCGGATATTTTCTGAGCCTGCTCGACGAGATCCCGCCGACACGCGAAATCGAGAATCCAGAGTTCCAGTTGGCGACGGTCGCCTACACGGCGGACGGTGAGGAGCTGCAGCGCTACGCGTACCAGAACCGGTCATGGGCGACGTACGAGGAAATATCGCCCCACGTGATCAATGCGCTCTGGGCCACGGAAGATCACCGGTTCTACGAGCACTGGGGCATAGACATGCAGGGGCTCTTCATTGCCGTTCCGGTCAGCATTCTGAAGGGCGACCCGCGCGGGGCATCGACCATTACGCAGCAGCTCGCGAGAAATCTCTACAACACGCGCATTGGGCGGCGCGTGACGGTCAGCCGGAAGCTCAAGGAAATGGTGACCGCCGTGCAGCTCGAACGGCGGTATACGAAGGAGGAGATCATGGAAATGTACCTCAATACCGTGGATTTCGGGTATCCGGCGTTCGGTATTGAGTCGGCGGCGCGCATGTATTTCGGGAAGCAGCCGCGCGAATTGACGCTGCTCGAGAGCGCAACGCTCGTCGGCATGCTGCAGGGCACGAGCCTGTATCATCCGGTGAACAATCCGGAGAACGCGCAGCGGCGGCGCAACGTAGTGCTCTCGCAGATGGAGCGGCGCGGCGTCGTGGAGCCGGGAACGGCCACCGAACTGGCCGACGTGCCCGTCGAGACGTCCTTCCGCTCGGAAGCTATTACCTCGTCCATTGCCCCCTACTTCGCCGAACATGTACGACGGGAACTGGAGGCGTGGGCCGAGCGCAGTGGCTACGACATCTATGAGGACGGCCTGATCGTGTATACGACGATCGATTCTCGCCTGCAGAAGATGGCGGTCGAAGCGGTAGACAGCGTGGCTACCTGCCTGCAGGCAGTGGCCGACTACGAGTGGAGCGATGAGGGCGATGATGAACTCGTCTGGAGCCTCAACATGTGCGACTACCTGGAGTTTGACGACGCGTCCTGGTCGGAGCGCTACCGGCAGAACCCGACGCTCATCCGTAATATCCAGGTCGATACGGAGCGCTACCAGGCCATGCGCCGCCGCGGCATGGAGCGGAGCGAGATTTTCAAGCTGCTCGATGAGAACGAAGCCTACATGGATTCACTCAAGGCGGCAAAGCACCGCCTTGAAGCAGGTTTTGTGGCCATGGATCCACAGACAGGGTACGTCAAGGCGTGGGTGGGAGGCCGCGAAATAACGCGCGACTGGTACGACCACGTGGCTATTGCCAAGCGCCAGCCGGGTTCGACCTTCAAGCCGTTTGTGTACACGGCGGCTATTGACAACGGATGGTCGCCCTACTACCAACTCCCGGACGATTCGGTCAAATATGTAGATCCGATCACGGAAGTCGAATGGAATCCGACCAATTTCACGGAGATCTCCGGGCGCATGATGACGCTCCGCGAGGCGCTGTCCCACTCGGTGAATACCGTCACAGCGCGGCTTATTCTCGAGGTCGGGCCGCCCCAGGTGGCTTTTTACGCCAAACGCATGGGGATCGATACGCCGCTCACCGAAGTCCCCGCCCTCGCGCTCGGAACGTCGGACGTGACGCTGCTCGATATGACGCAGGCCTATTCGACGTTTGCCAACGGAGGACTGCGCTACGAGCCGACGGTGATATCGCGCATTGAGGACCGCCAGGGCAATGTGCTCTTTGAAGCCAACACGCCGCCGCGCGAGGCGCTCTCCGAGGTGACGGCCTATACCATGACCGACATGCTGCGTGCGGTTATTCGCCAGGGCTCGGGCATCCGGATTGTGGCGGGCGAATACCAGCTGGGCGACTACGACCTGGCGGGCAAGACGGGCACGACGCAGGATGCGGCCGATACCTGGTTCATGATGATCCACCCGGACCTCGTCATGGGCGCGTGGATGGGATTCAACGATCCCCGCTTCCGCTTCCGCACCGATTACTGGGGGCAGGGTGCGCGCACGGCGCTGCACGTTGTGGGCACGTTTTTCAGGAATGCGGCCGCCGAGGACAGCCTGTTTGTGACGAAGGCATCGCGCTTTCCGGCGCCGAGCGTCTACGGCGCACCAGAAAACCTGTTTGCGCCTACCGGACTGGATTCACTCGGCGTCGTGCCCGACTCTTTGGCACCGCCTGGCGAATCGGAGCGGCGGCGGCGCGTGAGTTGGTGACGCGTATCAGGAGATGACCGTTGTGCCCACCCACGTCCGCGCTCCGGGAAATGCGTTGCGGATGTTGATGTAGGCCGAGTAGGCCTCTTCCGATCCGATCTGGAAAATGCCGAAGACGGCCGACCCTGACCCGCTCATGGCGCTGTAATGCGCGCCTTCGGCTTCGAACTGCCGCCGGATGGCCGCGATTTCCGGATGGCGGCGGGCAATGACCGGCTCAAAGTCGTTCTCGACGAGACCGCGCCACGCGGCCGGCGGGTATGTTGTAACAGCCTGCGCAAGGTCCGGACGGTCCACATTGTTCGGCGTAACAAGGCGATAGGCCTCGGCCGTCGAGACGCGTATATCCGGGACGACCACGATCACGGTCCAGTGGAACGGGAGCTCGCTGGGCGCCGCCATGCCGAGCGGCTCGAGCTTTTCACCGATCCCGGTGGCCCGGCTTGGCACCGGGTCCAGGAAGAAGGGCACGTCGGCGCCCAGTCGGGCGGCAAGCGCCTCAAGACCGATGGCCGCCGCATCTACCGACCAGAGTTTGGACAGGCCGCGCAGTACGGCTGCGGCATTGCTCGACCCACCGCCGAGCCCCGCGCCGTGCGGAATGTGCTTTTCGAGGTGGATATGTACGGGCGGTAGCGCGTCGGCGCCTTCGTGGCGGCCATCACGCGCCTCCTCGACCGCGCCGCGAAGCGCCATGGCGGCCCGCACGCAGAGGTTCGATTCATCGGTCGGCAGCGAGCGGTCTGAACACGTCATACTGACCGGCGGCCCGTCCTCTTCGAGCCGCAGCGTCAGGCGGTCGGTCCAGCCAATGGCCACGAATACGGTATCAATGTCATGGTAGCCGTCGTCCCTCCGTCGCAGCACGTGCAGGCCGAGATTGATTTTTGCCGGGGCGTATGTTGTCAGATCTGCCAATTGCAAGAACCCGTGGGGCGTTGTAGTTTGTCGAAACTAACGCACTTCACCCATGTAAACCGCCAGTCTCTGCCTATTTATCGTATTCGTTACTACGGTTTCACCCACTCGGCGGTTCATGTTTCGTTTTATTTCGGTTGATCGTTGTACTCGGGTCACGGCCCGGCGGCTCGTGGCGCTTGCCGTCCTCGCCTGTGCGGGACTTGTGCCCAATGGCAGTGCACCCCTGGGCTTCTCCCCACTGGTGGCCCAGGCGCAGATTTCGGGCGGGCTGCTCGGCGGTGCGGGGGGCGGCGACGCCGTAAACCCACTGACCCTGCTCCGGCAGCGCCTCGCGCAGTCCGGTCTGTCGGCGAGCGGCGTGCCCATGGAGGGCGTTGTCGATCCCGAGATGTACGTCGTCGGCCCGGGCGATGCCTTCTCTGTGACGGCTGGCGGCCAGACTGTTACGCTCTCGCCCGCTGTCGTGAGTAGCGACGGAATATTGACGCTCCCCGATGCCGGTAGCGTCGTCGTGGGCGGCCTCACACTCTCGCGTGCCCGCGAGGAGGCCATGTCGCTGCTGCGCGCGGCCTACCAGAACGTCCCCGTCACGCTCGCGCTCGTGCAGAGCCGTCAGTTCTACGTGCATGTGTCAGGCGCCGTGCCGCGGCCGGGCCGCTACCTTGCGCTCCCCGTAGCCCGCGTATCGAGCGTCCTCGAGCAGGCCTTCGCCGACACCGTGAGCGCGCCCGTCACCAATCCCGACTACCGCCCGGCGCTTCGAAATGTCCGCGTGCTGCACGCAGACGGCACGGAATCGCGCGCCGACCTGCTGCAGTATTTCACGTCCGGCGACCGGTCGGCGAACCCGTATCTGCAGGATGGCGACGTCCTCTTCGTTCCCGCCTACGAGCCGGCCCGCAGCAGCGTCTTCGTGGGCGGCGCCGTCCCCTTTCCGGGCTCCTATGATTACCGCACGGGCGATACCGTCGCCGACCTCGTTGCGCTCGCGGGCGGCATTGACCCGGGCAGCGCCCGCCGCGTGCGTATTGTCCGAAAGTCCGGCGCCGTAAGCGAAATGAGCGCAGCCGATGCCGTGGGCGCACCGGGGCGGCAGACCGCGCTTCAGGTGCGCGACCGCGTCGATATAGTCATCCCCGATGAACTGCTTGGCCAGGTCGAAGTCACGGGAAGCGTCCGCTATCCCGGCTTCTACCCCGTCGTGGAGGGCGAAACCACGCTCCGCGATCTGGTGGATGCGGCGGGTGGGCTCCGGCCCGAAGCCCTGCCCCGGGGGGCGTATCTGGAGCGCCGATCGCTCCCCGATCCCCGCGATCAGCTCTCGTCCGACCGTTTCGTGGCCGCACAGGGGCCCTCCCCGGCCGAACGCATCATGCTGGCCGATACGACAGCCATCATGCAGCGCCTCCGGCTTTCGGGCATGGATTTCATGAGCCGGGCCTATTTTGCGCAGGAGTGGCGGCTGCAGAACCGGGTATCGATCGACATGCAGGCCGTGCTGAAAGGCGACGGTGACGTGTATGTCAAAAACGGCGACCGCCTCATTATTCCGCGCAATCCGGATGCGGTCTATGTGTTCGGCCAGGTCCAGCGCCCCGGGTATGTGACCTATGAGCCGGGCCTCTCGGCCGAGGACTATATTGCGCGCGCCGGCGGCGCCGCTGAGAACTCCAAAGACATTTTCGTCGTGCACCCCGGCACCGGCCAGTTCAGCGCCGCCGGCGCGCGCACCCTTGAAAGCGGCGACATGGTTTTCGTGGACCGGAAAGTCGACATGGCCGACAGCCCTGAACTGCAGCGCGTCCTGATGGAGCAGGAGCGCATAAAGACCACGACGCGCCTTCAGACCTGGCAGACCGTGGCATCGGCTACCGGCACGCTGGCATCGGTCCTGGCTCTCATTATCAGCATCCGGAGGCAATGATGAACCCCCAGGAAGAACGCGAACAGATGTCGGAATCGTGGTGGAACCTGCTGGGCACGCTCTTCGCGTGGCGCCGGTTCATCATCGGTGTCACCTTTGCGATGGGCGTCGTATCCATCATAATCAGTCTGCTGCTCCCGGTCTATTTCAAGGCCTCCTCGCGCCTGTTGCTGCCCGAGTCGAGCGGCGGCGGCCTGGCGAGCGCCCTGCTCGGAGACCTTGGATCCGCGGCGCAGTCCCTGCTGGGTGCCGGTGGCGGCGACTATGTGAGGTATATGGCCATCCTTGGTAGTAGTACCGTCAAGAAACGTGTCATTGAGGAGTTCGATCTCGTAGCCGTCTATGAAATGGAAGATGAAGAATTCCCTATGTCTGAGACGATGGAGGAGTTGGATGGAAATGTAGAATTCGTGATTGACGACGAATTTGATTTCCTGTCTATTCAGGTCTGGGACCAGGATCCGCAACGCGCTGCCGATATCTCAAATTTCTATCTACTTCTGCTTGACGAAGTGAGCAATCGACTCAAGCGTGAGTCAGCCGCAACGTTCAGACGGTATGTTGAGTCACGTTACGACGCCGCAGAGGCAGAGCGCTATGCACTACTCGATTCCCTTCAGTCATTCCAGCAGCAATATGGCGTATTTGCACTTGAGGCTCAGACGGAGGCGTTTTTCACTCAGGTTGCCGAGCTGCGGAGCGAGGCTCTGAAATTCGAGTTGCAATATGAAATGCTGAAAGGTCAATATGGACCTGATAACTCACAAGTTCGTCAATTTGAGGAACTCGTAAATGCCGCTGATCGAAAGTACGTCGCTGCCCTTGAGGGAAGTGAAGCTGTATTGCCCGTAAGCAGAAGCGAAGCACCTTCAATGGTTCGAGCATTTGCGAATCTCGAGATGCAGCGCCTCATACTTGAAAAGATTCTCGAATTTGTAGCACCATTGCGCGAACAGGCACGTTTCGAGGAGGAACGCCAGACAGAGGTACTACAGGTCGTTGACGAGGCATCGCCACCCGTAAGAAAGGATAAACCCAAACGTGCTATTGTCGTAATAGTGATGACATTTTCCGCAGGCATCCTCGCCGTCCTGTATGCATTGATCATGACTTGGTGGAAGCGGAACAATGCTGCTTTCATAGACCGGCTCAAAAAGGCAGCCGAGACGCATGCTGCGTGAGGAGACACTTTCTGGTTGGGGCCGCTTTGCCATACACGGTGTTTTTGGCCTTGCGACGCTGTTGGTCGTGTATATTGGTGCCACCTCGCCTGATATTGTACTCTTCGTACCTGTCGCACTCTTAGCTGCTATCGGCGGATGGTTACTTTTTCAGTATCCACTTGTCAACATCGCCGTGCTGATAGCCGGTTTCACGCTCATTGCCGACTTTGATGAGGGTATACAACCAAGCGAAATAGCCTATGGACTTTATTATGCAATGTTTTTGGGCCACTGGTTCTTCACGCGCATATTTCTGGCTCGGCGACCCATTTTCGCCTCTCGGACAGACCGCTATCTCATCCTGTTCCTCCTGCTGGCACCTCTCACTATCGTATTGACCCTAGTATATGATGGATCCATAGGTGCCTACATAAAGGAGTTACATGCACTCTCCATGCTGTCCCTTTACTGGCCGGTTAAAGAGGCTGTCCGTGACAACAGACGTGGTATTTGGGTCATTATTGGGGCCTTGGCATTTGTCGGCCTGTTAATTTTTATACGCAATTTCCTGAGCTATGCCGATATAATTAACAATGCATCGCAGGCATGGCAAGTCGCTCGCGGACGCGCTGTAACGAATGAGAGCCTTTTACTGATTCCCAGCTTCATTAGCATGATGCTTTTCATATACTCCGAAAAGTGGAGTACCCGAATTATATGGGCATTCTGCTTTTCATTGTATTTTACAGGTCTCATACTTACCCAGAGCAGAGGATACTGGGCCTCATTCATCTTTGGCACAGGAGTTGTTTTCCTGATCGTACCCTTGAAGTTCAAATTACGGATGGTAACGTCAGCCCTTATTGCAGGCATGGCCAGTTTTACCATCGGACTTATCGTATTCGGAGATGTATTGCTTCTGATAGTATCTGGATTACTGGATCGTTTTTTATCCATTCAATCTGCTGCTACGAAAGACCTGTCTTTGGTGAACAGATTCCTCGAGAATGCAGCTGTTTGGAGCCGTATACAACATAATCCAATACTTGGACATGGATTGGGCACTCCTTTCAGATTTTACGATGCAGTCTGGCAGTTTTCAATGAATAGATCCTGGATACACAATGGGTACCTATCCCTATGGTACAGGTTTGGCATCTGGGGTTTATTTCTTTTCCTTTATGTATATGCATCTTCAATCTGGGCGGCGTTGCGGTCAGCTCTTTCCCGACGACGCGACGAGGAACAGATATTTCTTGTGATCAGTCTTGCAGTGCTCGGCTCACTCACGGCCATGTCACTCTCAACAAACACTTCTAACGCGTTCTTCCTTGCAGATACTCTCATGATTATTGGGGTACTGTCAGGCTTGGTTCACGGTATTAAGGCAAGACCAGATGGGCGGTGTACCTCATGAAACACGTTGTTGTTCAATGGCCGCGTTTCAGTCCATTCCACCTGGCAAGGTTGAGAGTTTCATCCTCAATTATGGGAAATAATGGTATTCGGATGACCGCCCTTGAAACGGCTTCCATGAGCGACCTCTACGAATGGCGAGAGGAGTCTGGTCCCACGAGCTTCGAGCGTGTTCAGGCCTTTCCCGGGCAAACGTACGAGGATATATCCCCTGCCGCCATGCACCGCGGCATGCTCACGGCGCTCGACAAACTGGACCCTGACGTTGTGGCTATTCATACGTACAGTCTTCCGGATTCCCGGGCCTGCCTGGAATGGTGCAAGACAAATCGTCGCGCCAGTGTTGTAATGACGAATTCCAAAGCCGACGATGCTCCGCGCAGTGCGTGGCGTGAGGCGCTGAAGTCGCGTCTTGTTTGTGATTTCGACGCGGCTTTTCTCGCTGGAGACCCGCAGCGCGACTACTTCGAGCAACTGCATTTTCCGCCGGAAGGTATCTTCCTCGGCTACAACGTGGTTGACAACGACTATTTCAACGAGCAGAGTGCGCGATTTCGGGCGAACCCCGGCGCATCTACCGATTTTCCCGGCCTGGAAGATCCCTCGCCGTTTTTCCTGGCCTCGAACCGGTTCATTCCGCGTAAGAACCTGGATACGCTGATTTCTGCATACGGAGCCTATCGCCGCCGGGTGCCCGAGCCGTGGCGACTCGTCATGCTGGGCGATGGCGAACTGCGAGGAGAGCTCGAAGCGCAGGTGGTGCGCGACCAGATCGAGGGTGTCGTGTTTGCCGGCTTTCAGCAGATTGAGCGCCTCCCTGCGTACTACGCGCGCGCAGAGGCTTTTGTGCACCCCTGCCACGTCGATACGTGGGCGCTCGTTGTGAATGAAGCCATGGCGTCCGGACTCCCGGTCCTGGTATCGACCGGCGCAGGATGTCATGTGGACCTTGTGACTGAAGGCGCGAATGGTTATACGTTCGATGCAACGGACACCGATCGCCTCACCGATCTGCTCGTTGACGTGGCAGCCAATGACGCATGGCGCGCGCAGGCGGGCGAGCGTTCGCGGGAAATCGTCGCCGCATGGACCCCCGAACGGTTCGGAAACGCCCTCCATGACGCTTGCGCCTATGCGTGGAGTCAGCCCCGGAGGCGGGCCAGCCTCGTGACGCGGATTATGACAGGCCTTTTGAAGCAGATTCCATCGCAGACGGCATTTCACACAGTGCAGTCGTAGATCATGGCGGTTGTAACAGTTCCCGTTGGCCGGGCGTATTTCGGGTAAGTATGCCAACCACGACGCCAAGATGATCCTCTTTCTACGATTCCGATTCGTGCTCGCCTCGCTTCTTCTTCTCGCGGCGGTCCTGCTCCCTGTAGCGCCTCTCATGGCGCAGGACCGGGCACCAGACGAGCGCCGGGCGCGCGCCGCCTCGGTGGCCGACGAGTATGATGCCGTAGTAAACGCCATGCGGACAGTAGCCGACGTGCTGCGGGCCGCCACGCGGCAACAGATTGCCGAGCCCGTAGCGCTGCAGCTCAGCGATGCCAGCCACCGGCTTACGAATGCCGCCCCGGCGACGGGTGGCTTTCGTGGTCCGTCGCGCACGACCGGTGACCTGGTCGAACTTTTGCGGGAGGTCCGTCATCAGATCAGCGACCTCGCCCACGAGGCCCAGGACGCGGAGACGCGCCGCGAGCTCGACGACATTGTGCGCGAAATGGACCGCGCCATTGCCATGGCCGAGGGGCGCGAGCCGGCGCTGGCGACCCGTGAGGAGGGGCATGACGATATGGACGGTGCGGTCGACGACGATGGCCTCACCCGAATCTACACGGGCCGCATCGGCAATGCACTGGACCGCGCGACCCAGTACAGTTGGAACTCGCCGTGGCACCATGGCCGCATCAACGTGCGCGGCGTAGCCGGTCAGCATCTGGACTACTGGCCGTTTCTCGAAAACGGCGTGTACCGAGTGGCCCCGTCGGTCCGGTACAACCGGGTCGAGGGGCTCGTGATCGGTATTTCGCACAGTCCGCTGACCTGGACGAGCAGAGATCGCGCCCGGATTTTCGGGCGCGTGGGCTACGCGACGGCGCTCGACGACATCCGCTATGAAGTGGGCGCCGAGACGCGGCTCGGCGAGCGGGGCGACCTCATTGACGTAAAAATTGGCGGCTCGTACCACCAGGATACGGACACCCGAGACCTGTGGAAGTCCAACTGGACCGAGAACTCGCTGGCCGCCATCTTCTTCAAGAATGACTTCTTCGATTACTGGGAAACGGAGGGCTACCAGCTCTACGCCTCGGCCCGACTCACGCCGCTCGCCCAGGTTTCGGTGGCCTACCGCTCGGACGAATACCGCACGCTCGCGCAGAACACCACGTGGTCACTCTTCGGGGGCGATGACTTCCGAACGAATCCGGCCATCGTGGAAGGCGACATGGAGAGCGTCGTCGTGGCGGTCGAGGGCGGCCGTCTGCATGCGCTCAAGTGGCGGCCCCGGGGGCTCGCCTTCCGCGCAGAAGCGGAGTTCGGCGAGGGGCTCGGCGGTGATTTTGACTTCTCGCGTTTCGTGGGCGATGTGCGCGGGTATGCCCGCCTGTCGAGCGCGACCGGAGCCAGCATCCGCCTGCGCGGCGGCACAACATCCGGCAGCATCCCTTTCCAGAAAGCCTTCTCCATCGGCGGCAACGGATCGGTCCGCGCCTACCCCCAAAACGCGTTCGTAGGCGACCGCATGGCGCTACTCAACGCTGAAGTGGAGTTCTACGACGCCAGCATCGGATCGTGGGATCTGGACGACACCACACTTTTCGGCTTTTTTGATGCCGGCTGGACCAATACCTTTGGCACCGACGAGCTTCGGATGGATGACGTCCTGCCTGCGGCCGGCCTCGGCCTGGCCCTCGACAACCGGAAACTCCGTTTTGAACTGGCCTGGCCACTCCGCGACATGGGCACGGGGCTGTCGCCCACCTTCCTGCTGCGGCTCAACCCCACGTTCTGACGCGAACACACCTCCCCTACATGAAATCGACACCCCTCACCCATGCGCTCCGCGGCCACGTCAAAAAAATAGCGGCCACCTTTGGCGTAGAGCTGCGCCGAAATACCAGCGCGTACGGTCCAGGGGCGCCGAACCGGCCACTCGCCATCACCGAACTGTTTTACGAAGATGTTCGGGCGCGAGGGTTCCAACCCCGATTCATTCTGGACGTTGGCGCCAACCGGGGCGACTGGACCGAGATGATGCTCGGCCTGTTTCCAGACGCCCGCTACCTGCTCCTGGAGCCACAGCATGAAATGGCTGGCGCGCTCAACGGTCTCGCCAGGAGGCACCCCAACGTACAGTGGATCGAATGCGGCGCCGGGCCCGAAGAGGGTGAGCTCGTACTCCATGTATCGGACGACCTGAATGGTTCCACGTTCGTGTCAGACGGCGTGTCGGTAACCACAGGTTCCGGCGCAGCAGGCCGCCGCCAGCGGCGCGTACCCGTGCGCCGCATTGACAACGTGGTGGCCGAGGTAGGAGGCGGCGAAGGCGCCATTCCCGACCTTGTCAAACTCGACATCCAGGGTTTTGAGCTCGAAGCCCTTCGCGGCGCCGAGCGCCTCTTCGGGCACACAGAGCTGTTCATTCTCGAAGCGTCACTCTTTCGCTTCAAGCCTGGAACACCGCTCCTGCACGAAGTCATCGCTTTCATGGCCGAGCGCGGCTACGTGGTGTACGACGTTGCCGACTACATTCGGCGGCACCATGACGGAGCGCTTGGACAGCTTGACCTCGTTTTCGCGCGCGAACGCGGCATGCTTCGGGCATCGAGCGCATGGTAAGCTTGTCATGGATTGTCAATTCAATTGACAATCCATGACACCAGGGCCGGTCAACACTACTCGATATTCACCGCTACCATTCTCTTGATCGGTTTGGCGAGTAGAAGCGCGATAGCGCCCGCCGCCGCCGACGTGAGAGCCACCTGGTAGAAGAGCCCATCGAAGCCAAGCGTCTCAATGTCGCCCGCCACGAGCCCTGCGAACAGATTGCCAAGCGCCGTCGCCACGAACCAGATGCCCATCATCTGACTCATGCGGCCGGCAGGAGCCAGCTTCGTGATCGATGCCATGCCGACTGGCGAGAGCGCCAGTTCCCCAACCGTGTGGAAGAAGTAGGTCACGATCAGGAAAATGATGGGGGCCTTCGCTCCTCCTGCTGTCTGCGCTGCGCCCCAGGCCAGTACGAAAAAGCCAGCGCCGAGTCCTATAAGCCCGAATGCGAACTTGAAGAGGAACGATGGATGCCGGTTGATCTTGGCAAGCGTAATCCAGAGCCACCCAAAAATGGGGGCAAAAATGATGATGAACGTCGAGTTGACGGACTGTAGCCAACTGGCG
>JAJCYQ010000022.1 GCA_029262835.1 Bacteroidota bacterium
TCGATCGTAGCCGTGTAGGTTGGTCGTTATGCACTCGCAATCATCTCACGCCTCATCGGTAGGCTGAGAATATGAAGGCCAATGACAGGCCCGCAATTACTGGCAGTTAGTTGGTAACCGTCCGGTGAACTGCATCTTCCTTTTTTTGTTGGTTTTGGCCATGATGTTTTCTTTGCTACAAAGGAGGCGAATTGAATGGCTGAGGTTTCACGCGGTGTCACAAAGGAGGCGTTTTGGCGGCGGATGGTCCAAGCGCAAAGCGATAGTGGCCTGTCGATCCGGGCCTGGTGTCGAGACCAGGGTTTGAAAGACACGACGTTTTATTGGTGGCGTCGGGAATTGATTCGGCGCGATACCGCGTCGAATTCACCAGCATTCCTGAGCCAGCGACCAGCTTCGCGAGTTTGCCAACAGCCAAGCCGTGATCCTGCTAAGGCAACCGTTAAGCCATCTACGCGGAAACGGGCCACGTCAGTGGCACTCCTCAAACAAGCTGAACCCATCGATTCGTCAACTTCTTTTGTGCCGGTTCACGTCGCGAATGACAATACCAACGCCGACGATCGTGGAAGCCAGATCGAAATCATGTGCCTCGATGGACGAAGTGTTCGGGTAACGGGGACGATAAATCGGCAGGCACTGGCTGATGTGTTGGACGTGTTGGCGGGTCAGCCATGTTGAAGTTGCCGAGCCTGGTCGATTTGGATGACACAGGGGGCGTGCGCATTTATCTATGCACCTCACCCACTGACATGCGTAAGGGTTTCGATACGCTGGCTGCTTTGGTGCGCGACAGTTTGGGTTACGATCCGTTGAGTGGTCATTTGTTTTTGTTTGTGGGTCGGCGTCGGGATCGGATAAAGCTACTGTACTGGGACCGCGACGGTTTTGCCTTGTGGTACAAAAGGCCGGAGAAGGGAACGTTTCGGATACCCGCGTCCAAGCCAGGCATGGCCAGTATCGAATTGAAGGCGAGTGAACTGGCGATGCTGCTGGACGGCATTGATCTGAGTCGTCTCAAGCGTCGCCGACGATTTTGCCGTCCACCAAAAAACATCTAAAAAACAAGCGAATTATGAATATTCTTTGCAACTTCATCGCGTCGCGTGCGTATAAGATGATGTGATCACGGATGGTCCCAACTCGTCTTCTGTTCAGCTCGCGCAGCTTCGTCGTGAGAACGATCGTCTTCGCACATCGCTACAACAATCTTCACAACAAGCCGCACAAGAGACCGCGTTACTTTGCGCCGAGCGCACCGAGCTTCTCGAACAACTCAAGCAAAGGGATCACAAGATTGACGGCTTGCAGCATCAGTTGCAGGCGTTGTTGCGTCGTTACTTTGGCCGGTCGTCGGAGAAGATGGACCCCAATCAGAAGCTGTTATTCGATGGTTTGCATGACCTCGTAGACAAGTGCATTCCGGAAATGCCAACTGAACCAGTGTCAGAGAACGAAGCTTCTACCAAGCGCAAGGGACACGGCCGTCGCCGATTGCCGTCAAGCCTTCCGCGTGAAAAGATCATTCATGATTTGCCGGAAGAAGAAAAGCCTTGTCCATGCTGTCATCGAATGCGTCATATCATGGGTAAAGAAACGCACGAGCAACTCGACTATGTGCCAGCCAAGGTCAAGGTGATTGAGCATGTGCGTTTGAAGTATAGTTGTCCCCATTGCGAATCCGCTGCTTCACCTGAAGGCCCGCAGATTGTCGTGGCTGATAAACCCTGGCAGCCCATCGAAAAAGGTTTGGCCGCGCCCGGGTTGTTGAGTTATGTGATCGTGAGTAAGTACGGCGATCATCTTCCGATGCACCGGCTGGAAAGGATTTTGAAGCGACATGGGATCGACATCGCCCGTTCGACGATGTGTGATTGGGCTGCTCAGTGTGCGGATGCGTTGAAGCCATTGGTCGATCTCATGCGGAATCGCGTTTTACAATCGCAGGTGATCCATACCGACGACACGCCGGTGAAAGTTCGAGACCGTAAGCTGGATCGTACGCGACTGGGCCGGTTCTGGGTTTATCTGGGAGACGAAAATCATCCCTATACGGTGTTTGATTATACGCCGAGTCGAAGTCGGGCCGGACCTATGGCTTTTTTGCGGGATTGGGGCAAAGGCGATCGGGTGTATCTTCAAGCCGATGCGTTTGGCGGGTACGACGGCATTTACGCGGGGCAGGCCGGTGGGCAGGTCACGGAGGTGGCGTGTTGGGCGCATGCGCGTCGCAAGTTCTACGATGCGCGTCACAGCGACGTCGCAATGAGTGCCCAGGCGCTGGCGGCTATTCGCCTGTTGTATAAGGTGGAGGTTCAGGCGAAAGCCGAAGCTAAGAAGCAAAATAGACAACCCTTGTCAGATACGGCGTCGGGCGATCATGCGTTTTGTGCTCGTGGCGATCGAGATGCGTTGATCGCCGCCCGCTATCGTTTACGTCAACAGTTGTCCGTGCCACAGCTCTGTCAGTTCAAAGCATGGCTGGTATCTCAGCGGATTGAGGATGGCGGTTCGGCTTTGCCCAAGAGTCCGATGGGGTTAGCGATTCAGTATGCGTTGAATCAGTGGGATGCTTTGTGCGTGTACAGCACCGATGGCCGCTTGGCTATGGATAACAATGCTTCGGAAAACGCCTTGCGTCGGGTGGCTATTGGCCGAAAAAACTGGATGTTTTGCGGCTCCGATAAAGGTGGCAAGACGGCGGCGACTTTGTTTAGCCTGCTCGCCACTTGTCAGCGTCACAAAGTTGAGCCGCTGTCATATCTACGAGACATACTCGCCCGCATCGCAGCGATACCCATGAGCCAACTCGAAATGTTATTACCCGATCGCTGGCAAACCACCATCGCAAAATAATCTAAAATAGCTTCGATAAACGGAAAGAACGATACCACCACGAATAAAACCAGCCCCCAAACACCATCGACGCAACATGCGGTTCACCGGACGGTTACGTCCTTCCGGGAGGTGAGCAAAAAAACTATAAATCTCGAGCTGCAAGGGAAGGTGAGAGTAACGGATTGCGTACCGGTTTAGATTGACGGTCAAAGAGGTCGAATCGAAGAT
>JAJCYQ010000023.1 GCA_029262835.1 Bacteroidota bacterium
CGCAAGTAATCCATAACGAACAGGAATTATGGCAAAAAGACAACGGGGAAGTGCCAAGCCGCGCAAGAAGAGCGTCGTGGTGGAGTCCAATGGACAGGCCCACATCAAGGCGACGTTCAACAATGTGCAGATTACGGTCACGGACCAGTACGGGAATACGATCTCCTGGGCCAGTTCCGGAAAGATGGGCTTCAAGGGAAGCCGGAAAAACACGCCTTATGCTGCGCAGGTCGCGGCTTCGGCTGCCGGCAAGGAAGCGTATGATCTGGGACTGCGTCGTGTCGAGGTTTATGTAAAAGGCCCCGGCTCTGGACGTGAATCCGCTATCCGTGCACTCTCTGCCGCGGGTTTTGAAATCGCGTCCATCAGGGACGTTACCCCGGTTCCCCACAATGGCTGCCGGCCACCAAAGCGTCGCCGCGTGTGACGTTTTGCGGAGAGCATGCTCTCCTGATAAGTCCGGTTACAGTACACCCGAGGGGTGTGTTGTACGTTTGATCACTCAACAGACGAGGAGTTAACATACCATGGCCCGATACAGAGGCCCCAAACAGAAGATTGCGCGCCGATTCAAAGAGCCCATCTTCGGCCCCAGCAAAGCGCTCGAGCGCAAACCACATCCACCCGGACAGCACGGACGTTCGCGTCGCCGCAAGGAGAGCGAATACGCTATTCAGCTGAAAGAGAAGCAGAAGGCCAAGTACACGTACGGCGTGTTGGAAAAACAATTCCGCAACGTCTTCGAGAAAGCGGCGCGCAAGAAGGGGGTTACCGGGGAGAATCTGCTCAAATTCCTGGAGGCACGTCTCGACAACACGGTGTTTCGGCTCGGCTTTGCGAGGACGCGTCGCCAGGCTCGCCAGCTTGTGAACCACGGTCACATCACCGTGAACGGTGCCGTTCTGGATATACCTTCGGCCATGCTGCGCAGCGGTGACATCGTCGGCATCCGTCCCAAGAGTCGGAATCTGGAAGTGGTTCGCGAGGCAACCAGCACGTCGCGTCGCAGCTTTCCATGGTTGGAAGTGGACCGCAACCTCCTGCAGGGCAAGTTCCTGGATATGCCGAATCGAGAGGACATCCCGGAGAATATCAAGGAGCAGCTCATCGTCGAGTTGTACTCCAAGTAGTCCTGAGCCCGTAGAATAGCACCTGTCGTTACCGGTGCATTCCAAACACACAATTTGCAGTAAGCTGACATGAGCACGAACTCGATTCAAATGCCTGACGGTGTCGATCTCGAAGAGACCACGAACACCTTCGGACGCTTCACCATCCAGCCCCTGGAACGTGGCTTCGGTGTTACCATCGGTAACGCCTTGCGCCGCGTCCTGCTGTCATCCCTTACCGGTGTGGCTATCTCGGCCATCAAAATCGATGGAGTTCAGCACGAATTTTCAACGATCGAAGGCGTATCGGAAGACGTCGCTGACATCATCCTCAACCTCAAAAGTGTCCGGTTCCGCTCGAACGAGTCGGGCGACGGCAACATCCAGTTCGTGGTCAAGGGCCCCGGCGCGTGGACGGCCAAGGACATTGCTGACAATACGGGGGACTATGAGATCCTGAATCCTGACTACCACATTGCCACACTGGACAAGTCGGCAAACTTCGCGGTTGAACTCAGGATGGGTCGCGGACGCGGTTACGTTTCGTCCGATGAGAACAAGCGCGCCGATGATCCGATCGGTGTCATAGCCATCGACTCGATTTATACTCCGATCAAGAACGTGCGCTATACGGTCAACCCTACGCGTGTCGGCGAGAAAATCGACTATGAGTCATTGACGATTGAACTGGAAACAGACGGCTCCGTTGTTCCTGAAGATGCGCTGGCCGAGGCGGCCACGATCCTTCGCGACCACGTCAACCTGTTCATCAAGATGGACAGCGAGCCGCAGCCGACCGAGGAAGAGAAAGAGGTCGATGCGGAAGTCCAGCGGATCAGGGAGCTCCTCGGTCAGTCCGTCGACGAACTGGATTTATCCGTGCGGGCACACAACTGTCTCAAGGCAGCCAATATCAAAACCATCGGTGATCTTGTCCGGCGAGAGGAGGCCGAGATGCTCAAATTCAGGAACTTCGGTCGCAAGTCCCTTCAAGAACTCATGCAGGTGATTGAAGAGCGGAATCTGACGTTCGGAATGGAAGTGGACAAGTACCTCGAAGAAATTAACAACTGATTCCGATGAGACATCAACACAAAGGATTCAAGCTGGGACGCACGAGTGCCCATCGGAAAGCGACCATGGCCTCCATGTCTGTTGCGCTCATCAAGCACAAGCGCATTACGACGACGGTGACAAAGGCGAAGGCCCTTCGGGTTTTTGTCGAGCCGATCATCAATAAGGCAAAGGAGGACTCGACGCACAATCGTCGTCAGGCGTTTCGTTATCTGCGTGACAAATATGCAGTCACGGAGCTGTTCGAGAACGTCTCGTCAAAGATTACTGACCGTCCAGGCGGTTACTGCCGGATTATCAAGCTTGGTCAGCGTGCCGGTGACTCGGCGGAAATGGCCATGATTGAACTGGTGGACTACAATGATGTCCGTCCGGAAGGCGCTGCGGGAGGTCGCACCAAGAAAACACGACGAGCCGGTCGTCGTCGCAGCAGTGGCAGTGGCAGTGGCAGTGGCACTGGCGCGGCAAGTGATGTCGCGCCGGCCGAAGCCGCATCGAAGTCCGTGGACGACGACGTGGCCGAAGGCGTGGTAGAAACAGTCGAAGAAGCCGTTGAGTCGGCAGAGGAAGTTGTGGAATCTGTGTCCGAATCCGTGGAGGAAGCGGTCGATACGGTTGCTGACACGGTCGCGGACGCCGTTGAAGACACGGCCGAGACGGTTGTAGACGCGGTAGAGGAAGTTGCCGAAAAGGCGGCCGGAATTGAGGCAGATGAGCAGAAAGCCGACTCCAAGGAAGAGCCGGAGGCCAAGTCAGAGGACAATGCCGAGGCCGATCCGGACAAAGAAAAAGAAAAGTAGGTATTTTCAGCCATGCTTTTTGAAGGGGCGGCTCCCGGCGGGAGCCGCCCCTTTTCAATTTCTGCCGAAGGCAGCCCCTGCGAAGTGTGCGTACTCATGGCGAAGTGTGCGTACGCCGCGGAACAGCCGCACCCGGCAGGGTATAATCAGAGATGTTTGAATCTTCTTTCATATCCGGGTCGAAGCGTCTTGACGTCGACGAGCGATACGTCAAGGAGCTTGACGACCTGATCGATCTTTGCCGGCAGAACCTGGATTCTGTGGACGAGGACATGATTCGGCGTGCGTTCCGGCTGAGCTTCTGGGCGCACAAGGATGATATCCGAAAGTCTGGCGAGCCGTACATCGCGCATCCTCTCGCGGTGGCTCGCATCTATGTCGAGCAGATCGGCTTCGACGATGTGGGCGTTGCGGCTGCCCTGCTGCACGATGTCGTGGAGGACACGGAGCTTTCGATTGACTTCATCCGGGACTCATTCGGCGAGACGTTGGCACTCATCATTGATGGTCTGACTAAAATCAGCGGTGCGTTTGAATCCAGAGACATCACGCAGGCCGAAAACGTGCGCAAGCTCATGCTTTCGATGGCCTCTGATATCCGTGTCATCTTTGTCAAGTTCGCCGACCGCCTGCACAACATGCGAACGCTGGATTCCATGCCGCTCCATAAGCGCCACCGGATTGCCAACGAGACGATCGCACTGTTCGCACCGCTGGCCCACCGATTCGGTTTTTTTGCCATAAAGAGTGAGTATGAGGACCTGTCGCTGAAGTACCTGCACCCGGATGAATACCGGCAGATCACTGTAGGACTCCAGGACGGGCGGCAGGAGCGGGAGCTGTACATAAGGAAGGTGATTGATCCGCTGGAGAAGCGACTTAAGGATCACGGTTTCGATTTCGAGATCTACGGCCGGTCGAAGAACCTGTACAGCATATTCCGCAAGATGAAACGACAGGGAAAGCCGCTGGACGAGGTCTACGACATTTTTGCCATTCGAATCGTTCTGAACAGTCCGGAATCGAAAGGAAAGGAAGATTGCTGGCGTGTGTATTCGGTGGTGACGGATCTGTTCAAACCTCTTCCCGAACGCTTCAGGGATTTTGTATCTGTTCCCAAATCCAATGGATACCAGAGTCTGCATACGACAGTTGTCGGTCCCGGAGGTCGAAAGGTGGAAATACAGATCCGTACCAGGGAGATGCACGAAATCGCCGAAAAGGGGGTGGCCGCCCATTGGAAATACAAGGAATCGGTAGAGGAAGCCGATACCGAAATGGAACGATTCCTGACCTGGGTACGTGATCTGCTCGAGAATCCGGAACCGGAAAAGGCGACGGATTTTGTAAAGGATTTCAGTTTGAACCTGTATGATGAGGAGATCTATGTGTTTTCCCCCAAAGGCGACCTGATGACGCTGCCCAGGGGCGCCACACCAGTCGATTTCGCCTTCATGGTGCACACGGAAGTGGGGTATCACTGTATTGGAGCCAAGGTGAATGGAAAGATGGTGCCGCTCTCGTATGAGCTCGGAAGTGGTGACCAGGTGGAAATCATTACGTCCAAGAAACAGTCTCCGAGCGCCGACTGGATCAAGTTCGTCGTCACGCAGAAAGCGCGCTCCAGGGTGCGGCAGGCCATCAACGAGCGTCGCCGAAAGGCAGAGGACGCGGGTCGGGAAATGTGGGAAAAACGGGCTGCACGCAAGAAACTGTCCCTCTCCAGGCAGGAGTTGGCACACGTCGCAAACCGGCTGAAATTTCCGAGTACGGAACAGATGTTCTACGAGATCGGATCGGGCCTCTTCGATGTGGGGGAAGCCTTGAAGCTGGCTGTCCAGCATGCACAGGGAGACCATGAAGCGGGCGCTGATGACCGACTGAAACTGCACTTTGATCAATTTGTCGATTCAGCGCAGGAGTCTGGATCGCCGGCTCTGCTTATAGATGGCGAAGTGCAGACCGATCTCGTGACATCGTATGCATCATGCTGCAATCCCATTCCGGGGGATGAGGTGTTCGGCTTCCTCTCGCGCGCCGGCGCGGTCAAGATCCATCGTGTCGGGTGCAAGAACGCACCCAACCTGATTCTCAACCAGGCCGATCGGATTATTCCCGTGGACTGGAGCCGTCAGAAAGACGTAAGGTTTGTTTCAGGTCTTCGCGTGATGGGGGAAGATCGGGTCGGCATGCTCAACGATGTGACAACGGTTATTTCCAAAAACCTCAAGACGAATATCCGATCCCTCTCGATTTCGACCGACGATGGTGTGTTCGAAGGGACCATTATCCTGTTGGTGAGTGACCTGGATCACCTCAGAAGGCTCATTGAACGAATCAAGAGGATTGAAGGCGTTCATGGTGTCTATCGATTCGAGCAGCAGTACGAAGATGATGTTCAGGTTTGATGGAAACGTGTGTAAACCTTGATTATGGCTGCCGTATCGGTGTACCTTTCGAGCTCTGAACAATGAATCCATATCAATGCCCGAAAGAATCAGCACCCTTACGAAGAAAGACCTGGCCCGACGCGTTTCCGAGAAGTGCGGTATGCCTGTTTACAAGTGTGAACCGTGGGTCTCAACTATTCTCGATTCCCTTGGAGAACTGATGATGGAGGCCGATCCTGAAGTCAGGATCGAGCTGCGTGACTTTGGTGTATTTGAGGTCAAAAAAACAAAGGCCAAGCCCAAGGCGCGCAATCCCAAGACGAACGAAACCGTATTCATTCCGAGTCGGCGAAAAACGCATTTCAAGCCCAGCAAAAAAATGCGTCAGGTGCTCCAGCAGCCGCTCTCTGAGCTGAACTACGAAGTGCCAGAAGGCAGCGCTGACTTCGTCGGGGAGCTGACCTGACGTGAGGGGGCGGGCAATCGGAGTCGATTACGGTACAAGACGGGTCGGCTTGGCCGTGGCTGATCCATTTTGGATGTTCGCTCAGCCATTGGGGACTTTCCCTCCGAATGACGCCATAGATCGCCTTCGCGCGCTCCACGGAAGTACAGGTATCGAAGTATTTGTTGTTGGATGGCCTCTATGTGAGGACGGGTCGACGGGCGATGCCGTAAAACGGGTCGCTGAGTATATCCGGCGATTGAAAAAAGTTGCGCCGACGGCGGAAATCGTCCGGTGGGATGAGCGCTATTCGACGCAGCGCGCAAAAGAAATAATAAAGACATCGGGTAAGCCATCCCTGAGGAAGACCGGCCGCGGCCGTATTGATACGGCCGCGGCCGGTCTTCTCCTGCAGGAATTCCTCGACGAACAAGAAGATCAGGGCCCATGATTCACCCCATTCACGTTTTGGGATCTCCCGTACTGAGAACCGTCTGTAAGGATGTCGAAAGCGACTCCCCTGACTTCCAGAAGCTCGTAGATGACATGATCGAAACCATGCATGCAGCGCACGGAATCGGTCTTGCTGCCCCGCAGGTAGGGTGCACGGAGCGTCTTTTCGTGGTGGACGTCTCCCATATGGAACAGGATATCATCGAGGCAGGCGACCAGATGCCTCCTCAGCCCATGGTGTTCGTCAATGCTCATATCACGGAGGCCTCGGAAACGGAGACCGATTTCGAGGAGGGCTGTCTGTCCATTCCGGACGTCCATGAGACGGTTGTACGCCCGGAGAGTATCCACATCCGTTTTCAGGACCGGTCCTTCCAACAGCACACAGCACACTTCACCGGCATTCTGGCTCGGGTCATTCAGCACGAATACGATCATATTGAGGGGACCTTGTTCCTCGATCATCTGAGTGGCCTCAGGCGCCGACTGCTGAGGCGTACGCTGGCTGATATACGGGAAGGCCGTGTGAGCGCCTCGTACCCCCTTTACGCAGACGGGGTCGGCCTCATTGAGGCCGACCCCGTCGACGACTGAACGCTTCATGCCCGCTGCGCTCCAAGCGGGCTGCAGCGCGCGCTTACTGTATGGTTACAGGGAACGTTACGTCGATGTCCGTCTCGTCGCTCCTGTTCACGCCATCTTTTGGTGCGTCGTCGAAGTGACTGAGAATGACCTGGAGGGAGGCTGTGCCGCTGCCTCCATCAGCTACCGTGAGTTGGAACGTGAGCCCAACTGGCAAGCCGTTTTCGTCCTGGTCGGTGGCAACAACGCTGAGCCGGGCGGCGGCACCTCCGCCTGGCACGAAGAAGAACTGGTGTTCATCGTCTTCTTCGGCGATTTCAGCGCCAACATCCTCGCCATTCACGTCATCGAAAACAGCAATGCTTCCCGTGTAAATGGTACCGGACTGGAGTGTCATGGGGTCAATCTGAAGGCCGGTGCCATCACCGTCCGGGTCGTTCGCTTCGTAGCTCACCGATTGGCCGTTGGCTGTCATCGTGACGACCAGCCGCGTGATGAGCTCTTCCTCACCCACGCCCTCCGGGTCGGGGTCCGTAGAGTCGCACCCGGCGAGGAGTGCAATGAAGAGAAGGGGCAGAACGAATTTCAGTGTGTCAATGTGTTTCATGAGTACGTTTTGAGTTGTTGCCAGGACCGAAGGGAATGTGCACGCGCACGCTCACGTTGCGGCCCGGATCATCAATGAAATAGCGGAAGCGACTCAGATAGTCGCGGTAAGCGACATCAAATACATTGTTGATGTCGAGAGAAAAAGTGATTGGGACCGATCCCCTGGTCCACGTTCCCGAGGAGCCGATATGTACGAGCGTATAGCCATCCGGCGGAGGAGCAAAGTCCACACCCTCCGGAAAATGGTCCTGGCGTGCCACAGACTCCACGTCGGCGTGAATGGCGGCACCGTCGAGCCACGGACGGTCACGAAACGCCCACTCCAGGCCGGCACGAATTCGGTCAGCCGGCATATCGATGAGGTCGAGATTCGTATCGGTCTCGCTTCCTCTGACAATGGAGGTTGAGGCGTGTCCGCGCAGGCGGCCTATGAGCTTCGCATCTACAAAACCATCCAACCCTCGCAGCACCACATCCCGTTGTACATACCTGAATGCAGGGAACGTGCCACGTATGGTGACACGTGGCTCATTTTCAGGAAACAGAAAAATGAAGCCATCCATAGCGTTGCGGTAGGCACTCAGTTCGAGTGTAAGGCGCTCGGAGACGTGACGTACCGTGGCATCTACGTTCAGACTGCGCTCTTCGCGAAGGTCCGGGTTGCCCGTCTCGAACTGTGCCGTTCCGTGATGAACCCCGAAGTTGTAGAGCTCATTGATTCCCGGCGGTCGCCATGCGCGTCCAACGTTCGATGCGATGGACCAGTGTGGAAGCGGACGCCAGATGACGCCCAGTACGGCCGATACATCCGAGTACGTTGTCGTACGCGGTACAAAAGGGCCCGACGACAGGTTCTCTTTCGGAAACGCCCGTTGCCATCGGTAGTCGTACCGCAGTCCTGTATCGAGGGTCAACTTGTCTGTAACCCACATCTCGTGGATGAAGCCACTGACCGTTGTGGAACGGAAATTGGGAATGAGGAATCCCGATTCGCCGTTCTTGTTGCCCTGCGTCGTTACGGTCGCGCCCACGTTTCCGGTGATATTCCCCCGGGGGCGCTGCCGCACACGGGCATCGGCCGACCAACTGCGTAGATCGAGCGAGAAAGCCGGATCTTCGTCGGGGTCGCCGAAACGCCGGTGCGCATCGAACTCGGCGCGTCGGTTGGACTGAAATCCGGTCTGGACCTCGAGCCAGTCGCCGCTCGGCAGTCCGGTATGGGCACTCAGGGAAACAAGGTCATGCCGGATTTCCTGTTTTGGGGCGTCAATGTCGAACGTGAAGTCGAAGTCCACGGCAGGTTGGCCCCGCTCAATGGCTCTCATCAGGTCATCGAAATTACCGATGTGTGCGCCTGTAAACAGGCCGAGAGTCGTTCCGAAGTGGGACGCGTGCAGCCTGAACCCAGACTGGCCTCGATGCCAACCCAGTGTTCCGGCCACATCCGTTTCCTGGAATCCGGAATTGCCGATCACATGATCGGGTGTTCGGGAGTCGCCTGCCTTACGAGCACTGCCCTGAAGGCGCCAGGCCCAGTTGGCACCCTGCCCCCGGCCCACAGCCGCGGAGAGCGCGCCGTGGCGGTTATTCGAGAAGGCATTGATGGACACAGACCCTGAGATGGGTCCGCCAAATGGCAGTTCCTCGGGCTCGATGCGGACAACGCCTCCGATGGCACCCACTCCATACTCGACACCTGCTGCTCCGCGGATTACCTCGATGCGCCCGGCAGAGAAGGGGTCAATTTCCGGGGCGTGTTCTCCGCCCCATTGTTGACCTTCCTGCTGGACGCCGGCGTTGACGACGACGATTCGTTGACTGTGAAGCCCGCGGATGACCGGCTTCGAAATCGACGGGCCTGTCGTGAGCGAGGTCACGCCGGGAAGTTCGGCCAGCATACCGCCGAGCGTCTGCCCCCGCATGTCTTCGAGTTCGCGCGTGTCCAGGACCGCCACGGACCGGGTAGAGCGTGTCAGCATAACATCGGCCTGCGATTCCGCAGATACGACGGCTTCTCGGAGTCCGTACGTTGTTTCCGAGAGTACGGCATGGAGTTCGTTCTCTCCCTGTGCGATTCGGACGCGGCGACTGACAGGCTCAAAGCCTATGAAGCGGAACTCGACCAGAACCGAATCGAGGGGAAGTCCCTCCAGATGGTAACGGCCATCGCTGTCGGTCAGCGTCCCCCTGTCGAGCTCCGGAAGCACGACCTGAACCATGTCAACCGGGTCACCACTCGTGGTGGTGACCGTACCTGACAGGATTTGGCCATGCGCCGACGTGGCGACAGAGAGTACAGACAGACAGGCCGCACATGCCGTCAGACAGCAACGCAGTGCGCGACCAAAAGGAAGCAACGAGTACAAGGACAGTACCGGGAATGAGCTTGCGGAACCGGGAGTTCGGGACAGGAGATCGGTTTGGGCCCGGCAAGAGGCCCAAAATTGTCACGCAAGCGGTGGGCCGCGGCAGAGATGTGCCCCGACAGCCTGTTGGGCCGGGACAAAGTGGGAAAAACGCTGCCGGTCCGGGCGTTTCCAGTTCGGAGTTACCTCCAGCGTCCTGCCAGGGGTCACGCTGTCGTGCGTCCGCTGCTGGAAAACACACTCCGATCCATGCAGTGTGCTGTGGTGCGGTTCGAAAGCAGGGCCATGATCGGCGTGACTGCTATGGGACGCGTGACCGGCTTCGTGGTGCGACAGATTGTGCACGTACGGCGCCAGGCTTCCACCAAAAAGCACCATCCAGGCCAGCGTCAGACTGACGATGGTGGACAATCCTTTGGAACGGAAAGTGTGCATAGCCTGGACCGTGACACGAAGTGAGGTAGGGAAATGCCTGTCTGTCGCTGGATGTTCCGCAGATCGTCGTCCCCTGGCCGTCATTACGTGCCGTGCGCAGACTACACAGTCTGCGCGCCAGTCCTGTATGCCAGCCAGGCTACCAGGAACGCCAGCGATTGCGCGAGGACCACAGCGGCGCCCGATGGTAAGTCGGCGGCCCAGGAGGCGTACAGGCCAGCGAGCGTGGCGGCCGTCGAAATCAGAACGGCCCCGACGACCATGCCGCGGAAGCTGCGGGCAACAAGACGCGCTGCCGCAGCGGGTATAACGAGCCAAGCCGACACCAGCAGAATACCAACCATTTTTATCGAGACGACCAGAGTAAGTGCTACGCAGAGTGTCAGCAGGAGGCTGTCTCTGCCGACAGGGATGCCTTGGGCCTTGGCCGCTTCGTCATCGAACGATGCATAGGCCCATCGTCCCCAGTAACGCGGCAACGTGCTGGCAGCAATACCGACGAGGCCAACCGAGAGCCAGACATCGAGCGGGCCAAGCCCGAGGATGGAGCCAAACAGGTAAGAGAAGGCATCGACGGGCGATCCTTCCCGGAATGACAGGAAAAGCAGCCCGAGCGCAACAGAGACGGAGAAGAGTACGCCAATCGCCGTGTCTGATGATATATGACGCGTGCTACGAAGCAAATGAATACACGTCGCCACGATGGCCGTAAAGGGCATGGCGACCCAGAGTGGTTCTGTTTCGAGCAGTAGTCCCAGGGCAATGCCGCCAAACGCGGCGTGCGCCAGGCCTGCTCCCAGGAAGCTCATGCGGCGCTGTACGACGAACGATCCGTAGTAGCCGCCCACGATCGAGAGAAGCAGACCTGCCAGAACGGCACGTTGCATGAAGGGGTATCCCAGCCAGAAATCAGTCATGGGAATGCCCCCGTCCAATGATATCGTGGGAGTGGCCGACATGACCGAACGCTTCGCGTATGGCCTTTTCCGTGAGGGCGTTGCCTGGAGGGCCGGACGCTATGGTGTGTCCATTGAGCAGGAGGATACTGGTGGCATGATGGAACGCAACGTCCCAGTCGTGCGTGACCATCACGATGGCCATGTTGCGCTTCGCTCGGCAGGAATCGAGCACGTCGTAGATATCTGTCGTGCCGGCGTGGTCTACGCCCGCCTCTGGCTCGTCAAGAATAACAAGGGGGGGATTACTGACGAGAGCGCGCGCCAGGTAGACCCGTTGCAGTTCTCCGCCGGAGAGATCCGCCAGTTGTGAGCCAGCCAGATGGTGCGCTCCAACGCCGGAGAGTCCCTCAAGAACGGTTTCGTGCTCCGCTCTCGACAGGCGCCACGGCCATTGGCCCCGCAGCCCGGAGGCCACCAGGTCTACCGCTGTGGCAGGGAAGGTGCGGTCGAGCGTTTTTGTCTGCGGAATGTATCCGACCTGGGAAATGCCCGGCGTTACGTGGACCGACCCGCCCGACAGCGGGACCAGTCCAAGAATGGCCCGGATGAGCGTGGACTTTCCTCCGCCATTCGGGCCCATGACGGCCACGAATTCTCCCGATGCCACGTGAAGCGATACATCATCGAGTACGCATCGTCGGCCGAGCGTGACGGATATGTGGTCAACGTGCAGCATTCACCGTGGTACCAGTTTACGTGCGGCGTGGAGAATGAACGCCTCGTATGTCTCGAAGTCGTACCCTGTCTCGTCAAGGAGCACGAGTTCCAGTGCCTGATCTGAAGCGATCTGGTCCATGGCGGAAGAGATCATGGATTGCTGTGAGACGAGCGCCCAGGCGGCATGATCCCGTGCCGAGTCCAGCAGCGCCGCCAGCTCGGACGGACTGACCATATCTCCCGGAATTCGTTGGATGGGGCCGACATACGGTACCTCGTACCGTTCGAGCAGTGGATGGATGAACGGTAGTGCGGTGAGGAGCCGGGGGCGGACCATGTTCGCACGGGGGGCTTGAAACAGGAGGCGCAGGTCCTGGTCGAGAGCCGCCAGTGCGTCGGAGAAGTCCTGAACGCGCGCATCCATACCGTTACACGACTCCGGGACATGCTGGCACAGGGCGTCGGCGAGTTCGGGGAGGATGGCGCGCACGTGAACGGGATCCATCCATATATGTCCGTTTTCTTCCGTATGATCGTGCCCCGCGTGCTCATCTTCGTTTTCGAGCAGTATGACCGGCCCGCTCGTCAGGCGCGTCGCCCATCCATCCAGGTGAGGGTGTACAGCGACCAGAACATGACCTTCGTGCAGTAGCACACCGTGCGAAGGACTGGGTTCGAATGCGTGCGGGGATCCGCCCGACGGCAGAAGCGATGTCCAGGTCACACCTACGGGAAGGAGGGGCTGTGCAATGAGGCCGACGACCGGAAGACTTACGACGACGGAGGATGCTCCTGTCCCGGATGCCTCGACGGACGGCCGATCCGAGGCGCTGCACGAGGAGAGGAAAGCGAGGCAGACGACCAGAAACCGTCCGGGCAAGGCGTTGCGCTGCCCGAAGTGACTGGTGGGATAGCGCGTCATGACAGTGCGGCTGCAATACGCCGTGCGGTGGCCTCAAAGGGACGGGGGGCGAATCCCAGTTCTTCCCGCGCCCTGGTATTGTCAAAGCACGACATGGAGGTAGAGATGCGTGCAGATTCCCGCGTAATCAGTGGTTGAAAACGGAACAGCCAACCAACAGCCTCGGATATGGTGGCCAGGGTCATGAGCACATGCGGGGAGACGGAGCGACGGGGAGGCTGGACGCCAAAGGCATCGGCGAGCGTTTCCATCAGTGCTTTCCATGAGATATTGTGTCCCCCGAGAATGTATCGTTGGCCCGTTTTTCCGTGCTCGAGTGCCGCGAGTGTTCCAGAAACCACGTCCTCGACATCCACGACGTTGGTACTCCCGGGCGGGTAGAAGGGCAGGCGACGGGCGCGAATCTGCTCGACAAGTTGCGTCGTATTCTCGCCGGATCGCCCCGGACCCATGATCAGAGAGGGGTTTACCATTACAGCCGAAAGCCCTTCGGCTACGGCGCGTTGCACCTCCATCTCGGCGAGGTATTTGGAGTGCGCATAGCCCGTGAAAATTCCGGTATCGGACCAGGCCGCCTGTTCATCTTTACAGTCCTCCGGTGTCACGCTGCGACCCAGGGCTGATATGCTGGATATATGCACGAATCGCGGGATGCACAACTCAAGGGCAACATTCACCATATGGCGCGTGCCCTCGACATTGATTCTGTAGAGGGCGCCGTGTGACCGTTTTCCATTGAAACCTACATACGCCGCCGCATGGAATACGGCGTCCACGTCCTGCATGCCCTTCCTCAGGGCCTCTCCGTCGAACAGGTCACCATGAACGTAGGTCACACGATCGTCAACATCTGACAGCAGATCGGTCCGGGACACGGCGCGCCTCAGCACGTGGACCTCGTGTCCATCGTGCGTCAATTGCCGAACAAGGTGTGAGCCCAGGAATCCTGTACCGCCCGTTACAAAGCACTTCATGAAGCGAACTCCACGAGGACCTGTTTTTTGCCGACCGCTTCGCCAGGAGTTACGTGAACGGCCTCCACGGTGCAGTCGGCTTCCGCGCGCAATTCATTTTCCATTTTCATGGCCTCCAGCACCAGCAGAGGGTCTCCCGCGGCGACCCGTTGCCCGGCCGATACGGCTACCGAAAGGACCAGGCCCGGCATGGGGGCTACGAGTTCGCGGGCCGCTGCTGCCGCCGTTGCGTCATACCCCCAGGACTCAAGAAGTTGATCTTTTTCATCGCGAACGACGACGTCCACCGCATGATGGCCCGACCAGATGCGCAGTTTCCTGGCATCCTGTTGCGTGATGGTCATGGGATAGCACCGCCCTTCGTGGCGAAAAATGAAGGAGGAGCCGGATATCCGCAGGAGCGTCGTGGACTCGGCAGGTTCATCGGATGAGGGCGACGGGCTTACCGGGAGCGGCTCACCGCGTCCCACGTCGGCTGTGTAGGGTGTTCTGTCCTTTTCCATACCACAAGATACGCCAGATTTTCAAGGGTGGCCAAGAACATGTAATGGCCGCGGAGCATTGGAGGCGCTTAACCGAGCGACCAAACCACTATGGATACGATTCGTCGAATTGGAGTTTTTACATCCGGTGGCGATGCCCCCGGTATGAATGCATGCGTGAGGGCTGTCGTGCGCGCTGCCGTCGGATACGACGTCGAAGTCATGGGAATCCGTCGGGGCTATCAGGGCATGATAGAGGGGGATATGGTGGAAATGGATCGCAAGTCCGTATCCAACATCCTCCAGAAGGGCGGCACCATCCTGAAGAGTGCCCGCTCGGAGGCGTTCCGGACCAGGGAGGGGCGGGAAGAAGCGGCTCGGCAACTCGCTCAGTACGGCATTGATGGGCTGGTCGCGATCGGAGGTGATGGCACGCTGCATGGTGCGTCGCTTTTTTACGATGAGCATCAAGTCCCACTCGTCGGGTGCCCAGGCACCATTGACAACGATCTTTTTGGCACGGACGAGACCATTGGTTACGATACGGCGCTCAATACGGCGATCGAGAATATAGACCGGATCCGTGATACGGCCGATGCCCATGACCGGTTGTTCCTCGTCGAAGTCATGGGCCGCGATGCCGGCTTCATTGCACTGCATTCGGGGATCGGTGGCGGTGCAGAAATGGTCCTGATCCCCGAGACACTGACCGGCATAGACGACTTCAAGAGCCATATCCACGCGCTCATGTCGGCCCAACATCGAAGCTCGATCGTTGTGGTGGCCGAAGGAGACGAACTGGGAGGTGCAACGGAAATTGCGGACGCGCTCCGAAAGGATGCCGATTTCGACCGGATAGATCTGCGGGTGTGTATCCTGGGACACACGCAACGAGGTGGCTCTCCGACGGCGCGTGACCGTGTGTTGGCCAGCCGTCTGGGCGTGGCCGCGGTAGACGCACTCATGGAAGGGCACAACAACGTCATGGTGGGCATCATCAACGGAGACGTTCGGCTGACGCCGTCGCGAAATGTGTGGAGCCGGAAGAAAAACATCAACTACGAGCTTCTAAAACTTACTCAACTGCTCAGCTGACATGACGACCCGTAACGCGCCACCCATTGGAACGGTCGAGGGCAAAAAGCCAGCCGTGGAAGCGATGTTCAATACGATCGCCCCGCGATACGACCTCCTGAACCGTGTGCTGAGTGGGGGAGTTGACCAGCGCTGGCGACGAAGGGTGGTTGCGGACGTCCTCCGCAGCGAGCCAGGCCGCGTCCTGGACGTGGCGACCGGTACGGCCGACCTGGCCATCATGGCCGCAAAGAAAGGTGCGCCACAGGTGGTGGGTGTCGATATCGCTGAAGACATGCTCGTCGTTGGACGTCAGAAAATCCAGCGGGCCGACCTCGGAGACCGCGTCACGCTGCAACGCGGTGATGCAGAGAAATTGCCGTTTTCGGACAATCAGTTCGACGCCGTCATGGTCTCGTTCGGCGTCAGGAATTTCGAGGATCTTGATGCGGGTCTCGCGCAGATACGACGTGTACTCAGGCCGGGGGGACAGTTGCATGTGCTCGAGTTCAGCAAGCCGTCGGCTTTTCCTGTTAAACAGGCCTACGGGTTCTACAACCTATACATCCTCCCGACCATTGGTCGCCTGGTGTCGGGAGACTCCGGGGCGTATACCTATTTGCCGGAATCGATCGCCGCATTTCCCGAAGGCGAAGACTTCCTGCGCCACATGCACGCGGCCGGATTCTCCGGGACCCGGGCGACGCGCCTCACGTTTGGTGTGGCGTCGCACTATGTGGGTGTCAAGACGCGTCCCGGTACTTGATAAGCAGCGTTTCGTTCTGACCATCGAGGTGCCGGTACTCGACCTCATCCATCAGCTTGCGCATGAGGTGCACACCGAACCCACCGGATTTCTTCTGACGCACGAAGGACGCCAGGTCTGGCTCCTGATAGGTCTCCTGATCAAATTTCCGGCCTTTGTCGCGAAGGCGCACAACGAGTCGATCTTCAAACGTCAGGATGGTGATTTCAATTACGTGGTCTGACTCATTGGCATACGCATGTTCAATCACGTTGGCACAGGCCTCGTCGACGGCCATTTTGACGTTTTCGACGTCTGATGGCGAAAGTGATGCTGCCGTAGCGTGTCGCCCAACGAAATTCCGGACCCTGTCCAGGTTCTTCGTGGTGCTACGTATGACGAGGCTATGTTCGGTGATGGACACGTTGGGCGCACCGGCTTCAGTCGGAAGTGGTCTCGGAAAAGCGCGTCACGGCTTCCTCTTCGGTATCGGTGATATCGAACAGCATGGGGAATCCGAGCAGGTCGAATACGTTGTATACCTTCGGACGCAGGGCCGCTATCTTGATGTCCCCACCCCGCTCGCGGAGTTCCTCGATGAAGGCCATGAAGACACCAAGGCCAGCGCTCGAGATGTACACGAGATGCTTTCCATTGACGATTATTCGTACGGTGTCCTCCTCCTTGCACTTCTCGATGGCCGATTCCAGTTCCGAAGCTGTGTGGGCGTCGAGTTCCCCGTTCAGATCCAGAATGCGGACATCGCCACTTGCTCTATACGACACTGAAAATTCACTCATGACAGACACTTTCAATTGTTGATGGGTCTACGGACGTGTGACCCGTTGGGTGCACGGCCCGGGGAATATAGCGTGTGCGCTCCAAACCTTTCCAATAGGTAACTTCCAGCACCAGCGTCCGTACAGCCGTGGAAGCAAATAAACACGTGATGAACCCCTTGACACGAATACAACTGATATTGCTGGCCGTTCTTGCCGTGCTGGTGGTATGGCGTATGTCGGCCTCTGAGCCTGTTCCGTCGGGATTTCTGCAACTTTCAGACCTGGATGACCACCGGCTCTATGAGCGGGGATTCGAGTTGGACGGGCCCGCCACGGTTCGTATCGACGTACGGGGAGCGTATGAGAATGATGCGCTTGAGGCCCCACTCGCTGCTTATGGCTGGATCGTCGATGCGCGGTCTGGAGAGCCTGTCTGGATCATGTCAGGCGTGCGAGCAAGTGAGCGCGATATCCTGACGAGGGTCCAGGACCAGATCGAGCTCGACGCGGGACGTTACGTGGCTTACTTCACGGCGCTCGGACCCCACCGGGGCTCCTGGGACGAGGACAGCTTTTTGGGCCTTTCACCGCACTGGAAGCATTACCGGGACAAGTTCTTCATGGTGCTTGACTCGGATGGTCAGGCTTCTGTGGTGAGTAGTACTTCTGTCGACATATCAACCCCCGATAATGAAATATGGGCTGTGCGCACCGTTGGGAACCGGGCGCGTGAAACGGTCATCCTTCGAACAGAATCGGCGACTTCCCTACATATACAGGCGACCGCCGAGTGGTGTTCGTCGGGCTGCGACGTGGCTCGGCTGCGTGACCTGGAGACCGGCCGTGATGTGTGGGAGTTGACCATGGACAACTCTGAACCGGCCGGAGGATGGTTGGCCAACCGGACATTCAGCGGACAGGTTGCGTTGGATCCTGGAGTGTATCAGGCTCTGTTCGAGACGGATCGACTGCATGACGCCGGTCGGTGGGTAGCAAATCCACCGTGGGTACCCGCGAAATGGGGCATGAGCCTGCGGGCCGATGCCGACGATGTGACGCTGGTCGACCCGTGGTCCGATGCCGAGGGGGGACCAGCGGTCTCTCTTCTCGAGGTATCGTCCGGCGTGCGGGAGCAGAAGTCCTTCACGGTCGATCGTCCGGTCATGGTGCTTTTGCACGCGCTCGGTGAGATTGGTACGGATGGTACGCTTTACGACCATGCGAAGCTCGTGGCCGCTGGGCAGGGGGACGTGCTGTGGTCCATGTCGCGGGAGCGCAGTGTTCCTGGAGGGGGTCACGAGACGAATCGGGCGCAATCGGGTGTTCTTCAATTATCTCCCGGTACGTACGTGTTGTCGTACGAAACGGATGACAGTCACGCCTGGAATGATTGGCGCAAATCGCGGCCGCGACATCCCGATCGATGGGGTGTAGCTATCTACGTCCTGGACAGAGGGGATGCGGATGCCGTCACGGTGCTTGATGAAGTCGTTGCGCCACCGGTACCAGCCCGAGACGGCCAGTTGTCGGGTGCGGTGCTGGTACAGGCCGAGCGCGTATCGAACGACGAGCAGATCCTGAGAGAGTTCACGCTGGACGCTGCATCGACCGTGCATGTGCGGGCGTCCGGGGAAATTTCCAGGCAGGGGCGCTATGACTACGGCTGGATTGAGAGTGTGGCCAGCGGGGAAACAGTATGGGAGATGACGCTCGAGAATACGGTTCACGCCGGTGGCGATGACCGCAACAGGATATTCGATGGGTCGCTGGAATTGTCGCCTGGTACCTACAGGGTCCACTTTGTCACGGATTTTGATTACGCCTGGGGTGATTTCGATACGGATCCGCCGAAATACCCCGATGCGTGGGGTATAACCGTGACGCTCAAATGACAATGAAGCGCGTGCGTGTGGCGTGCGGCGAAGCTGAAACGGATCGTCTGGTCGCTGAACTGGATGGGCTCGGCGCGGAGGGCTTTCACGAGGTGGATGGTGGACTCGATGTCTATTTCACCGAGGAGGCTTTCGGTCTCCTTCCTGGCCAGTGGGAGACGCTTGTATCCCAGTGGGGCGCGGCCGTGGCAGGTGAGCCGGAGGACATTGCCGATCGGAACTGGAACGCCGAGTGGGAAGCATCCATCCAGCCTGTTCACGTGGCGCCTTTCCATGTGCGTACATCCTGGCACGACGGGAATCCGCCTCCCGGCACGATCGATCTTGTTATCGATCCAAAAATGAGTTTTGGAACAGGGTACCACGAGACCACGCGGCTCATGTTGCGGGCGTTGGCAGACATGGTCAGGCCGGGAGATCGCGTCCTCGACGCGGGAACAGGAACCGGGATTCTTGGAATTGCGGCGCTAAAGATCGGGGCGTTGTCGTGTTTCGCGTTTGATTTTGATCCCTGGTGTACCGTCAACGCCGTCGAAAATGCGCAGTTGAACGGAGTTGAGGACACATTCACAGTCGTCGAAGGAGACGAGCGGGTGGTTCCCGCGGAGCTCTTCGATGTTGTGCTGGCGAACATCAACCGGGAAGCGCTGTTGGCCATGATACCCGCGCTCATGGAGCGGCTCGCGCCAGGCGGACGGCTCGGCCTTTCGGGGCTGCTGATATCCGACCAGGACATTGTCCGCGCGGCGTTGCCTGCAGAGGCGATGTACGAAGCGACGGAAGGAGACTGGTGGACCATCTGGATACAGAATGAAACTCGCGACGATTGACGTTGGCACCAACACGGCGCTCCTGCTCGTTTCCGAGTGGCGGGATGGGGCGCTTCACGTACACCATCAGGCCGGCGGCTATGTGCGACTCGGAGAAGGGCTTGCGGCGAGCGGTCGGGTATCCGTTGCCGCACTCGAACGGTTACGCCGGGTGCTCCGCGCGCACCATGCCACGGCGGGGACATGGCAGGTTGACCATGTGATCGTGACGGGTACAAGTGCGTCGCGAGACGCAGAAAATGGCGATGAGATCCGTGCCGTCGTGTACGAGGAAACGGGCGCAGCCTACCAGATCCTGTCTGGCGAGGAAGAAGCCGATGTGACGTTTGAAGGTGCACTCGCGGGTTGGGCGCCTGGGGCTCGCCACGAAGGCCGTGTGACAATCGTCGACGTGGGCGGTGGCTCGACGGAGCTTGTTCAAGGACAGTTGGGAGATGGCTTCACGAGAAGAACGTCGGCCGTGAGTCTGAATATCGGGACCGTGCGGCTGACCGAACAATTTTATACGCGTCAACCGCCGTCGGCACGCGAAGTGGATGCGTGTCGCACATGGACAGCTTCCCTCTTGGATGCAGAGCTCGGCGATTTTGCCCGGGGCGTGCCCATTGTAGGGGCTTCCGGAACAGCGCATGTTCTGCTGCATCTGAATCGCGTGCACCGGGAAGGCGGGGCCGTACGGACCGGAAAAGACCTGGCCTACTGGGAACGTGAACTCCACCTCCGAACACGGGAGGAGGTGTTGGCCCTGGCGCCCGAGCGCATGTCGGGGCGAGCAGATGTATTTCCAGCTGGCGTGCTGGTCCTTCGCGAAGCATTCCGGACCTTGTCCGCGTCTGCGTTCCATGTATCGGATTACGGCGTCCGGCACGGCATGGCCCTGCGATATTTCCGGGAATTGGAGGGCGGCTGATCACACAGCCGGAACAGGGATCGGGGGCGATGTCGTATGGGAGTCACACCATTTCACCCTGATCCATGTCCGCGACCGAATCTGCGCTGAATGCCCTGAAAAATGTATTGGACCCGGAGTCCGGCAAACATGTCCTGCAACTGGATATGATTCGTGACCTTCGGGCTGAAGAGGGGAGCATACACCTCACCATTCTGGATCACGACCCGATGTCCAGTTTCTCGGCGGAGGTTGAGGGGGCGTGCCGAGCGGCACTATCGCCTCTCGTTTCCTCGCCATCGGATGTACGTATTTCTATCGACAACGATATGATTGACCTCGGCGCGGAGATGACCGTGGATGGGGCGACCCAATCGGACGGGTTTTCTGGCGCCCGTCATATTGTGGCCGTGGCATCAGGCAAGGGCGGGGTTGGGAAGAGCACGGTTTCCGTGAATCTTGCGGTTGCGCTTGCGCAGCAGGGTTTCGCCGTTGGACTCGTGGATACAGATATTTATGGGCCATCGATACCTACGATGTTTGGGGTAGAAGATGCCAAGCCCAAAGTGGCTGAAAACCGGCGGATATTGCCCATTGAGCGGTATGGTGTCAAATTGCTCTCCATGGGATTCCTGGTCGATCCCGAGAAGGCCGTCGTTTGGCGTGGACCCATGGTGACGAGCGCCGTGAAGCAGTTCCTGTCCGATACCGAGTGGGGTGAACTTGATTTCCTCATACTGGATTTGCCCCCGGGGACGGGAGACATCCAATTGACGATTGTGCAGACCGTGCCTCTGAATGGCGCCGTCGTGGTATCTACGCCGCAGCGTGTCGCTCTGGCAGATGCGCGGAAGGGCGTCGCCATGTTTGACCAGGTCCATGTACCCGTGCTGGGACTCGTCGAGAACATGGCGTGGTTCGAGCCGCCCGATGTGCCGGGACGCCGCTACTACCTTTTCGGTGAGGGCGGCGCCAGGGCGCTGGCAGGTGAACTCAATGTCCCTCTACTCGGTGAGTTGCCGATCGATGAGGAGGTGCGCCGCAATTGTGACGATGGCACACCAGCGGCGGCTCACAAGGGAACGAAGTCAGCGGCCGCATTTGATGCACTGGCGCATCGCGTCGCTGAAGAGACCTGGCGACGCAACGCGACGCGGCCCGCGACGCAGAAAGTGGAAATTCTCCGACGCTGACAGGCCCTCTACTTATTCAACACGCTTTTAGAACCACCTGGACAGAACCCACACCGATCTACATGCGTTGGACCGCCCCATGACCCTACGACCCGACATAGATGCAGCCCTCGTTGACGAGGTGGAGAAGGCCCTCGACACATTGAGGCCTTATCTCAGAGCTGATGGCGGCGAGGTCCGACTTCTCGACATCACGCCGGACATGGTCGTGGAGCTTGAACTTCTCGGCGCCTGTGGGACGTGTCCCATGAGCATGATGACGCTGCGTGCCGGGATTGAACAGGCCGTAAAGCGGTCGGTCCCGTCCATAGCACGCGTCGAAGCGGTCAATGCCATGGCGCCCTGAACGGCGCCATCCACGGGCCCTGGAACCCAGTCAGTTGAACCCGGTGCCAGAGACTGCTGGCCGTGCGTCCTGGTTGGCCACCTGCCAGGCCGTCCCAAAAATGAGCCGGGCAATCTGCTCCATGCGTTCATACTCGATCTTTTCCGGCTCGTCATCGACGCCATGATAGTCGTCATGCGTACCCGTGAAAAAGAAGATGAAGGGTACACCGTGCTTACCGAAGTTCCAGTGATCGGAGCGCCGGTAAAACTGGTTCGGGTCGTCTTTTGAATTGAATCGTTCGTTGAGGTCAAGGCCCGTGTCCATCAGCCGGTTGGCCTGCACGTTGATGTCGTGCAGCTCCTGGGATATCAGATTCGATCCAATGATATAGACATAATTGCCGTCTGGGCCCGGATGCGTCGGGTCAATACGACCAATCATGTCAATATTAAGATTGGTAACCGTATTCTCGATGGGAAAAAGGGGCTCATGGTCCGCGTACCAGGCCGACCCAAGGAGGCCTTTCTCTTCACCCGTGACGTTCATGAACAACAATGATCGTCGCGGGCCGAAGCCGTCTTCCTTGGCCTGCATGAAGGCACTTGCCAGTTCAAGCAGCGTGACTGTACCGCTGCCATCATCGTCGGCACCATTGTTTATCCGATCCTCGCCATTGCCGGAGATGCCGATATGATCGTAGTGGGACGTAAGCACGACCACCTCATCCTTGAGATCTGTACCCTCGATGAAGGCAACGACATTTTCCGTAGGCGCCTCATACCGGGTATTTTCGACCGAACCCGTCAGGCGGACGTCGCTGAGGTCATATACGACAGGTGCCCGGGTTTCTGCCGCCTCTGATCGGATGGATGCAACCGTGGAGCCTGTGGAGGCGAGTAGCGTATTGGCCCGCTCCTCCGAGATGCGAAAAATAGGCGGCAGCGCTCGGCGGCGCGCTCCGGGAGCCGAGTCATCGGGTGGTGTCAGGGACAGGCTTCCAGCCCCTTCAGGTAGCGACGCGGCCGCGTCACCGACAATAAGGATGCCTGCCGGCATGGTCTCTCCCTGCAGCAGGTAACGCAGTTTTGTAAATCGACCGGAAGACCAGGCCGTCGGCGCTCCATCGTCCGACAGCAGTGCGCGGCCGTCGGACAGCATGGGCTCGCCATCGAGCATCATGATCCAGGCGCCGCCGACGGTTACGCCCGCTTCTTCGAGGGCCGTGAAATCACTGAACGCACGTTCCGGCTCATGGATACCGAAGCCGGCGAAGATGAGCGGTGCCGTGACAGCGCTTCCTTCGCCCATCTGGTAGCTGAACGAACCGTCATTCACGTCATGCGAGAACTCGGCTGCGAACAACTGAGAACCGCCACGCTCTGCCTGAAGCGTGCTGCGTTCGAAGCGGGTACCGTAGACCGTAAAGGGTTGCATGTAGGCTTCCGGCCCGGGAGCGTCGTGGGCAGCGGCCGTTCCACGCGGCTCAAGTCCGATCAGTCGGTACTGCGATGCCAGGTATTCTGCCGCCATTTTCTGCCCAGGGCGTGTGGTTTCACGGCCTGCAAAAAAGTCGGATGCGAAAAAATAAAGGTGAGCCGCCAGGTCGCTCGCCGTGATGGTGTTGGCGTAAGCAGACACGATCTCAGGATCGTCCATCAGCGTTGGCGTAGTCTGCGGTTCAGCCACACCGCGCCCGGTATCGGTCACCTGGGCGGAAGAAGTATGCGGCAGGACCGGGGTCAGGAGCAGCAGGAGAACGAGCGCAGGGCGGAAAAAGCGTACAGGTGATGGCATGGAGACAGTCCTCGTGAAACAGGTGGAGATCCGCCCGACGGCGGATCCGGGTCATGAAAGACGCCGACGCTTGTTCAGATACGCCAGCAAGGCAGCACTGTAGCTCTGGGATGTATCAAGCTCTACAAAATCGATGTTATGTTCGCGGCACTTACTGCGGAATCGTTGTGAAAACGCTGCGACCGCTTCGGCATAGTTGTCTCGCATCTGGGACGGCTGCAGGCTCATTTCCTCTCCGGTTTCCATGTCCACAAAACGCATGGGAACGTCAGGAAACCGGAAATGCCGCTCTGTTTCCGACTCCAGAACGTGGAACACGAGGACCTCATGACCCCGATAGCGCAGGTGGCGGAGCGCCTTGAGCATGGCGTCGTGCTCGGAAATGTTCTCGAAGAGATCGGTAATCAGTACGACCATGGAACGACGGCCAATCCGTTCAGCTACCTCCTCGAGTGTCGATGCGGCGCTTGTTCTACGGTTGTCGCTGCTCTCTTCAGTGAGCTGCTCCAGTGTGGCAAGCAGTTGTCGGAGATACCCCTGTGTTGATTTCGGTTGCCTCATGGTATGAATGCGTTCGTCAAACGCAATCAGTCCCGTGGCATCGCGTTGCCTGACCATCAGATAATGAAGTGCTCCGGCAAGCCACGCGCCATATTCCAGTTTGCTGACACCTTCGCTGTGCCTGTACTTCATGGAAGCCGACGTATCGAGCACGACGTATTGACGCAGATTGGTCTCTTCTTCGTACTGTTTTACGTAGTGCCTGTCTGTTTTTGCAAAGACTTTCCAGTCCACGTGCCTGAGTTCATCACCGGGATTGTAGGGCCGGTGTTCGGCAAATTCCACTGAAAACCCGTGGTAGGGACTCTTATGAAGTCCGGTGATGAACCCTTCGACAATGAGTCGGGCGCGCAACTCCATGGAGTTGACCTGCGAAATGAACGCCGGGTCCAGGTATTTGAGCGATTGGTCGGTGGCAGGCACGTCGGGCAGCAGTATTGGTTCTTCAACACGCTTCCAGTCAAACGGTGATGCTCCTTTCTGTTCCGCGTCTTTTTTTTCACGCACTCCAAAAGACGTCCGTCCACACAGGTCCGTACATTAGGGATATATGCACGCCAACGACACCATCAAAGCCCAGCTCATGGATGAGCGCGACCTGGAGCGCAGCCTACACCGGATGTCGCGTCAGATTGTTGAGATGTTTGCCGTCGATGAAACCGCCGGGGTGGACTTTGGCCTTATTGGGATGCAGACGCGCGGGGTGTTCCTGGCGCGCCGACTGGCCCGTCTCATCCGGGACCTCGACGGAGTGGACGTTCCGGTCGGGGTTCTCGATGCCACGATGTATCGCGACGACTTCAGGGTGCGCAATCGAAAGCCTGAGGTGCGTGAAACAGCGATTGAATTCGATATCCACGATCGCCACGTCGTCCTTGTGGATGACGTGCTTTTTACGGGACGAACCGTGCGCAGCGCACTCGATGCCCTGATGGACATGGGCCGTCCCGCGTCGGTTCATTTTTTGGCCATGATTGACCGAGGGCACAGGGAACTGCCAATCAAAGCCGACTTTGTCGGGCGTCGTGTACCGACGCTGCCGGGTGAAGAAGTGCGCGTCCGACTCCGTGAGTGCGACGACAGGGAAGGTGTGTGGCTTGTCGAGTCAGGTGAATCAGTATGACAACAGAATCGGAATCGGAGAACGTGCAGCAGGACACTACAAACCCGGATGAGGGACTCCGTCAAAGACACCTGTTGGGTCTCGAGGGCTGGTCTGCACGTGATATAACGCGTGTGCTGGATACGGCCGGACAATTCCGGGATGTACTCGAGAGGCCCATCCGAAGCGTCCCGTCGCTGCGAGGCGTGACCGTCGTCAACCTCTTCTATGAACCGTCCACTCGGACCAGGATATCGTTCGAATTGGCCGAAAAACGGCTGTCGGCCGATGTTGTGAACTTTGCATCGTCCGGATCCAGCGTATCGAAGGGCGAAACTCTCCGCGATACGGCCCGCAATATTGAGGCCATGAAGATCGACATGGTCGTTGTCAGGCACGCATCGGCCGGAGCCCCCTCATTTCTTACCAGGTGCGTCGATGCTGTCGTAATCAATGCAGGAGACGGTGCCCATGAACACCCGACCCAGGCGCTGCTCGATGCCATGACCATTCGAGAGCAGTTCGGCCGCATACAGGGTCTGCGCGTCTCCATAATTGGCGACATCATGCACAGCCGTGTGGCCCGTTCGAACCTGCATGCTCTGACGACACTCGGCGCCGATGTGACCCTTTGCGGACCAGCATCCCTGTTGCCTGTCCACCTGGACCGGCTCCTGGGCGAGGAGGCCCGGGGCCAGGTCCGGATTACGACGCGGCTCGATGAAGCCCTCGACGGGTGCGACGTAGCCATGGCCCTTCGCATCCAGATGGAACGACAGGGCCGGAGCCTGTTTCCCTCGGTCCGGGAATACCACGAACAGTTCGGAATCCAGTTGGAACACCTCGAAACCTACAAGGATCTGATTGTCATGCATCCAGGTCCGGTCAACAGGGGCGTTGAATTGGCGACAGACGTTGTGGACCACGAGCGGGCGCTCATACTCAACCAGGTCACCAACGGTGTGGCCGTGCGCATGTCTGTATTGTATTTGATGTCGGACGGCAGGAAGCAGCATGAATGAGCCGCAGTCATCCGGTGATTTGTATGATCCCATTCGAAGGCGACGTGTGGTGGCCACTCCGGAGGAACACGTCCGTCAACAGCTGCTCTCGTGGCTGACCACAGAATGGTTGGTGCCGGCCGGGCTGATCGCGGTAGAGAAAGCCATTGATGTCCACGGCGCTCAGCGTCGGCCGGATATTGTTGTTCACGACCGGACGGGTCGGCCGTGGATGGTCATTGAGTGCAAGGCGCCGGACGTGAATCTTACGCAGGCTGCCGCTGACCAGGTGGCCGTCTATAATCGTGTGCTCCGTGCGCCGTATCTGCTCGTTACCAATGGCCGGGTTCACCTCGGCTATGAGCTGGATCATAATACGGGTGCTGTGGCCACGTTGTCCGAATTGCCCCCATATACCTGAATCCTACGATTCCCATGCTGTACCAACTGGAAATGCAGGTAGCCCTTGAGGCGGTTCGCGAAGCGGCTCAGCTGTGCATGTCTGTCCGAGGCGCGTCGTCAGGGCTTGAAAGCGTCGAGAAGGCCGATGCCTCGCCGGTCACAACGGCAGATTTTGGCAGCCAGGCGCTGGTATGTCGCCGTCTGCGCGATGCATTCCGAGAGGACGGAGTGATTGCTGAAGAAAGTGCGTCCATGCTTCGCCGCGCCGAGGCGGCGGGTACCAGGGAGCGCCTCCTTGAGGCGGTCCGCCGACACCAACCGCGTGCGACAGCCAGTGATGTGCTTGGTTGGATAGACGTGGGGACCGACCGCGGGGTCAGTAGTCGACATTGGACGCTGGACCCGATCGATGGCACCAAGGGATTCATTCGGGGTGGACAGTACGTGGTGGCACTTGCGCTCATCGTCGAAGGAGAGGTGGTTCTCGGGGCGCTGGCATGCCCGAACCTGGCACTGCCTGGAATGGGGTCGCCCGGTGTTATTGTGGCGGCACAGCGAGGGGAGGGCGCCTGGCAGTACGACCTGCAGACACTCGAGTCGAATGGGCGGTTGGCCGTTGGTCGTTCGCAGCATGCGGCCGCAATGCGGTTCTGCGAGTCCGTGGAATCGGGACATTCGGCGCATGATGTGTCAGCACGCATAGCGACAGACGTCGGCATAAGGGGGAATGCGGTACGCATGGACTCCCAGGCCAAATATGCAGCGGTCGCGGCAGGAATGGCAGACATCTATCTCAGGCTGCCAGTCTCAGATACGTATGTTGAGAATATATGGGATCATGCAGCCGGTTGCGTGATCGTGGAGGAGGCGGGTGGCCGCGTTACGGATATGCACGGGCGCCCGCTCGACTTCAGCCGAGGCGCAGCGCTGTCGCGGAATGAAGGCATCGTGGCCTCTCACGGGCCCATTCACGATCGGCTTATCGAGTCGATCCGAACGCAAGTTTGAGTCTGCGACAGGCTTCCTCGAGAACGTCCAATTCTTTTGCGAAACAGAAACGAAGGCGGGTTGCTCCGTCTTCAGGCTTCGTAAAAAAGGATCGACCGGCCACGGTCCCGACACCGGCTTCCCGAACAAGGGTCAATTGCGCCTCTTCATCGTCCGAGAAACCCTCGAGCCGATCGCGGAGCGGCGCAAAGTCGGCCAGGACGTAGTATGACCCTTCGGGCCACGGGACATTGAATCCGATATCCTCGAGCGTACGGCACAGCAGTTCGCGTTTTTCCGCATACGCCGACGCCATGTCGGTGAAGTACGACGCTGGCATGGAAAACGCTTCGGCTACGCCGTACTGGAGAGGCGTGGGAGCGCAGATGTAAATAAGGTCTGCCAGTAGTCCCATCTTTTCAATGATATCGATGGGACCGACCGCATAACCGAGTCGCCACCCGGTCATATTGTACGTCTTGGAGAAGCCCGATATGGTAATGGTCCGTTCAAGAGCACCTGGAAGCGAGGCCAGAGAAATGTGCTCTCGGCCATCATACAGCATGTATTCGTATATCTCGTCGGTGATGGCGTACAGGTCATGCTTTGCCATGAGTGCCAGCAGTCTTTCGAGCTCCTGGCGACTCCACACCTTGCCGTTCGGGTTGCCGGGCGTGTTGACAATGATGGCGCGTGTGCGTGCCGTGATCGCTTTTTCGACCGCGCCAAAGTCCACCTCCCAGTCAGGTCCCTCCATCGTGATGGTCCGGATGCCAGCTCCCATTACCTGCAGCAGGTTCACGTGGTATCCGTAATACGGCTCGAATACAATGACCTCATCGCCTTCGTTGAGCAGCGTGAACAACGTGGCTACGAAGGCTCCCGTAGATCCAACGGTCACCATGACGTTGTCCGGCGAATCTACAGGAATATGGTTGAAAGTCTGGGCCTTCTCCAGAATGCCTTCCCGGAGGGGCTGTATGCCCCCGTAGTATGAATAGATGGATTTGTCTGCGTCAATGGCCTGGTGTGCTCCCTGCTTGATGGGGTCAGGGGTGGGCATGTCGCAGATACCTTGGCCGAGATTGATGCCGTCCATGTCACGCAGCATCAGGGTGATGGCCCGGATACTGCTCTGCTTGAGTCCTTCAGTACGATTGGCAAGTGGTTTCATGGCCTGGGAACTATCGTTGGTTCGGTCGGAATATAGAAGATGTAATCTGAACTCATGCAGAAGGGCTGTGAAATGCTGGATACACGCTACCTCGAACGCGCAGTTGAACTGGCGCGCGAAAACGTTGCACGCGAAGGGGGACCATTCGGCTGTGTGATTGTGTGCGGAGACCGCGTCGTGGCAGAGGGCGTTAACCGGGTGACGGCGCGCCATGATCCGACAGCGCACGCCGAAATGGAAGCCATCCGGCAGGCGTGCCGCGAACTCGGCTCGTTTCAACTCACAGGATGCACGATCTACGCTTCGTGCGAGCCCTGCCCCATGTGTCTGGGCGCTATTTACTGGGCGCGTCCCGAGGCGGTGTTCTACGCATCGACCCGCCATGAGGCAGCCCGAGCAGGTTTCGACGACCAGCGCATGTATGACGAATTGCCGCTTTCCGACGGCAAACGATCGCTCCGGATGCGGCGCATTGCGGTGGAATCCCACGAGGCGCCGTTTGACGCGTGGCGACGTCACGAGGAAAAGACCGTGTACTAAAAGCGTGTTGAAGAACCATCACACACCCTTATGCGGCGGCGAAACGCCATCTGCGGCGTTGTCCCTCCTTCTTGCGCCGATACCGGCGCAATTTGCGCTGCTATTCGGCGTCGGGACGCCTTGCATCTGGCACTCCGGCGCTCGCATCTTGGTGCACGCTGGTTCTTCAACACGCTTCTAATTGTCTCCTGATGCGCTGCCGCTTTATTCCGGCGAGGCCGGCGGGCCCGAGAAAAGCTGGCGCCATCCGGTGAACTCTGTCTGGTATGATATACCGATTCCTCCCGTGTTGGTGAGTTCCGTGCTTTGCAGGATATCTCCCTCGCGCCGGAAGAAGACCTCCAGTGATACATTAGGATTGAGCCGGACCTCGACCACGAATTCTCCCTGCAGACCATCGTTCGCACGGATATCGTTGGAGGAGCGCGCTCCCTGGTACACACCCTCTCCGCGGATTATAAGGCGCTCGTCGAGCAGCCGAAGAGCGACTCCATAGGTCACGTCCAGGTCCTGGGTATTCTCGCCCTGAAGCCCGAAACTGAAGTCGACGTTCGGTAGCGCGGCGTTCAGGAAGCGGTTGAGTTGGGAGGACACGAGCTGCGATACGCTGTTGAATGCGAGCTGCCCACCCGAATCTGACGAAATATTGTCCGTCGTGAGAATGAAGCTGTTGGTGAGCAGGACGCTCGTAGCATATTCCGTGGCGAGTTCGGGCTGGTTCAGTCGGGCCTCGAGCGCCTGGTTGTTGCCAAGCACATTCTGGTTGGACTGGTCAATGGCCAGGCTGAGTTCGACGGCAGGGGAGAAGACTGTGCCCGTGATGTGCAGTCGCACTATCATTGGCACCAGGCGACTGTCATCGTCCGTGTTGTCGAGGCCCCGCAGGGAGGCTCTTGTCCGGTACGACGCATTGATGTCGAGCGCCGCATTGAGCGGGTCGCCATCCCACGTCATGGTCCCGCCCTCTGAGATCTGGAAATTCCGCTGGAATACCTCTCCAGCGGTGAAAAGGTATTTCCCGGCGTTGACGCCGAGCGTACCGAATACCGAAAACTCACCATCCTCGCGCACAAGCTGTATGGTACCCTCGCTGGAGGCTTCAATGACGTCGCCGAGCAGCGGGTCAATGACGAGGTGGACAAGCGATCCCGTCGGCGCTCGGATGCTCAGGTCCATGTTGAGTGCGTCCAGGAACTGTCGCTCGGCCGTCGGCCGGCGCGCCAGAAGGAAGGGTCGTCGGGCCAGGGCGTCGAAATCGGGTATGACACCCGGCGTGTTTTCGAAAACAATGAAGCTCTCGTCGGTTTCGGAAACCGTCTCTACAATGGGTATGAAGAGCCGGGAGTCGGGTCTGGTGACCGCGTCGGTGGAGCGGAGCATGGCATCATAGAGGGGGCCGTCCAGGGTGACCCTCCCGGAGGCCCATATGAAGCCGTAGAAGGGCAGATCGTTGGCGACATCTGAGCCAATAATCTGGAATTCGTCAAGAGTACCCTCCAGGTCGAGCGTGAATTCACGGTAGTTGTTGAAGTTCATGCGGCCGGTCACGAGTGCCGAGCCGTCCTGCCCGTCGCGTGCCAGGGCACGTTCGAAATGAATGGCCTCGCGGTCGACCCGCATCTCGCCCTCCAACGCGTACGTCAGGCCCGTGCGAGGGATGTCGAACGTGCCATCGAGCGCGGCGGCCCGACCCTCTATGATGGGCTGGAACACGGTACCCGTAATGCGACCGTCGCCTATCAGGAATCCATCCACATTGGCGACCGCCCGATTGAAGATGTACTCAAGGAAAAAAAGGTTGACATGCTCAAGATCAGCATCCAGATCCAACTGTCCGTCACCGGCATTTGCCCGCCCTGGCAAGCGCACCATGCCGGCAAGTGAAAGCTCGTTCTCGACAATTTCCCCGAGCTCATCCCGGCCCGAGATGTAGACAGAATCGGACTCAATCGGCTCAATACGAAGGCTGAAGTCCAGGTCTGGGCTGTCGGACTCGAAATCACTCTCTATGATTACATTACCCACAATATGACGTTCAAGCGAGGCGTTGTCCAGCCGGATCTGACCGGAAGCCCGGGGCTGTGTATACCCTCCAGCGAGGTCTATGGACGCGTTCAATCTGCCACCAATGCGCTTCCGGATGGCGAAATAGTCCGAGAGATCAGTGACAAGCAGGTCGCCTGCGCGCACGCGCAGGATATCTTCCGAATACGCAGAAAACGTGCCGGATGCCGAGAAGGACTGCTCTGTCAGTCCGGACTCATCCCGCAGGGCAACCTGCAATTCTTCCACCCGCGTGGCATCGGCGAAAAAGTCGATGGATGCGGGGGATTTCAGAAACCACTCGGAGGGACCGGCATGTAGATGCAGGGCCTCGACGCGAACACGATTGAAGCTTGGTTGGAGGTCCACTGCCGCAGCCACGTGAAGGGAGTCGGTAAGTCCTGGCTGCTGCATGTGGAGTTCCATGCCGCCTGTGTTCTGCTCCATGTTGCCCGTCAGACGGGTGCGACCAGCAGAGAGGAAGCTCACCGAGAGCGAGTCAATCTGGACGTCAAGGTGCCCCTTGGCGCGGCGCGGCAGGCTGGCTGCGGCCATGTCCGCACGGGCAGAGGCTATGCTCCACGCCGTCTGCAATCCATGGAACGTCGACGTGCCGAGTCGGAGGCGCGCAAACTGTCCCGTCGACGTGGCTGATATCGAATCGGGGCTTACGACCAGGTCCAATTCTACGCGGCCTGAGAGGGCGAGCGAGTCACCCGCGGGGCGCAGTGCGGTCAGCAGTGACATATCTGTCACGTCGGCGCCCAGTTGGAGGGAGATTGGAGAAGTACCTGCCGCCTGGACGTCATACTGCCGGGCCCGGACGAGCGTCTCAGCGGAGCGATCCACCAGGTCTTCCAGGTTTCTGATCCTGCCACCCGGGTCCAACCACTTGTTTCCGACGCCGGCTGCTGCCAGCTGGGCAACCGCGCTCCAATGAGAGAGGGCCGGCATGGCGGCGAAAAGGGGCGCCTCGGAGCGTATCCAGAAGCGGAGCGACGGCGACGAGATTTGGAACACATCGCTCAGCGAACCGGGCGATGGCGGAGCAAAACGCGCCGAGATCTGCTGGGGTGACACATCGTGCCGCACGCCGCGATCGGCCACCCATGACGAATCCAGGTTCACAGTGATATCGAAGCGGGAGGATTCGTTCCACGAGGGCGTGAAATCCCCCTCCAGGTCGAACGTCAGCTGGCTCTGCCAGGCATCCCGGCCCAGCAGGCGACCTATATTCATCTGCTCCACTTGTCCGGACAGGCGCACTGTCGATCCACGGTCCCAGGCTCCGGCCAGATGCACGGAGCCTTCCTGCTCGGAAAGAATGGCTTCACCCGACCAGCCTCGTGGCGTACGCTCCGCGCTGGCCGTGAGGCGCTGGAGTCTACTGTCGTTCCACTGCGGACTGTTGAGTTGAAGGAAAACGCTGGAAGTCAGCTCGTCCGGGTGCAGGCCGGAACCGGAGGCGGAGAAGGTTCCTGTGAGCCGCGTCCGGAGTGCGCGGCGGCCGAGCCATGGGCCCAGGTCGAGCGCATCGGAGCGGGCGCGGAATGTGTGCACCGTGGTCTGACCGGAGAGGGCACTGATATCGAAAGACAGGGCGACCGCGCCGGCGTCTGAGATTACGTCCATATTACCGTTTGCCGCCCAGCCTGAGAAGGGGTTATTGCGAAGGCTGTCAAGCGACGGAATCTGACCGCGGAAGTACGTGTCGATGGCGACCGATGGCACTGTACTGTTGTCCAGGATCTCCGCGCCAGGAGCCCAGGACCGGATCTCATCGAGTTCCAGCAGATCAGACCTGACGGACAATTCAAAATCGGCGGCATCGGGTAGCCCAATTATGGTTCCTTCAGCGTGTACGGAGGACGCGCCGTGAGAAATGTCGAGCCATGGAATGGTCAGGTCGCCAACGGATCCCTGGATCATGGCACCGGTTTCAACCTGGCCACGTGCGGGAATGACTGCTACGAGCCGATGCAACTCGTCGGTCTGGAGTATGGATGGGGTGACCTCGAGTTGAAAGCGAGGGGCGTCGGTGCCCCGCGTGATGTGGCCAGCGACCCGCAGGGTTGACGATCCGAGTCGCAGGGCGGCGTCGGGAACGGAAACCCGCTCCTCATCGATTCGTACCTGCGCCCGCACATCCGAGGTTGACAGACCCTGTTCCGGAAACGTACTGTCCCACGAGAGAATATCGACCTGCTTTCTGGACGCGGTCCAGGCCACATCCATCTTGATGTCCATCTCATGGACGGGGTGCTCGGCGAGCCATGTCGCCCAGCCGGGGATGACCTGTGCATCGGCTACTGGAGCGCGTCCTGCCCGGATGGAGGCTTTGGAAATACGGACCGATGCCCCGGTCATGGACCAGGAGCCGCTGCCGGGTGCGGGCGCACGTGACGAGTCGGCTACAACGAAGGCGTCTTTCAGACTGGGAGTCGCGGGATGATTTCCTCCAGGATCAGCTTCGGCGGGATAGAGTGTGGTCGCAAGCCCGAAAATCTCCAGCGTGCCAATCGAAAACTCCCTGCGAAGCAGTGCCGTCCAGCGCGGCGAGGCAACCACAGAGTCGACTGCGAGGACGGTGCGTCCCTGGGGGTCCTCGAATATGATGTTCGTGGCGAAAAGAGTCTGCGCCAGATTTCCCGTCATGCCTCCGATGTGGAGCGTGCCGGCAAACCGGGACGAGACGGATGCTTCAATTTGTCGTGCTACCTGATCCCGCCCCACCTGGGTACGTGTGGCGGCAAAAAATGCGACCAGCCCCAGCAGCACGACGGCAGCGGCGAGCCGGATCAGACCCTGGACCATATGGTGGATGTGACGGCTCGTCACCTGGGGCCGAGTACATGGTCCCAGGCGGCCTCGAGGTCGGATGGCATCACATCATCCTCGACGTATGCCAACCCGATTTTCCGGAGCAACACGAAGCGCAGTCGGCCAGCCTGGGCCTTTTTGTCGGAACGCATGGCTGCCGTCAGCTCCCCACTGGTCAATCCGTCAGGGAGTGCAGGAAGTGGAAACGTGCCGAGAACGGCTTCTATTCGCACCTGATCCACCTTCGCATGCAGGCGTCGGGACAGGAACGTGGCAGCGCGCATGCCGAGCACCACGGCTTCGCCATGGGTGAGCGTGCCGTATCCGGTGGCATGTTCGAGTGCATGGCCAAACGTATGTCCAAAATTCAGCAGTGCCCGCTGGCCCAACTCGCGCTCGTCTTCGCTGACGACACGCGCTTTCACCTTTGCTGCCCGATAGACCATATCCGCAATAACCTCCGGGTCGCGGGCCAGTAGGCGATTCCATTCCTTTTCGATCCAGGCAAAGAATGGTTCGTCGTCAATGAGCGCATGCTTCACCGCTTCAGCGAGACCGCTCGTCCACTGACGGCGATTGAGCGTGTAGAGCAGTTTGGTGTCGACCAGGACCAACTCCGGTTGATGGAAGGATCCGATCAGGTTCTTCCCCTGCTCATGGTTGATCCCGGTCTTTCCGCCGATGGCACTGTCGACCTGTGCAATCAGGGAGGTCGGGACCTGGACAACAGGAAGCCCGCGGAGCAGTGTCGCCGCCGCAAAACCGGCCAGATCGCCTATGACGCCGCCTCCGAAGGCCACGATGGGTGTACGTCTGTCCACATTCCAGGCAAGGGCGGCATCGTAAATGGCGTGAAGATGCTTGGGACTTTTCGTCGTTTCACCGGGGGGTAGCACGAGGACCAGTGCATCCCATCCATCCTTGATGAAAAGTGCATCGAGGCGGTCCCGGTAGTGAGCGGCCACGTTGCTGTCAGTCACTACAAGGACCTTCCCGGCGCGCAGCCCGGCCTCCCGCATGGCGGATGGCAAGGCATCCAGATCGGCGAACTGAATGTTGTATGAGCGGTTCAGGGGAAGACTGACCGGAACAGGTTCTCCCAGGTTTTGAAGCAACATGGCCGACGGCGATTTGAAGGGCAGGCGCATTACAGACTACGTGCACGCGTATGTGAGGCAGGTTGTTCAACCCGGAGAATGTACAATTGATGCAACGATCGGAAATGGCCATGACACCTTGTTTTTGGCGAATTGTGTTGGACTGTCCGGAAGCGTGCTGGGTGTGGATATCCAGGAGGCAGCTGTGACCGCAACGCGTTCACGCCTTCGTGCACATGGCGTATTGGACCGGGTGGCACTCCATGCCGGCTGCCACGGCCTTCTTCTGCCGGCCTGGCTGACCAGAGGCACGCTGGCTCCGGGGTCTGTGGCCGCGGTACTGTTCAACCTGGGCTGGCTCCCCGGCAGTGACAAGCAGATCATTACTCGCGGGGCAACAACAATCCGGGCGCTCAATGCCGCATGCCTGCTGCTTCGCGTGGGAGGCGTCCTCGCCGTTACGGCGTACAGGGGACATGCGGGTGGATCCGAGGAGGCCGATCGGGTCGTCTCTTTCATGAATGCTCTTTCGCCGAAACAATTCGACACGACGGCATACAAAGGGGACACACCTACCCCCACATCTCCTGTCGCGCTGTTTGCCCGACGCCAGGCTTGACGTCATGTGTCTGATCCTGTTTTCCTTCCGAGCGCATGCCGAGCATGAGTTGGTGCTTCTCGCCAACCGGGATGAGTTCCACGACCGCCCTTCGCAGCAAGCTGATTTCTGGGTCGATGCGCCGGACGTGATTGCGGGGCGTGACCTGCAGTCGGGTGGGACGTGGCTCGGCGTGACGACGGGCGGACGCATGGCTGCTGTGACGAACGTGCGGGAACCGGGTCGGACGGTCGTCAATGCGCGAAGTCGTGGCGATCTTGTGCGGTCATTTCTACTTTCACGGGAGTCGGCCGCGGCGGCCGCTGACAGCATGTACCGGGAAAAAGAGGCCTTCAACGGGTTCAACCTGCTGCTTTATGACACCGACACGCTTGTATATCTGTCCAACCGGACGTCCGGCGGACCACGCGTCATGGAGCCGGGCATATACGGGCTGAGCAATGCCGCGCTGGACACGCCGTGGCCGAAGGTGGAAAAGGGAAAGGCGGCGCTCCGTCGCGCGCTGGCTGACGGGTCGCTCGATACGCACGCATTACTCCCCATTCTGGAAGACACCAGCGTGGCTGACGACGAGTCGCTGCCATCCACAGGCGTCCCGCTTGACTGGGAGCGCACCCTGTCTGCCCCCTGTATCTGCTCCGAATCGTACGGAACGCGCGCATCGACCATAGTCCGGATTGCTGGCGATGGCGGCATCTCTTTTATGGAGAAAACCCAGGTTCCGGCGTCTGTCAGGCCCCGCGCTGTGACGTTCGAACTGCTCTGATGACAATCTGATTTCTGAAAAACTACCGATCCTCATGTCCACCCATCGCATACGTTTTCAAAATGACCGCGGCATCGAGCTTGCGGCGCACCTCGACCTGCCAGCAGACGGAAGGCCCTATGCCTATGCGCTGTTTGCCCACTGTTTTACGTGCTCCAAGAATCTGAAGGCAGTGGGCCATCTGACCCGTGCCATGACACGAGCCGGATACGGTGTCCTGCGCTTTGATTTCACAGGTCTTGGACAGAGCAAGGGAGATTTTTCGGATACGGATTTCAGTTCGAATATCGGAGACCTTGAGTCGGCCGCGGCCTGGTTGGCCGCCGAGTATGAGGCGCCCCGTCTGCTCGTCGGGCATTCGCTCGGCGGCGCCGCAGTACTGCACGCTGCGCAACGCCTGCCTTCCATTCGTGCGGTAGCTACTGTCGGGGCGCCGTACGACCCGGCGCACGTACGGCATCTGTTCTCGGAGTCTGAAGAGGAGATTCGTGCTTCCGGAAAAGCCAACGTGTCAATTGGAGGGAGACCCTTCACAATCCGAAAGGAATTTCTCGATGACCTGGAGGCACAGGACCCCGAACGTGTGATTGGTGATCTGGATGTAGCCATCCTCATCATGCATTCACCCGTTGACTCCATTGTCGGGATAGACAATGCAGCGCTGATCTACAAGGCAGCCAAACACCCCAAAAGCTTCGTTTCCCTGGACTCTGCCGACCACCTTCTCTCGAAGGAAGACGACGCCCTGTACGCAGGGGGTGTTCTGTCTGCCTGGTCCCGTCGGTACATTGAGGTGCCCACAGAGGAAGCCGGCGCCGCTCATGGCCATCGGCACGTCACCGTGGCGCTCGATGCATCGAGGTACCGTACGGAAATCGTGGCGGGCGGGCACGCGCTCGTAGCCGATGAACCGGAGTCCGTTGGGGGCACGAATCGAGGCCCGAGCCCGTACGACCTGCTTGTCGCGGGTCTCGGCGCCTGTACGGCCATCACACTCCGCATGTATGCTGACCGGAAGAAATGGCCCTTGGACGACGTGCGCGTCCACCTTGTCCATGATAAAGTGCATGCCGAGGATTGCGACTGTGATGCCGGAGACAGGATGGGCAAAATTGACCTGGTGGAACGGGAAATTGAACTCCTGGGCGAACTGACGGATGACCAACGGAATCGCCTGCTGGAGATTGCCGATCGGTGCCCGGTGCACCGATCACTTACAGAGGGTCAGGTTGTGGTCAAGACGACGCTGAAGACGTCGCCCGTCGAGGCGTAACGCCGAGCCCGGCGCCGTCTGGTAGCCTGATGTGGCCCCGATCGAATTGAAGGCCCTCGTACGGGTCGGCTGCCGTATGCATGGTGCCGTCCAGGTCCAGCCAGTCGAAGAGAGATCCGATCTGGGCCGCGGCAGTAAGGGCAATGGCGCTTTCAATCATGCACCCGAGCATGCACTTCAGGCCGAGATGGCGGGCCAGACGGGCCTGGTCCAGCGCGGCGGACAGGCCGCCACATTTGGCCAGTTTGATATTGATTCCATCCACATAGGGAGCCAGGGTCTGTATGGAATCGAGCCCCTGCACCGATTCATCGGCCACGAGTGTATTATGTTGACGAGTGCCTCTGGCCGTCAGGCTCCCATGCAACTCATCCCAGGAGGAGGCCACGGGCTGTTCGATGAACGTGAGCATGCAGTCCTCGAGCGCGGATATGCATGACAAGGCCTGCTCTGCCGACCATCCGCTGTTCACATCCACGCAGAGTGCGCCGGTGTACACGCTCCGTGCGCGGCGAACGATGGCGATGTCAAAGGCCGGGTCCCCACATCCCAGTTTCAGTTTCAGGAACGGAAAGTCTGAAACATCCGCCAGCATGTCGTCGAGTTCTGCGAGGGACTCTGGAATGGGGAGCGCGTAGGTGCTCACTCCCAGCGGGCGCTCTGACAGACCGAGTGCCGCATGAAGCGGCAGGCCCAGATTCCGGGCCCACGCGTCGTGAACCGCCATGTCGACGGCGGCCCGGGCCGGTCCCGGACCGTCAGGCAGGTCGTGAAGCCACGCATGAACAGATGCGTGGTCCCTCTCCGTGATATCCAGTCTGTCGAGTGGAAGCGTTTCAACATACTGCTCGATATCCCGGAGCGACCAGGGATAGTAGGGGGGCAGTGCGCCTTCGCCAAGGCCAGCGACCTGGCCATCCCCGTATTCCAACTGTACACGCGCGTTCGTGCGCTCATTGCTCGTACCGTGTGCAATTCGGAAGGCATGGCGCAGGGCGAGGTGCAGGGGCGATACGGACGCCTTCAAGCGTTTTTTCATGAGCGCTCGCCGGAAACGACCACATAGCCCGGCTCGGAGAGCGATCGCGAGAGGGCGGCCTCAAGATGATCGGGCGTTGTATCGGGCCTGAGCGTCACGGATACGGGGCCACCAGGCAGTGTGGGCCAACCCAGGTGTGTCGCCAACGCGTCAGGGCCAGGCGTCGGGAGTGCGTCGAGGCCAGAACGCCACTCCATGTGCGCGGGACCGGCACACCAATGGGGCCGAGCGGCTGCCAGGGCGCAGGCCAGGTGCCGATTGGTACGCGCCAACGTGCGCGCCAGCGCGTACCTGACGGCCGGCAGGTCGGTAGACAGATCGGCCAGAGAAGACTGCGCCCGAAACTCGACGGCTTCCGGATGGAGGGACGGGCACGCCGCACGCTGATTTGAGAGCACGAAGCGCGTGGAAGGTGCACAGCGGGTGACAAGGAGAGCCGTCGACAGGCATTGCAGTTCAAAAGTAGCCGGGCGGGCGCTGAAGTCCATACGGATGTCCGTGTGCTCGAGGGAGCGCGACACGTCGGGGAGCATTTCTGCGAAATGGGCATGGTCCCAACACACGACGGGTAGTGTCGTCCGCGTTGCTCCTGCCGCGCGGGATGCATCGCAGATGGTACCGGAAAGCCGGGGCCAGATGTCGAGTCCGTGCCCGGAAAGAAGCGCTGGACTGTCCCTGAGCCGGAGATGAAGCTCCGGAAGCGGCATGCCGAGGTCAGACGTGATCTCCTGCAGGCGTCTGGTGATGTCGATGCCAAGGCGGCCTATCTTGGCATGCACAAGATCCTGCTGGGTAACGGGGTTCCGGCTCGTGCAGTCGGCTACGGAGATGAATGCCACGACAGCCTCTGGCGTCGCCTGTGGAAGTCCCCGGTCCAGGGCATCTGCGGCGAGCGCTTCCACCTCATCTGGTGCGGCGCCGTCAGGCGCCGCACCAAGGAGTTCGTCGATAAAATATTCAATGGCTGTCATCGGTCCCAAGGTACCGAATGACAGAACATTATTCCGGCTTGGTGAGCGCTGTAAAAAACTTGCGAAGTGTGACCGAGCCGTCGGCCTCGCGGGCCAGACGCTGTACCTCGACCATGAAGGCACGACCAGGCTCGATATCGCTGTATATACGGCGGAACTGATCCACGGATGAGACGGGTTTGCGATTCATTCTGGAAATGATGTCTCCCCGGCGCAGTTCGGCGTCCCGATAGGCCGTACTGTTCTGGTCGACCTGCGTCAGGAGCACACCCGCCACGTCTTCGGCCACCGGAAGTCCCATCGCCTGGAGCTGTTGCTCCGTCAGCGTCTCAACACGGAGCCCGAGCATTTCTTCCGGTGCCTCACGGTCTGTAGCGCCATTGTCGTTTGCATCCGGGTCGTCGCGCGCGTCATCAACGAAGCGTGACCTCTCCGCCAGTTCGACCTCTATGGAGAGTGCATCCTCGCCCCGCGTAACCTCGAGCGTGACCTCTTCACCTGGCGCCATATTGGCAATCATGGTACGCAGCTCGTTGAAGTCCCGGAGTCGCGAGCCGTTTACGGCCGTAATAATGTCTCCCTCCTGGAGACCAGCCTTCGCGGCAGGCGCGCCTTCTGTCACGGACGTGACCTGGGCCGCACTGCGGGGTACGTTCTGCAGATCGGCCAGCGTTTCTGGCACGCGATCAAAGGTGACGCCAAGGAAGCCACGATCCACGCGTCCCTTTTCAATAAGCTGATCCGTGACATTTCGGACGACATCGACCGGAATGGCAAAGGCAATGCCCTGGTTGACTCCCGTCCTGGAGTAAATCGCGGAATTGATACCCACCAGTTCTCCCTGCAGGTTGACGAGAGGGCCGCCCGAATTGCCGGGGTTCACGGCCGCATCGGTCTGGATGAGGGATGCGAACGGGTTGATGTTGCCCAGCTGGACGCTGGTTCGCCGCAACGCACTCACAATACCGGATGTGACGGTGTTGCCAAGGTCTTCCGACATGGGCGACCCGAAGGCCAGGACCCATTGCCCGATTCGGATTCGATCCTTCTCGCCGAACGAGATGGCAGGAACCGTGCCTTCAAAACCTACGAGCCTCAGGACAGCGAGGTCCGAATTGGGATCACTGCCCACGACTTCGGCCTTGTGGAATGTCCCGTCGTGGAGCATGACCTCGAGATCATCCGCCCCGTCAATGACATGGTAATTGGTTGCCAGAAATCCATCATCACGGATGAAAACGCCCGACCCGAGCGCATTTGTACGGAACTGCTGAGGTTCTCCCTGTGGCTGTTGTCGGAAGAAATTTTCGAACGGTGATCCTTCGAACGGATTGACGAGCGAGCGCTCGACGAGGCGTTCGGACCGGATCTGTACAACGGTCGGAGAGACGCTGTCCGCGACGCGTACAAAGGCGTCGTCGATCGAAACGCGCTGATCAACACGCGTGTCTCCTTCGTAATGAACCCGCGGATCCACACCCTGCGCGGACGTGGGTTTCATGATCCGTTCGGACACGCCCAGGATGTCCGACCCGGCGGTTGCGAACAGGATACCGGCCAGGAACGTGATGACGATAACGAGTGAGTAGGGAAGGGCTCTTCGTGTATTCATGACAGCGTAGCTGGGAAAGTTCGAGTTTCACATCTGGCACCGAAAAAAATGTGCCATTCTTTCCAACGTTTCTCCGCACGGCGTTCGTATGCGGACAACCTGTCAAATTGTCGCGAGTGCCTCCAGAAGTCGCCCATGAATACCGCCAAAACTGCCGTTTGACATGATGAGGGCCACATCGCCCGGCTGGAGGTAGCGCAACAACATAGGCAGCAGGGCATCGGCATCGGTGCCTTTGAACGCATCTGTACCGTGCAACGTCACATCCGCCAACACGTGATCCACGTCCATGAAATTGGACGGATCGTCGTTGTACCTGAACGGTGGTGTGCTCAGGAAGAGGGCATCGGCCGCTCGGAACGCGTCGGCGTAACCAGCTTCGAATACCTTGCGGCGGCTCGAGTTGGAGCGCGGCTCGAAGACCGATACAATACGGCGGTCCGGCCACCGCTCCCGGGCGGCCTGGATCGTTGCCCGGACCGCCGTTGGATGATGGGCAAAATCATCGACGACCACCACACCGTGCTCTTCGCCACGGACCTGCTGCCGGCGTCGTATCCCCTCAAAAGAGGCAAACGCTCTTCCAATCTCGTCGGGGGAGAGGCCTTCATCCAGACAGATACCCATTACAGAGAGCGCGTTCATGAGGTTGTGGCGGCCACTCATGTTGAGGAACATGCTCTCCAACACCTCTCCATGGACAACGGGCGTGAACCTGATGCCGCCATCGCCGGGCCGGATGTCACGTGCCGTAATGTCTGCGTTGTCCCTGTCCAGGCCGTAATAATGTACGCGCGCTTTCCCGTGCCCCGCCAGCTCCCGGGCTTCTGCATCGTCTGCGTTCAGCATGAGGAGCCCACGCTCCGGAACGAGCGACACAAACGCGCGGAACGCCTCCCGGTAGTCGTCCATGCTGGCGTAGATATCGGCATGGTCGAACTCCAGGCTCGTCACAATAGCCGACTGCGGACGGTAATGCATGAATTTCGGCCGCTTGTCGAAATAGGCCGAGTCGTATTCGTCGCCTTCCACCACGAAGTGGGTGCCCGATCCGACATCGAACGATACGCCGCCGTTGTTCATGACGCCGCCGACGAGAAAGCCGGGCTGAAGGTTGTTTGAGCGCAGAACGTGCGTCAGCAGGCTGGTCGTTGTGGTCTTTCCGTGCGTACCCGTAACGACGAGCGAGCGCCTCTCGCCGATGAAGTACCGGGCGAGGGCTTCTGGAAGGGAAACCTGCGGAGCGCCGTTCTCGCGGGCCCAGGCCGCCTCGACGTGCGTAGGTGTGCAGGCATTTCCAATCACGTAGAGGTCTGCGATGCCGGGTAGCCGCGCGGCGTCGAATCCCTCGTATACCCGAATGCGTTGGGCGGCGAGCCGCGTACTCATTGGGGGATACACGGCAGCATCGGAGCCACTGACGCGCTTTCCGGCCTGCTGGAACAGTCCCGCCAGCGATCCCATTCCGGTACCGCAGATGCCAATCAGGTATACGGATTCGGGATCTGCCGGCGGCTCGGGGCGCTTGAAAATGCGCAGGTGCGCATCCGGGAAGGCTTCCAGGGGCTTCATTCTGTGGTTGCGTGCACGTCAGCTGGTTCAGGGGTTTCGCCACCCAGCATTCGACCCAGTCGGACGGAGAGCGAGTCGAACGTGGAGTACATGACCGGTACAATGACGAGCGTCAGGAACGTCGCGAACGTGAGACCACTGATGATGGCTGTTCCCATGGGGCCCCAGAACTGCGTGTTTTCTGACCCGAACTGGAAGTCCGGATTGAGGTCTGTCAGAAGGCCGACGAAATCAATATTGATGCCGAACGTAAGGGGGATGAGTCCCAGGACCGTCGTCATGGCGGTGAGCAGTACCGGACGTAGTCTTGTAGCGCCCGCCTCCACAATGGCTTTCTGTTTTTCCATGCCACGTTGGCGCAGCTGCATGGCGTAGTCGATGAGAACAATGTTGTTGTTGACGACGATTCCAGCCAGCGAAATAATCCCGATGAACGTCATGAGACCAAAGGGTGTGCGCGTCAGGATCAGCCCGAGAAGCACACCGATCAGGCTGAATCCGACGGCAATCATGATAATGAATGGGGAGGAGACCAGATTGAACTGGGCCACCATGATCATGAAGACCAATGCGACGCCAACGATGAGCACAACAGTCAGAAAGCCAAAGCTCTCCTGCTGCTCCTCGTTCTCACCGGTGTATGCCATGGAATACCCTGGCGGCATAGCCTGCTCAAAATCCGACAGAAGGGCCTGGACCTGCCCCAGGATGGCCTGCCCGTTGAATCCTGCGGCGGCCTCGGCCGTGACAATAGCCACGCGGTCCAGGTCGAGCCGCGTGATCGATCCCAGGCCGCTCGACAGGTTGACATCTGCCACCGAAACGAGCGGTATCTGAACGCCATCCTCGAAAATGGTAAGGTCCCGAACGCTCTCAAGCGTGGATCGGTCTTCTTCGCGCAGTCGTACAATAATATCGTATTCATCATCGCCCGTGCGGTACGTCCCGGATTCGAGCCCGTTTATTGCCGCCCGGACCTGTCGGGCAACGATTCCCGTACTCAACCCAAACCGGGCCGCCCGTTCGCGATCAATATCTACGCGCAGCTCGGGACGCCCCTCATTCAGGTTGTCTTCAATGTCTACCAGTCCTGGAATGGCACCCGACTCGGAGGCCGTTCGCAGGCGTTCGACCACGGTCCGGGTCATGGTTACGATCTGATCGAACTCGGGTCCGGTAATTTCGATATTCACCGGTGCGCCTGTCGGGGGGCCATCCTGGTCCTTGTCAATGGCAATCGACACACCCGGAATGCCCTGGAGGCCATCGCGGATCCGATTGAGAGAGATAAAGGAGTCCTCGGATCGCGATGCGTAATCTACCAGGTTCATGGTGATACGCGAACGCTCGGGGCTCGACGCACTGCCACCAAAATCGGAATCGGCACCGACCCCGACATTCACGAGCATGTTCTTGACATTGGCCTCGAAGGCCGGATTCTGATCAATCAGGGCTTCAATACGCGTGGTGGCTTCGCGTGCCACGCGGTCCGATGCGTCGATGTTCATCCCGAGCGGTCCCTCGGCAGTTACCCGTATCTGGCCCGGTGACGTGTCCGGAAAAAACTCTACACCAGTCGGGGCCGCAATGAACATGCCGATGATGATAAGCAGCGAGCCGAGCGTCGTATTCAGGAGGCGCGACCGGTTGTCGGTAAGGAGCAGCGTCTTTCGCCTCACGAGGGTTCCAAGAAAGCCGAGCACGATGATGGCGGCTGGGAACAGGACCAATTCGGCGGCAGTGGAGAATGCAACGTCGGCTTTGGCCAGGCTCATCAGGTAGAGTGCGCCGAGCGAAAGCCCAGTCAGGAGCGCACCCGCTTTCACGCTGCCCCAACCTCCGAGCAGGACGGTTTCAGCCGTGTGAACCACGACGCCAACAGCTCCCAGAGCCAACAGCGCTGCGCCGGGGACAAGGAGAACCATTGACGCCATCTGGCCGAGCGAGGAGCCAACAAGCAGCCCAGCGAGCGAGAGCACGAATCCCAACGTGAATGCGGACAACGCACCGGTATTGCGTATCCACGCGCGCCTGACCGTGTAGTCGCGGACCAACATCCATGTCAGGAACACCCGGTATTTTGAAACGAGCCACGGGAGGAATCGCTGTACGAAACGATCACCCAGTTTCTTCAGCGCGCGTGTGTGCAGGAAGTACACAAGAGGAACGGCTACGACGAGAACAACAAGTGTCTTCCAGTTGGCCAGTCCGAGGAGGGCCCCTAGAACAAGGACCGTCAATATGCCAAGGCGCCTGGCCAGCGGCGGACGCGCTGCCACGCGCTCGCCTTCGAGGCGAACGAAAATACCTGTGAAGACCGGGTTGATGATCAACGCGACAAACAAGGAGGAGACAAGCGTTACGATCAATGTGAGTGGCATGTAGGACATGAACTCACCGATGATTCCCGGCCAGAAGAGCATGGGGGCGAATACGGCGACGGTCGTTGCCGTCGATGCCACCACCGCGCTGGCGACTTCACGCGTTCCCCGGCACGCCGCATCGAAACGTTCGTATCCCTCTTCCCTGAATCGATAAATATTTTCGACAATCACGATCGCGTTGTCCACCAGCATGCCAAGCGCGATAATGAGGGAGAACAGAATCACGAAGTTGAGCGTGTAGCCCATGGCCTGGAACAGGATGAACGAGAGCAGCATGGACATGGGAATGGCAATCCCCACCAGCACAGCATTCCGTACACCAAGGAAGAAGAGCAGTACGATCACGACGAAGATGAGGCCGCTGATGATGTTGTTCTCCAAATCCTTGATCAGGTCTCTCACGTCTTCCGACGCGTCACCGGTCACAATCACCTCCGTTCCACTTGGAAACGGAAACGCGTCCAGTACCGTCCGTACCTCGCTGACCGTTTCAAGAATGTTTTCGCCCGCTCTTTTTTTAATGTTCAGGCTGATTACCGGTAGCAGCGCCTGCGCCTCCTCGGCATACACGTCCAGACTTCCATCGGGCTGTTCCACCTGGCGAACAGACAGTCGCGAGTACGATGTCCGATCGGCAAACCCGAATTCGACACGCGCGACGTCCCGGATGTAAACAGGCCTCCCGTCTGGCGTATCGATGACAAAGTCCCCGATCTCGGCGGGGTCCCTGATTTCACCGTCGACGCGGACCAGCCAGTTCATCTCATCGACATCGATCGAGCCGCCCGGAAGATTCGTATTCTCGTCCCGGATGGCCTCGGCAATGTCCTGGAAGGTGATGTTGTACCCGTTCATGCGGTTGACGTCCACATGCACCTGCACCTCGCGCTCGAGCGCACCAATTACATCCACTTCGAGTACGGTCGATATGGATTCCAGGTCGTCTTCAAGCTGTTCTGCCACGCTCTTGAGCCGCGTCAGCGAATACGGCGCCGACAGGTTCACCGTCATGATCGGAAACTCCGAGAAGTCAATCTCCGATACAATGGGTTCTTCTACATCGTCCGGCAGATCGCTCTTGGCTAGATCTACCTTGTCGCGGACCTTGGAAAAAGCTTCATCAATCGAGACGTCCGGGTCAAACTCAATGATTACAGTGGAGACACCTTCTGTAGAGGTCGACCGGATTTCCTTGATGCCCGTGATAGCCTGGACTTCCCGTTCAATGTGCTGCGTGATCAGCGATTCAATGTCATCTGGGGAAGCGCCTGGAAAAATAGTGGTTACTATGATGTTGGGGATCTCAATCGAAGGTTGGGCCTCCTTTGGGATGGTGACATAGCTGAACAGCCCCCCCAGCGTGAGCACGGCCGTGAGGACGAGGATTGACGTCCTGTATTCGATGGCCTTGTCGGTAATGCGCATCAGTTCCCTCGATTGGAGATGCGAACGGCATCGCCTGTCGTGACATTGGTCTGCCCGCTTACAATGAGCTGCTCGCCGGGAGCCAGGCCGCTGGAAATGAGCGTGCGGCCCGATTCGGTGGGACCAGGTTCGATGGTCTTGAGGACAGCTCTTCCATCCTCTACGACATACACCGTGTAGCCGCTCTCATCTCGCAGAATGGAGTTCTGGGGCACAACCACCTGATCTTCATACGTTGCCCGTGTAAGCAATACGTCGGCGATCATTTCCGGCTTCAAGACGCCGTCTCGGTTGTCCAATTCAATTTCCACAGTGAATGTCCGGCTGCCCGGATCAATTACCGATCCAACGAAGGTCGCCTTGGCATCCCGGACATCGCCACCGTATGCGCGGAACCGGACCTGCACGGGCGTACCCTCTGAAATATCATTGGCGTAGGTTTCAGGTACCCCGGCCCGCACGCGGACAAATTCTGTATTGACGATGCGAAGGAGGGCGGCGCCCGGCGCCACCTGCTCCCCTGGATCGATCATATGCTCTTCGATCGTCCCATCGAAGGGCGCTTTGACCGCCGAAAATTCCAGTTGCCGCTCGGCCGATGCCACGGCAGCCTGCGCCTGCGCAAGCGCCGCAGCGGCCTGGTCCCGCTGGGCGGTCACGTTCTCGAATTCCAGGCTTGAGATGATGGAGTCGGCAAACAGCCTTTCCTGCCGGTTGAATGTCTGGTCGGCGAGCTTGAAGGCCGCCTCTGCCGCACGTGCAGCCGCCCGGGCCTGTTCAAGGGCGGATCGGACCAGGCGGTCATCGAGTCGCACGACAACATCACCCTGCCGCGCGCGCGTTCCAAGGGGGGTTATGTTCACGATCGTTCCTGCGGTCTCGGCCGAAAGCGTGGCATCGTTCATCGAAATGACCGAGCCCGTGAGCTGAACGAACTCTGTGAATGGCTCCGGTCGAAGCGTCACGGTTTCCACCTGCAGCGTACGCTCATTGCCGCCAGTCGCTGGCGCGGGGAGCGGTTTTGCCTGGTCCGCGGCAGGTTGCTGCTCGGGGTTCTGGCATGCGGCCACCGTAAGCGCGAGAAGAAGTAAAAATAACCTGGGATGCATGGAGGTATGGGCTACGGGGTAGAATCGCCGAGTGCCGTCTGATAGGCACTGAGTGCGACGAGATAGTCGTGTGTGGCCTGGAGAAAGTTCAGGCGCGCCTCGTCGAGTTGATTGCTGGCCTCGCGGACCTCGATGGGGCTGGCGACGCCCTCTGCCAGGCGGGCTTCTGCGAACTCAAAGTTGGTTTCAGCGAGGGCAACGTTGTCCTGCTGGGAAACCATGCGGGTACGTGCCGATGCTACGTCACGCAGCGCGGCGCTGACCTCGGTCCTGACGGTGCGTTCCAGGAACTTCGTGTCGAGTTCGGCACGTTGCAACGCAATTTTGCGCTGCTCGAGGCGCTGACGCGATGCCATGCCGTTGAACACATTCCACGTCAGGCGGACGCCGCCGCTCACCGTGCGGTCCCACCAGGCGTCCGAGAAGAAGCCGAGTTCTTCGGAGGAAAATAGGAAAGGATTATTGGGATCCGAGGAGGTCACGACCCGGTCGTCGGGCACACTACCCTGGAAATTATAATTGAAGAAGGCGTCAAGCGTGGGCATGAATTCGGCCCGCGCGACTTTAAGCTGGATGCGTTCGAGTTCCGTATTGATGCGGGCCTGTGACAGGTCAGGACGCCTGGCCAGCGCCCGTATGGCAGGTGAGGCGTCCGGATCAGGAGGAGGGAACCGGAGCGCGTCGGCTTCAAGCGAACCCCTGAGCCGGATGTCGAGCGTCACCTGAATGCCAAGGGTCAGTTTCAGGGCATCGAGCTGGGCGGCATATTCCGTTTCACGCTGCGTCAGCGCCGATTCCAGGTTGGCAAGCTCAACTGCCGCTGTCAAGCGCTGGAATTTCGGAGCAGTGCCTTCCTCGACCTGTCTGGATATCTCCGACAGCGTACGCTCTGAGCGAGTCACTGATTCACGCGCCACATCGACACTGGCCTGAGCGAGTAGCGCGCCATAAAAAAGACGCCGGACGTCATCGACGAGTAGTTGCTGCTGCCGATTCAGACCCGCCTCGGTAAAGGGCTCCAGCCACCTGGAGGCCCCCCGTGCGCCGAAAAATGCCCGTCCGTCGAAGATTTTCTGGGTAACAGACAGCCCGGCCAGGTACTGATTGGCAACCCCGAACGGATTCCCGCCCCCATCCTGCGCAACCCCAGCCGCTTCAAGGCCAGCCTGTTGGCGCTGAAAAAACTCCTGGACTGTAATGGGCGATGTACTGTCGTCACCGTCGGTGCGGGCCTGCTCGTTGAAACTCAGCCAATCAATGAAGCCCAGCGACTGGAAAAACCCCCCTGCCTGGGATCCAGTGAACGGATTGGCTGTCCTGAAATTCCTCGTGTAGGAGGATGAGAGGTCAATCTGTGGAAAAAGCTCCGCCCATCCCTCACGGACCTGCGCGCCCGCCGTCCGCAGGTCGAGTCGGGCCTGCTCAAGCGCAATGTTCTGCGCGAGCGCAACCTGGAGCGCTTCGTCAAGCGTCAGGACCAGTCTCTCGGCCGCTGGCTCGCTTCGTCCAGACGGTGCGTCAACGGACTGGGCACTCAGAGACCCGGCACCCACGACAGCGAGAAGTATCAGACAGGGGACGGCGCGTTTCATGTAGAACGTGGGATGGGGAAAGCAACAGCCGCGAAGCGAAAACAGGCAACGACCGGCCATTACGTCCCGCAGGCTGACTGGTTACGTGAAGTTCATGTATACTCGTCGAGTTGGTTCGCCTGCAGGTAGTCTACCACGTTTTTCACCTGTTGCGATGCGTCCCTGTGGCAAATCAGTACGGCATCGGCCGTGTCGACGACCACGAGATCATGGACACCGACGAGGGCTATGAGCTTGTCTCCTGCCTGAACAAGGCAACGGCCCGAATCATGGACGATGGCGTTCCCTGAAATGGCATTCCCATGGCGTCCTTTCGTCGAGAGGTCATAGACCGCTTTCCAGTCTCCGACATCGTTCCAATCGAAATTTCCAGGTACTACATAGACTTTTTCCGCGTGCTCCATGACGCCATAGTCAATGGAAATGGACGGGCAGGACTGGTAGGCCCGCGTGACGGCAGACGCCTCTTTTTCCGTCCCCATTGTGCTACCCGTACCTGAAAACGCGTCCCATACGTCAGGAATATGCTTCTCAATAGCGGCAAGGATCGAGTCGACGCGCCAGATGAACATGCCGCTGTTCCAGAGGAAGTCCCCGGAATCAATGAACCGCTCGGCTGTTGCCTCATTGGGCTTTTCGGCAAATGTCTTTACATACCATGCGCCAGAGTCGGCCTCAGTGGTATGCTGCACAGAGTCATACTGAATGTACCCGTAACCGGTCGCGGGGTATGTGGGCTCAATACCGATCGTTACGAGCGCACCTTGTTCGCTGGCTTTGTCAATGCCGATTTGAAGGACACGCTGGAAGGAGGATACATCGCCAATCCGGTGATCAGCAGGGAGGACGACCATGATGGCATCCGGGTCGGACTGCTGCAGACGCAGCGCCGCGTAGAGGATGCATGGCGCTGTATTTCGTCCGATCGGTTCCGCCAGAATGTTCTGCTCTGGGAGTGCTGGCAATTGCTTCCGTGTCGTCTCAACGTAGTCTGTGTTCGTAACTACATGGCAGTTATCTGGAGGAATCAGACCCGACAGACGTTGCACCGTGGCCTGTATCATGGTGTCCTCGCCCACGATATCAAGGAACTGTTTCGGCGAGTTACGTCGGCTGACAGGCCAGAATCGGCTTCCAATGCCGCCTGCCATGATGACTGCGTGGACCATGGTGGTAGTGGTTTGACTCGATGGTGGGCGGGAATCAACAGGAGACCGTGCCCCAGGTTTCGGTCAGCAGGTGTACAGAATTGGCTACACAATGTCGGAGACTTCCCTGCCATGTTGCCCCTTTTTGGCGCTGATTGACCACTGGCCCGGCATTTGAAGAGCCGGTTGACGAAACGTTCCGTTCTTCATCCATGGGTTATGATTATGAAAAGGTTTACTACCGGTGCCTTCGCCGTCACGCTGACACTTTCGCTGGCCGCCTGCAACATAGATACAGGCACGGGTCCGGTTGGCCCCCAGGGCCCGCCTGGAAACGCCAATGTGTTCTCTCTGAACTTTGTGTTCTCGATGGACGATGCGGCCGTGAACGGATCGGTGGCATCCGTTCAGTACGACGTTCCCGATTTGACGCCGCTCGTGGTGGACGAAGGAGGGGTTCTGATGTTTTTCCGGGACCAGGGAACGTGGACCGCCATGCCGTGGACCATTGGCGTGGAATCACAGGACCTGCCCGCAGTGGACTACACCCTTTCACTGGGCTTTGGATACGACGTCGGATTCCTGGAAGTATTCTACGAGGCCTCTACGCTGGCCGTTGACCTGCTCCAGGAGCCGGACCGCGAGGTCAAATTGGTGGTCATAGACGGCGCTGCGTTCGGGAAGCAGGGTGTCGATCTGACAAATTGGGATGCAGTCCGTACGGCATATGGCCTTGATTGACTTCCCCGGCAGCGACTTCAGTTTGTGCGTCGTGTGTCGATACTGGATCTGTAACCAGAAACCAGTCAGCCGGAACATGAAACCCCTCGAAACGAACCGCCGGGAGAGCAGGAAAAAAGCCCAGACCGCTACCATGCGGCGTATTGTCGCCGAGTTCATGAAGACGGCTGGGGCGGAGTACAGGGAGGCGGGATATCCTTTCGGGAATTCGATGGATGGCCTCCTGATCTGGTTCGAATATGGGCAGCATTCGACGGACAACTGAAGCACCTCGCCGCCGTCGCACGCATCAGAATTTGGTGAAGGTCCGGACGGTGCCCAAGGTGCCCGTGCGGAGCAGATAGATACCGGGCGCCAGATGCCCAACGTCGAATTCCAGATCTGTCGTACCGGCCGTCTGCGCGGGGCTCACGCTCCGGCCCAGCGTATCGTACACACCAACAGTCGCTCCGGGCCTGATGCCGCGAACGCGGAGGGTCACTGAAACAGGATTGGGCCAGACTTCCAATTCCGGCCGTACAGGCTGCTCGCCGGTGGAAGTGTTTACGACGACCGGCAGCAGTCGGGTGAACACGGGTACGTGATCCGATGTGTTGCTCAGGAAACCTGGAATACCCTGTATGACCGAGCTGTGCCGATCGGTTGAGCCCGCATCTGCAGCGGCAAACAGTTCATTGCTCAGCAGGATATGGTCAATAGTAGACGCCTGCGAGCCGCAGAATGTGCACACGCTGGCATCTTCAAGAGGCAATGTGGAGAAGCGGTAGTTGACTGTGTCCTGCATGAAATTTTGGTAAGGCGAGTCCTGTCCGCTCGTAATGGATGCGCGGAGTTCATCGTTGTAATCCCCGAGCACGACGAGATTGGTGCTCGATTCCAGGAAATCCAGGCGGAACTTGAGTCGTGAGGAGGCTTCCTGCCTGCGCGACCAGGAGTCGAGATCGGAGAATGCCTTCATGTGGACCGTGATGAAGGTCGCCGTGAAGCTGGTGTCGGGCAGCGTGACCAGGGCTTCCATGACGAGCGGTGGTCGGCCAGCAAATGCGTTCGTGAAATCCGTCAGGATGTGCTCCGTCCTCAGCGGCTGGATCACGTCCGGGTTGTAGATGAACCCGATGCGCTGCTCCCCACTTTGCGTTGCCAGAGCACTCTCGTACGCGCCGCCAAGCGCCGCCAATACGCTTTGGAGCGCCAGAGGACTGGCTATTTCCTGGACGGCCCAGAGGTCGATGTCCGAAGCCGCGAGCACGTCACGCACATTGTCCTGCTGGCGCTCCTCATTCGACGGACCGTTCGACGCGCTTCCGAACCACTCGATATTCCACGTTGCGACGTCGAGCGTCGCCGCGCTGCCGACGCCCTGCACCTGCGCAGACGCAGCAGACGGAGCCAGCAGCAGTATTGCGACTGACGCGTAAAACCAGGTTCGAATCATGGAGACAGCCTATTCGAAATCGGTATTCAACCGGAAGCGGGAAATGCGGTTGTTTCCCGTGTCGGCCACGTAGACAATACGCTCGAAATAGGCGACGCCAAGCGGCCCGTTGAACTGACCGGAGCCATCGCCCGGTCCGCCGAATGACACATTGACCGGCTGCGTACTGGATGAGCCGGGAGGCGGGCTTACGCCTTCAACACCTTGTCCGGTGAAGACATGCAGGCTGTCCGACCCGGTATCGACTACGAAAATGAAGTTTGTACCGTCCATGGCGACCGTGATGTCGCCCACCCTTTCGAATTTGAATTCATCGTAGAGGAAGGAGTCGCCTGCCTCAGGATTGAAGGTAACCTGCAGTTTTTGCGCGTCGGGTTGGAATTCCGTTCCATTCGGCGTGTCAACGACGCGGATGGAAAGGGCCGAGAATCGCAGTGCGGGCGCTCCCGGGAGCCCAGGGGTCTGGCCGACCAGAAAGTGCCTCTCCTCGCCGAAGAAGGCCCGCTGCGGAGGGTGAACGAAGGTCGTCACGGTCGACGGGAAGACGGAGCTGCGGAGGCTCGGGTTCGTCGGGCTGAGGGAAATCAGTGCCTGCCGCGGCGAGCCGTCGGGTCTGAACTCAAGGATGATATTGTGGGGGAAGAGGATGGAGCCGGCATCGTTGACGGGCCCCGTACGAGAAATATAGACGTTGTTGTCGGGCAGGACGCCGACGCTAGTGAACTCGACGTCTTGGTCGGTCGCGACCGGGTCCGGTCGGTTGAACCGGCGCGAATCGTCATCGAACGGATGCCAGATGATGTCGGCAATACGCGGCGATCCATCGGAAATGCCGTCAAAACGGTATACGACAGGCAGATTCCAGTTCTGACCGGCGAGCACCGTGTCTCGGCGCGCCGTCACATAGAGGTGCATGCGCCGGTCCTGGATTACGCTCGTCGCGCCTCCGGGAATGGCAATCAGCTCTGCCGCCCGCCCGGAGAGATCCATGATGTGTACGCCCGCTTCGTCGGCCACGTAGAGCAGTTCGTCGTATCCAACATAGACATCCTTGGGCGCGGAAAACGTACCGGCACGGCCCTGTGTGAAGAAGGGAAACAGTGGCACATACTCGACCTCGTTGATGAGCGACGGCTCGGCGCGGCCGGCGTCAAAAATTTCATCCGTCGTGACGTCGTCCTTGGAGCCAAACACGCCGTCGCACCCGGCCGTGAGGACGGTCGCCAGCAACAGTGGTATGAAGAGCAGGGTTCTCATTCTCATTACAACGTCAGGTTGAGTCCTACCCGGTTCACGTTTCCGAGACGATCCAGCCGGTTGAAGGCGTAATCAAAGCGCAGGTCGGGGCCCGAAATGGGCAGTTTCAGCCCCACGCCGAAGCTGGGTGTTTCGAACTCCTCGATGGCGAACCGGTAGCCCGTGCGCAGGAAAAGCAGGTCGTCCCAGCCGTACTCGACGCCGACATTCCAGTTTTCGGCATTGTCATTGGGGTTGTTCAGCTGCGCGGAGACCTGCACCATGTGATCGGGCCGGTCACGAAACAGTTCGTACACGGCCCCCATATGGAAAGTGGTCGGCGGCGTGATGGATTCGAAGTCCGTCTCCTGGACGGTCGGATTCGTTCCGATGACCGTACGCTCCAGCGTGCCGTCAGGGCGTCCGTCCACGCCGAAATTGCGGACCGAAACGGCGATATCCAGTCCGGTAGTCCCGACTGCGTAAAAGAAGCCAACGTCAAAGACGACGGTATTCGTGGTGAGCCCGGCCACGCTTTCCCGGATGTACTTCGACGTGATGCCATAGGAGAAAAGGTCTGTAAGCCGCTGCGAGAACGTGACGCCGAGCGCCAGATCACGCAGCTCAAAGGTCTGGCCCGTTCCGAAAGGCTGGAACTCTGTCGTCACATCCATCTCGCCCGAATCCATGGTCTGTATGCTCGATGCAACGGCCATGTTCGTGCCGGGAATGGGATAGATGATACCTGCGTAGTCGAGCACGACGTCGGCGAAATATTCCGTGTGGAAAAAACCCGCCTGGATGCCCGTTGACTGTGCGACCAGTGCCGGATTCCAGAATATGGCGCCGACATCGGATGCCGATGCGACGACGGTCTGGCCGAGTGCGGCGCTTCGGGCATCGACAGGAATCTTGAGGAACTGGAAGCCGGACGTACCGGCCCGTTCGTCTCCGAGGGAGGGCAGGAGCTGGGCGGCGGATGGCTGCGTTCGCCCACCGAGAACGACGAGCGCGGGTAGCAACAGGAGGATATGTAGGAAACGTATGCGCATCAGAATCGGAAGGCCACCCCGAGCACGATATGGCGTTGGGGGAGGAACCGTGCCGGGTTCAGGGGCGGCAGACCGCCCGAATCGGGGTCGTCGAATCGGAGATCACGTGTCCCGGTCGGTACATCGAAATTCCGGTTGCCGCGCAGCGTGGTCATGTCCACCTTGTTCGGGTCGATATCCGGGAAGGCCTCTCCTGTAACAGGGTTCACAATAATGCTGTTGGACTGATTGAAGAGGTTCGTAACCTCGAGCGTGAACACGACATTGGTACCCGCGACGGGGACGGTGCGCTGCGCGTTCAGATCGAACCACCACCAGGCGTCGCCGATCTCTGAGAACCGCTCTGCGGGGTCCTGGACGCGCTCGTAGATGGGCCTCCAGTCGGCTTCGCCCGTGAATGGGTTGACCTGGTTACCACGGAACTCCACGGGCGTGAAGCGCTGCCCACTCCGGTAGGTGGAGGAGAGGAAGACGCGGAACTTGTTGAGTCCCGGGATGCCAGCGAGCGGCGATGGCTTGTCGTACGAGTACGTCACGCTGGCCTTGATGTCTACCGGGCGGTCCCAGGCGAGTGGCGTCTCAAACGTATTGTCGATGTCGCCATCGGCCAGGAATTGGCTGAGGGCGTCGTTGTTCGTCGAGCTGAGTCCCGTGGCGCGGGAATAGGAGGCCGATACCTGTCCCTGGAAGGAGCGGCCAATGCGCTTGAGATAGCTGGCTTCAATACCCCGCACACGGGCAAAATCACCGTTTATGCGGAAGGCGCGTGTGACGTCGCGCCCGGTCGGGTCCTTTACGGTCACGTTCTGCACGGTGATGAAGTCGAACTTGTCGCGCCAGAACCCGGTCAGTGTCAGCACATCGTTGCTGGTAAACTGGGTGCGTAGGCCAAGCTCATAGCTGATATCGACCTCCGGGTCGAGGTCGGGGTTACCGAGATCCGAGAAAAACGACCGGTCCTGGAAGAACGGGTCCAGACCTGTGTACACAAACGTCGGGTGCGGCAGGATGGTCGAGTGGCCGTAGTTGAAAAACAGCACGCGATTCTCCTGGATGGGGAAGGAGACGCGCACCTTCGGCAGCATGCGAAACTTGGTGGCAAGACCAAAGACATTCACCGTGCCGTCCTTGTAGGACTCCCGGACCGAGTCCAGGATGGGTGCCTGGGGGTCGTCGATCAGATCATCCACATATTTTCCAGGTGACCAGTACTCGAGCCGCGTGCCGAGGTTGGCGACGAGACCGCGGAACCGAATCTGATGGCTGACCCAGAGGCCTCCGCGGCGCGGCTTGACGCGCCAGATATCGGACGCTTCGCCAAGCCGGTTCGTACCCGTTCCCTCGGCGTCGGAACCAATCGGCGCGCCGACCCAGGGACGAATGACATCAATCCATTGGTAGTCATTGAATTTCATCTCCAGACCCACGTTCGTCTGGTGATTTTTGGACACCGAGAACCGGGTATACGACACGCGGGCCGTCCATTCTTCGGCAAAGTGATCGTGGAATTGGGTGGCTATGCCCCCATTGTTGATGAGGCCCGGTCCCGGGAGCACGAAGAGTGCGTTCGGATCGAGTGGCTGGCCGTCATTGTCCACGAAAATATTCGGGGGGAAGGTCACAATGCTGGCCGGATCAAGCTCTGACGTAACGGCCTCAGGGCGCCAGCGGCGACCGTTGGCATCGGCGCGCAGCCGCGTGAAGAGGCGCGAAACCTGGATGTCATAGAAGGACCGGTCTCCAAGTACGTGGGACCACTTTACATACGATATGATGTTGTCGTGAGCGTACGTGTTGGCATTGTCCGGATCGAGAATGAATGCATATTGGAAGCCAGGTTGGACAATGGCGTCGTTCCCGGTTACCTGCAGCATGCGCGTGTTCTGGTTCACGGTGAACGAGCGCTGGTAGGATCCCTGCAGCTTCATGCCCGGCTTGAGCTGGTAGGTCAGCTTGGAAATGCCATTCCAGCGGTTACCCGTGCGCGGCATGAGGAAGGTGCCATCGACGAGCGACGTCCGGACCTGGTCGGGGGTGGACTGAAGACGCGTAAATCCATCGGAAAGCTGCACCTGTCCCGACACGAAAAACCGGAGCTTCCCTTTGACGATGGGCCCGCTCAGATTGAATTCGAAGACTTCCTCCTTGAAGTTGGACTCGGCGTCGTCATTGAATCCCAGGTGATCCCGCTTGTGGTTGAAAAAACCCTCGAAGGTATCGGTGCCATCCTGGGTCTGTACGCTCACGACGCCCGACGTGACATCGCCGAATTCTGCTCCCACGCCGCCCGTCGTTACCTCTATGGACTGGAAGGAATTCGACCCGAGGTCGAGCCCGAAGCCCGTGCCGGCGAGCGGATCCTTGGCCGAGACGCCATCTACGATGAATCCGGTCTCATTCGCACGGCCGCCCCGGATATAGAGTCCTGTGGGGTCCTGCATAATACCGACCTGGGAAGAAACTGCATCCTGAACGTCCCGCAGTGGAGCTGCTTCCAGTTGCTCGCGACTCAGCCGAGTGGTCGATGCCGACTCCTCGACATCCACCAGTGGGCGCTCGCCGATAATGACCACCTCATCTTCCGTCGAGAGGACCGCTTCACCCAGTTCCACATTCAGCACGGTTTCCTCGCCGTCACGGATCTGCACGTCGGTGAAGAGTTTCGTCTCGAATCCGATGTAGGAAATGCGCACCGAATATTGTCCCGCGCGCAGGTTCTCTATCCGGTATCGGCCGTCGGAGTCTGTTGCCGCACCGCTCGTCGTGCCGGTTACTATGACATTCACGCCGATGAGCGGTTCATTGAATTCGGTGTCGATGATGCGACCGACGAGCGTGCCCTGTGCCAGTGCCTCAGGCGCCATGACGAGGAAAAAGACCGCTATCAGAACCAGGTATCTTCTCATTATCGACTCGGGAAGTCCAGGGCGCGGAGCAGCGCATGCACGACGAGTTGCCCCGCCGGGTCGCTTTCTCCTGGCGCAGTGAAGTTTTCCGTACTGTTCAAATCGTTCAGGAGGGGAAGCGCCATGAGCGCAATGCGGCGGTCGCTGCTTATGGATGCGACCGTCGTCGGGTCGGTCCAGTCGCCGCTGCCCCCGCTGGCCGAACGGAACCGGAACGCTCCTGTGTAAAGGGGCTCGATGTTGGCGCCGACGGCCCGGTATGGCCGCAGATTGATGAAGAAGCGGTTCGATTCGAGCGGTGGCAGGCCGAGCGATGTCCCGATTGTGGTGGGCGTCACCGGTGCGCCTGTACCAAGTTCAAGGCGCCGGACGGAATCAGGGACCACCAGTGGCTCGGAAAGCGGCAGGAGGAGTACCGCTGCGTTGTCTGTAAAGTCTGTGTCGACGGTGGGCACATTTACAGGGCTATGGACGAGCATTTTTCCACCGTTTCCGAAAAATTCGGCCATGGCGGGGGCAACAAACGGCATGTTGTCCGTGCCCACGTTGCCGGTCGTGCTCGTCGACACCCAGTATATGTACCTGTAGAGCGAGAGGGTGAGCCGGAGCATGGGTTCAGCCACCGGGGGTAGCGCAGATGACCGGGGTACGGTGCCAGACGAGCCTGTTGTAAACGGCTCCGAAATGTCCCATGTGTCCACAGGGCTTCCAGCTGGCAAAAAAGCCTCAAGTACGCCCAGATGATATTGCTGGACGACGGGATTCGTGGCCAGCCGGTAGTCATTCACATACAGGATGTCGGATGCATTCCGCTTGACGCGCCAGGTGAATCGCTCAATGGTGCTCGTCGTGTCTGCCTGGTCTGTCGTTCTGATATAGAAGGTGTTGTCAGCGTCGAGCAGCATGCCCGGGACGACGAGCGAGGTCGCCTCAACGCCGCGCCCGAGGAAAAGGCGGGCATCTACTTCGCTGGCTGTAGTTACCTGGTTCTGGTCGCCGACGAGCGTTACGAAATCGAATTCAGGTGGTATTTCAACAAAAGAGGTACTGTCATTCAGACTGAGACCAATCGATTTCAGGTTCTGTACGCCGTCCGGGTCGTCCGGGACGAAAGCAAAGCTGATGACAGGAAAAGTGGTATCCGGTGGCAATTCAAACTGGCTGAACCGGATGGTGGGCGGCGAATTCTGGATTGGAAATACGCTGCGTGCGGGTGACGGGTCTTTTTCGCCCTCGTTGTCTACCGCGCGGACTTCAACAATCACATTGGCTACAGATTCGCCGGACGGCAAAGGAAGTAGGAGGAGCGAGTCGTTACGTGTCGTGAATATCCACCCAGCGTCACCTGCCGGAGACTCCGTAGCCGGAAAGACGCGCAGGTCGAAACCGGATACAAAGCCATCGGGGTCATCTCCCGACCAGGAAAGTCGCAGTGTGGACAGCAGCCGGTTATCATCGGCCAGATTGTCGACGAGCGATTCATCCCGCACACTGAGCGACGTGTTGGGGGGCTCGTTCTGAAGGGAACTGCCTTCAAAATCGCTGTCACAACTGGTCAGCGTGACCAGAAAGAGCAGGGTCAACAGAAGAATGACCAGCCGCGACTGGCGGTCGTCAACAGTCGGGAATGCGAACACGGGGTGACGGAATAGGGTCATGTTGAAAAAAGAACAACCCTGGGGCGCCTGGCGGCGCCCCAGGGCATTCTTTCAGATCGCACGTGCGTTATTTCACAAGCATCATGGTGCGCGTCAGGCTCTTCTCACCCGTCTGCAGACGGTAGAGGTAGAGACCGCCTGCGAGACCTTCTGCCTCAAAGCGGGCAGTGTGCTCACCAGCTGTCTTGTCCTCTGAGACAAGCGTCGTCACCTTGCGGCCCAGTACGTCATACACTTCGAGCGTAACCGGTCCGGTTGTGCCGACCTCATAGCGGATTTCGGTCGATCCCGTGAACGGGTTCGGGAAATTCTGCTGGAGCGCCACAACGCGTGGGAGTACGTCATCCTCGTTCGCCACGTTCGTGACTTCGCCGATGTCGTCAAGGCTTCCGGGCTCCAGCTTGAAGTTGCTGAAGGAGAACCAGAGCGTGCCCTGTACGAATGCCAGTGTTTCGCCTTCCGCAAATACGGTGCCTGGATCACCACCTTCATAGGACAGGTTGCTCGATGCATCGTCGACGCGAAGGGCATCGTCATCTGTACCATTTGAGACGTTGAACTCACCGAAAGGCCCACTTGGCGCATCCGCGTTTGTTGCGGTCACTGTCACGTTCTCGACGCGAACGAACATGCCTTCAAGAGACTCCGCCACCTCTGAATCCTGCAGTGCGCTCGTTGGCACAACGATGGGGCTGAAGATATCACCTCCTGTCGACACGATTTCAAAGGTGTAATCACGCAATTCAGTCAGGTCGAAACTCTCGCGAACCTCGGCGTTCGTAATCCGAATTACGTCTCCCTGGTTCACACCGGCTGCGAGCAGAGGGTTGCCAGAGCTACGGAGTGTCAGGCCTGACCAGGGGCTGGCACCGTCCTGGACGGCCAGAACGCCTGTCGCCGGGTCAGTCATGACGGTCACTTCCAGATCCATATCGACGACGAAGCGGTCGAAGGGTGAACTGCTGGAACCCGAAGCTGGCTCCTGGATGTCACGAACGTCCGTGATCCCATCAAACAACACGCGGTACGAGTTCTCTACCGTAGTCGACACGGCGCCTTCGTTGTCCGTTGCGCTGATCGTGAATGTGACAAATGAGCGGTCAGCCTGAGCAGGAATCTGGAACGTCCATGTTCCATTTCCAGCATCCGTGCCCGCGACGGTACCCGAGGCTCCGCCGGAAGTCGTGAAATCCAGCGAAGTTGACGTCAGCGTACGTGTCTGATCGACTGCAATATCCGCAGCAATCGTCACCGGGTTGTTGCCTGGAATGGTAGACGGCAATTCAATATTTGAGATATTCGGCGGCGTCTGCGTGATAACCAGATCGGCATCTTCCCATGGCGTGATCTTGATCAGAGCAACCGCAGGATCTCCAATCTCGAACGGGTCGAAATCCGAACGCAGAAGCGCAAATCCCTGCACGTTCACGGTCGCACCCACCGGAGGCGCCGTAAAGTCGTTCGTTGCATTGAAGTCGGACGGGTAGTCCGTGCGGTCATTGCGGAATTGCAGCGAAATGTCGTCGTTGGAAATGACGGCGTTTGTTGCCAGGTCGCGAAGGGCCCAGTTCGGGCGGTCGTCTGTCCGGTTGGGAGACTGGAAAACCTGGACGCCTTCAATACGGACAAAGTCCTGGTGCAGCGCACTGAAGTTGTCCCAGTTGGCACGTCCCTGATTAGTGCCCGTCGGCTCGTTCAGATCGGCGATTGTGACGGTCCGTGGCTCCAGAATGGAGGCTGGCAGGCCCTGGTCCTGGTATGTCCCGAGGAACTCTACATTCGATGGAGAGAACTGGATGCCGACACCAAAGTAGGCGATTTCGCCCGTGAAGCGGACGACATCACCCACGAACAGGTTCAGCGAGCCGGTCGCGCGGAAGTTTCCATCCACAACCTGCATGACCTGTCCATCAAATCCAGCCGTAGCCGCATTCACGTCACGAACAAAATAGTGGACGCGTGAGGGTTCGTTTGTTGACGAGTTGACGCTCGATAGACCGGAATTACGGGGGTCGGAGACGACGACAGCCGTAAACTGGACGGTTTCACCCTCGAATGGGGAGCGGATATTGGCAACGATATCATCGAAAGTGATATCGGCACCAAGCGCATTCGCAGCATCAATACCTGCCTGCGGGATGGCATTGATCTCGGCAATGGTTGAGACGGTCTGAGCCTGTGTCGTCTGGATGGCAAATGCTGCAATGAGCAGTAGCATCCAGGTAGTAGCCAGTTTTTTCATGGGTTCTGTCAGGTTGGTTATTTGATGATGACGAACTTGCCACGCTGAACGTCGCCGTCGTCAAGGTCTTTCACGGTGAACAGGTAAAGGCCTCCAGCGAGCCCCAGGCCGTTGTCGGACAACAGGTCCCAGGAATGTTCACCACCAGGCTGGATGCGACCAGGCGCGCTGAAGTCGTCAAACCACCGGGTATCCCCGATGTAAGTCTCAGCGTCATGATCGAGTGTCGCTACGATTTCACCCGCGAGCGTGTAGATCCTGATCTGGGATCGCGGCGGGAGATTGTAAAAATTGAGTTTGCGCGTCCGGTTCGAGTCGCCGTCCCAGGCGGCATTGACGCGGTAGGGGTTGGGATAGACGCCGACCTCCTGCGTGCCTTCATCATCGGCGGGCGTGCCAGGGAACACCCGGATGCTGTTCGCCACACGGGATGACTCGAACGGATTGAGCCCGGCGTCCGGGTCTCCACGGTCGAATGCCGTCACGGCAAACAGGTACTGCCAGCCGTTACGCAGGTCACGCGCTTCAAAACGATACCAATATTCGGTCGGGTCGCCCTCGAACTGGCGGGCCTCGTCGAGTTCGACTTCTCCGAAGCCGTTGTTGAAGCCGGTCCGATTTCCGGCCACGTCGTACTGTGCAATGAGTGACGCCGCGTCGGCGATATTGCCTCCGCGATCGTCACCGGGATCCGAGCGGTAGAGCCGGTAGCCTTCGAAGTCCTGTTCACCCGTTACGGGATCAACCGATTCTTCAGCCGTCCGGTCCCAGTAGAGTGCCACAACCGGGGTATCGGTCGCCGGGTCCCGCTCGAATTCAACGCGGACACGGGGCGATGCCGGGGGCTCCGGAATCAGATACCGATCCAGCACGCCGTTTCCATTCACATCCTCGCCAGCATCGAGCCGGCCATTGAAGTTATTGTCCTCGCCGCCATACGTGCGCCGGGCCCACTGGATATTGTTGGCAAGCAGGGCGCGGGTTTCGGGCGTATCGACTGACTTGCCACCTGGACCTTGGAATTCCTCTGGTTTGAGGGCGGCAACGAGCGCGAACGTGACCTGGAGGGTATCGCCGGGGAGGACCTGGGGGACGGGTCCCATGGGCGTCAGGCCAATCCAGTTACCTGCCGAAATCTGTCCATCGGTCCGAAGGCGCGTGAACCAGGCCTCTTCTGCGTCTTCAAGTTCTGCCTCGGACCCAAATTCGGCGGGATTTGGAAACGGCGTGGACATGCGGCGGTAGCGCTCGTCGTCATTTCCGGGTCGGTTCAGTTCGTCGCTTCCTCCCGAGAAAAGCCACCAGCGCGGGTTGACTACGGGGGGCTGCAGGCCGTCTGCAACGAACTCATCGGCTACGGCCGGATGGAAAAAGCGCTTGCGGCCGGTCGCGGGATCACGCCACTCGGCGCCAAGGACAGCGACCGATCCGTACGTGTTCAGAGTCTCTTCGGCGCCACCCGCATTGAATGCGTACATGGTCTGGAGCGAATCAATGTACCCGAGTCCGCCTTTGTTGAAGAACGCGCCACCGGTGTCGTTCGTGGTATTCACATTGCGCACCACGAGGTCGTGGAAGAGGCCTACGTATACGTCCTCCCATGCGGCTACCGACGTGTTGATGATGTCGAAGTTCAAAATGGCAAACGACTCCGTGAACGGAAAATTCCACGCGAATGTGGACATTTCAACGGTCATGCCGAGCCGGCCAGCCACGTCCGGAAGCTGGATGGACGTGTTCGGGAGCACGCTGGACGTGTCTTCAAATGCCGTAAGCAGATCCTGGTGACTGACGGCGTCGCGCGTGAATACTTCGGACGTCGGAAGAGACGAGCGTGTCCGGAAGAGCTGGTTCTGCGCGAATTCATAGCCCGTGGCACCGGGCGAGTACCCACCTGAAGACGTGACGGCACCTGTCCGGACCGTGATCGTGCCGTCTGAGCGACGCGCCCCGATCCAGAGACCTGCTTCAAACAGGTGCTCTACGCCTGAGTTCAGAGGAAACTCGAAGGAGGGATCACCCGTCGGATTGTTGCGCACGTTCGAGCGGCCCACGAAGCCAGCGTTCGTGACCGTGATACCCACGTTACCTACATCGATCAGGGCTTCCTCGAAAGAGGCCTGGGCACGAACCTCATGGGCAGGCGCTCTGGCCGTCACCACGAGGACGGCCAGGAAAACAGCAGGAAACAGGACAGATTGGTAGCGGAATAGCATACAGTACGTGGTTCAGGCCGCGGCAATTCGCTGAAAACCGTGAACAGTGAACATAGCAGTTTTCAAGCGGTTGGTAAAGGCAAAGTTTTACACACTACACAATGTTAACCGGACATTCTCGCGTTTTCAAGGCTGAAATCAGTTCGCTGTCGGTTTTCGTTCTACTCGCCGCTACCATTTCAACAGGGTGCGCGGGGGAGCGCGACCGTAGTACCTGGATGGGACGCGAAATTGCCGGTGTCATGTCGTCCGAGCACGGCGCTGTCTGGCTTGACCGCCCCGAGCGGGATGCTGAAGAACTGCCAGGCCGGCTGTTCGCCGCGCTGCGGCTGACCGCGTCGGATCATGTGGCCGATATTGGAGCAGGAACAGGATTTTTTACCTTCCCACTCGCTGAACGCGTGCCGCATGGACGTGTATACGCGGTAGAGGTACACGAAGCGTTCGTGGACACGCTCCACGCGCGCGCCGGGAGGCTTGCTGTGCGCAACGTGGTCCCGGTACTGGGGGCGGTCGACAACCCATCGCTTCCCGAGGAGCGCCTGGATCTCGTCCTCATTGTTTCCTCCTACCACGAATTCTCGCATCCACAGGAAATGATGGCGCACATCTACCAGGCACTCCGGCCGGGTGGACGACTCGTCATCGTGGAGTATCGGGGCGAAGACAGGACAATTCCCGTCGAGCCGCTGCACCGCATGACCGAGGCGCAGATCCGTCTCGAAATGGAGGCGGCTGGCTTCGAGTGGCTCGAAACACTCGACATCCTGCCCATGCAACACGTGGTTACGTTCCGGCGGCCGGTGGAGCCGTGACGGCCATGTGGACGGATGGCATTCAGGCGGGTATGTCCAGGCTCCGCCACAGATACCACGCCGCAATGGTCCTATAGGGCTTCCAAGGGGTCGATGCGTCGGCCGCGTCGGCCGGGGCGGGCAGCTCGTCGAGCCCGTAGAGGCGCGCCAGCCCTTTCCGGATTCCGAGGTCGGATGCCGGAAATACATCGGGGCGTCCGAGGCAGAACATGAGGTACATCTGGACCGTCCAGGGGCCGATGCCCTTGACGCTTGTGAGACGCGCCTCTATTTCCGCATTTTCCATGGTGGCCATCACGCTGGCGCCAGGAATCTGGCCGTCTGCGGCGTGCCGGGCGAGATCCATGATGGCCGTTGTTTTGGCGCGCGACAGGCCAGCAGAGCGCAGGGCATCTGGGTGGGTCTCCAGAATGACGTCCGGTTGCGCGGGGTTGCCTGTGATGGCCAGGAGCCGACCGTGGATGGTGGCCGCGGCCTTCCCTGTGAGTTGCTGGTAGACAATATTGCGAACGAGCGCCTCGAACGGTGGCTCCTCAGTCCGGGGCGTGAGGGTGACGGGTCCTGCACGGCGAATGAGCGCGCCGAGGGCAGCGTCAGACGCCGTAAGGTGACGCAGGCACTGGTCGATATCGAAAGGCCAGGACATGGTGTATATTCCGGTTTGAGCACATTGGATGCGGACGTAAAGATACACCTTGGAGGGAGCGCTTTTCGTGGATTGGATAGTGACCGCTGTCGTGCTGGCCATCGGGGGCAGCCTCCACTGCATGGGGATGTGCGGAGGATTTGCCATGCTGGCGCATGCGGGAGGTCGTGCGGGGCAGCGTTTTCTGGCGTACGGGCTTGGAAAGACGTTCGTGTACGTCGCGCTCGGCATCGTTGCAGGGGCCGTTGGACAGGCCGTGTCGGTAACGCCGGTGGCGTCGCGCACACTTCGCGTGGTCGCAGGTATCGTCATGATCGTGTCCGGTCTACAGCTCGGGGGGTGGGTCGCTCTCGAGCGGCTGTATATGCCACGGGCGGCTGGAAGGATCGTGGATGCCCTGGCGTCCCGCTTACGGCAGGCGTCGGTGGCTGGCCGTTTTGCTATGGGGGCGCTCAATGGACTCCTGCCTTGCGGCCTGCTCTATGCGGCGCTTGGGGGAGCGGCGGCGACGGCCCTGTGGTGGGAAGGGGCGCTGTTCATGGCCGTTTTTGGACTGGCTACGCTGCCAGCGCTTCTCCTGGCTGCCCAGTTCGGACGGCTTCTGGATGCGGATCGCCGGCAGGTGCTCATTCGCGTTGGGGCCATCATGGTCATCGCTTTCGGCGTACTCCTGATTGTTCGCGTCGGGCACCAGATGTAGGGCGTTGAGGGCGTGTCAACCCGCCTTGGCACCATCATCGTCTTCGTCTTCGTCGACCAGCATGCGCATGCCGGGAGTGTCGACATCGTCGTACTGGCCCGAGCGGACGCTCCAGATGAATGCGGCTACGCCGACGCCCGCGAGGGCCAGTGCAAGTGGAACCAGGAAGTAGAGGACATTCACCGTCGAAACCGTGTCTTGTGGCTCTTGAGCGATGACAAAACGACAACGAAGCTCGATATGGGCATGGCTACGGCCGCCAGGAGGGGTGTTACAAGACCCACCAGGGCGGCTCCTGCGCCCATCACATTGTATGCCAAGGAGAAGGTCAGGTTGCGGCGAACCACGCCGACGACGCGCGTTGCGTGTTCAATCAGATCCCGTGCGGCACCGAGGCCTGGTCGGGTCACGTACACGTGAGCGGCCATGCGGCTCGCAGCCGAGCCGTCCGCGACGGCGAGGCCGATATCGGCGGCCCGGAGAGCTGGCGTATCATTGACGCCATCTCCGACAACAAGAACGTGATGGCCCTCATCCTGGAGCGCCTCAACCAGCTGCTTCTTGCGCTCCGGCGAGGCGGCGCCAATGGCGCGGCCAGCGGTCACACCAACACGACTGGCGACATGCGCTGTCGTCGCCTTGTCATCCCCAGAGCAGATCCAGACCTCGGTCCGGGCCGAAAGCCAGTCAATGGTTGCGCGGGCATCGGGCCGGACGGGATCGGTAATGGCTACGACAGCTGCCAACATACCATCAATTTCTACAGCAACGGGCGTTCGGCCACCCGCTGCCATTCGCGCCGCGGCTCCTTCGAGGCTCTTCGGCACCGTTGCGCTATCCAGAATCCACGCTGGCCGGCCGACGCGGACGCGTTGGCCATCGACGCGCGCTTCGATGCCCGTCGATGGAACGAGGTGGACGCCGGTAGCCGGTTCGAGCGGACGTCCATCGGCCCAGGCAGTGAAAGCGCGGGCTATGGGATGGGAGAGTCCGGTTTCGACTGAGGCGGCAAACAGCATGGCACCTATCGTTCCCTCGAAGGCATCGATCCGCATGGCGCCTTCGGTGATGGTACCCGTCTTGTCGAGTATGACGGCCGTAATGGACGTCGCGCGTTCCAGGATGCGTTCACCCTTTATGAAGAGTCCCCGCCGGGCGGCGCGCCCAAGACCCACGGCGAGCGCCAGGGGCGTCGCCATGCCGAGTGCGCAGGGGCACGTGATGACCAGGAGAGCCACCACATGGCTGACCGCACGGGCAGGATCGATGACAGACCAGGCCACGGCCGATATGCTGGCCAGCGCGAGGACCGAGATGGAGAACCAGCCGCCCAGCGCATTGGCCGCGCCAAGAAGGCCCGGCCGGGATGCGGGTGATGCACCACCCGGCTCTGAAACCCACGAAACAAGGCTTCCAATGCGTGTCCGCGGCCCCGTCCGCGCCACCTGTATGGTGAGTGGAGATGTTTCATTGATGGTGCCAGCGAACACCGTGGTCCCCGGGCGCACAAAGACAGGGCGGCTCTCGCCCGTCAGGACGGCGTGCCCGACATGGCTTTCTCCGTCGGCAACGCTACCGTCGACCGGAATCAATTCTCCTGGCTCCACGCGTACGAGATGTCCGGCGACCAGGTCGTCGGCCTGGACGCGTTCCGTGCGGCCGTCGGCCATCTGGCGACGCGCCACGCTTGGAACGAGGGCGAGCAGGCGATCGGACGTATCGCCCGCCAGGCGCTGGGCGCGAAGTTGGAGCCAGCGCGCCGTGAGGAGCGCAGCTATCAGGACGGTGATGGAATCGAACCAGATTTCGCCGCTCCCGGTGATCGTAGCCCACGCGCTGTAAACGAATCCAGTCAGGATGCCGGCCGAGATCGGCGTATCCATGTGGATGTGCCGGAGTGATCGGGCTCGCGCCGCAACACGAAGCGAAGAAACCGCCCGTCGGAAAAACACACCGCCCCCATAGACAACAGCCGGGACCGCGAGTAGAAGACTCAGCCACCGGGCGGCACTGCCGAGCCCTGTTGCGTCACTGTCGAGCCCGCCGTACAGCGCAAAAGCGAGCAGCATTACGTTTCCGGCGAGGGCCCAGGCGACGCCAACACGAACGAGCAGCCCCCTTTCCGCGCGCGAGGCTCCAGATTGAGATTCGCCGCGTCCCGGAACGCGCGGCTCGACCGGGTATCCGAATCGGGCCAGCCACCTGGCAATGTCTGACAGCGCGACCTCACGCGGATTCCACGTGAGCGTGAGTCGTCCCCTGGCCAGTTGAAGCCGGGCTGAATACGCTCCGTCCACCTCTTGCGGCAGGCGTTCGACGAGCCACACGCAGGCGGCGCAGTGCACGCCGTCCAGATAGAGGTCGGTTCGGTAGCGCCCGCCGTCCAGTGGCACGGCGTGCTGCTCCATGAAATCGGGCGAATCGAGTTCCTGCAGTAGCGATTCGGGCGCAGAGGAGGAGGGTGGCCGGAGCCGGCCCACAGCTGGCGACGATTCCTTGAGACGGTAATACGTGGCATCGAGTCCCGAGTCCTGGAGAATGCCGTAGACCGTGCGGCAGGAAGAGCAGCAGAACGCCGGTTCCCGGGCGCGGAGAGCCGGCGGAACGGGAAGCCCGCAGTGGGCGCATTGTGCGCCGCGAGGGGCAGTCACGTCCTTCCGAGCGCTCACGGCAGACTCCACTCCCGCCGGAGTTCGTGTATAAACCGGTCTGAGCCGCGCATGGCATCTATACGAACGTCCCACAGCCCTGCACCATGGGCAGATACGGTCAGATCCGTGGCTGTGCCCGATGCATCTACCCGAAAAGGAATGACCTCGGAGAAGGTCGCTTCGTGCGGCCGCGTCAGCGTCAGTGTTCCCTGCGCATCCGGTACGGGCTCTCCATTCCGATCCAGAAGTTCGAGCTGAAGTGTGCTGTTTTCCGCATGTTCGACGTCCACCGTCCACCCCAGTGCGCGGCTGGCTGCGCGCGTCGCAGCGATCTCATCCCAGGCAACGGCTTTGTCGTAATAGCCAGGAATGACCTCGGGGCCTCCGTCCACACGGGACGCGAAAAGAAGGCCGAACGTCATCGTCATGCCGAAAAGAATAAGGCCGATGATAGCGGCTGGCCAGGTCCAATCTGTTGTCGGGGTTTTCATGGGCGTTCGCTCGGACCCAGCAATGTGAAGGAGCGCTCAAGCACCTGACCGTCCGAAAACTCGAGCAGGAAGTTTACAGGCATGGTGTCACCCGCAAAGGCGGTACTGGGGGCCATGACCCAGATTTCAACGCGGCGCATTTCACCGCCATCGAGGGTGAGGGGGAGGGCCTCTACCGGCCGCAGGTCAAGTGAAGAACCGTCGGCAACACGCACCGTGAAGGACGCTGGAACCGGCGTCTGGTTGCGCACGCGGAAACGCAGGCGGTTGGCAATGCGCCCGTCACCGAGCTCGGTGTAGGGCTCGCCGACGGCGCGCCCGATGTTGATGTCATAGTCAGCGCGCTGCGTCAGTACGATCGAGAAGGCAGACAGTACGAAAACAAGGGCGATCGCGTAGATGACCGTTCGCGGGCGGAACAGTCGGGTTTTCTTGCCCTCCAGCTCCCGTTCGGATGTGTACCGGATAAGCCCACGGGGTTTTCCAATGTTGTCCATGATGTGGTCGCACGCGTCAATGCATTGCGTACAGGCCACACATTCCATCTGCAGGCCATCCCGGATGTCAATCCCTGTTGGGCATGTGCGTACGCATGCGAAGCAGTCAATGCAGTCGCCCTTCTGCTCGGCGCGGCCCTCTTCCTCTTCCTGCAGCTGTTTTTTGGACCTACGGGCGCGGGGCTCGCCACGGCCAGGGTCGTAGGAAACGATGGCAGAGTCTTCATCGAGCATGATGGACTGCATGCGGGCATAGGGACATGTGATGGTGCACATCTGCTCCCTGAATATGCCGAAATCAAACAGGATGAGGCCAGTAGTAATGGCCATCACCAGAAAGAAGCCCCAGTGTTCGGTGGGCGGGGCCTGCATCCAGGTGAGGAGCGCTTCCCAGCCAACAAAGTAGGCGACAAAGGTGTTGGCAAGCAGAAGGGAGATCACAAGGTAGATACTCCACTTGGCGGCTTTTCTCCATGCCTTGTCGACGGACATGGGGCCCTCGTCGCGGCGCTTGCGAACGTGTTCCTTTCCCTCGATGAGGCGCTCAATCGGACGAAATACGAATTCCAGGTAGACCGTCTGGGGACACGCCCATCCGCACCATACGCGTCCCAGAAGCGCCGTGACCAGGATGACGGCCACCATGATGGCGATCAGCATGAGCATCAGAAGGAGCGTGTCTGTGGGATAGAACACGGCCCCAAAAAGGGCGAATTCCCTGTGTACCACATCCAACAGCATGGCCGGCTTGCCACCGATGTGTACAATGGGCAATGCGAGGTAGGCGAGAACGAGCAGAAAGCCGGTCCAGCGCCGCCGAGTCAGGAAGCGCCCCTTGCTTTCTACAGGGTACAGCCACTTGCGCTTGCCATCCTTGCCAAGAGTGGACAGTACCTCATCAGGGGACTGGAGGATAGCGGGGCCATCGGCCATGGAGTATTACGTTTCCTCTTCGTTGTCTTCCGCAGGGCTTTCCTCATACAACGTGCCCTGTGGCTCTTTGGCTCCCTCCGGGTTGGTGCCTTCAATGGAGCGGATGTAAGCCACGAGTTCGGAGCGCTCCTGTGGCGCAAGAATGCTTCCCCAGGGCGTCATGCCCTTGTCGAGGACGCCCTCCGTGATCACGGTATAAATGTCCACGTTCTCATTACCGTGAATCCAGTAGGCATCTGTCAGGTTGGGACCGATCAGGCCTTCACCACTGGCTCCGTGGCAGACCGCACAGTTGGCGCTGTAGAGCTGCTGTCCCGCCGCAATGGCCTCCTCCACACCCACGAATGCAGCAATAGCGTCATTGGAGACTTCAAACGTGGGATTCTGCGCTTCCCATGCCGTTCGGATTTCAGCGAGTTCGGCCTGGTCCGATGCCAACTTTTCCTCGTACGTGGGAATGATGTCAAAGACGTGCATGCCCAGAACGTAGACGGGGGCAAACGCCACGCATATCCAGAAGAGCCATACCCACCAACCGGGCATGGGGTTGTCATATTCTTCGATGCCGTCATAACTGTGCCCCTCGATGAGGGGCTCGTCCTGCGAGGCAGACTGATTCGGGTTGGCGTCGTCGCGATGCGTATCGTTACTCATTTTGATTCCTCTTGCACGTCCTCGGAGTCATGGAGTGGCATGTTCTTGTGGTGTTCGCGTTCAGATTTCTTCATGAGTACGACGCGAAGTGTGACCAGAAGAAAGGCGACCACAAAGGCGAGCAGCCCAATGATGGCCAGATCACCTGTTTCGAGACCGCGGACGACTTCTTTGAACATGATGGGTTGGGGGGCTGGGCGCGTTTCCGGTGGCGGGTGTCAGTTGATATCAGTGCCGAGACGCTGCAGGTAGGCGACAAGCGCTACAATTTCTTTGTCTTCCAGGCCGTCGGGTCCCCCGGTTTCGGCAACGCCCTCGGCAATGCGCGTGGCCTGTGTCCGGGCATCACGGACTGCAGATTCGATCTCGGCGTCGGAATATGGCACACCCACTTTGCGGAGTGCGCTCATGCGGGACGGAATGTCCTCGAAGTCAAGGTCATTGGCGAGCAGCCAGGCGTACGGTGGCATGAGTGACTGTGGACTTGTTGAACGGGGATCTTCCATATGCCGAACGTGCCACAGGTCCGGGTACTTGCCTCCTACACGGTGCAGGTCCGGGCCCGTTCGTTTTGACCCCCAGAGGAAGGGATGGTCATAAACGTGTTCCCCTGGTTTGGAATATTCTCCGTAGCGCTCAATTTCATCGCGGAACGGCCGGACCTGCTGGGAATGACACCCGACACACCCCTCACGGATGTAGACGTCCCGGCCCGCCAGTTCAAGCGGCGTGTAAGGAAGGACGGTCTCAATACGGGGAACATTGCTCTCCACCAATACCAGCGGCAGGAATTCGACCGTGCCACCTATGAGGATGGCGATGGTCGTAAGCAGGGTGAACATGAACGGCCAGCCTTCCAGTTTGCGGTGCTTGCCGTCTGTTTCAATGAATGGACTCATGACGGTTCAGGGATTCAGGATACAGTGATGGACGAATCGTCGAGCTTCGATGGGGCGGTCGCAATGGTCTTGAACAGGTTGACCAGCATAAGGATGACCCCTGCCAGGTACATCAGGCCACCAATGAGGCGCACCCAGTACATGGGTACGATCTGGATGACGGTCTCCATGAAATCTGGATAGACGAGGCGACCTGCTTCGTCGAATGCGCGCCACATGAGGCCCTGCGTGACGCCCGCCGAATACATGGCCATGACGTACAGCAGCATACCAATTGTGCCAATCCAGAAGTGGGCATTGGCCAGGCGCGGGCTCCAGAGTTTGGTTTTCCAGAGTCGAGGGAGCAGCCAGTAAATCATTCCGAACGTCATGAACCCATTCCAGCCAAGCGCACCGGCATGCACGTGGCCAATCGTCCAGTCTGTGTAATGACTCAGGGCGTTCACTGTCTTGACGGACAACATGGGGCCCTCGAACGTGGACATGCCATAGAATGTGATGCCTATCACGTACATGCGCAGGACAACGCTGTCCCGGAGCTTGTGCCAGGCCCCACGAAGCGTGAACAGGCCATTGATCATGCCGCCCCAACTCGGCATCCAGAGCATGACTGAGAATACCATGCCCAGCGTCGCCGCCCATTCGGGAATGGATGTGTAGTTCAGGTGGTGGGGGCCCGCCCATATATAGATGAAAACGAGGCTCCAGAAGTGGACAATCGACAGCCGGTAGGAGAATACCGGTCGTTCGGCCGCCTTGGGCAGGAAGTAGTACATGAGGCCCAGGAACGGCGTAGTCAGGAAGAAGGCCACGGCGTTGTGCCCGTACCACCATTGGATAAAGGCATCCTGGACGCCGGCGTAGATCGGATAACTCTTGAAAAGACCGGCCGGTATGGCTAGGCTGTTCCCGATATGGAGAACAGCCACGGTCACGATCGTGGCGATGTAGAACCAGATGGCTACGTACAGATGCTTTTCCCGCCTGACCTTCAGCGTCCAGAAGAAGTTGACGGCGAATACAACCCAGATGACCGTGATCAGAATGTCGATGGGCCACTCGAGTTCGGCGTACTCCTTGCTGGTTGTGATTCCAAGTGGGAGTGTGATGGCGGCCGATACGATGATGGTTTGCCATCCCCAGAAGTGGATGCGGCTCATAAGGTCGCTGAACATCCGCGCCTTCACGAGTCGCTGCGTGGAGTAATAGACAGCCGCAAAAATGGCGTTGCCGGCGAAGGCAAAAATCACGGCGTTGGTATGCAGCGGCCGGAGGCGGCCGAACGTCAGGTATGGACCCAGGTTGGCCTGCCAGAATGGCATCTGGAGCGCGATGAGCGCACCAACCAGCATTCCTACGAAGCCCCAGATGGCGGTTGCCAGGACGAAAAGACGGACAATCCCGTCGTCGAAATGTACAAGTTCGCCCCGGCTTTCCCGGTACGCGTGAGGTTGCGTCGTTTCCATGAATGGTGTGGTGGGTTCAGTAGCAGCCCCATGATATGTGTTTTTTGCGTTGTTTGGCAAGCCCCGTTGCCGGTGCGTTCGGCGGCGGGGGGATCCTGCACTGCGCTGTAGGTGAATATCCTACGTGCGGTCCGGCAGCGGGCAGTCATGTGGGCGAATCCCCCACGTTGGATGAAGAGACGCCACTATTCACGTGTGGTACACGTCCCGTCATGACTCGCGTCAAGATCTTCTTATCGTCAAATGAGGATCACTTCGTTCACCTGTCATCGTGCAGCATCATGCAGGATCAAGACATCATCCATGTCGGCATTGTCGACGATCACCCACTCATGAGGAAAGGTCTCCGGCTGGTACTTGAGGCCGAGAAGGACATCAGGGTCTGCTGTGAAAAGGAAACCGCTGAAAGCATGCTGGAAACCCTGGAACAGGCTCGTCCGGCCGTGGTCATTGTGGACGTATCGCTTCCGGGAATGAGTGGGATCGAACTCATTCCGCGCATTCATGCCATCAATTCGGGCATCAAGGTCCTCGTCGTATCGCGGCACGATGAGTCGCTATATGCAGAACGGGCCATCCGCGCCGGAGCGCGCGGATACCTAATGAAGATGGCCGCCGGCGAAGAGGTGGTAACGGCCGTCCGGCGCGTCCTGGGAGGCGGTATCTACGTATCCAACGAAATCAACGAGCGCCTCCTGCAGGGCATGGCCCTTGGGAAGAGCGCGTTCAACCGGTCACCACTGGATGTCCTTTCGAACAGGGAACTGGAGGTGTTCGAGATGACGGGTCACGGCCAGGGAACGAGGGAAATATCCGAGCGCCTCGGGCTTTCGATAAAGACCATCGAAAGCTACCGGGCCAGGATCAAGACGAAGCTCAACCTGGCTGGCGCGGCCGAGCTCATGCAACACGCCGTGCAGTGGGTCGAAAGCGAAGTCGTTCGGCGGTCAGCCTGACACGATCTCTACGCCGGGTTATTCGCCCGGTTTGACGATTTCGTTCATCGTGACCTCGAACCGGATGACTTCCCACGGCGGAATGACCCCGCTGATACCCGCAGCTCCGTAGGCCAGGTTCGGGGGGATGAGAAGCGTGCGGGAGGAGCCGACCTGCATGCCGAGTACGCCCTGTTCGAAGCCGGGAATCACGGTGCCGCCACCTATCGTGAAGAAGAAGTCGCCGCCCGCCACATTGGATGCGTCGAAAAGCTCTCCATCGGAGCGGAAGCCGAAGAATTCCACGAATACGATGTCACCGAATTCGGCTGTTCGGCCTTCTCCCGGTTCGGTCTGTGTGATTTTAACGGTATCGAAAATTTCCTTGACCGTAAAGTCATACGTCACGACCGTATTCGGCGGGACACAGCCGCCTTCCAGCACGCAGAATTCTTCATCTCCAAAGCCTTTCTCGGGAGGTATGACCAGGCGGCGCGTACCACCTTCCAACATGCCCTGCAGCCCTTCGTCCCACCCGCGCAGTCCCTGCCCGACACCAAGCGTAAAAGTCAGGTCTTCACCGTTCAGCTCCGAGGAGTGAAAGACGGTGCCGTCCGGTAGTCGACCTTCAAAGGTCGTAATCAGCGTCTGGCCAAAGAGGACAGTCCGGCCCGAACCTTCAATCACATCTGTGACTTCAACGGCGGGTCCGCTGTCGCCCCCCCCACCATTCGAGTCGGAAGAGCAGGCAGCGAGGAGCCCCGCGGACAGCGCGACGGTGAGCGTGAAAAGAAAGCGTAAGCGCAAGCGGAACATCATGGTTGACGGGAGGGAGAAAATGACTCTGTTTGCCCCAGCGAACGCCACCGCCCTGCAGCAGGTTCACCCGAAAGCGAGGAAAAACAGGGTAAAAATCCGTACCCGGTCAGTTTGCCTGGAGGCGCGCCAGACTGGCCAGGTTCTCACGTACATGTTCGGAAGACTGGTCCATGAGCGCCTGCTCATCGGCCGAGAGCTCGACTTCGAGGATTTCCTCGACGCCGTTGCGACCAAGTCGGCACGGCGCACCGATGAACTGGTCTTCTACACCGTACTGGCCCGTCAGCCATACCGCGCACGGCAGCACACGGCCCGAGTCCTTTATGATCGCTTCCACCATCTCAGCCGCTGCGGCCCCTGGTGCGTACCACGCCGATGTGCCCATCAGTTTCACTATTTCCCCGCCGCCGAATTTGGTCCGCTCCACGATGGCATTGATTTTTTCCTCCGAAAGGAGCTGTGGCAGCGGGATGCCGGCAACGGTGGTGTAGCGGGGCAGCGGCACCATGGTGTCACCGTGTCCACCCATAAGGAGGGCCTGGATGTCGCGAACAGATACGCCCAGTTCCTCGGCGATGAATGCGCGGTAGCGCGCCGTATCGAGGACGCCTGCCATACCGAATACGCGTTGGCTGGGGAAACCTGACTTGAGATAGGCCACATTTGTCATCACATCGAGTGGATTGGAGACTACGATGATGATGGCGTTCGGACTATGGGCTACGAACTGCTCGGTGACCGAGCCGACAATCGATGCGTTCTTGGCAAGCAGGTCGTCCCGGCTCATGCCCGGCTTGCGCGCCAGTCCGGCCGTGATGACACAGATGTCCGAACCTGCCGTGTCGCTGTAGTCGTTCGTACCGACAATTTTTGTATCGAACAGATGGATGGGCGCGGATTCCTGCATGTCGAGTGCTTTGCCCTGGGGAAGGCCCTCTACGATGTCGATCAGAACGACCTCACTGGCCATGTCCTTGCGTGCCACACATTCTGCTACGGTGGCTCCTACGTTTCCGGCTCCGACTACGGTGACTTTCATTCTTCCAACTCAATTCAGTGGTACATGGTGAACAGGTCCATTCTACAACGAAACGGCGTGAGGGTCCGCGACATGAGCACCCTGAATGGGCAATATTTTGCAAATTCATAACCCGGAGGTCGGTCGCCTGCCTTAGCTTGGCTTCTTTCGATGCAAACGCCCAAACGGATGACCAACCCCGTGACAACACTCCACACGATTCGCTCCTCATTTGTCCACCGACGCAGGCAGCCGCTCCGCCAGGTGTCTCGACGTTTTCTGGGACTGGCCGTACTACTCGTACTGGGTGTCGGGCTCGGTCAAGGACAGACAGCGGCCTGGGCCCAGGACGCACTACGGGAGCGCCCACAGGGCGTCATTTTCTTTATCGCCGATGGCACAGGTTCGGCAACGTACACGCTCGCCCGTGACTTCCTGCGCGACCAGCGTGGCCCAGGGACAACGCTTTCCATGGACGCGGACCAGAAAGGATCGGTCGTTACACACGCTGTCAATTCCCGCATTACCGACTCCGCCTCGAGCGCTACGGCCTATGCCACGGGAGTCAAAACCTACAACGGTGCCATCGGCGTGGACCCCGATACGCTGCGGCTCGGCACCCTGCTTGAAGCCGCGGAGTCGAACGGGTGGAACACAGCGCTCATTTCGACCGCCCGCATAACGCACGCCACGCCGGCCGCCTTTTCGGCGCACGTACCGCTGCGCGCGCAGGAAGACGAGATTGCGCAGCAACAGCTCGCGCAGGGTATTGAAATCCTGCTCGGCGGTGGGCGAAGTTTCTTTTTTGGTCCAGAAGAGGGCGGGGCGCGCCGAGACAGTACAGATATTGTAACAGGTTCCGGGTATGGACTCGTATCTACACGCGATGAACTTCTAGGCGCAACGCGACTGCCGGTACTGGGGCTGTTTTCAAGCAGCCACATGGCCTACGAAGTGGATCGGCGTCACACCGAGGAGCCTTCCATTGCAGAAATGACGTCGTGGGCGCTCGAGCGCCTCGCGTCTGCCGACGAGCCCTTTTTCATCATGATCGAAGCGGGTCGCATTGATCACGCAGGCCACAACCGCGATGTCGTAGCCCACCTGGCTGACATGCTGGCCTACGACGAGGCGTATCGGGTGGCGGCGGCGTTTGCATCCACCCGGGACGACATCCTGCTGCTCGCCACGTCCGATCACGAGACAGGAGGCCTTACGCTCGGTGGAGAGTGGGAAGGGGGCGGATCGGGCTACCGGTACGACCCGGCACCGATTCCGGCCACCCAGTCGTCCATTGAGCGGTTTTCGCAGCAGTATGCCGAGTGGGTCCAGGCGCCCGAGACCCTGCGCCAGCGCGTTGTTACAACCCTCGCTGCAGATTTTGGCTACACGCTCGGGGAGGCCGATGTCTTCCAGATGGAGCGATTCCTGGCGAGCAGAAACCTGAACGGACTGCGCGCGTGGCTCGAGAACCTGCTGCGGGACGTGATGGCCCAGCGCGCCGCCGTCCACTGGAGCACGTCCGGGCACACGGCGGTCGACGTGCCTCTCTTCGCCCGTGGACCCGGCGCCGCGGCCTTCTCTGGATCGCTCGACAACCAGGAAGTGGGCCGTATTCTGTCTATCCTGATGGATGCGGACCTCGGCGCCGAAACGGAGAAGCTCAGGCGGTGATGCGCGTGCCCGGTCAACACGCTTTTAAGTATTCGGATAGGGGGGCGATACCGTAATCAGGATGAACCCCTCTTTTCCCTCATGATCACATTTCCCCCCAACAAGGCGGTCAGCCTGCAGGATGTTTCAGAGTCCCTCCGTGGGCCTCTGGCATCGCTCGGAGTGTGCCTGCAGACGCTGCGGGATCACGCCGGGCAGGATGCCGCGCCCTTCGTAGCGTCGGCACTTGGCGATGTGGAACGGCTTTCACGTCTGGCCCGGCATCTTCTCGAGTGGAGCGAACTGGAGGCCGGGACGCTGAGGGCGCATGCAAGCGCCTTTCAGGTCTCGGACCGCCTTACGGATGTCGTGGAGTGGCACATGCAGCAGGCGCGCCTGGCTGACATCCCCTTTCGCATGGCGATCGAGCCGGGAGATGACCGTGCCTGGACAGATCCCGACCATGCCGCAGGTATACTGGATGCGCTGTTGGAGCACGTGTTGGCCACAATGAAGGAAGGTGGAGTGGATGTGGCTATCGACATTGGCAGCACCGACTGCGCCATGAACATCACGGCCGATCACGCGGCAGGCCAGACCGATACCATGCACCTGGCCAGGGCGCGTGCGCTCGCCGACCTGCTCGGAGGGCATGTCACGCTCAAGCCCTCGGTCTCCGCCGGTACAGTCTTCGCCGCTCATTTTCCGCTCCGCCTGCCGCGTCAGACGACGCTCCACTTGGCCGCCTGAGGCGGTTCCGGCCGGAATCTTTGCCCGTCCCGTGCGGGTATGCCGTGCATGGACGCGCGCATTCGCACATCGGTATTCCAGGAGTTCCTCGGCACGGACGACACCATCGTCGTTACGGACACTGAAACCACAGGTACCTCGGCCAGAGCGCACCGCGTAATTGAGATAGGGGCGGTTCGAATTGCGCATGACGGCTCGCTGACCACGTTTTCGGAGCTCATCAACCCAGGCACCGCCATCCCTTCGCGTATTACCCGCATTACCGGCATCAGCACGGGGCACGTGTTCGGCAAACCGGGTGCCGCAGCGGTGCTGCCGCGCTACAGGGCGTTTCTGGACCATGGCCTCTTCACGGCGCACAACATCGCCTTTGACCGGGGCTTTCTGAACGCCGAACTGGAGCGCGCCGATATGGACCTGCTGCCGGCGCGCGGTCTCTGTACGCTGCGCCTGGCACGGCGCCTGCTTCCCGGGCTGCGGTCCAAGAGCCTGGCCAGTCTGGCCACGTTCTACCGTTTGGAAGCGTCTGGCAGGCACCGCGCGCTGCGCGATGCGGAGATCACGACGGCAGTGCTTGAACGCCTGCTGCAGCACGCCTTCGAAGATCACGGCATTCGGCAGCTTGACGAACTCATTACCCTGCAGACGCGCAACTATGCCTCCGTGCGGCCTCTTTCCACGCATGTGGAGCGCATTCGGCGGGAGACGCTGCCGCTCGTGCCGGACGAGCCCGGTGTGTATCGCATGCGGGACGGCCGCGGAAAGCTGCTCTATATCGGCAAGGCCCGCGCGCTTGCGTCGCGCGTGCGCAGTTATTTCAATGCCGTCGAGGCGCACCCGGCGCGTATCCGCAAGCTGATTGCGGCTGTCAGGCACATTGACTGGGAAGTCCTGCCCACGGAACTCGACGCCCTCGTCGTCGAGTCGCGCGCCATCAAGCAGGAAGACCCGCCCTACAACCGGGCGCAGACGCGCTATGTGGAGCGGCCGTGGTTGCGCCTTGACCCCGGTGAGGCGTATCCCCGAATTACAGCGCAGGTTCTGGTACGCTCCGACGGAGCGCGGTATTTCGGCCCCTTGAAATCGAGGAGGCAGGCCGCCAGCCTGATCGAAATCATAGAGCGGGTTTTTCGGCTTCGGAACTGCTCGCAGAAGGAGCTCGATGGCGGGCGCCGCTGCCTGCGGGGAGACATGGGTCGGTGCCTGATGCCGTGTGAGCGACCTGACCCGGAGGCTTACGCGGCGGAGCACGCGCGCGTCGCCTCCTTTCTCGAGGGCGACGTGGACGACGTGGTGGCCGAACTGGAGGCCGACATGGCACATGCGGCCGGGGCGCTGGATTTCGAGACGGCGGCGCGCATGCGGGACTGGATCCAGCTCCTGGACGATCTCGTGGTAGAAGGAGGAGCCGTTGCGGAGCCCGTGGACGGGCTCGACCGTGCGGTGTGGCTCTGCCGCGAGGGCGAGGATCACGCGACGGCAGCGCTACTCAGGGGGGGCATCCTGGCGTGGACCGCGCGGCTGCCTGTGCCCGTTGGGGCGGGTAATCTGGAGCATATCCACGCCTCGTGGGAACGCGCCGTCCAGGCGCCCCTGCCGGAGGGTGACCCCACAGGTCGCGAAGAAGTCGACGCAAGACGCGTACTGGAACACTGGATGTTCGTGTACCGCGACGAGCTTGCCGTGGTAGATCGCCGCGCCGGGGAAGCCCCCGTGATGTGGGCGCAACGCATCATGGACGCTGTGACAGCGCGCGCTGGTAGACGTTGAGGTAGGAAGCCGCGGCGCGGTCCCAGGAAAAGTCCTGTTGCATGGCGCGCCGCATGGCGGCGCGCCATATGTCCTGGTCCTGGAACGTATCAATGGCCCGGTGGAGCGTGGCGGCGACGACATCCGGGCGCGCATCATGGAAGGAAAAGCCGGTGCCCTGGTCGGGATGCTCGTCGAGGTCACGCACCGTGTCGGCCAGCCCTCCGGTGTGGTGCACAATCGGCAGCGTGCCGTAGAGCATGGAATACATCTGGTTGAGGCCGCACGGCTCGTAGTGGGAGGGCATCAGGAAGGCGTCCGCGCCTGCCTCAATCCGGTGTGAGAGGCCCTCGTCGTACCCGACGAAGAGGCCTACTTTGTCCGGGAAAATCGCCGCCAGACTGCGGAAGAAACCCTCCAGCCAGGGCGCTCCGCTGCCGAGCACAATGAGCCGGAACTCCCGCTCCCGGAGTACCTGTTCAAGCTCGGGGACCAACAGATCGAAACCCTTCTGATCGGCCAGGCGCGAGACAATGCCTATGACAGGTACGTCCGGCGGAGCCGACAGGCCAAATTCGGCGAGCAGCGCCGTGCGGCAGGCTGCTTTGCCTCCCAGGTCGCCGGCGCCATAGTGCGCGGCCAGGTGCGCATCGGTCCGGGGATTCCAGTACGCCGTATCGACCCCATTCAGTATACCGGTAAGATCGTTGTGCCGGGCCGACAGCACGCCATCCAGGCCGCAGCCGAGGAGGGGCGTCTGGATTTCGGCGGCATATGTTGGCGATACGGTCGTGATCTGGTCGGCTTCGACAAGGCCAGCACGGAGGCAGGAGAAGGCACCGTCCATGTGGTAGGCGCCGCCCGGAACCGCGTGATCGACGGGGAGCCCCGCTTCCCAGGCGTAGTGGGGATGGGTCAGGCCCTGATAGGCCAGGTTGTGGATGGACAGCACGCTGCGCGCCTGGCGGAAGCGCTCATCCCACGCATACGCGTGCCGGAGCATGGCGGGCATGAGGGCCGTCTGCCAGTCGTTGGAGTGCACGATGTCGGGCGAAAAGGCGTATCGCTGCATGACGTCGAAGGCCGCCTTCTGCAGCAGGATGAAGCGGCGGGCTTCGTCCACGTGGTCTGTGTAGAGCGTACCGCGGTGGAAGAAGCGCGGGCAGTCAATCAGGTAGACCTCGACTTCCGAGTCAGGCAGGTGGCCATACCAGACGTGATACGGAACGGGTTCGTCTCCGAGCGTAACGTTCAGCTCGCCGAGGTCATCGGCATGTACAAACCCGTGATCAAAAACGGGGATGCGCGCGTACAGCGGCAGGAACACCTTGATCCGGATATCCGGGCGGGCGCGCGACAGCGCCACTGGCAGGGCACCGGCGACGTCGGCGAGGCCACCGGTCTTCACAAAGGGAACGCATTCGCTCGTTGCAAAACAGACATTCATGACAGCAGAACCACTTGTGGAAGGAAAACAATGAACCTGGAATCTGTACTGCGCCCGGACGCCTGGCTGGATGAAGACGCGGACATGCCGTATGACGTGATCGGGGAGTCGGAGGAAGGACGCCCCATCCGGGCGCTCACGGTGGGCCGCGGGCCCCGCCGGATGTCGCTCCTGGCCGGAGCCCACGCCGATGAGCCGGCGGGGCCCACCACGCTGCGAGCGCTCGCAGCGGCGCTTATGACCACACCGGAAGCGTTCCGCGCGCTGCTCGAGGAGTGGACCCTTTGCATTGTGCCGCATGTGAACCCCGACGGAGAGGCCAGAAACGCGTCGTGGCGCGCGGCGTGGCCGGACACGAGGGCATATCTGCGTGACGTCATCAGGGAAAAGCCTGGGCGGGATGTGGAGTTCGGATATCCGGACATGCGTCCCGAAAATAGGGTGGTCGCGGCGTATCTGCGAACGCACGGGCCGTTCGATGTGCATGCGAGCCTGCATGGCATGGGTTTTTCAGATGGGGCCATGCTCCTCATAGACAAGCACTGGGGGTACCGTACGGAGCATCTGCAGCGGGCGTTCGAGCGTGCCGCGGCCGAACACGGCCTGCGCCTGCATGACCACAACCGAAAGGGAGAGAAGGGGTTTTTCAGGATTGCCGAAGGCTTCACAACAACCCCAGAGGGCGCGGCCATGCGGACATGGTTCCGTAGCCGTGGCGACGAACCCTCGGCGCTTCTGTTTCGCGACAGTTCAATGGAGTTCGTGCGCTCGCTCGGTGGTGATCCACTCTCGGTGGTCACGGAGCTTCCGCTCTTCCTCGTTGAAGGCGCGCGTGAACCGGAAACGCCGACAGCCTATCTGGCATTCCGTGAGCTCCTGCCCGAAATCCGGGCCCACCTCGCTGCCGCTGCTGCGCCACGGGATGCCGACCCGGCTACCGGCGCCCACGGGACTGACACAGGTGCGGCCAGAGGCGGCCACGGGACTGACGCGGGTGCGGCCAAAGGCGGCCACGGGGACGCTCTTGCGGCGGCGCTCTGGGAGCCCTTCGGCCTGCATCCCGTTCCGGTTCGCGCCGCCGTCGATATCCACCTCCGCACCATTGAAGCGGCGGCGGCTACAATCCGGGGAGCGTAGAACGGGAGTGTGCCAGGCCGCGGGCGCCGGATTGCTTGCCGCACGGGGGGCTACCCGAACAGCAGGCGCACGACGTAGACGGCCGCGATCATGGCCACGACGTCGGCCAACAGCCCCGCTGGCACGGCGTGCCGAGTCTTGCGCACATTGACCGCGCCGAAGTACACGGCGATCACGTAAAAGGTGGTTTCCGTCGACCCGAACATGGTCGCTGCCATCTTGACCAGGATGGAATCTTCCCCGAACTGCTGGATCATGTCGAGCACGATGGCGGCCGATCCTGAGCCCGTCAGAGGCCGAATGACCATCATGGGCAGCACCTCCGGTGGAATTCCGATGAGCGAGAGCAGCGGGCGCATGCCCTCGACCACAAATTCCATGGCACCCGATGCCCGGAACATGCCGATGGCGAAGAGAATGGCCACCAGGTAGGGAATGATGGTGACGGCGACGCGAAACCCGTCCTTGGCGCCTTCAACAAACTCCTCGTAGACGGGGACGCGTTTGAGCATACCGTAGAGCGGAAAGCCCACGATGAGAAGCGGCAGCACGAATACCGAGGCGGTTTCTATGAATGAGCGTAAGAATTCCATGTCAGACCTCCCCGTCAGGTTGTGTGCGGTAGCGTTTCATGCGTGAGAGCAGCTTGGCCGCTGTGATGGCCACAACGAGTGAAATGAATGTCACGATGATGATGGCAAAAATCAGCTGATTGATCTGCAGCCCCATGAGGGCCACCAGGATGACGGGCGGTACGAGCTGCACCGACGCCGTATTCATGGCAAGCAGCATGACCATGGAGTTGGTGGCCGTATCTGGATTCGGATTCAGCTTCTGCAGTTCCTCCATGGCCTTGATGCCGAGCGGGGTGGCGGCATTTCCGAGACCGAGCATATTGGCGGTCAGGTTGAGGACAATCATGCCGAGTGCCGGATGGCCTTTCGGGATTTCAGGGAAGAGCGGACCCAGAATCGGCTGCGTGACGCGGACCACAGTATGAATAAGGCCGGCGGCTTCGGCAATCTTCAACAGGCCCATCCAGAGGGCAATCACGCCGATGAGGCCAAGAGCGAGGGATACGGCGGTCTCCGCCATGTCAATAGCCGCCTGCGCAATGGCCGTCATCTTGACAAACTTCACGTCCGCGAACTGGATAACGGCCGTGGCGGTCGAGTCGGTGTGCGAATCCAGCGCGAGCACCGTGCCGCGGAGGTCGTTATCGCGGGGAGAGGTCATGTCGCGGATAGTCGCCCAGGGTTCGGGGACAGAGGCATCGGCCGCAAACCGGAGTTGCATACCGTCGGCTGTCCGGACCAGCATGCCTTCGTAGGCCCCCGTGGGTGCGGCGTCGACCCCATAGAGCGCCCGGTAGCTGTCGGGCGAAATGCGTACGCGTGCCGGTTGGCGGCGCTGGGCGGCGTCGCCCTCGACGGCCAGTTCGAGCGTCACGTCCGCGCCATTGCGGTACGTGTCGCGCACGAGGTCGCGTGTATCGTAGACGAGGGCGAACACCAGACTCGATATGATGAGTCCGCCCCAGATGTAATTGAGCATGATCAGGCTGTGGCCGGGTGAGGCCGCAGTATACAGATCACGCGGTGTTAAGGAAACCGAATTACAACCGATTTCCCGTAGGAGGTCGCCGGAGCAGACCTCATGGCGGACTCCTCTCGAGGGGCCTCGTCGACCGGAATACAAAACGGGACCGGTATACAAACCGGCGCGGCCGGGATGGCGGAACCACCCCGGCCGCGCCGGTTTCTGCCGATGAGTGCGCCCGCAGGGTCAGTGCGGACGCGAGAGGGAATAAGCCGTCGGCTGCAGCGTACCGGTACAGGATCCGGTGATCGCTTCGACCTGTTCCTTTCCTCAGGAGGTACAAATTGTAACATCGGCCGTCGCGCGTGCAGTTTTAAGTCCCCGTCCAGTTAAGATCCAGAATAAGTGGCCGAAAACGATCCAGAAGCCTCGCCCATACCCTCCCCAGGACATGTCCCGTTCCACTCATTTCCACTTGCTGCCCGCTTTTCTGTTCGCGCTCGCACTGTCGGCGTGCTCGCAGGATGGCTCGGTAACACCGGAGGACGGTTCCTCCGCGGACGATGCGCCAGCGGGCGCCAGTCCTTTCCGCATGCAGGCAGCCGGGTATCATCCGGCATGGATGGGCGACGCTTGGACCACGTATGATTTTGAGTTGCTGGACGTTCTGTTCTTTTTCGACCTGCCCGTCAGCGCAGATGGTCGCCTCGCCGACCGGCAGGGCTGGCCCCATGCGTGGGTGGGTCTTATTTCCGAGGCCCAGTCGCACAACGTACCCATCCATCTTACGGTGAGCATTCTGGACGCACATGTTTTCCACGCCGTTTTTTCCTCGGAAGAGCGCGTGGAAGAGCTGATTGGCGACATTACCGACCTGGCGACGTCCGGCTCCGTGGGCGGTATCCACATGGACGTGGAAGTCTTTGAGCCCGTGACGCCTGAGCTGCGCGGCGCGTATACCCGCTTCGTGGCCGAACTGCGTTCGCGGCTCAGGGGTGTCCGCGCCGACCTGGAGCTCAGTGTCTTCCTTGCGGCGCTCGACGTGTCCGATGCCTACGACGAGGCGGCGCTCGCTGCCGTCAGCGATTTTGTGGTGGTCCAGGGCTACGACCTGCACTGGCTGACGGGCGATACCGCCGGGCCCCTGTCGCCCATCCGGGGCTGGCCGGGGAGAAGCTGGGATACCATCCTGGCGCGATACGACGCCCTCGGCATTGGCCGGGACCGGATGCTTTTCTCCGTGCCCTATTATGGCTACGAATGGCCCACGGAGGGTCCCGAGCCGGGTGCCCGCACTGAGGCGGTCGGCGCGCTGACCACGTTCGCACCCGCGCTCGCAGGTGTGCCCTCGGCGCGAGACGCCGCACAGGTGCACGGTCTGCGCCGCGACGCCGCATCGGGCTCCCCGTGGTACCTGACAGGCGACTCGACCGCATGGCGGCAGGGCTGGTTCGAGGACGCCGAATCGCTCGGCCGGAAATACGACTTTGTGAAGCAGGAGCGCCTCGCGGGCGTCGCCATTTTTCCCCTCTCCTACGGCGACCAGTCGCTCGACAGTACGCTCCGCGCAGCGAGGTGGCCATGAGGCGGCTTACACCCATTTTTTTCCTGTGGATGCTCTCGTGGAGCGCAAACTGGAGTGTACCGGCCCGGGGACAGGATGCTCCGCCAGCCGGGGATACCTCACGGGCGCCGCTCGTGGCCGGCTACTACGCCTGGTGGATGACCGATGCGTGGACAGAGATGGATCTCAGCCTCTATGACCGGATCATGTTCTTCACAACGCGAGTCGACTCGAGCGGCTTCATCCTGACCCGGAATGGGTGGCCGGATGCCTGGCAGGACTTTCGTACGGCCGCTGACAGCGTGGGTACGCGGCTTGTGCCAACCGTTGCCATGATGGAAGCGGAAACCATCCTGCCGGTCTTCGCCGACAGTGTGCGCTGGCAGCGCCTGGTGCAGGATATCGTGCGCATGGTGGACGAGGCCGACAGCCCGGGACTGCACCTGGACGTCGAGCTCTTCGAGCCGGCTCCGGACGCGACTATTGGCGGTTTCCACGCGTTCCTGGCGGCGCTGCGCAGGGCGCTGCCAGCCGAAAAAGAAATCTCGGCGTTTGCACCCGCGTTTGATGTAAGCCGGATGTATGGCCTGGACGTCATTGCGCCCCATATAGATATGTTCTATGTGCAGGGGTACGACATTCACTGGTTGACGGGGCCCACGGCAGGACCCGTTGCCCCGCTCAAGGCGTGGGAAGGGCGCTCGTGGAAGGATATCGTGGCGCGCTACCGCGCGGCAGGCATTGAAGATGCCCGCCTTGTCATGACAGTACCATACTACGGGTACGAGTGGCCGGTCGAGCATACTGGATATGGCGCACCGACAACTGGTGACGGCAGGATCCTGACCTGGGCCCGGGTCGACAGTCTGCGACTTCCCGATCTTCGTCTTTCGGTCGAAGCGCGTCTCGATAAGCTGGCCGTCCTGCGCGACACGTTGTCGGGCAGTCCGTTCTACACGCGCGCCGATTCGGCGGGCGTCTACCAGGGCTGGTTCGAGGATGCCGAAAGCCTCGGCGACAAACTGGACTACGTGGGTCGCGAGCGGCTGGGAGGCGTTGCCGTTTTCCTGATGGGATACGACAACGGGCAGTTCACTCCGCTTCTGGAGGCTTTCCAGGAGCGCAGAACTCGGTAAGGACGCCACCGGCATCCTTCGGGTGGACGAAAAAAATCAGCTTGCCGTCGGCGCCCGCTTTCGGCGCGTCACTGAGCGGCCTGAGACCCTGCTGCCGTACGCGTTCCATCATCCCGTCCGCATTCTCCACGGCGAATGCGAGATGGTGAAGGCCTGGGCCCCGCTTTTCGATGTGCCGGGCAATGGCACTCTCGGCGGATGTCGCCTCGAGGAGTTCAATCTTGGTGCCGCCCGCATCCAGGAAATACGTGCGTACGCCCTCGGAGGGGACTTCTTCTACTTTGTATGGAGCGATGCCGAAAAGAAGCCGATAGCGTTCCAGGTCGGCCTCAATGTCGGCGCTGGCTATGCCAATGTGTTCGAGCTGCATGGTGAAAGCGAAAACCTGCGGGGGTTCTGGTCGTCAGACTGTAGATTACGTCAACCACCTCCGGTTATCCAGGTTCATTTCCCATGCATGTCGTTCTGACGGAAAAAGATTACCAGCGCCCGGTCATGCTGGCCAGTCTCCTGGTAGCTCTGGTCATGCTCGTCGGCAAGCTCACGGCGTGGAGCATTACCGGGTCGGCCGCCATTTTCTCGGACGCGCTGGAGTCTGTAATTCACCTGTTTGCGACCGGTTTTGCCGGCTACAGCCTGTGGCTTTCGCAGCAGCCAGCCGACGCAGGACACCCGTACGGGCATGGCAAGGTGGCGTATTTCTCTTCTGGTTTCGAAGGGGCACTGATTGCCATCGCAGCCATATCCATCCTCTATACAGCCATCGTAGACTTGATTACGGGGCCCGAACTGCAGCGCCTCGGCGTTGGCCTGTGGATCACGGGCGGCCTGGCGGCAGTGAACCTGGTGCTCGGCGGCGTGCTCGTACGAACGGGGCGGAAGCACCGGAGCGTGGTGCTCGAGGCCAATGGGCACCATGTGCTTACGGACGTCTGGACCAGTGTCGGCGTGCTCATCGGACTCGGGCTTGTCATGCTTACTGGCTGGCTGTGGCTCGACCCTGTGGTTGCCATTCTCGTGGCGCTGAATATTCTCTGGACAGCGCTTTCGCTTGTGAGGCGCTCCGTGCATGGTCTCATGGAGGCGGCTGACCCCGAGGAAACAGAGCGGATCCGGACGCTGCTCGACAGGGCCGTGGAGAAAGAAGTCGTTGAAGGCTACCATCAGCTCCGCCACAGGCGCATCAACCATGAAGTTTGGATTGAATACCACCTGCTGTTCGAGAGTGGAATGAGTGTGATGGATGCGCACGATCGCAGCCACCGCGTTGAAGATGCCCTTCACAAGCTGTTTCCGGGAGACAGTGTGGTCATTACGGCCCACCTTGAACCTTCAGCGCATGACGAGGCGCACCAGGACCGGCGCCCGGAGCCGGTCGATGTGCTTGGACCACAGGACGACGGGCAATAGCATGCGAGCCGACCACCAGACGGATCTGTTGATAGTTGGAGGAACGGCGGCGGGTACGGCAGCGGCGGCGGCGGCGCGCCGGGCGGCGCCCGGCGCGCGCATTCTGCTCGTTGACAAGGGCTATGACCTGGCCTATTCGACCTGCGAGCTCCCCATGTTCGCCGGTGGACAGATTGACCGGGAAGAGGCGCTCCTGCGCTACACACCGGATGCTTTTTCGGAGACGTTCGGTGTGGACGTGTGGACAGGCGCCGAGGTGACCGGGTTCGGGGCGCGCGAGAGGACGGCGCTCCTGGCCGATGGGCGCACCGTCCGGTGGCAGCGCCTCATCCTGGCCGTCGGCGCGCGGGCACGAGTACCGGAATATCTGGCGTCGGCGCCTCATACACCGGGCCCGCAAGGACCTGCCGGTCCGGGTGTCTTCGTTCTCCGGACGCTCGACGATGCCCGGCGCATCAGGGAGCGCTTTGCCACCGATCCGCCGGCCCACGTGGTGGTCGTTGGCGCCGGATATACCGGGTTGGAGGCGGCCGCGGCGCTCGGCCACGACACGCGTGTGAGTATCGTGGCGCCTGCTGGGCGGCTGTTGCCGTCCGGGCTTTCGGAGCCGCTCTCCCGCGTCGTGGCCGAGCGCCTCACGGCGGGCGGCCGGATCCTCGTCCGGGCCGCCCGCGCGACGGGGCTCGACAGAGCCCCGGACGGCCGCCCCCTTGCCGTTCGGACCGACGACGGTGAAAAAATAGGCTGTGGCGCTGTCATTCTGGCCACCGGCATCGCGCCCAATACGGAGGTCGCCGCCGCGCTCGGGCTGCGGCTCGGGGACGAGGGCGCCGTGCGCGTGACGACGGCCATGCGGACCAACAAGCCGCACATCTGGGCGGCGGGCGACTGCGCCGCCATTCCGGAAGCCATTACCGGGAGGCCCCGCTGGATTCCTCTCGCCATGAACGCGTTTCGCACGGGGCGCGTGGCCGGGCGGAATGCGGTCTTCTCGCTCGCACCCTCCGGTGGCCGCCCGGCCACTCTCGAGCCGGCCGTGGCCGCCTTCGCCGTCCGGCTGGCCGGAGTCGATATGGCCCACGCCGGGCTGCGCCTGGAAGAAGCCCTCGACGCCGGATTCACCGCCGAGGCCGTGGACATCGTCGGCGCCAGCCATTCGCGCACGCTCGGCGGCGAAGACGTGCATGTACGCGTGGTCTTTGATCGGCGGCAGGGCCGGCTTCTTGGTGCAGAAACCGTGGGACCGCCCGGCAGCGCACTGCGCATGAACACGGTAGCGGCCCTTGTCAGGCTCGGCGCCAGCATCCACGACCTCGAAGCATCGGACACCGTCTACCATCCGGACATTTCGCCCCTGCACGATCCGCTCCGGGTGGCGGCGCGTTCCGCCCAGAAGCAGCTCCGTGCCCGTTGACGCGCCCCGGCGCATCTCCCCGAACCCCCTCCCAGATCCAACCGAATCCAAACGAGCAAACCCCCGTGGGCATACACGCAAGAAAAGAAGCCGTCCAGCAACTCCTCCGCGATGAAGCCTCGGGCGCCTACGCCGGGCACGCCCGGCGGCAGCAGGGGGGAGTCGCCGCCGATGAGCGGCAGATCACCGACCTCGTATCGGGCGTCGTGCGCTGGCGGCGCCGGCTCGATTTTATTGTCGACGCGTTCTACAGGGGCCAGCCGGACAAACTCGACCCCCGGATCCGCATGGTTCTGAGGATGGGGCTGTACGATCTTATCGTGGCCGAAACGCCGCCACACGCGGCGGTGCATGAGGCCGTTGGCGTCGCGCGGGAGCTTGTGCACAAAGGGGCGGCAGGACTCGTCAACGGAGTGCTCCGCGCCGTGCTCCGCGCGCCCCGGCTACCCGTGCCCACGACCGGTTCGCGCCCGCGCGATCTGGCCATATGGTATTCCCACCCCGACTGGATGGTCGAGCGCTGGTTCTGGCGCTGGCCTGAAGAGGAGGTGGTCCCACTACTCGAATACAACAACGCCCGGCCCTGGTGGAGTATCCACGATACAGGGCTGACGGAATCGGACCTGGCCGCGCTGGGCGAGGAGGGAGAGGACTACGCCGAATCGACCCGCGTACCCGGATTCCTGCGGGCCCGTGCCACGCAGGGACTCGTTCGCAGTGGCGCACTCACCGGCGGCCGTGCCCGTGTGCAGGACGAAGCCGCAGCCCTCGTTGTCCACGCGTTCCTGGATGTGTTGCAGCCGACCGGGCAGACACCGCCCTCCGGATCTTCGTCCACGGACATTCCTCCCGAAGCGTCGGAGTCGGACGCGCGTCCGACCGACCGTCTGCTCCTGGACGTCTGCGCTGCCCCGGGCGGCAAGGCGGTCTACGCCGCGCTCCTTGCCCACAAACCCCTGCGTGTCATGGCCACCGACCTGCACGCCGGCCGCACCCGCCTCATTGGGCGGCTCGCCGCCTCACACAGCCTCGCGCCCAATGCACCGGGCCACGGAGCCGCGCCGGGCACGCGCGTCGAAACCCGCGTCATGGATGCCAAAACGCCTGACGAGGACCTCGTGGGGCGCGCCGACGTCGTACTCGTGGATGCCCCCTGTTCCGGGCTTGGCGTGCTTGCGCGCCGCGCCGATGCCCGATGGAAGCGCACTGAAGAAGATGTTCAGACGCTTATTACGTTGCAGGCCGACATACTTGACGGCGCCGCGCGGTGCGTGCGGCCGGGCGGCGTGCTCATTTACAGCACCTGTACGATCGAGCCGGAAGAAAACCAGCTGCAGGTCGAAGCCTTCCTTCAGCGGCACGAGGACTTCGCACGCGAGCCCATACCGTCAACATTTCCCGGCCCCGTCACAGAGGACGGTGACTACCTCAGTCTGCCGCAGCACACGGGCATGGATGGGGCCTACGCGGCCCGCCTGCGGCTCCGGAAATAAATGTAACAATAATTGTTACATTTATTCGACCAGTTTCGGACCAGCGCAGAGGGCAAATCGGTGTCCCTGTCGAAACCTGCGCGGATATGGGGCATACGCCCCGAAATCCGGCTACCCGAAATCCGGCTACCCGGTATCTGATTACCCGGAAACCCTTGCCATACGCCATGCGCCCTGTCAATTTTGCCTCCGCGGCCGCTGCCGTAGTCATTCTTGCGGCGAGCCTCGCCTCGGCCCCGGCCGCCTCCGGCCAGCGCATTGCCAAGTACGGCGCCGACTTCCTGGCGGGCGGCGTTGGAGCCCGCGCCCTGGGAATGGGAGGCGCTTTCATTGCCTCGGCCAACGATGTGCACGCCAGTTACTGGAATCCGGCGGGCCTCAGAGGGGTCAAGACGCCGGAAATCGCCTACATGCACGCCGAGCGCTTCGCCGGCGTCGTGAGCTTCGACTACGCGGCCTACGCGTGGCCGCTCTCCGAGCAGTCGTCGGTCTCGCTGTCCTTCTTCCGCAGCGGCGTGAACGACATCAAGAACACGCTCGATGCCTGGGACGCGGCGCGCAACCAGCCCATCCCCAATCCCGAAAGCCGGATTACCACGTTTTCGGCGACCGACTACGCCTTTTTCTTCGGGTACGGCCGGGATGCCGGTGAAAATATGCGCATTGGCGCGACGGCCAAGATCATTCGCCGGTCCATCGGCGATTTCGCCGACGCCTGGGGGTACAGCTTTGATGTCGGAGCGCAGTATCACCGCGGACCGTGGCAGTTCGGCGCGACCGTCCAGGACATTTCGACCATGCTGCAGAGCTGGTCGGTGAACGATGGATCACTCACGAGCCTGGTCGAGGTCTTTGGCGACGACATGCCCGAGGGGGGCACGGAGCTCGTGCTGCCCGTCATCCGGCTTGGAGCCGCCCGTGTGGCTGCCATTGGCCAGGGCGAACTCCGTGTCGAAACCGATCTCGATGTCGCTTTCGATGGCCAGCAGGCCAATGCCTTTTCGGCCGGCGAGACTTCGTTCCATCCGCGCGTGGGCGCCGAATATGCCTTCCGCGACCTGGTATCGGTCCGGGCTGGGCTGAGCCGCATCCAGGATACCGATGCCGAGGGGCTGGATCTCACGCCCACCCTCGGTGCGGGCGTGCACGTCGACCGCATCCATCTGGATTATGGATTCGGGGATTTTGCAGGTCTGGTGTCGGATCTCGGATATTCCCACCGGATATCCCTGAACTTCCGGCTCGCCGCCCGCGAATGACCACCCCGCACCCACCCGACGCGCACCCGCCCGGAGCACATCTGCCCGAAACACCTTCCGCTGCCCGCCGCACGGTCGCGCTCATTGTTCCTCTCTACAACGAGGAGGCGCTGACCGATATTCTCGTCGGCGAAATCGAGGCCTTTCGCCGCACGCGCCCGGAAATCCAGGAAATCCTGCTCATTGACGATGGGAGCCGGGACGCCACCTTTCGCCAACTGATGGGGCGTACGGAAGGACTCGATGGATACACGCTCGTGCGTTTCTCGCGCAATTTTGGTCACCAACTCGCCGTCTCCGCCGGGCTGGATCTGGCAACGGCCGATGCCGCCGTGATCATGGACGCCGACCTGCAGGACCCGCTCGAAGTGGCCGGGCAGATGATTGACAAGTGGAAGGAGGGCTACGACGTGGTCTACGGCATACGTCGTGAGCGCGGCGGCATGTCGTTTATGGAGCGGTGGACGGCCCGCGTGTTCTACCGGGTCTTTCGGCGCCTGTCGGGGGTCGATGCGCCGCTCGACGCCGGGGACTTTCGCCTTGTTTCGCGGCGCGTGATGGATGCCTGGATAGGGCTCACCGAGCAGCAGCCCTACGTGCGCGGCCTGATTGCGTGGCTCGGGTTCAACCAGACTGGAATTGAATACGATCGCCCGGCGCGCGTCGCGGGTACATCGAAGTATCCGTGGGTGAAGCGGCTGAACCTGGCGCTTGACGGCCTGGCCTCGTTCTCGGCCCAGCCGCTGCGCCTGGCCGTGCGGCTGGGACTGGTCATATCGGCAGGGTCCATCGCGGGGCTCGTGTGGGTGCTCATTACGAAATATGTGCTCGGGACGGCCATCACAGGCTGGGCATCGCTCATTTTCGTGGGGTTTTTCTTCGGCGGTCTGCAGCTGTTCTTCCTCGGCGTTGTAGGCTCCTATCTGGCCCGGGTGTACGACGAGGTGAAAGACCGGCCCCGCTACGTCGTACAGGATGTGCACCGGAGCCGCGGCTCGGAGCAAAACCCTGGCCAGGCGGTTGGACCAGAAAAATGACAGGCGTATGACACGGCTCAAAAAGGAAGACTGGATGGGAATGGCCATGAGCGCGGGGCTGCACGCGTTGCTGTTGCTGCTGCTGGCCTTCATGACGACGTCGCCGCCCGAAGAGCAGCAGGTCGGATTTCTGGAAGTGGAGTTCGGTGCCTTTTCGGAGGCGCGGCCGCAGCCACGTGCGCCGGAATTACCGGTCGAAAAACCCGAGCCCGAGCCTGAACCCGAACCGGAGCAGGAGGAAGTGCCTCCCGCCGCCGTGCCGGACGAGGCCAAGCCTGTCGAACTCCCCGATGCGGCTACTGACGTGCCAGCCGATGATGTCGTCCAGGAGCCTGATACGGACGTAATTGCCCCCGAAGAAGCTCAGGAAGAGGAGGTGGAGGAAGAGCCCGCAGAGAAGCCCGAGCCGCAGCCGGAAGTGGTTCGCCCGCTCGGAAGTGGCTCGCTGACCGACGACAGCGATACGTCGACCGGTGACGAAGGAGCGGGCACGGACGAAACGTCGGCCGCCCCGTTCCAGATCGAGGGACTGAACAGGTCGCCTGTGGCGACGCCGCTGCCGGTGTACGCCGAGCAGGTCAACGCCGAGATCCGGGTACGCATCACGGTCAACCCGCAGGGACGTATTGTACAGCGTATTCCGCTCATGAAAGGCAATCCGGCGCTTGAACGTGCGGTCATGGAAGCCCTGCTCACATGGCAGTTCAACCCGCTGCCCCCGAACGCTCCGCAGGAAAATCAGACGGGCGTGATATCGTTCCGGTTCAGGCTACGCTGAACGTCGACGCCGCCCCACGTGCGCGGAAACAGGCTCTCAAGGAGGCCGTCTGCCTGCATACGCCCGAGGCCGAGCGCCGCGCCCTGGCACCGGACAATGACGACAGGAATGTGCGGCGCGGCCGGTGAGACGCCCCGCGGCTCGATCTCGCGTCCAAGCAGGTAGTCGACCAGCTGGTCGGGCGCGATCTCGACCGTGCCATTCTGTGCAAATGGGCCGACCACGCGCGCGGCTTCCGTTGTCAGCCGGCTGTCGCTTGTTTTGGGATTGAACAGGCGCAGGCCCGAGGACACGCCGGTTGTATGGGCAGCGGCCGGGTCGAGCGTGGCACGCCAGGCCAGACCCGGCGACACGAGGCGGCCACGGACCATGCGCCAGCGGGCGAGATCCGCGGAATCGAGGCCCAGGATGGACCAGGGGAGGGCGTTGGCGTCCAGCGCGGACCCCGCACGGATGCTCCCGCCAGCGGAGCCCCTGCCGGCTCTTCCGCCGGTACCTTGGGAGCCCGCATCTTCTTTTTCCAGGATGCACACAAAAAAGCCCCCCGTGTCGTTGTCGTGCGGCCAGAGCCGGCGCGCGTGGCGGACATCCGCGTGAAAGCGCTCGCCCTGCCACGAAGGCAGGCCCGGGCGCAGGACGAGCCCCGCGATGTCCCGCGGCAGGGCCACCCGCAAGCCGACAGGCCGTCCGCCACGCGCGCCGAGTACGTCGGACACGACGCCCTCGTTTTCTTCGGGAGAAAACGTGCACGTGGCGTAGGCAATGCGTCCGCCGGGCCGGACCAGACGTGCAGCCTCCCGCAAAAGCCGTACCTGCGCTCCGCGCAGCGTACTGTGATTGGCGCGGCCGAGCCGCTCGGCATCATGGAGGATATCCGGGTGACGGCGGCATGTGCCCTCGGCGCTGCACGGCGCATCGACCAGGACGAGGTCAAACGTGTTGTCGGGGGCCGGGAAATCGCCTCCGTCGGCGACGAGGCGGGTCACATTGGTAAGGCCCAGCCGGTTCATTGTTGTCTGCACAACCCCGAGCCGCGCTCGGGACCGGTCGGCCGCGATGACCGCGCCTTCCGGCCCGACAGCGAGGGCCAGTTCGGCCGTCTTGTTGCCGGGGGCGGCGCACATATCGAGGACGTGATCGCCGGGCGAGGGCGCGAGCAGATGCACCGCCAGCAGCGCTGCTTCTTCCTGGATGTGCCACCTGCCGAGCAGGTAGTGGGCCATGAAATCCACGGGCGCAGAATCTGTAGAAATCCTGTACGCTCCGGTGCGCCACGGAATGGGCACGGCATACCCTGGCACGTGTGGACCTGAATCGGCACCTGGATCGGTACCTGAATGCGACGCGACATCGGCGCGCCAGGCAGTCATCGGCAACGCGCGCACGCATGCGGCGCTGAAGGCGGCCGCACCGCCGCAGATGTCGCGGTACGTGTCAACAAGAAGGGAGTAGGCGGCCACGGCGCGTTCGAGTGTACGTCAGAGGGTGAGAACTACGTGGATGCGGGCGGCCAGTTGCTCGTTGCCGGCATCCGGGTGCAGCGTAAGCGGCGTATCGGGCGCATTCAGCAGGGAGAGCGTCGCGGCAGCTGCATCTCCGAGAAGCCGTTTTGTTGCAGACAGCTCGCTGCGCACGAGCCACGGGCGCTCGGCGAGTGGTGAGTCGGCGCGGTCAGCGAATGTGCGCGGCGATTCGGCGGCGACGAAGAGGGACAGCCGAACACGCGGAATGGGGTCTACGCGGGCCGACAGGCCAAGTGTGTGTGGGGCCAAGCCGCTCGTGATCTGCCACCAGAGCACATTGCCGCGCGAAATCATGCGGCTGTAACGGTACCAGAGCGTGGCGTAGCGCGTGCCCGTGATGAGCGCGCTCGCGGCGACACCGCGCCCCACGAGCCCCGTTGACACATGGGACTCCCGGTTGAAGAAGCGTGGCCGCTCGCGCTGCTGGTCCACGCGTCGCGTCGCCGTGAGGCCTTTTGTGTCGCGAAACGTAGCCGAAAACTGCATGTCGCGTACCAGGCGACCGGCCGCGCCCGACAGGCGGCGGAGCGTCACGTCGGCGGTGATTTCCACGCGCTGACGCCGCGTCGAAAAGCCAGGGTCCGATGTAATACCGACATACGGTTCGTCTGGCAGGAAATCCCCGAACGGGGCGCCGGCGCGCGTGAGGGAGAGGAGCGAAAGTCCGGTGTCGACATCGGCGCGTTCGGCGTAGAGGCGAAGGCTCGCGGCGGCCGATGGTGCCTGGATAAAGCGCAGCGTGAGCTGTCCAGCGGCTGACAGCGGCGCCCGCAGTTGCAGCGACGGGTGCCTCATGGACAGGTGCACGGCCGCGTCAACATCCGAGGAGGTGACTTCGAGGCGGGCCGCTGGAGATGTGTCGAGGATGCGTACGCCGCCGGAAGTCGTTTCCGTCGCGCGCAGCCCCGCCTCGAGGCGCCAGCAGCGGCGGTCGTCGCACCTTCGCAGCCAGGCGTTTCCACCGCCCTGCTGCACGCGGATGTCTGTCGGGGCATCAATACGCAGGGGACGGGATGCCACGGCAAGATCCCGGCCCCAGCCGCGGGCTCCGACAGTCCATTGGGCGGCTGGCCGATTCGCGCGCCGAGCGGAGGAATGTCCGGGCGGAGCCCGCGTTATGATCCGCGATACCTCCAGGATGCCAGAAAAGTCTTCTTCCTCCGTCGGCCACTCCCGGCCGAACTCAGGAATGAAGCGGAAGTCGCGCTGGAGCCTCGCGTGCGCCAGTGTGGACACGGTCCAGGCGCCGGGCGCTGCATCCATCCGAATCCAGGGAGCGTGGATGCGTACGCGCGGCCGGTCGGTGCCGTTGTAGGAGGACCAGACGCGGTTGGACAGAGCGGGATCGGTCATGTGGTGTTCGTCGAACCGGTATCCGGCTTCCATGTGTAGTGCCTCGCGCGTGGATGAGGCCACGAGTTCCATGGCAGGGCCGCTCCGATCCACGTTCCGGTCGTCGGCCTTCTGGAAACGGGCAGGGCCGGGATCGCCCGTTTCGTTGAGGGCAGATAACGAGAAACGGAGGTGACGACCTGCCTCGCGCCGGCTGCGTATGCGGATGGTGCCATCGGACGCGGCGTGGCCCGCGGCGAGGAACCACGCGGGGTCATGGAAGAGGGAATCAACGGCCGCTGTAGCGAACGGGAGGGCGTTCCAGGGAACGTCGCCAAGGAACGTATGCGCGACGGGAAGGCCATCGACAATAACCTGGGTGGGCCCGGAAAGGGGACCCTCGAGGCCCCGGCCGTGGACGTCCAGATGGAAGCGGTCGAGCGACGTGGATGCAAGTCCCGGCAGATTGCGGATGAGGTCCGAAGGCCGGTTCTGGGCCGCGGCCTGCAGCGCGCTGGAGGCCAGAAGGACCACGAGCGCCAGGAATATGGCACGTGCCCAGTGGTTCATTCGATCACCCGGCGAAGCCACGCGGGCATGGTGACGTCGATGACAAGGCCAGCTGACACCTGTCCGAGGTCAATCCGCGGCGCCGTGAAGGTGCGAAGCAGCCCACCTTCCAGAAAGAGGGCGCCGCGGCGGGTGAGTTGAATGTCAGCCCGCACATGGGGCTCAATGGCGAATTCGCTCTCGCGCCGCTGTCCGGCCACCAGGTCGGCGTCGTCGAAGAGCATGAGCACATTGCCCGCGCGAAGACCTGCGCCCAGGACGAGGCGGGTGTGGGCATGCCATGTGGCGCGCCATCCGGCGTGCACAAAGAAGGCGGTCCAGTCGGGGAGCCCTTCCTGGTCACTGCGGAACGCGAGGCCGATGACGCCCGCGCCGAGCCGGCCGCGGCCGAGCGGCGTGGCCGCCTGGATACGGGCGCCGCCGCGTGGATTCCACGCGGCGGCGCCTGTTTGCCGGGCATTCAGCGAGGCACCCCCCGAGAGGTAGAGGCGACTGAAGGCCGGAGGTCTTGCGGTCGATGTCGTCTGGCGGGCCAGCACGCTGCAAGCGTCAGAAAGCGACGATGCGCCGGTGAAAAGAAGGGCGACCAGGTAGATTACGCAAAGACGCGGCCAGGCACTCCCAGTCATGGCTCAAGCCGGCCAGAGGCGTGCACGCGGAAGCCGATGGCGAGCGATCCGCGCACGTCCGTCTCACCGCCTGAGAGCGCGGGCCCAACGTCCGCGCGGGCAAACAGGCCGGACGCGTGCCATGCGAACAGGCGGGCAAACGGTCGGACCGTCCGGCGCGTGTTTCCTGTGAGTATGGAGGGCTCTGAGTCATCGGGAAAATCCGCGAGGAGGTCGTGTTCGCCCTGCCACCGGGCCTCAGCGCCGAGCCGGGTGTGAATCATGTAGTCATTGGCAGCCTTGACGTGGGCTATCCAGCCCTGCCAATCCACGGCATCGGCCTGCTGCGCACCAATGCTCCGCAGCAGGTAGACGTAGCGCCCCTCGGGCTGGAATGTCTTGTAGGTGCGGGCGGCGACGGCGAGCCCGCGACCGCCTATGCTGAGCGACGGGCTGATCTGTGTTTCAGCGAAGGCCGACACGCCGAAAGAAATAGGCTCGCTCAGGTTGAGTACATCCACGTCGTCGAGCATGAACTGCAGCGATGCGGCGCGCGTGGGCGTAGAATGCCTCACTTCAAGGCCGAGCAGGCCGTTGTTTTCCTCGTTCTTGGGCCTGTTGTCAATGCTGAACAGGCCCACGTTGAATGGATTGGCGAACTTGAGCGAGAAGCCGGCCGTGCCGCCCGAGTAGAGCGTGCTGTGCATGAGTGAAATGGACCACTCCGGATGGACACGTATATCCAGTCTGTGGGCTGCGAGGAAGCGCCGCTCGGCTCCGACGGCGACCGAATCGTCACCCGCCGTGCCGGTGAAGCGCCCATCGGCCGTAATGCTGTCCAGTTCATTGAGGGAGGAGTGCAGCACGAGGCGCTCGCTGCCAAGTCTCAGTGCAATGTGATCCATGGGACGCGGATTATCAGACAGCATGAGTCCCTCGAGGCCGGGCGGCCCCCAGTGCTGCACCAGTCGGCCGAACGTGAGGCCGATAATGGACCCTTCGTACCGGATATACGTGTTTTCAGGACGGATCTGCCAGCGCAGCGCGGCATCGAGTGCGTCTACATCCCGCTCATAGAATCCATCGTGTCGCCAGCCGAACCCGGCCATCCAGCGGCCCCATCGGGCATAGGATTCATATTGGACGAGTTGATACAGGTTGGCGTCCTGATCCGCGCCCGTCCGCAGTGGATCGAAGCCGTCCTGCGCTGTGAGGCGTCCTTCGGCGCGGACCCGGATGCCCCAGTTGGCTGGGTGTCGATCGGCGGCCGGAAGCATTTGTGAGGCGAGCCGCGGGAGGGAGCCCGAAAGGCCCTCCAGGAGCTGCCTGGCGTCCCCTTCGGTGAGCGGGGCCTGCGTCCAGTTCCACTGGGGAGCGCCTCCACGCACAAGCAGTGGCCTGAGGACTTCCCAGACGGGATCGTCTGCAGGCAGCGGCGCGTCCTGCGCGCGCGCATCAGCCGTAAGGAGCGCGGTCGCCGCGACGAGGACGGTGAGAACAGTCAGATGGAGAGATCGGCGGCGCTCGGCGGAAAGCATGTGGGCACTGTATGCAATGGACGACGGCCATAAGGTAGATACAGGAACGTAGCCACGCATGTCCGGTTTGTCAGGACCGGCTTTCGGATATTGCTTTTTCACACCCATTCCCCATGCTGCGTGAGTAGACGTGTTGAACTGCTGGCCCTGATCCTGGTCGATGCCATTGCCGTGGCGGCGGCCAACGCCGTCTGGTACAAGGCGCGTTTTGATTGGGACCTGCTCCCGGAGCCGGTGTTTCGACCGGCGGCCGGTGTGATCTGGCTCCTGGTAGCGCTGCTCACCGCTTTTTGGCTCCTCTTTTTCCTGTTCCTGGGGCTGTACAGAGAGCGCTACGCCGGGTCCCGGTTTGACGAGTTTGTCTCGATCCTGCAGGCGGCCACGCTCGGCATCCTGGTGCTCTTCTTTGTGCTTTTCATTGAGCAGCTCGACGCGCTCGGGGCGCGAACGAACCTCGCCGCGTACTGGTTTTCGATCGTCGTCTTCGTGTCATTCGGGCGTATACTGGTCCGTTCACTGCAGAAGGTGCTGATTCTCAAGGGGCGTGGACTGCACCGGGCGCTGATTGTGGGGTGGAGCGATACGCTCTATGCGCTGCACGAGGAAGTGGCGCGCTACCCGGAAGCAGGTCTTGACATCGTGGGTGCGGTCCGGCTGGGGACGGGCGCACAGGCTTCGGGGAGCCCCGCGTCGGTCGACGCAGCAACGGGCTCAGAGGTTGCTGACGTGAAAACGTCGGGGGACGGAGCGCCCCTTGCGCCCATTCCGTTTCACGATGTAGAGGATTTGCCGCACCTTATTGATCGGCTCGAAATCCAGGATGTATTGATTGCGCTGGGATCGAGCGATGGGGAAGCGCTCATGCGGGTGCTGACGCTGTGCGACGGAAAGAATGTGCACCTCAAGCTGGTACCCGATTTCTACAGCATCATCGGTGGCATGGCGCGCACGGAACACATGTATGGTCTACCACTGATAGAAGTGCAGCCTGAGCCCATGCAGGTTTGGGAGTACGTCGTGAAGCGGCTGCTGGATATCCTTGTCTCGCTTTTGGTTCTGCTTGTTGGTCTTCCAATCTGGGTCATCGTTGGCACCCTGGTGCGCCTGACGAGCTCCGGTCCTGCCATTTACCGTCAGAAACGGATTGGTCGGCACGGCAAGCCGTTTACGATGTATAAATTCCGGACCATGACACATAATGCCGAAGCCGCAACCGGCCCGGTCTGGGCGCAGGCCAATGATCCACGGTACACGGCGCTCGGCCGGTGGCTGCGCAAAACGCGCCTCGACGAGATCCCTCAGTTCGTGAATGTGCTTCGAGGCAACATGTCGCTCGTTGGTCCGCGTCCCGAGCGGCCGTATTTTGTGGAGAAGCTGGCGCGGGAAATCCCGCTCTACAACCGGCGACATCGGGTCAAGCCGGGCATTACGGGCTGGGCGCAGGTCAAGTGGAAGTACGATACAAGCCTGGAAGATGTGCGTCAGAAAGTGAAATATGACCTTTTTTACATTGAGAACATGAGTCTGAAGAGGGACTTTCAGATTCTGTTCCGGACCATCTATACGGCCCTGAGGGGAAGCGGACAGTGACCAGAGAACAGGACCTTGAAGCGCTGTACCGCGCGCTTCTGACGCCTCGCCTGATCGAGGAGAAAATGCTCCGGCTCATCCGGCAGGGCCGGATTTCAAAATGGTTCAGTGGGTACGGGCAGGAGGCCATCGCCGTCGGCGTGACGTTCGAACTGGACGAGCGTGACTGGGTGCTTCCCATGCACCGAAACGTCGGTGTCTGGACAACGCGGGGCGTACCGCTGCGGCCGCTGTTCTGCCAGCTCATGGGCCGCGAAGGCGGATACACGAAGGGGCGCGACAGGACGTTTCACTTCGGGCTGCCGTCGCACCATCTGGTCGGAATGATATCTCATCTGGCCGCCATGTTGCCCGTCGCTGGTGGTCTCGCGCTGGCATCCGTGCTCGATGGCGCACCGCGCGTAGCGGCCGCCTTTGTAGGGGAGGGAGCGACGCGCGAGGGCGATTTCCACGAGGCGCTGAGTCTGGCATCGGTCTGGAAGCTGCCGGTCATCTTCGTGGTCGAGAACAATGGCTACGGACTCAGTACACCGACGCACCAGGCACTGCCGGAGCTGGACCTGTCGAAGAGCGGGCCCGCCTATGCCATGGCGTCCGAGCGCGTGGACGGTAATGATGTCGAGGCGGTCCGGGCGGCGGTGCGGCGGGCCCGCGAGCGGGGCCTTCGCGGCGACGGCCCGACGCTGCTGGACCTCGAAACCTTTCGTATGCGGGGACATGAGGAGGCTTCCGGTACCAGGTACGTTCCGCAGGAACTGATGGACGAATGGGCGACAAAGGACCCCATACAGCGCTTTGAGGAGGGACCGGCTTCAGCGCTCCCTGCCGAGCAGCGCACCCGGATCCGGGAGGAAATCGCGGCGGACGTGGATGAGGTCGCGGAATGGGCGCTTTCGCAGCCACATGTGACAAGTGTGCCCGATGCCGAACGGCGCGACGTGTTTGCCCCGCAGGCGGAGCGCGGTGCATCTACCATAACTCCATCTGGCACAAGTGAAAAACGCTTCATTGACGCCATCACAGACGGTCTCCGGGCGGCCATGGAGGAAGACCCCAGGACGGTTCTCATGGGGCAGGATATTGCCGAGTACGGCGGGGTATTCAAGGTCAGCGCCGGCTTTCTGGAGGCCTTCGGGGCAGACCGCGTGCGCAATACGCCCATCATTGAGAGCGGCGCGGTCGGCGCGGCCATGGGGCTGGCGCTCGGGGGGTACCGCGCGGTGCTTGAAATCCAGTATTTTGACTTTATTACGTGCGGCTTCAATCAGATCGTGAACAACCTGGCGACGACCCACTACCGCTGGGGGGCGCCGCTGAATGTGACGCTGCGTGCGCCAATCGGAGGTGGCATTGGGGCAGGCCCGTTCCACAGCCAGAGCATGGAAGCGTGGTTCTGCCACGTTCCGGGTTTGAAGGTGGTGTTTCCGTCCGATCCGGAAAGCGCGAAGGCGCTTCTTCTTGCCGCGATCGATGATCCCAATCCGGTCCTTTTTCTGGAGCACAAGAAGTTGTACCGGTCCATCAAGGGGGAGGTGCCCGATGCGCCGGTACGCATGCCGCTCGGCCGTGCGCGGCTTGTCAGACGTGGGGAGAAGGCCACGATCGTGACCTGGGGCGTGGCCCGCTGGTGGGCCGAGGCGGCCGCCGCTGCAACGGGCATAGACGCGGACGTACTGGATCTGGGAACGCTCATTCCGTGGGATCGGGAGTCGGTCCTGGCCAGCGTCCGCAGAACGCATCGACTATTGGTGGTCCATGAGGCCTCGCGTACCGGAGGGTTCGGAGCAGAGATTGCGGCCGAAATCACGGAGCTGGCGTTTGAGTATCTCGATGCGCCTCCCATCCGGGTGGGGGCCGAAGACATGCCGGTTCCATTCTCCGTGGCACTGGAGTCTGATATTTTTTCGGCCGAATCGCGCGTCGCCAGCGCACTCGAGCGGCTGGTGGCGTACTAGAAGCCCGTTGAAGACGTAGCGGGCCTCTCGAGCGAGGGTCTTGCGCGGCGAAGACAAAGAAGGGCGACGACGCGATGCCATAGCATCGTGGAGGAGCCATGATGCAGTATTCGCCCGCAACCCCCTCGCTCCCTTTGGGTTCGGGCGGCATGACAGCATCTTTTGTGTCGTCACTCCTATGCGTAGCTATGGCTATGCAGACGTCGTGACTCCTTGAATCTGCTGTCATGGCGCTCCGAACGAGAGGTCCGCT
>JAJCYQ010000024.1 GCA_029262835.1 Bacteroidota bacterium
TGGGCCTGTCCATTGGACTCCACCACGACGCTCTTCTTGCGCGGCTTGGCACTTCCCCGTTGTCTTTTTGCCATAATTCCTGTTCGTTATGGATTACTTGCGCGGCGCGGCCTTCTTGCCTGCCACTGTCTTTTTCTTGCCTTTACGCGTACGTGCGTTGGTCTGCGTCCGCTGGCCCCGTACGGGCAGGCCGCGACGATGCCGAAGCCCGCGATAGCAGCCCACATCCATGAGCCGCTTGATATTGAGTTGCACCTCCGTACGCAACTGCCCTTCAACCAGTGACTCATCTTCAATGAGCCGACGAACTTCCTTCGTCTGGTCTTCTGTCCAGTTTTCCGGATGCTCGTTCGGATCCACTCCAACCTGCTTCAGGATCTGAATGGCTCTGGGACGACCAATACCGAAGATGGAGGTCAGCGCGATTTCGCCGCGCTTATGCGTAGGTACGTCTACTCCTGCAATTCGAGGCATAGCTTACAATGTTTGACGGCGCGGGCCTCAACCCTGACGCTGTTTGTGTTTCGGGTTCTTCTTGTTGATGACGTAGATGCGTCCTTTGCGTCGGACGATCTTGTCTTCGGAGGAACGCTTTTTCACGCTGGCACGAACTTTCATGTCAACTCAATACTTTTTTGGTTGGAGCCGGTACGTTACGGGTATTTTACCCTTTGGTTCTCCCAGCTTCTGTGAATCTTGGGTTTAACTGTCTTTCATGCCCTCCATCGCCCTGTACGGCACCTCATCCAGTTCAGCCTCGATGAGACTGAAGTCGGTGAGAACCTCTGGGCCGTCCCGCCTGACTACTACCGTCTTCTCATAATGGGCAGACGGCAGGGAATCGGCTGTCCGTATGGTCCAGCCATCGGGTTCCGTGCGAACGGCAGCCCCCCCCCGGTTGATCATGGGCTCAATACAAATCGTAAGCCCGGCTTTGAGCTTCCGACCCGTGCCCCGTCTTCCGAAGTTTGGAATCTGGGGATCTTCGTGGAGATGGCGCCCAACGCCATGACCCACGAGGTCCTTGACAACACCATATCCTTCGGCTTCACACAATGTCTGCACCGCGTATCCGATGTCGCCGGTCCTGTTGCCGGCAGCGGCCTGGGCCACTCCGGCTTCGAGCGCTTCATACGTCGTCCGGCACAGCATCCGGTCCTCTTCTGAAATATCTCCTACTGCGAACGTATACGCAGAATCGCCGACGTATCCGTCGAGCACGACGCCACAATCTACAGATAGCAGGTCACCTTCCTCGAGGGGCAGGTCATTGGGGATACCATGAACAACGGCATCGTTCACGGACGTGCACAGTGTCGCGGGAAATACGACCGATCCCACTTTGTACCCTTTGAAGGCCGGAGTGGCACCGTGGTCAAGAATATACTCCTCGGCAAGACGATCCAATTCTTTGGTCGTAACACCGGGGGCTACCGCGCGGGCGACCACGGCCAGCGTTTTGCTGACCAGCACCGCCGCTTCCCGGAGCAATGTAATTTCGCGTTCACTTTTGAGGTGCACCATGAGTCAACTGCGACCGCGGATACGGCCCGACTTCATGAATCCATCGTAATGACGCATGAGCAGATGGCTCTCTACCTGCTTCAACGTGTCGAGTGTAACACCCACGATAATAAGGAGGCTCGTGCCACCAAAGAACTGCGCAAAACCCTGTGTGACACCGAACATGATGGCAAAGGCCGGAAGAATGGCCACAAAGCCAAGGAATATCGAGCCGGGCAGCGTTATTCGTGTCAGGATGTTATCAATGAATTCACTGGTCTGCTTTCCGGGACGGATCCCCGGGATGAATCCACCCTGACGCTTCATGGTGTCAGCCATTTCACGTGGATTCACCGCAATGGCCGTGTAGAAGTACGTGAAGAACACACAGATCACGAAAAAGACCGACGAATACCCCCAACTGGAGATGTCCGTAAAAAACAACCCGAGTTGCTGCATGAACGGCGATCCGGGAAACAGCGTGGCAAATGTGGCCGGAACGAACATGATGGACTGGGCGAAAATGATGGGCATCACACCCGCCGCATTCACCTTGATGGGCAAATACTGCGTCGAACCACCGTAGACTTTTCGGCCCACAACCCTCTTTGCGTACTGCACAGGAATACGCCGCATGCCCTGTGTGACCATCACGACGCCCGCGGTCACGAGACCGAATACCGCGATTTCGAGCAGAAAGATGAACATGTTGCCTGAAAGCTCAAGCTCGTTGAAGAGCGACTGCGGCAGGAAGGCAATTATACCGATCATGATGATCAGCGAAATACCGTTGCCAATGCCACTCTCTGTGATCCGCTCACCAAGCCACATGACAAACATGGTGCCCGACGTCAGAACTATAACGGTCGACACCATGAAAAACGTCGAACCGATCACAATCGCCGAACCCGTGGCTCCATACTGCAGATTGATGGCATAGCCGATACTCTGCAGCGCCGTTACAAGGATGGTACCGTAGCGCGTGAGCTGGGTGATCTTGCGCCGCCCTTCTTCTCCTTCACGCTGCAACTTCTGGAAATAGGGCACAACAGCACCCATGAGCTGGATGATAATCGATGCCGTGATATACGGCATGATACCGAGCGCAAAAATACCGGCTGCGCTGAATGCGCCACCCACAAACATATCCAACATGCCGAGCAGGTTGTTGGACGAATCGGACTGAGCGTTGATGGCTGCCAACTGACTGGCATCAACACCAGGAAGCGTGACAAATGCCCCGAGCCGGTAGATGAGAAGAAGGCCAATCGTGTACAAGATTCGGCGCCGCAGTTCCTCGATTTTCCAGACGTTGCGAACGCTCTCTGCTAGACCTGCCATAATAGTATGTTATTGTAGAGGTGAGCGTCGATTACAATTCGGTGACACTGCCACCAGCATCTTCTATTTTCTTCCGGGCAGATGCACTGAATGCATTGGCCGACACCTGGAGCGCCGCGGTCAACTCACCGCTGCCCAGTATTTTGACCAGGTCGCTCTTGCCAATCTGACCCTTTTCCCGGAGGACCTCGGGTGTTACCGGGGTGGAGGCATCCAGACTGCCGTCATCGACCATCTGCTGCAGACGAGCGACATTCACAGCTTTGTATTCCACCCGGAATCGGTTCTTGAAACCGAACTTGGGCAAACGCCGCTGCAGCGGCATCTGGCCACCTTCGAACCATACGGGAATACTGGCTCCCGCGCGGCTTTTCTGGCCTTTGTTACCCTTTGTGGAAGAGTGGCCTCCATATCCGGAGCCGACGCCCCGTCCGATGCGCTTGCGCGACTTTGTAGAGCCCTTGGCGGGCTTGAGATTACTGAGATCCATAGTGCTGTAACGCCCCGGCAGGACCGGAACTCGCTTGGTTTGGGTTATTCGTTTTCTACACGGACCAGGTGCTGTACCTGTGCAACCATACCACGAACCTGAGGGGAGTCCTCATGGACGACGGTCTGGTGCATGCGCCGAAGACCAAGGGCAACCATTGTCCGCTTCTGCGTACCGGGACGCCGGATGACGCTCTTGGTCTGTGTGATTTTGAGTTTAGCCATGTTCTTATCCTTCAAAGACACGTGAGAGAGGAAGTCCGCGTCGCCGGGCGACCTCGAGGGGGTCTTCCAGGTTTGCAAGGGCATCCATCGTAGCCCCCACCTGGTTGTGAGGGTTACTGGAGCCCAGGGACTTCGACAGGATGTCCGTGTAGCCGGCACACTCAAGCACGGCGCGCACGCCACCACCGGCAATGACGCCCGTACCATGGGATGCCGGCTTGAGAAGCACGCGACCTGCATCCTGATTACCAATCACAGGATGCGGTACTGTTCCTTTGTTCATCGGAACGCGAACGAGCCTTTTTTTCGCATCCTCTGTGCCCTTGGAAATGGCACTGGCCACTTCGTTGGCTTTACCGAGGCCGGTGCCAACACGTCCCTGACCATCGCCGACAACAACGACAGCGTTGAACGAAAAGCGCCGGCCGCCTTTTACCACTTTGGATACACGCTTGACCGACACAAGTCGCTCGACCCAGTCAATCTGCGAGTCTCCAGACCGGTCGCGATCACTGTTCTGTTGACGATTTCTTCCCTTTGCCATGATAATGCAGTTTGAAAATGTTTAAACCTGGAGGCCGCCTTCGCGAGCACCGTCGGCCAACGCCTTGATGCGACCATGATAGCGGTACCCGTTCCGATCGAAGACCACCGCTTCAATTCCGGCTTCCTTGGCATTTTCAGCCAGTTTCACCCCGACGGCCTTGCTCGTTGCCACCGTCCGGCCCGACATGTCATCGGCATTGGATGAGGCCGATGCGACGGTCAACCCCCGCTCATCATCTATGAGTTGAGCGTAAATGTGCTTGTTTGAGCGAAATATCGTGAGACGGGGGCGCGCGGCCGTCCCGAATACTTTCTTACGAATGCCGCGCTTGACGCGTGTCCTTCTTTTCAGTTTGCTGTAGGCCATGTCGTTTGTCCTTGTACCGGAAGATTTCCGACCCTCCGATTGGTGTGTTTATGCCTGACCCTATCGGGCTGCCGTCTTACCGGCCTTGCGTCGAACGTACTCGTCCGAATAGCGGACGCCTTTGCCCTTGTAGGGCTCTGGCGGACGGAGTGCGCGGATCTTGGCTGCAACCTGTCCGACCATCTGCTTGTCTGCACCCTCGACGATGATGAAAGTGCTCTTGCCCCGCTTCGTATCTACATCAATGCTGACACCTTCGGGCGGCAGGAAGTAAATAGGATGCGAAAACCCGAGTGCCAGTTCCAACACGCCGTTGGTCATGGCTGCCCTGAAACCGACCCCGATCACTTCAAGTTCTTTCTTGAAGCCGTCGGTGACACCCAGTATCATATTATTCAGCAACGAACGGTACAGTCCGTGCATGGCCTTATGCCGCTTCTGGTCCGTAGGTCGCGCGACGGTGATGACCCCATCCTCCATCTTGATGGAGAGATCGGGATCAACCTGTACCGACAGCTCACCCTTCGGTCCCTTTACGGTCACAAAGTTGTTGGATCCCACGTCGACCTTTACCTGGTCGCTTACGGGGATCAATGCATTTCCCACTCGTGACATGATTACACTCGCTTCGTTTAATTGGTCTCAGTAGATGTACGCCAACACTTCACCACCGATGTGGTGCAAGCGCGCTTCCTTGTCCGTCATCACACCACGTGACGTGGAAATGATCGCGACGCCGAGACCGTTACGCACCCGTGGCAGCGAATCGGCACCAACATACTGGCGAAGACCAGGTGTCGATACACGCTTCAAACTGCGTATGACCGGCGCCCCGCCCTTGCTGTATTTCAGGTAGACACGAATCAGCCCCTGCTTGCCATCATCGATATTGATGAATCGTCGGACATACCCCTTGTCCAGAAGAATCTGGACAACGGCACGCTTCAACTTGGAAGCCGGCACATCTACATGTCTGTGGGCTGCCTGCTGTCCATTGCGGATGCGGGTCAACAGGTCAGCGACGGGATCTACTACACTCATTGGTTTTGATATCGTATTGCGACCGGTTCGCACGCCTGTGCGCCTCGCCGCGTGAACGGATTACATGCGTTACCAGCTGGCCTTACGTACACCGGGAATCAGACCGGCCCGTGCCATATCGCGGAAAGCAATACGACTGAGTCCAAAACGACGCAGGTAGCCCCGCGAGCGTCCCGACAAACGGCACCTGTTGCGCATGCGCACGGGACTCGCATCCCGCGGCAGCTTCTGCAGTCCTTCCCAGTCACCCGCTGCCTTCATGGCGGCACGGCGATCGGCGTACTTGGCAACCGTATGCGCTCTCTTCTTCTCTCTGGCAATCCAGCTTTTCTTGGCCATGGTGTTCTCTTTCTGTTCTTAAGCCGCTTCTCCGCGGCGTATGAATGGCATTCCAAAGGCTTTCAGCAGCGCAAACGCCTCCTCATCGGTGTCAGCCGTAGTGACGAACGTCACGTCGAGCCCCGAGATACGATCTGTTTTGTCCACGTTGATCTCCGGGAAAATGATCTGCTCCTTGACGCCGAGCGTATAATTGCCACGTCCGTCGAAGCTCCTGTCCGGGATACCACGAAAGTCGCGGACACGTGGAAGCGCCAGCGTAACCAGGCGATCCAAAAACTCGTACATCCGGTCACCCCGCAGCGTCACAGAAACACCGATCGGCATTCCCTCGCGCAGCTTGAAGTTGGAGACCGCCTTGCGCGCCTTGCGGATGACCGGCTGCTGACCGGTAATCGTCCGCAGTTCTTCGACGGCATCATCAAGGATTTTCTTGGTCTGCGACGCTTCACCAACGCCCTTGTTGATGCTGATTTTGACCAGCTTCGGAATCTGCATGACATTGTCATATCCGAACTCCTCCTTGAGTGCGGAAGCAATCTCCTGCTGATACTTCTGCTTGAATCTGGGTACGTATCCGTCCATTGGAATATCGATTTAGTTGTCCAGCTCCTGGCCGGTCGTTTTCGCATAGCGGATCCACCGACCGCGACCGGTCTCTGGATCTTCAATCCTCTTTCGTCCCACCCGCGTTGCATCGCCGCTGGCATCGAGAGGCATGCAATTGGATGCGTGGATCGGCATCTCCTTTTCGATGCGACCACCCTGGGGATACATCTGATTCGGGCGCGTGTGACGAATACGCACATTCACACCCTCAATAATGACGCGCTCCTTCGCCGGGAAGACACGAAGGACCTTGCCCTCCTTTCCCCGGTCGTTTCCGGATAGTACGCGCACCATGTCTCCCTTACGGATATGGAGCTTCTTCTGCTTGTTGTTTGTCCGTGGCATGACGTTGACTGGTTACAGGACTTCGGGAGCCAATGAAACGATCCGCATGTACTGGCGCTCGCGCAACTCGCGTGCAACGGGGCCAAAAATGCGGGTGCCTCTCGGCTCGCCCTGGGGGTTGAGAAGGACGGCGGCGTTCTCATCGAAACGGATATACGTTCCGTCAGGACGACGAAATTCCTTCTTCGTGCGGACTATGACCGCTTTCGATACATCTCCTTTCTTGACGTTGCCGCCTGGGATTGCTGACTTGACCGAGACCACTATCTGGTCACCGACACGTGCATAGCGACGTCCACTTCCGCCAAGAACGCGTATGCAGAGCACTTCTTTGGCCCCGCTGTTGTCCGCGACTTTGAGTCTGGATTCCTGCTGAATCATTGCGCTTTACTGGATTGGGTGGATGCTTCTACTTGGCACGTTCAATGATTTCGACCAAGCGCCAGCGTTTCCGCTTGCTGAGTGGCCGAACTTCCATAACGCGAACGGTATCTCCCTCACCAGCGTCATTCGACTCGTCGTGAGCCATGATGCGTGAGGTTTTCTTGACGAACTTGCCGTAGATGGGGTGCTTCATACGTCGCTCAATGGCCACCGAGATGGTCTTGTCCATCTTGCTGCTCACGACGAGTCCTACCCTTTCCTTCCGGGCGTTTCTTGTGATATCTGATTCCATAGTATTCGTGGCTTGGTGGGCCGTGTACCGTTTCCCCACCAACTACCGTTAAGTGTGTATCAGGATTGTCCCTGGCGCTCGCGCAAAATGGTTCGCAGCTGAGCCAGAAACCGGCGCTTGTGACGCAGGACAAGTGGATTCGGAAGGTCGGCAATTGCGTGCTGGAACTGGAGCTGGCTGATCTGCTCCTGCTCCTCCTTCACGCGCGTGCTGAGTTCTTCCGTCGTCATTTCTCGAATTTCTTTTGCCTTCATGAGAGCCTCAAGCTGTGTAATCAGGTCGGGTGACCTGCTTCGTCTTGATGGGAAGTTTCTGCTGCGCACGTCGCATGGCTTCGGACGCCAGATCGGGTGCAATACCACCTCCGACTTCAAACAGGATCCGACCCGGACGCACCACGGCAACCCAGAACTCAGGAGACCCCTTACCCTTACCCATTCGTGTTTCAGCTGGCTTTTTGGTCATCGGTTTGTCCGGGAAAATCCGGATCCAGACCTTGCCTTGACGCTTCATATGGCGCGTCATCGAAATACGGGCCGCTTCGATCTGCCGGCTGGTAATCCGCCCAATCTCAAGGGCCTTGATTCCGAAGTCCCCAAAATCAATACGGGTACCTCGCTGCGCATTCCCCTTGATGCGCCCTTTCTGTACGCGACGGCGCTTGACGCGCTTTGGCATTAACATGACTGATCCTCGCTACTGCGTCTTTAAGTTCAATTAGTACCGCGCCCTGGGCGCCCTTCGTCACGACGACGACGACCACGCCCCCCGCGACGCCGATCCGGCTCCATCTGTTGAAGCTGCTGGCGCTGTGCCTGTACGTTCGGGCTCAGGTCAGGACGACCCAGGATTTCACCCCGGTAAATCCAGACTTTAACACCATTGGTACCATAAATTGTATAGCCCGTGGCTTCGGCGTAGTCAATGTCTGCACGAATGGTATGAAGCGGAACGCGGCCCTCCAGATACTGCTCTGTTCGTCCCATCTCAGCACCTCCAAGTCGGCCACTCACACGGATACGGATACCCTCTGCTCCCATGCGCATGGCAGCCGTGATGGACTGCTTCATGGCGCGACGGAAAGACACACGCCCTTCCAACTGCTGGGCAATATTCTGTGCGACCAGGCTGGCATCCAGTTCGGGCCGCTTGATCTCATTGATATTGATCTGGATATCCTTGCTGGTCAGCTTCTTGATCTCCTCGCGAAGCTTTTCCACCTCGGCACCACCACGGCCAATCACCACACCCGGCCGGCTTGTATGGAGCGTCAGAATGACCCGCTTGGGTGTACGCTCAATCACGACGCGGCTCAGGCCGGCACGCTTGAGGCGTGCCGCCAGATACTGGCGAATTTCTTCGTCTTCCACCAATTTGTCGGCAAAATCACCGCCGGCATACCAGTTTGAATCCCAGCCACGAATGATTCCGAGACGGAAACCGATTGGATTTGTCTTCTGACCCATTTTATTTCTTGTTTAGGCTTCCTCTACGGGAGTTTCTACTGCTGTCGGGTTAGCCACCACGACTGTCAAATGACACGTCCTCTTCAGGATGGGGTGTGCCCTTCCCCTGGATACCGGACGGAACCTCTTGAACGCCGGTCCCTGGTCGACACGGATCTCCTTGACGAGCAGTTCCTGCTCATCGACCCGTTCATCCCGATTCTGGTCGAGCATGTTGTGGACCGCCGACAGAATGGTCAGCTTGATAATCCTGGTGACCTTCTGCGGCAAGAAGTTCAACGCATCGAGTGCTTCCGGGACGGTTTTACCCCGTACCACGTTGACAACCGGGCGCATTTTCTTGGCCGAGCTTCTGATATGTTTGCGTACTGCTCTGGATTCCATTGTCTTCACTGATTAGGCGGCAGCCATCGTTACTTCTTGCCCTTACGGTCCTTGGCCGTTCCCGCGTGACCACGATAGGCACGGGTCGGTGAGAACTCACCCAACTTGTGGCCAACCATGTTTTCCGTCACATATACGGGTACGAACTGTTTGCCGTTATGCACGGCGAACGTGTGACCAACAAACTCAGGCGTGATCATGGAGGCGCGCGACCACGTCTTCACGACCTTCTTCTTTCCTGATGTATTCAAATCGTCCACCTTCCTTTGAAGCTTGAAATGGACGAACGGACCTTTTTTCAGAGAGCGAGCCATACTTACTTGCGTTTACGACTACGTACGATGTACTTGTCTGAATGATGTTTTCCCTTACGCGTCTTGTATCCCTTGGCAGGTACACCTGTCGGGGATTTTGGATGACCACCCGAGGCCTTGCCTTCGCCACCGCCCATGGGGTGATCAATCGGGTTCATGGCCACGCCACGGGTTTTGGGGCGAATCCCGAGCCAGCGGCTTCGTCCCGCCTTGCCCAGGTCAATGTTCATGTGGTCCGGATTACTGGTCGTTCCGATGGTAGCCATACACACGACCGGAACCATGCGCGTCTCCCCTGAAGGCAACTTCAGGTTCGCATACTTACCCTCACGCGCCGTCAACTGGGCATAGGTCCCAGCGGAACGCGCAAGCTGCGCCCCCTTCCCCGGGCGCATCTCAATGGCGTGCACAAACGAACCCACAGGAATGTTGCTCAGCGGCAGACAGTTGCCCGCCTCTGGAGCCGCATCTGGACCGTTTTCAAGTGTCATGCCAACGGACACTTCGTTCGGGGCAATGATATACCGCTTCTCGCCGTCTGCATAAACCAGCAGTGCGATACGAGCCGTACGATTGGGATCGTATTCGATAGACGCCACACGTGCGGGAACCCCGAACTTATTGCGCTTGAAGTCGATGATCCGGTACCGACGCTTGTGTCCACCACCCTGGTGACGCACCGTGATGCGGCCGTTGTTGTTGCGCCCGCCCTTCCTAGTGATGGGCGATAGCAGGCTCTTTTCCGGCGTAGACTTCGTAATGGTCTCGAAGCCGGAAACGGACCGTTGCCGTTGTGCGGGTGTGTTGGGCTTAAGTTTTTTGATAGCCATAATATTGTCTTTTCTGGGCGTTCAGGCCGCTACACTTCCTCGAAAAAGTCGATCTGCTCGCTGTCGGAATGCAAGGTGACCAAGGCCTTCTTGTAACTGGCTTTGCGACCTTCGACACGTCCTCGACGCGTCATCTGCGTTCGGCGCTTACCGCGCACGATCATGGTCCGCACTTCCTTGATCCGGACACCAGGATACCGGGCTTCAATAGCCTTGCGTACTTCAAGTTTATTGGCACCTTCTGCGACCTGGAAAGCATAATGGTGCCCTTCCATAAGCTGTGTAAGCTTTTCCGTCACGAGTGGCTTGATGAGAATGTTCTGGCTCATGATTCTATCCGAGATGCTTTTCAATGGACGCAAGCGCACTTGCCTGGAAGAGCACGACATCTGCCGCGACGACATCGAGCGTCGAAAGCTCGGAGGCCACGCGTACCATGACCTTGGACAGGTTGGTGCCGGAACGTACGATGGCAGGCGAAACGTCGCTCGTCAGAACCAACACGCGACGATCACCCAGCTCCATGGCCGACAGCAGGGCCTGAAGCGACCGGCTGCTTGGAGCATCGAACGAAAAATCCTCCACGACGCGGACGGCGTCGCCCTGCGCCTTGTAAGTCAGTGCACTGCGACGGGCCAGGCGCTGTGTCTTCTTGTTGACCTTGATACCGTACGTACGCGGGCGTGGGCCGAACATGATACCGCCAGATTTGCGCAGTGGTGACTTGGCCGAACCGGCACGTGCGTTACCTGTACCCTTCTGGCGATACAGCTTCCGTGTACTCCCTGCTACTTCGCCCCGCTCTTTCGCCTTGTGCGTGCCCTGCCGTGCATTGGATTGAATGCGCCGCACGTCAAGCCAGATGGCATGATCATTGGGTTCTACGCCGAATATCGCCTCATTGAGGTCGATATTCTTTTTCGTGGCAGACCCGTCCTGTTTATGGATTTTGAGTTTCATCGTCTGTCCAGGGCTCACTTTTTCTTTTTGATTTCGACCAGCGAGTTCTTGGCTCCAGGTACGGCACCATGAACAAGAACTGCATTTTGATCTTCCAGGATGCGGACAATCTGTAGGTTCTTCATCGTGACGCGATCACCCCCTGTTCGGCCCGCCATACGCATTCCCTTGAAAACGCGGGATGGCCAGGATGAAGCACCAATCGAACCCGGGGCCCGCTGCCTGTTATGCTGGCCGTGCGTTGCGTCGCCCACGCCGGCAAAGCCGTGACGCTTGACGACACCCTGGAACCCCTTGCCCTTGGACGTTCCAGTGACATCTACCGTCTCGCCTTCGGCAAAAACGTCCGAAACACGGACCTCATCACCAACGGACACGTCCGAATCGCCTACAGGAAATTCCTTGACGAACCGCTTCGGAGCCGTTCCAGCCGCCTTGAAGTGGCCTTTCATGGCCGAAGACGTCTTTTTATCCTTCTTGTCCTGGGAGGCCAACTGAACAGCCGTATAGCCATCCGTTTCCTCGGTACGCAACTGGGTCACCACGTTGGGCGTGACCTCAATGACCGTACAGGCCACGTGGTCACCCTGCGGAGTAAACCAGCTCGTCATACCGAGCTTCTTTCCCAATATTCCTTTGCTCATTGCAATCCCTGTTTATACGACCACTTCAACATGGTCGGATTGGTAAGCCCGTTCGGGTCAAACTTTGATTTCAACATCGACGCCACTGGGAAGCTCAAGCTTCATGAGGGCGTCGACGGTCTTGCTGCTCGTCGATAGAATGTCTATGAGGCGTTTGTGACTACGCGTCTCAAACTGCTCGCGACTTTTCTTGTTGACGTGAGGAGACCGAAGTACAGTGTAAATCGTCTTGCGTGTAGGCAGCGGAATGGGCCCGCTGACAACAGCTCCGGTCGACTTCACTGTCTTGATGATCTTCTCCGAGCTCTTGTCGATCAACGTGTGATCATAGGACTTGAGCTTGATGCGTATTTTTTGACTTGCAGCCATGATAATCAGTCAAGAATTTTGGAGACGACACCGGCACCAACCGTGCGGCCGCCTTCACGAATGGCGAAACGAAGGCCCTGCTCCATGGCAACAGGCACAATCAGCTTCACCTTGAACTGGGTGTTGTCACCAGGCATCACCATCT
>JAJCYQ010000025.1 GCA_029262835.1 Bacteroidota bacterium
GCCGGGGCCGCGGGGCCGCCGGCCCCCCCCCCCCTCGTGTTACTGAACATGAGTTTACCTCACTTGGATGTTGAAAGGACAATCACGAAATGAGGGGACTACAGGGTACAAGCCGGGCGAGCTTATGTCAAGGAATAATGAAGGGCATAAATTTATGCCTTGATATTCTCATTCTGCATAACTAAGAAGGGCGGGCCGAATTGGCCGCCCATAATCTGAAGATTGCAACCCCCCCCCACCCACCACAGTTGATCGGGGCTGCCTGAAGCTGATTGGAGGTAGCTTATTTTATTCTTCAGAATCTTATATCCTGCAAGATGGACGACATCTCAGCTGGCTGCGGGACGGTGCGAAGCTGGAGTCCACCATCGTCCGCCACGTCATTCATGAAACGCACGTAGGCCTGTCGTTCGTATGCGGACATACCGGAAAAATCGATCGTCTTCATGATCCGGTTCCATACGCGCTCGCCGATTTCGCCCGTCAAATAACGGGAGAGCAGTTGGGCTGATTTGTTGGCTGTTTTCATGGTCGTCCTCTGGTTTGTCGCATACTGTATCGAAGAACTGACTGCCAGTGTTGCAAATAGCGGGCCAGTTTTCATTTCGACACGGACAGTGCCCATTCGTAACCCCTGAATGCCACCTGTTCGGTCACTTTTTCCTATACACAGGCATCAATTTCCAATTTCGCCTACTACCGGACCGTACGCCTTTCGCCTGACGCCGTGTACTCATACCGCTACGACCGGTGTTCAGGATCAGGGGCAGCGTGGCGTGCAAATCCTCCACTGCGTGGCGAAATATCCACCATCAAGTGGTGAATCTGCACACGCCGCCCTACCCATACTTAAGCAGACAGCTCAAACCACGCATGCACGCGCTCGAGCGTACCATCGTCGCCCGAGACAAGCGTGAATTCATTGGTGTGGGGGTTGTACGTGTAATCACGGCCCCAGGCCTCGTGGTGCCGGGCAACGGCTTCAATGGCACCCAGCGTGTGATCAAGCTCGGCGTTTGTCATCGTCGGATGCAGCGACATACGCACCCAGCCAGGCTTCAGCGATAAGTCGCCGCGGTCAATCCGGTCCGTGATTTCGTGCGACTGCGCCGGATCCATATGCAGCAGGTAGTGCCCATACGTCCCGGCGCATGAGCACCCTCCGCGCACCTGCACGCCGAAGCGGTCGTTGAGCAGCTTGACCATCAGGTTGTAGTGCAGATCATCCACATAGAAGGACACCACACCGAGTCTATCCTCGTGCTCGTCGGCAAGAATATGCAGCCCATCGACTTCCCGGAGTCGCCCAAAGGCCGTCCCCAGCAGCTCTTTTTCCCTGGCCACGATCCGCCCCGTCCCCATCTCCTCCTTCAACCGGATGGCGAGCGCCGCCTTGATGGTCTGCAGAAACGGCGGTGTGCCTCCGTCCTCTCGGTTTTCAATGTTCTCCACGTACCGGTGCTCCCCCCACGGATTGGTCCAGTCGACCGTCCCGCCGCCCGGGTGGTCCGGAACCAGGTTCGTATCGAGGGCGCTGTTGAATACCATGACGCCCGCCGACCCTGGTCCGCCCAGGAACTTGTGCGGTGAAAAGAAAATGGCATCGAGCCGCTCAAGGTCATTCTCTGGATGCATGTCCATGTCTTCGTAGGGCGCGTTCGCCGCGAAGTCCACAAACGCCAGCCCGCCGTGCTCGTGCATGATGCGCGCGAGCGTATGGTAGGGCGTATGCAGCCCGGTCACGTTCGAGCACGCCGTGAAGGATCCAATCAGGGGCCGTCCCTGGAAATCCGCAATGCGTTCCTCAAGGTGCTCCGATACGCATCGACCATCATAACCCGGGTCAAGGACAATGACCTCGGCCACGGATTCAAGCCAGGACGTCTGGTTCGAGTGATGCTCCATGTGCGTCACAAATACGACCGGCCGATCTTCAGGCGGCACCGACAGCCAGCCGAGCGCCTTCTCTGGGACGCGGAGCCCCATGATGCGCAGCAGTTTGTTGATGACGCCCGTCATGCCACTACCCGACGCAATAATGACATCGCCCGGACCCGCGTTCACGTGCTCCTTGATAATGCGCCGCGCCTCGTGGTAGGCCAGCGTCATCGAGGTGCCGGTAACGCTCGTCTCGGTATGCGTATTGCCGACCATGGGACCCATGATGTCGGAAATGCGCTTTTCTATGGGCGCGTACAACCTCCCCGACGCTATCCAGTCGGCGTACACCAGTTTCTGCTTGCCATAGGGCGTCGTGAATGTGGCATCGAAGCCCACTGTCTGCCGCCGGAAGCGGTCGAACCAGGCTTCGAGGCTTCCATTCGTTTCTTCGGTCATGATCAACTCAACACAATTTCTTTTCGCATGCGGGCGACCGGAATACCCAGGCTTTCCCGGTACTTGGTGACCGTGCGGCGTGCAATCTGGAACCCTTTTTCGGCCATCATGGATGCCAGTTTCTGATCGGAAAGGGGCTTGTTCTTGTCTTCTTCGGAAATGATCTGTTCCAGGATGGCCTTTACCTCCTTGTTCGACACGTCCTCGCCGGAATCGGTCGAGAGACCTTCCGAGAAGAAATACTTCAGTTCGTAGACACCGAAATCGGTCTGCACGTACTTCCCGTTCACTACGCGGCTGATGGTCGAAATGTCCATCCCGATATCCTCGGCGATGTCCTTCAGGATCATGGGCCGCAGGTGCCCCTCGCCGTGCTGGAAAAACGCGCTCTGCCGCTGGACAATGGCGTGCATGACGTTCAGCATCGTGCTTCGCCGCTGCTCAATGGATTGAATGAACCAGCGCGCCGATTCAAATCGGTTCTTGAGGAAGTTCTTGGTTTCGCTGTCGTAGCGGTTTTTATCGCTCACCACCTGGTCCAGCATGCGGCGGTAGTGGCGCGACACGCGCAGCTCAGGCGCATTCGAACCATTGAGCGAAATCACGAAGTCGTCGTCCTCATAGCGGACCGTGAAATCCGGTGTGATGTAATTCTCACCCGCCGAGAACTCGCCCTCTCCCGGCTTTGGATTCAGATGCTGGATGAGCTCGAAGGCCTCTTTCAGCTCCTGGTTGTCAATATCCAGGCGCCGCATGATCTGGTCGTAATGCTTCATGGTGAACGCCTTGTAGGCCTTCTCCAGCATGGCCATCGCGTTCTCGCGTCCCGGTACCTCGTCGGGCAGCACGTCGAGTTGCACGAGGAGACACTCCTTCAGGTCCCGGCTCGCCACGCCCACCGGATCGAGTCGCTGAATCCGGTAGAGCACCTCCTCCACATCCTCTTCCTCGAGCAGCGTGCCGTGATTGAAAGCAATGTCATCCACGATAGATTCGAGCGGGCGGCGCAGGTACCCATCCTCATCGATCGATCCAATGATCTGATCGGCAATGAGCGCTCCGTTTTCATCCAGATCCAGGAAATGCAACTGGTCCTCGAGCTGATCGACGAGCGATGTCTGCGCGGCAATCGGCATGTCACGCTCGTCTTCCTCGGCACTGTGATCGCGGGGCGCCTTGTACCCATATAGGTCGTCACCCCCGTCCTGGAGCTCCTCCCAGTCATACTCGTCCTCGAGCTCGCGCGTATCGTCCTGGAGTTCATCTTCCGTGCGTTCTTCGGCCAGCTCCTCGAACTCACCCTCGTCCTCTCCTTCCTCAAGCAGCGGATTGGCCTCGAGCTCGGCCTTTATGCGCTGCTCGAGCGCCAGCGTCGGCAGCTGGAGCAGCTTGATGTACTGGATCTGCTGAGGGGACAGCTTCTGCTGGAGCGACTGCTTCTGCTGCAGATTCAGCATGGCGACGTGCCCTCCGGCGCTGGCCGTGCCGCACGGCCGCTCTCCGCGATGGCGTCACGACGATCCCGGCAGGCCGCCTGGAAGCGCGTATACCAGTTGGCTCCGTACTTGCGCGTAAGCGGCGCCTCAAGATAGTCCGACAGGTACATCCCATCACGACGGCCCTGCGCTACGCCCGGCAGGCACATGTCCATGCGTTCGTAATTGACGAGCTCCATATCTCCCAGATCATCGATCCGGATGGGATAGAGGTGGCACGAAACGGGCTTTATCCAGTCCGTGCGCCCCTCGATCCAGGCCTTCTGTATGGCACACTTCGCCACCGGCCCGTCAAAGACCACGAACACACATTCGGCGCCGCCTACGCACGTCGTGGCCGGGCCCGCGCCTGGAATGTCCTCCCAGGCTCCCTTCGCCTCGGTCACGCGGCGCGCCGCAGGCCGGAGTTCATCGCGCAGAAGCTCCAGCGCACGATCTACGTGCTCGATCTCGTCCGCCTCGAGCGGCGCCCCCGACGTCCCCTGGACGCAGCACGCACCCCGGCATGCTCCCAGATTACAGCTGAATTGGGCGCTGACGACGTCGTCCGAAATGAGTATGTTGTCTACAAGAAGCACGGCAGTCCAGGCACGCATCACAAACATGATGCCGTATTCTATACCATAGCGTGCCCGTTGTCAACAACTCCTTCTGTTACGTATGCATCATGATTGAACGTCCAGGAAATACGGCCCCCGGCAACCTCCCGGCCGATGAGGATTTTGAGCGCGCGCTCCGGCCGAAGTCGCTCGACGATTTCGTGGGGCAGGTTCAGATCAAGGACAACCTGCGCGTTTTCATGACCGCCGCCCAGCGGCGCGGTGAATGCCTGGACCACGTGCTGCTCTCAGGGCCCCCAGGGCTCGGCAAGACGACACTGGCGTACATCATTGCCGCCGAAATGGGCGCGCAGGTCAAAACGACATCGGGACCTGTCCTGGACAAGCCGGCATCGATCGCCGGGCTGCTCACGAACCTGAACGAAGGGGATGTCCTTTTCATTGATGAGATCCACCGGCTCTCGCCCGTCGTGGAGGAGTACCTCTACGCGGCTATGGAGGATTACCACATTGACATTCTGATCGACTCTGGCCCGAGCGCGCGGAGCGTAAAGATCACGCTCCCACCCTTCACCCTCGTCGGCGCGACCACCCGGAAGGGCCTTTTGACCGCCCCGCTCCGCGCACGCTTTGGGATTGATTTCCGGTACGATTACTACACGACGGCCATGCTGACCGATATCGTCAAGCGCTCGGCGGGTATTCTGGGCGTCGAGGTTACGCCGGACGGTGCCATTGAAATTGCCCGCCGCTCGCGCGGTACGCCGCGTATTTCGAACCGGCTGCTGCGCCGTACCCGCGACTTTGCCGACGTGAAGGGTGACGGCCGTATTACGCGGGACGTAGCCGACCACGCGCTCAACGCGCTCAACGTCGACCAGGAAGGCCTCGATGACATGGACTCACGGGTGCTTTTGACGCTCATCGAAAAGTTCGCGGGCGGCCCCACCGGTCTCAACAACCTCTCGGCGAGCGTCGGCGAAGACGCCGGCACCATCGAAGAAGTCTACGAACCCTACCTCATCCAGGAAGGCTACATAGAGCGCACCCCGCGCGGCCGCGTCGCTACCCCCAAAGCCTACCGGCATTTCGGCATGACGCGGCCACCGGCCGGCGGCGAGAGCGGATTGTTTGGGGAGTGACAGCCGGCAACTCGTTATTGCACGAAACGTCCTGTGATCCCCCTAATCCGCCCCGGCAAGAAGCATGCGACGGAGGTCGGATTTTCCGTGCGGCATGAACATGGCCGTGAAAGACGATATTACGATTTATTGACACATGAGACTATAATTGCCATTATCGACTCATAAGACTATATTTGGATTATGAAGGCTGTAATAACGGGCGATATCATCAACTCTCGACGAGGCGCCATTGGCGGCACGTTGGGCGAGCTGAAAAACGTATTGGCGACTTATGGGAAAACCCCTCAGGCGTGGGAAATTTACCGCGGTGACAGCTTCCAGTTGCTTCTGGACGATCCCTGCGAAAGCTTGAGGGCTGCCATGAACATCAAAGCGTGCATGAAAGTCGTAAAATCACGTGATGTACGGATGGCAATTGGCATCGGGACTGTTTCATATAGAACGGAGCGGGTTACGGAATCCAATGGAGATGTGTTTATTCGTTCTGGGGAGCGCTTCGAACAACTTCGAACGGACCGGCTGACCTTGGCTGTGAGCAGTCCTTGGCCAGAATGGGATGAAGCAATGAATCTGTATATCGAGCTGGCATTGGTTGCTATGGACGCTTGGACGGTGGCCTCGGCGGAGTATGTGCGAATGCAATTGACTGAGAATGGCCTCAACCAGGAAGAAGCAGCCGTCCGTCTCGGAATAAGCCAATCCTCCGTGAGCACCCGGAAAAAGAGGTCTCACTTCGACACACTGACGCGATTAGAGCAACGGTTTCAGCGAACGCTGAAAAAACGGACAGGTTGATGCAATTGGCACTCAGTTTATTGCTGGCACACCTGCTGGGCGATTTCATAATTCGTACAGGAAAGTGGCAAACCTCTTCAGAAAAGAGGAAAATAAAATCAGCATATCTCTGGATTCATGTCTTGATTCACGCCGGATTGGTCCAACTTTTAGTCCAGTCGTGGCACATTTCGATCATCGTGGCAATGACTCACCTGGCCGTGGACCTCCTCATGATCTACAATCAGACGGAGACCACAAAGCGGTAATGGTTTTTCATCAATCAGGTCCTGCACACGACAGCGCTTGCTGCAATAGTGATCGGGAAAACACCTTCCGTCGATATCACGATGGCAATTCCTTGGATCCAGAACAGGTTGCCGGTCATAAGTGGAGCCCTGTTCCTGACGGCTCCGTCGTCCGCTCTCATCAAAAATACCATTTCTCGTTGGAGACCCCCTACCAGTGAGGAAACTCCGGACTCTCTGGATCGGGCAGGGGCCTACATAGGCGTACTTGAGCGTCTCTTCGTGTATTTCTTCGTCCTGAACGGACTGTGGGATGCAGTAGGATTTCTGATAGCAGCCAAATCAGTATTTCGGTTCGGCGATTTGAGAAACTCCTCTGATCTCAAGCTTACGGAATACATCCTCATCGGAACACTCCTCAGCGTGGGCCTGGCGTCGCTGGTCGCAGCGATGGTTCGTGCTTAAATAGAGCTTCGAGAAAACCGGGATCACCAGACAAAAAAACGGCTGGGTGCACCGACGGATGCTTCCCGCGCATCTACCGTGCCCCATTTACACTCGTACACGAGCAACACCCCTTCGCCGTTGACTTGACAATACCTATATATCATAGGTATACTATACTTAATTCATCGAGGTATAGAACATGCTGAGCAGAGAACTCAACGCCGCCACGGCAAAGCCTGCCGTACTCGCCATCCTCGCTGGAGGCGAAAGCTACGGATACGAGATCATCAGGAAAGTCCACGAACTGTCGGAGGAGAGAATTGAATGGGCAGAGGGGGCGCTGTATCCGCTATTGCACCGACTGGAACAGGAGGGTCTTGTTGAATCCGTTGTACGCAGCGCCGACAATGGCCGGAAGCGGAAATACTACCGGCTGAAAGCCAAGGGAAAGGCACATCTGGCCATTCAGCAGAAGCAATGGTCCGTGGCGAGTTCCCTGCTCACCAAACTATGGGGGCCAGAGCCATGTTTGAATTAGAACAGGCTATCAAGAACTGGAGGGCGCCGTTCATGCGGCGACAAATCTACACGGCGATCGATATCCATGAACTGGAATGGCATCTTCGAGACGTCATTGAGGAAGCGCTCGTTAGCGGGCTCTCTGACCATGAGGCGTTCAGTGCGGCCGTTGCACGCGTGGGCCAGGAGGTTCAGCTTCGGACCCAATTCGAGAGCGTTTGGAATGATCTCAATCCGATCCACCGGTATTGGCGCTCGCTCATGGCAGAATTCAGAGGTTGGCCCTCACGCCGGGCCGTTGCTTTCTACACTGTTGCCCGGACCGTGTCCTTCATCACAGGGCTGGTTGGTGTACTGCACGCCATGGCAGTAGGTTTTTTCCTCTCTTCACCGGGTGTCCTCGTTTTACCGTCAGGAAAAACCTTGAACGAACAGGGGGTTCTGATCTCAATCATCTTGGCACTTGGTTCCGCGTTCAACCTGCTTCCATTCTCGCAATGGGAGAACCGGTGGACAGACTGGCTTCGACTGCTCTATTCGACTTTCGTGGCGGAACTCCTCTTGATACTGTTGCTTCAGGCGCCCGGGTCAATGACCATCGCGGATTTCCTGGTAGTTTTTGCAACCTTTGCCGCCATATGTACGGGCCCTACGCTGTGGATGAAACAGGTTTTCAGACTCCGTGATCACCGGCCGGACCTGGACGACTTGATTCTCGCGGACTAGACAACCCGCCCCTGGGCGCTGACGGCCCACGTATCGAGGACGTCTTCGCCGTCGACGAGGTAGAGATAGCGCTGCGTATTGACCACGACACATGCATGGTTCGGGATAATACGTACGGTATCGCCAACCGAGAGCGTCGACCCCCCACGCACGCTGAGCCAACCGTGCTCCTCCGAAAGCGCCGAAATCACATGATGCGGCAGCGGTGACATGTCGCGCTCATTGTAGAGCAGTACGCCGTAGCCTTCGTGGCCAAAAGCGCCGTCCGAGGTAAGGACTTTCTTGCCGGCATCGAGAAAAAGGCGCTCGCCGCCATCCGGATTCCGGTGCTTTGAAATAACTGTGGCGCGAACCGTCAGGGCGCAGTTCGCATGCGGCGCAACGCCGAGCCCCACCTGCGTGGCGTCGTGGAAGACGTAGTTTCCGGGGCGGATTTCGGTTATCCGAAATCCGCCCCGTGTGACGTTTTCGAAGTAGCGAAGCGAGGGCGTCGAGCCAATGGAGATTTCGAAGCCGGAATGGGACCCGGAGCTGTCATCAGAGGCCATCTGCCCGCTGTCTGAGCTGGTGCCTGCCGAGGCAGCAGGTGCGGGAATAACACCCGCCTCGGCCAGACGTACGGCCACATCCAGCATGCGGTCGCGCTCGTCGCGCGACGCCCGGCGCAGCGCATCGGCGCGCGACTCCCCTTCCGCCTGGGGACCGTAGTAGGCGTTTCCGGCGTGTGTCAGGATGCCGATAAGCGTAAGACCATCCAGTTCTTCGAGCTCGCGGGCAAACGCAGCGAGCCCCGGCGCATCCCACCGCATGCCGCATCGGTGGTAGCCCGCGTCAATTTCAAGCAGAACGCGCGCCGACCGGCCCTCGTCCCTGTAGTGCGCAGCCACCGCACGGGCACCCTCTGGCGTATCGACACAAAAAGAAACCAGGACGCCGTCGTCCTCGAGTTTCATGAGGCGATTCCACTTGTCGGCGCCGAGTGTCACGTAGGCCAGGCGGATATCATCGAATCCGGCCGCCGCGAAGACTTCCGCTTCGCCCACCTTGGCGACCGTGATGCCCGTTGCTCCGCGATCGAGCTGCATGCGGGCCAGGTCGACCGATTTGTGCGTTTTGGTGTGCGGCCGGAGCGCCACGCCCTCGGATTCGGCCCGCGCGGCCATGTCATCCAGATTGCGTAGCAGGCGGGACTCCTCGATGAGCACAACGGGCGAGGGCAATGACGAAACGAGCATGGGCGTGGGGTGGTTTGACACCCAACAACATACACCACGCGACGGCGTCAATTCCAGATCCGATGTGACCCACGCCGACTGGGGCCTGTTAACACTACTCTCCAAGGACAGGTATGAAGCGCAACAGATCCTGATCGGAGATCCGGCTGTTGTCCCAGGTGATTCCTGGACCAATCGCGTCTCGGCCTTCCTGGGTAATCTCGGGGCGGCTGAAGTTTACATAGTCGATCTCCACCCGCATGTCCTCGCGCCCGTCCTCTATCACCGACGTGTTGTATGTCCAGGGCTCATACCAATACGACGACTGGATGGTACGAAAGTCGGAATAGGCCATGACGCCCACCTGGACCACGCGTCCAAGATCGGGGCGATACCAGCGCTCATGGACCTGCCACGGTGCGTCTGGCTTCAGCCGGACGAGTGCAATGATTGACGGTCCTATACGGGCCAGGCGCAGATCGACCCACCCCGGCTCGTCCAGCGGCCAGTGCTTCACGAGTGGTTGACTACGTACGCTGCTCTTGGTCTCGATATACGGCTGGCCAGGTCTCATGGTCGTTCCCGTTGCCAGAAACACGTAGTCCTCCCTGTCAGCCTGCCACTCATCCTCGCTATTGAACGGCGTTCCGTCGCGGGGCCGTCGGATCATGAGCCCAGCCAGTGAGAATATGGTTGATGGCATGGGCCCCGTAAGGCCTGAAACCCGGATCCGCGTCGTAACCACAAAGTCACCGGTAATTTCGTGATACAGAAAAGGTGCCGTATAGTCGTAGTACCAAACGCTCGTGCGTGGTTCCATATACAGCATACCCGGCCGCGTGGTATTGACATCCACGTGACGCACTTTGTTGCTCCATCCCTCTGCGATGTGGTGCCACGTCCAGTCGTCGATGTCGGTCGCCTGTCCGAACTGCGAGCTGAGCTGCGTCACGTCCTGGGCGTTCACGTCGCCGAGAAGCGCTACCCACATGACCATGCTTATCCAGATGCTTTTCATGGGGTTCTTGGGTGCGGCTGCCAGAGGACATTCATGATCTTCCACGTCCCGTCCACCTTGGCCAGGTGCATATAGTCAATGCCCCACTGCGCGGTCAGCTTGACACTCGCTGTGCTGTCCAGAAGGTCAAGAACATCTACCTTCCGAACAGTTTCCTTGGTGATTCCCTGTTTATTGTCCCTGTTCCAGGCGGCAGCAAGTTGATGTAGTTGAGCGTAGTCCATGGGAATGAAACGCGTAGAGCCGGCACCCGGCCGGTTCATGACACCGACCTTGGCCAGATCGGCGCGCACGCTGCGTGCTATCCGATCCGGATTGGCTTCATACAACGCTTCGACATAATCCATGGCCGCTGCGCGAACAGCCGCTTCATCAGCGGCGCGGTCCTGTGCAGTGGACGGCGATACGTGCACGGCAAGCAGGAGCATGATTGCCGGGACCAGGAGTGCCCATTGGGAACGTAGATTCAAAGACATGATCAGTTACTGTTGTGTATTGGTTGGACAAGATGACATCCCAGAAACGCACGGCAGCCGCTGAAGACTACTCGAGATCGGTAGATGCCTCGGTACGCGCGATCAATGCCACGGGTAGCGCGACGAACGCATATCGGAGTGCCAACCTACAACCGGTCTCCCAGGCGGCGGGCAAGCTGGTCACGATACGATGCGCTGAGCGTACACTGATTTTCACCCTTCAGAATGATGGTATAGCGACCATTCTCCTGAGGAATCAGTTCCTCTATAGCCTCCAACTGTACGACTGCTCCGCGATGGACACGCACGAACTTTTCTGGATCCAATTCGGCTTCAAGCGCTGACATGGTCGAGCGAATCAGTACCGAGCTGCGCCCCACGTGGAGAGCTACATAGTCCCCGGCCGCCTCCATCCATGTCACATCCTGGACGTCCACTATGCGAACGCGTCCTCGCTCGCGTACCAGAAATCGCTGTCGGAAGCCTTGTGTGACAGGCGCAGGCGGGTTCCGTCGAGCAATGACCTGGGCACTGGCGGCGCCGAGTGCTTTCTCGAACCGTTCCTGGTCGACGGGCTTGAGGATATAATCTGTTGCGCCGGCGTCGAACGCACGGAGCGCGTGCCTTTCATACGCTGTGACAAAGACCACAACAGGCATCGAACCATGTCCCATGCGATCCAACAGATCAAACCCATCCATACCCGGCATCTGGATATCAAGGAAGGCCAGATCCACCAAGCCTGAAGCCAATAGATCGGACGCCTCCTGGGCACTACCCGCCTCTCCAACGACCTGGTAACTCTGCTCCACAGTTGACGCCTGCTCCAGGCGCGCCACTATGCCGCGACGAGCAAGGGGCTCATCATCTATGACAGCGCACCGTATGAGGGTCATGACGTCTCGACTGGCAAGTGGATTTCAACACGGGCCCGGTCACCAGTATGCCGCGGAGGCAGAAAGGAAAACCTGCCTTGACCGCCATAAAGTGCCTCAATACGACTCTTCGTATTCGACAGGCCTACTCCTCTCTCTTCAGACTCCACCAGCGGCGCATGGTTCTCGACCACGATGACGACGTAATCGTTTCGCCTCTCCGAGGACACCTTGATGGAACCACCTTCCGCCAGCCGCGAAATGCCGTGTTTGATGGCGTTTTCCAGCAGGGGTTGCAATAACAGAAGCGGAACACGGTTGTGCATGGCCGCCGGATCCAGATCCCACTCCACCTGCAGCCGGTCTCCAAAGCGCATGCGTTCTATGTCCAGATAGTTTCTGGCATAGGTCACCTCATCGCCGAGCAGGACGGTCTCGGTAGCCGGCAACGACATGGTCAGCCGCAGGAAGTCTCCCAACCTGGCAATCATGGACTGTGCACGCCGAATCTCACCGTCGCCGACGAGTGTAGACAAGCCATTCAGTGTATTGAACAAAAAATGCGGATTGATCTGGTACCGTAGTGCCTCGAGGCGGGCTTCATGCAGCCCCGCCTCTGCACGCAAGACCCGTTCCCGGGTCTTCTGGATCTCTCGTGTCTGTTTGATGCCTGCATACAGAAAACTCCAGGCCAGCAGTGCGAAGGCGTGATACACCGAACCCATGACAGATAATCGCGCATGTCGCTCCGATGCAACTCCTGCCCATGTCACCACCAGCGGCTCGACAGCATTGAACACGACACTCCAGAGCACACCAAGGACATAGCTCACAACCGTAGCCGTGATGAGCATTCGCCACAGGGGCTTGCGTTCAATCTGGATGCTACGGTAAAGCCACCGCATGAAAAGACTGACGATCAGACCCATGGCCGTCAGAAGTCCCTTGGATACAAGCATGTATTCAAGGGATAGCATACCGATGCGCGAGAGCAGCATCGCTACACCGAACGCACTCCATCCGGCAAGTTGAAGTGGCCAGAATGCAATTCTGTGCCCAGTCACGGATACCAACGAGCAAGGAGCGGCACGCTGGAAGCCGGAATCTCCATGATGTCGGCCGCTCCGCCGGCGCGTGCCGTTACGTAGAGGCGGCCGGTGTCGGCAATCCAGGCGCCGTACTCGTCCTCGGACGTGTTGACAAGAGGACCCAGCCATTCGGGCTCTGACCACAGGCCGCCCTCGTTCACAGAGAGAAACAGGTCTTCACCTCCCAGACCACGGGGATCGTCCGCGCGGCTTACGATCATGAAACGTTCGTCCGGGTCAATAAAGACGTCGCTCTCAGAGAGCGCGCTGTTGACGGCACCGGGTACCGGTTCCACGAGAAATCCAGTAGCGCCGAGCTCGGCCCGGTAGATGTCCGCGGCCCCTTTGCCACCTTCGCGGCGCGAGGCAAAATACACCGCACCTGAACTCGCGACCGATGCGTGCACGTCGTGCGCCTCGGAGTTCAGGGCCGCCATGGGTTCTGGCTTTGTCCACGACTCGCCGTCATGCATGGTCACCCAGAGGTTGTAGTTGCCCGCTTCTCCACTCGGCTCCACCGGCCGGTCACTGCTGAAAATGACGCCGTCAAGCTGCGGATAGAAACGTGCGGCGCGGTCGCTCCAGGTGCCAGAGAAGGGCGCGACGGCTGCATTTCCCCACTGACCGGTGCTGTCGCGGTGCATTTCCCAGATGACATGACGCGTCCAGCCCTCCTGATGGCGTCCAAACAGGATCATCGTGCCGTCGGCGTTGCGGGAATACCACGCTTCACCGCCCTCGGTGTTTACCCGGTCGACGGGCGTCCAGGCTGGTGCCTGCACGGCGCTGTCGGAGTCGGAAGAAGACCCGCAGGCGGTCAAGACAAGCGACGCCGCCAGGAGAAAAAGCAGTAATGGCGAAGGAGTGTATCGCATGGACGGTGCGAGGTGTCGGTTCTCGGTGTGGGTTCTCGGTGCGACACCGCAAACGTCGGGAGCGGCGCCGGGTTCACGTACCTCCCGATGAGCGGCCACCGATTCGCGCCCAGGTCTCCGCGAGCCGGCTGTCGAGCGTCCACAGCCTATCGGCAGGCCTGAGGCGCACGGACGCGAGCAGGTTCATATCTACCCATCCGAGTCCAGAGCCGAACAGGGACAGCTTCTCGATCATGAAACGCGTCTCGGCCGTTGAGGCTACTGGACACGCGGGGAGTTGATCCAGCAATTGTAGGGCCTGTTAACACTACGCCAGAGTCCGCTGTAGCCGACGAAAATGGCGTTTATCAAGGCGTGAGGAGCGAAGTATGGCAGCGTCATTCGAGCGACGAACAACACAGAGAAACGCCATTTTCGACGCTACCCTGCGGGACGGGGCCAATTTCGCGTCCGCCATCGT
>JAJCYQ010000026.1 GCA_029262835.1 Bacteroidota bacterium
CTTTTTGGAGATACGCGTCTTGCCACGGTACGTACCGCTCTGCCGCTCGCGCAGGTTGAGTCCGGCGTAGCGAAGGAGCGCACGTTTCGAGTTGAAGTCGCCAAAGGGCCCGGCCTCGCCAGCGATGCGGGCGAGGTTGTAAAGCGTCAAGCCGCTGACAGACTGATCGAGCGTACATAAAAAGCCAGCCTCCTGGAGATGCTGTCCATGCGCTTCGATTCCGGTTCTCAGGGAGCCAATCCGGGCCTCAATGCGCTGCAGGTCCGCCATCAGGTCGCCCATGCGGCCTACGAGAATGGATTCTGCACCACTGAGGCGCGTGGCAGCGGCCTCTGCCTGGGCATAGATGCTGTCCAGCGTTCTATCGTGCACGCCCGGGACGCGCCGCCGCATACTGCGGCCAAACCGGATCCGGCCAGCGCGGACGATGGCCGCTGGACTCAGGCCATAGGCATCAATCACGGCGCGTCCCGTTCGACTGAGAAAGCGATTCACTCCGATGTCGTACCCGGGAAAGAGGCTGAGGCTCGTCGTGATGATACGCTGCTTTGTGCGCGAGCGCGTACGCTCGTCGGCATCGGCTGCGGCCGTGAGCAGGCGGAGCTCCTCGTAGATGGCAGGAAGCTGGCGGCACCGCTGCGTCTTCCCAAGCCGAACGGCGAGTTCGATGACACGAGGATCCTTGACATCCGTCTTGCCGGTATCGAGCGATTCGACCTTGCGCAGCTGGGCGACCTGTTCACCGGAGACATGAACGACAGTACAGCCCGCCGCCCTCGCTGCGGCCACCAGTGTCCGTTCGTACCCGCCGGACGGTTCGCAGGCCACGAGAAGACCGGACAACTGCTCGCTGGCAGCAAACTGGCTGATAGCGGAGAGATGGGAGGTAATTGCCGGCGTCGTATTCACGATGCGCCGGTAGGAATCCGTCAGGCGGACGTAGCAGTCCAGGAACTGTTTGCTGACGTCGACCGAGAGTACGAGTTGACCCGAGGCATTGACGCCGGGCCTTGTAGAGACGATATTCATGGCGGGGCCGAGTGTGCTCTTGATTGTGATTGGACTCACAGAGAGGGTAGCGAGGCCCCGTCTTTTTGTCCAGCACTCGGCCTAATAGTATGGTGTTACGGACTCGCACGACTGGCTGAGTTGGTTTGAAACAGTTACTTTCTGGGCGGTGGGCGTCAGCTCGCCGCAAATCCGCCAGCCGTTATTCGGAACCCGGATAGATTGGGTTTTCGTGGAAGGAACGGCGTCTCTCGAGGTTGTTGAAACGTTCTTTTTTGCAACCGCCGAGTTTCGTTCAGTCACCGCTGAGGACCAGACCGGACGGCTGCCAGGATAAGTGGGCTCGGATTGCTAATTGCTGATAAGAGGACATCCAGATTTACGATTCCGTCATCCGGCGTGGAAACTCGCCACTTATCCTCGTTGCCGCCCGGTGATTCTGCGGCAAATCGGTCGCAGAGGTGCCGGTGACCGCTGTTCTGCTGTGAAAGCGGGTTCCGCATAACCATGCAATACGGCTGTCTCCCACAACCAACTGTGCCAGCCAGATAGGTCAGTGATTCGTATACTTTGATCGGCGGCTGCGTCGGTCGCAGCCGATCGCCCACCGTTATACGGACGAAAGCGAACACAGGAGTCGTATTGACCATCGAAATAGAGCACTTGCGCATCTCTGAGATGGCGTCGAGATAGCGCAGAGAACGAGTCCCAACAGACCAGGAGGACAGCAATGGAATTCCCGCAAGATCCGCTCGCCTTCATCGACCTCATGGTCGACGAGCATAAGCGTCGATGGAAAGGCCGGCGCTTCGCTGGTGAAGCCCTGAAGTACATGAGGGAGGCCGTAGATCAGCAGGGGCAAGGCGAAGAGTTCATGCGGCTCTACGTCCACAACGACGACGCCAGGCGTCCCGACCCTGCCGACGAGAGCACCGACCTAGCGATGCTCCAGCTCTATGAGCACTGGAGGAAGCTCCACGGGCTCCGGCCAATCGAGGTTTGGGACGGAACAACATTGCGGCCTTGGTTGCCGCCCGAGAGCAACCCACAGCTTCCGGCCGTGTTCGGTGATATCGACCAGTTCAATGACGCCTTCACTCGGTTCCCCGGGGAGTACGGTGCACATTGGAGGCGTTTGGATGCTCTGGGGAACGCGATCGAGACGTACTTCCGCGAGATCCAGCGCCACCATGTGTGGTCGCGGCCGATCGGCGGGGGAGCGCTTCGCCTCTACCGCTTCAATTGTCTGAACAATATCGAGGTTGCTCCCTACACCGTCTTGTTCTGGGGCTTCCTCAAGTGGGCTGATAACGTCCGCCGCCAGCTCTTCGACCTGCCCATCGAAAAATATCCGCATGACGAATGGTCAGACATCTCGTTCATGCATCGATTCAACCAACACCACTTCCCGTGGCACGACGACGTATTCGGGAAGGGCCGGTGCACGCGCATCGATGATCAATTTGGCACGCGACGGCAGTACAAGTACCCGATGATGTCGCAAGGGTATGGCGTCGAGTTTCTTCAATTCCACGGGGACCTGATCCGCGCGTACAACGACTGGCTTGAACGGATGGGCATGCCAACGGCCTCGGCCTGGAGGTCTGGGAGGAATCACTGCGCGTATATCCTCAAGTACGCTTTCGGATGGCACTATAGTCGTGGTGGCACAAACGGTCACCCGCTGACTGCAGAGACGTATGCCCCGGACCTGCTCGACGAAGACCTGTCCAAGTTCCGGACGGTTGCGGAGCTGGGCTCCCACTTCGAGAGATGCGGAGTGCAGTTCCACGGCATGGGCCACGTCGAGAACTGCGACATCCGCGACGTCTACACGAACAACTACAGCATCCGGTTCTTCGCTTGGCACACCTGGATCGACAACCTCTTCAGGAAGATCCTTGAGCAGGGCAAGCCTCTCTACGATACGAGCACCCCCTTGGATCAGCCGATTCCTGGCCTTTGCGCGAGGTTTCAGGAGGTCCCCGACCCTGAAGGTCAGTTCACCGGTTGCTGGACCTACAGAAGCTTTCACAACGAGCCTGATCCCAACGCAGATCCGAAGTGGTTCGTTGCCGAGCTCAACCTTCAGCAGATCGCTGGTGAGATCGTCGGTGAACTCGATTCGGGCTATCCCGAGTACCGCTACGCTGTCTCCGGCAGCTTGAATGGCGACCATGTCAACTACCAGACGACCCCGGAGTGGTGGGACGACCGGGAAATCGCTGTCCTAAGGGCCATCGGCGACACGAAGGAAACGCGAGGGCATGTCTACGAGTACGTCGGGCACTTTGCGCCGGAGTGGCCGCAAGGCAAGGATCAAGTGGACGCCTTCACCGGAACAGTGAGTCGAGTTCGTCGACCGGATGATCCCACGAAAGACGGGAAAGTTGGGTCGTTTATCACCGTCCGAAAGACGAACAAGCGTGTCTTCTTCCGGGACGGAGAGTTCCGCGTTCCACCTGGTGTCACCCAGGTCAACATCTCGATCTGGGGGCCGGGAGGAGGCGGCGGAAGCGACGGCCCCGGCGTTGGTGGCGCGAACGGGGCAGACGGCGGCGAAACCAAGGTCGAACGAGCCGGGGCGGCTCTCTGTTCTGCCACTGGCGGAAAGGGAGGGCAACACGGCGTCAACCAACCAACGACCGGAGGCGCGGGAGGAATCGGAACCGGAGGAGACACGCAACATGCGGGCAAGGCTGGTGAGGACGGCGACACCGTAAGCGGAGAATCCGGCAAAGGAGGAGACACCTACGGACCGGGCGACTCCGGAGGAGAACGAGCCGGAAAGCACGAGAGCGGTAGGAACGGGTTCGGCCCCGGTGGAGGAGGTTCAGGGGGTCAAGAGGCACACACTCCTGGAGCGGGTGGTGGCGGCGGTGGATACGCCGAGGGTGCCTTCTCGGTTGCTGAAGGTGACGTGCTCTCAATCTTCATGGGTCGCGGCGGACGAGGAGGTCGCGGTGGTCACAGAGATGGGGGAGATGGTGCCGATGGTCGCGTTGTCATTACTTGGTGAGAACGTCATCGCCGTATAACAACCGGTTATGCGGACCAAGAATTCTATGATTCAGGAAGCAACATCGACAACGGACAGTCTTCAAGTGGCAACCGACACGGTTCGTCAAGCAGCAGAATTCATGGGTCAGGTCGGGGATTCGGTAGTGGTTGGCACCTCACTTCCTGATGTCATCGTCAATATGCCCGGAGACCCGATTCTCGAATCGCTCATTGGCGTTCTGATTGCAGCATTTGCTTCATTCATAACCTACTGGTTGACTCGACGTCAAGATTCCCAGCGCTCTAAGTCGACATACATAGGGGTCCTAAAGTCTGTCCACGCTGAATTGAGGTGGATTCAAAATCATGCGGAGAATTTGTCCAGATCGGTCTCAGAGGTGAAACGCATCAGCGTAGAAGAAGGTGCCTTCGTGGTTGAAGAAACTCCTGAACCGGTACATCTCGATTGGATTGAGTCATGCCGCAGCAAAATGCTTGAATACGACAGAGTCAACATGATGCTACTTCATGCGCTCTCTCACTTCACCAATCTCGCTAGAGACACAAATCGGACGCTCAATTTCAGAGTAGCTAAATCGCTTGTTGTCGATTTGGATGGAGAGACGAAACGAGCGGCCCTTTCGGACTATTTCGAAACACTCGAAACGCAGTATCTGGCCAAATTGAAAAACGCATCAGTATGGTTGGCTGATGAGATTGAGAAAAACTTGAAGGAGTTGGGAGATGACACAGATTTACTTCCTCCTCCTGCTTTGAGAAAGTGACTTGGTCCGCATAACACGCTTATGGCCTTGAAAGTCAAGCGGGACACAGAAATTCTGCGGTCGAGCTGATTTCCCGTCCGGAATCTTGATTGCCTCGGCCGTTCTCAGCGCCACCTCTGCGGGAGTTTTCTGATTTTTGGATTTGCAGCAACCTGCAGCTGCACCCTACACGCTTTGAGGGTCGGCACGGCGGCCGGGGTCCGGCGGCCGTGGCGTCGTCTCGTTACGACGCGCCCTAGAATTATTCCCGTCCCCGCCGGAGTCCGCTCAATAGCCTGGCTCGACGATGTGTCGTCCTGTTATCATACTGGGTACTCTCGGCAGGTCAGCAGCAGTCTGATGCCGGGCTTTGGCATCAAGTTCAGTTGGTAGATTAAAGGGATCGGCGCCAGCGTCCAATCAAAGCGACGCGGTCGGGGTGAGTCAATGCTCGTGCACCGAAGCAGGCGGGTGGTTGGGACTCTTGGGTCCAAAGGTAGCCGCACTGCGTGCGGAGTCAACCCGCGATGCCGCAGTTATACGTTCGGTTCGCCGGCGCCGTCCCCTATCCGGTGGCGAAGAGGCGGTCTTCGTCGAATGCTTCCTGCCTTCGCATCATGAAATAGACAGCCCTCCCCAGTTTGGCTGATAGAATCGAGAGCGCTTTCCCCTTGCCGTGTTTTGCCTCCAAGCGGGCCACGCAGCGCTTGGCCCGGTCGCTCTCGCGCAGAAAAAGGATAGCCGCTTCGGAAAAAGCCCACTTCAGGTGCCGATTGCCCATGCGCCCGCCTTGGGTGCCGAGCTTCTTGCCCGCCGAGCTCTTCTGACCTTTGACGAGCCGGGCGTAGGAGACGAACTCCTGCACCCGGGGAAAACGCGAGATATCCTCGATCTCGTAGAGGAGCGTCATCGCCAATACTTGCCCGATTCCAGGCACTGTCCTCAGCCGGTGAAAGGTTTGCACATCGTGTACCGTCGTCTGTTGAACAAGGTATGCCTCCAGGGCTTTGATCGACCGTTCGAGGTAATCGATGGCGTCAATATCCACTTCGACGTTGCGCCGGACGACAGCATCCTCGAAGTGGCCGTCAATATCGTGGCGTCCCGCACGGTAGGCCAGTTTTTTCCGGAAGGCCGGAAGGTTGTACTGGTAACGCGTCAGCTGGACGTGTCCGAGTAGTTCGGCCCGCATTCGAACGAGGCGAGACCGGCGCCTGAGCAGATCCCGTGTGGCCCGCAATTCAGACGGGTACGCGTAGGCCTCAGGTAACATACCTCCCCGCAGGAGCATGGCGATCTTCTCGGCGTCGACCCGATCGTTCTTCGTCTTGCCACCGTGGATGGCTTTCATGTATAATGCGTGGCCGAGGACGAACTCGATTTCTTCGGCCCGGCACAGGTCTGCCAACCCCGGACCGATACCGGTCCGATTCAGCAAAATACGCACTCACAAGCGACAACGAGGCTGTGACGATAGGGCTCAACCGCCTCGAGGAACGCTCCGGGTCGTGAGCGTATATTCTTGTGGAGCTGGACTTGTCCGGCTTCATCCTGCACGCAGAGGTACATGGTCTTCGTGTGCAGGTCGACGCCGCAGAAGTACTGGAACTGCTTCTGTGGTTTGTAATACCGCATGGCTTTCCTCCTGGAGTTTGTGTTGTGGAGATCACCTCCAACGATGCAGACTTCGGGAGGTGGCCATGAACAGTATCAAGCGAATTCTACGGACTCGCACGACTGGCAGGGGCGGTTGGAAACGATTACTTTCTGTTAGGTGGGCGTGGCTCGCCGCAAATCCGCCAGCCGTTATAAACCTAAATCCTTTTTTAACCACATAGATTTATTCACATTTTGCATTTTGATAACAAACTTCTAAGAACAAATGGATTCCTAGAGATTCAAAGTAGCTCAGAAGATCAAGAATTGATCTCTATTGCTAATCAAATCGGTAATATTGTTGATCATCCTAATAGAGAAAGAGTATTTACTTTGAAACCAAAAACAAAAGTTGGTACGGTAAAAGGTACATTTAGTAATCGATTTGGGCATTCTGAATTTCCATTTCACACAGATACAGCATTTATATTAACTCCTGTCAGGTATCTCCTTTTTCACAATGTAGAAAAAAGTACCTGTGATACTATTTTAATATCATTTCAAAGAATTATAGACGCCCTAACTACAAAGGAATTGGAAAACTTGGAACGTGCTATTTTTTTAGTTAAAACTAACCAGATAAGCTTTTACACATCATTATTGTTGAAAGCCAATGACGAAATCGGAATTAGGTATGATCAAACTTGTATGTTTCCGTCTAATAAATCTGCAAAATTTATTGAACCGATAATTCAAAATATCTTATCAGCCTGTAAACCTTTATCTATTAATTGGACTGGGAATAAAACCGTAATAATTGATAATTGGAAAAATCTACACGGACGAAAAGCTATAGGCACTGATACATCTAGAGAACTAAAACGTATATATATCAACTAAATATGAGCTGGGAAAGAGAACCCTTGTTTAATAAATCAATAATCTTCTTCGAGAAAGCTTACGAAGAAGATAAAGAAGAACCATATTTTGGATTATGGTGTGCGATGGGACTAGAATTATTAGCAAGATCAGCAGTTTCACACATAAGCCCGACATTACTTGCTGAACCGGACAGAGATCATAAAAACTTATTACATGCCTTAGATTTAGGTTCTGCAAAATCTCAACGAAAATCATTAGGAACAAGTCAGGTTCTAAATTTATGTCAAAATCTTATTCCCGATTTTACGGATGCAAATTTAAGAACCGCTTCAGCAATAATTAACAGACGTAATGAAGAAGTTCATTCGGGAGCCGCAGCATTTGAAGAATATCCTACTCAAAAGTGGATTGCCGGTTTTTACAAATGCTGTAACATTTTATGTGAGTTCCAAGATGAAACACTCACTACGTTGTTTGGCGAAGATATAAAAAAAGAAGCCGACTTAATTATAGCTGAGATTGAGGAAGAAGTAATCGGAAAAACAAAAAGTTCTATAGCTGCACACAAAAGAGTGTTTGATGGAAAAGATGCTGATGTAAAAGAAGAACTAAGTGAGGAAGCAACAAAAGCTAGTAATAAATTATCATATAGAGGTCATCATCGTGTTGAATGCCCTGCATGCGGTTGTACTGCTACTGTTTTTGGTGAACCATATGGGAGTGATAATGTTCAGAATAACGAAGATGAAATTATTGTTCGACAGTCTATACTACCAACTAGTTTTAGCTGTACCGCTTGTGAATTAAAACTAACTGGTTATAGCTCCCTAGTTGCAGCTGGTATTGCTAATCATTACACCAGAAGAAATACTTACACGCCTGAAGAATATTATGATATGATAAATCCCGATGATTCAGACACCATAACAAGAATATATGAAGAACTAAACCCTCCCGATGACTATTGGGGTTGGAGCAATGAATAACTTGAATGCTTACAAGTTGCTTAAATAACGGTTTATAACAAAGCGTTTCAAGCGGACTCGAACGCGGTTAGGTTCCTTAATTTTAACCTCCAGGCTCGCCGCTTAAACGCAGGGTCGTTATGCAGAATGCTCTTTCCGTAGACCAACGTTTGTGCCTATGAATTTCATGGATCAAATCAATTTAGATATCCTCGTCGACATCGTGACAATCGTGGCAGTTGGAATTGCGGCGTATGGCTTGTTTCACAACATCAAAGGGAATCGACGACAGGCGAACACTCAACTCTTTCTGGACTACACGGCACGGTATGAAGCAATCATGTCTTCGTTTCCTTCGGAAGCCCGTATGGCTCGCCTCGATATCCATGCGGACCCGCCACCAGCTTCAGGAGAGTTAACGCTTTCTGTGTTGAAGTACCTGAATTTGTGTTCTGAAGAGTACTACCTGTATCATCGGAAATACCTGGACAAAGATATTTGGACTATTTGGGAAGACGAGCTCAAGCGAACTGTGGCGAGTTCACTCATCCGACGAGAATGGCCTGCTCTGGAGCATGAGTTCGACTCTTACCCTGATTTTAAGGATTTCATTTCAGGGATAATTGACGCCAGTGGTGGGCATTCTGCATAACACCTTTAAGAAGGCCGTTGTCAATAGGGCGTACCTCACCCGCGGTACTTTTTTGGAGTTACCCGTCGATTCTGCTCCGACTCATTGTGGCGGCGCGTCGCATCGGTCCGGATCGCCATACTCAGGTGTCGTCCAAACACCTTTTCGGGTACATGGCTCGGGTTTCCGAACCACTGCTTTATTTGAAGCCGTCCCAGATACGACCTCGGCACCAGCGCCGGTCTTCCCAATCAAAGCAAACGAGACGTACGTCCCAGTTATGCGGCGGGGCTTGACCGGCGCGGCCACATATGGCGATTGCCAATCGCCATCGAGCTTTTCTCGCTCGAGTTTCTCTCCTTTGAAGAGTCGGTTGTACTCGTCTCCAGTCTGGAGAACAGTAAGCACTCGGTGAAGTACACATTGCGCAGGTCGTTGTCGGTCCCCATCTTTCTGGCAAAAAGGAATGGGGATGCCAGGACGACGAAAAATGGAGGATATGAGGCCGCTCGTAGAGGCTTTCGAAGCGGGTTCGGAGCGG
>JAJCYQ010000027.1 GCA_029262835.1 Bacteroidota bacterium
ATTTCACTTTTTAAAAATACAGTGGTGCGTTAATGACTTCTATTGCGGGGGCGGCGCACTTTCCGCCCCCCGCCCCTCTTCATGTAAGGATGGGACGGACTATCGCTTCATTTACTCTCGCCGCCTTTCTTGTCGTGCTTCATGCCTTGGCCGTTTTTTTTGCCGTGCTGCATGCCCTGGCTGTCTTTTTTGCCGTGTTGCATGCCCTGGCCGCCGCCCATACCCATGCCGCCTTTCTCCGGTTTGAGCGTGAGCAGGTAGGTCGTGATCTCCTGGAGTTCATCGTCGGAGAGCGTCGTGATGGGCGGCATGAGTCCGTGGTGCTCGATGGCCATGGCGGGCATGAGTGAGCGCTCCTCGGCGGGATCGACTACCCATTCCATGACCGTTGTCCGGATGGCCTCGTCCGAATCGAGGGCCTTACGATAGTGCTGCATGATCATGGCCATGGGCGGCGCGAGGCTGGCGGGGGGCTGCACGCTGTGGCAGGTGGCGCATGTGGCGTTGAAGAGTTTTTCTCCAGTCGATTGAGCCTGCTCAGCGGCGGCTTCCGCTGGTGCGGATTGAGCCTGGGCGGGGGCGACTGTTGTTGCCAGCAGGAGCGCCGCGGCCAGTATCGGTGTGAGAGCGATGTGTCGTGTACGCATAATGGATAACCGGATGGGAAGGAGTACCGGGTGATTCTACGTCCAGTATGCATGCTTTCAAGCCGCCTTGCAAGCGCCTTGCCCCGACCTTTCTGTAGGGGATTCCTGCGTGCATGGGAATCCTGCCTACCTGTTCTGTACGTGTAGAGGGACATAAGGTCGAAATGTCGCGATTTACAGCGCAAAAACCCATGCATCTCTTTGTCCGTCTTTCACTTACCTACGCATCCGCATCCAACAGCTAAGATACAGGATGGCGCAAGCCCGCTTGAGATGGCGCGAGCGGCTTCGAGCCGTCGCGAGCAGTTGCTTGCGACATTCCAGGGCCGCTCGCGCCAGCCTGGGCACCCTCGCGCCACGTAAGTACAATGCGATTTATATATAAATAATTGTTTATAAAGTAACTTACGCAAATATATTGCGACATTTCGTCCTTATGTCCTCGACGACATCATGTGCGGTGCCCGTTCGGATGAGTCGCGGAGCCAGCTCCGATAGCCCAGCTCCGATAGCCGACGACGGCGAGAACCAGATACACGCCGTAGAGGCCGGCCGTCAGGTGCAGGTCGCGCAGCAGGTAGACGCCCACGGCGACGGAATCGATGACGATCCAGAAGAGCCAGTGCTCGATTTTCTTGTGGGCCATCAGGAACTGGGCGACAAAGCTGGCGACGGTGGTGAAGGCGTCGGCCCAGGGAAGGGCGGCATCGGTCCAGGCGTGCATAGCCCAGCCCCAGAAGGCGCTGCCGAGGAGGGTGCCGGAGACAAGGACGGCGAGGGGGCGCCGGGCGAGAGTGGAGACAGGAAGAACCGGGCGCCCGGCGCCCCCTCGCCACGTCCACCACCCATAGAGCTGCACCCCCACATAGAACACGTGCAGGATCATGTCCGAGTAGAGCTTTGCATCCAGAAAAATAAACACGTAGAGCGCTACCGAGACGAGTCCGATGGGCCACGTCGCGATGTGCCGGCGTGTCGCCAGGTAGACGGCCACAATGCCGGTGGCGACGGCAACCCATTCAAGTGTGGCCATGAAATCGGCTCAGGCTACAAAAGTCCAGAAGTTTATTGATCGGTTTGGTCCGGAGTTGGCGCAAAAACGGGTGCCCGCGCATCCACCATGAGAACCGCCGGGCCTGCATTTCGTGCAAGCACGATGGAACCGAATGACACAGAGGACGGGAAGTTCATCCTGCTCGAGGGCGTCTCGAAGTCTTACGATGAGCATGGGAACCGCCGTGAGGTGCTGCGGAATCTGGACTTCTCCATCGGGAAGGGCCAGTTCGTTGCGCTTCTTGGACGCTCCGGGGCGGGCAAGAGTACGCTGCTCAACCTGCTCGGGGGGCTCGATGTGCCCACGGCAGGCCGGGTATCGGTGGGTGGGCAGCGCATTGACGGGCTGGGCGAAGATGAGCGTACGCTTTTCCGGCGCCGGAATCTGGGCTTCGTTTTCCAGTCGTTCAACCTGATTCCGACGCTGAATGTGATGGATAATCTGCTGCTGCCGTTGCAACTGGCGGGGAAGCAGCGTGGCTCGGCGGCGGCGGGCGCCCAGGACCAGGCGGTGGGCGAGAACGACCACACCCGGAACGACCACACGCAAAGCGTCCAGAGCGCCCCGGACCGCGCCCGGTGGTTGCTCGAGGAAGTGGGGCTTGCCGATCGCGGCGCATCGTGGCCGGACCGTCTGTCGGGCGGCGAGCAGCAGCGTGTGGCTATTGCGCGGGCCCTTGCCGCGGCGCCCATGTTGCTTCTGGCCGATGAACCGACCGGGAATCTCGACTACCAGACCGGCCGAACCGTCATGGACCTTCTGCACCGTCTGGTCCGGGAAACGCATACGACCATGCTCGTCGTTACCCATGATCGTGACTTTCTGCAGGCATCTGATCGGATTGTGCGCCTGCATGAGGGGCGCGTCCAGGAAATTTCGATCGATGAGGCCACGGCGAGGTAATCCATTGGGACAATACGTAACGACAAGGTCTTCATCGTGGCGCTGAGTCCACTACTTTTTCGGTCGAGCCTGCGCCATTTGGCGAGCCACCCGTGGCAGTTCGTGCTGTCGGTCGTGGGCGTCGCGGTCGGCGTGGCGGTCGTAGTCGCGATCGATCTGGCGAACGTGAGCGCGGAAAATTCCTTTCGCGAATCGTCCGAGATCGTAGCCGGCCGCGCCACACACCGGATCCAGGGCCCCTCGGCAGTGGGCCTGCCCGACTCCGTAATCGCACATCTGGTTCGACGCGGTCCGGCCCAGGGCTTGGACGTACCCATGACCCCGATCGTGGAGGGCTGGGTGCGGCCACGGCGCGCACCGGAGGTTACGCTGCAGGTGCTGGGTGTAGATCCGCTCCTCGAGCAGGCCTTCCGTCCCTATGCATCAGAGATTGCGCGGGAAGGAAATTCGGGAGATGCGGGGCAGAAAGCCGCGGCCTACGGTCTGGCTGACTTCCTCGGCGGAGAGCCCGTCGTGCTGCTGTCGTCGGAGACGGCCACGCGGCTTGAGCTCGCGCCGGGCGATACGTTCCGTGTGGCGGCGGGCGGCGTCGAGGAGGTGCTGACGCTGGCCCGAGCCGTCGATGCGGGGGACAACCTCGTCATCATGGATATTTCCCGTGCGCAGCAGGTGCTGGGCATGCAGGGGCGGCTCTCGCGCATTGACCTGATTTTGCCGGATGGCGGCGGCGCTGGCGCTGGCGGCGGCCCAGATGGTGCGGCGGCCCATCTGGCGCAGATGCTGCCGCCGGGCGCGGTGCTGGAGCGCTCATCGGCCCGGACCGAGACGCTGGCTCAGATGACGCGCGCGTTTTCGCTCAATCTGACGGCGCTCAGCCTGCTCGCGCTCATTGTGGGCATGTTTTTGACCTACAACACCATGTCCTTCTCCGTCGTGCAGCGCTATGCGCTCATTGGTCGGCTGCGCGCGGTCGGGGTGCGACGGCGCGAGGTGCTTTCCATGATCCTCTCGGAGGCGCTGGTTGTGGGGCTCATCGGGACGACGCTCGGCCTGGTGTTTGGTGTCGTGCTTGGCGAAGGGCTCGTGACGCTCGTCTCGCAGACCATCAACGATCTCTATTACAGCGTCTCGGTGTCGAAGCTCACCATTCATCCATTGACGCTTGCCAAAGGCATTGGCCTCGGGCTCGGCGCGACGCTCGTCGCGGCCTGGGTACCAGCTCGCGCGGCGGCGGGTGTGACGGCGACGTCGCTGCTCAAGCGCTCGTCGGTCGAGGACCGCCTGCGTGGCCGGCTACCCTTCCTTACGGCGCTCGGATGTCTGCTACTGGTGGCGGGCGGCGTGCTTCTATGGGCATCTGGACGGGGTATTGTGGTGGCGTATGCCGGTATTTTCATGCTGATCATGGGATGGGCGCTGCTGGCCCCGGCGCTCACGACAGCTATTGTAGTGGGGCTGCGTCCGGCCATGTCGGCCGCGGGCGGTGTCGTTGGGCGCATGGCCGCTGGCAGCGTCAGGGCGCATCTGAGCCGAACGGCTGTGGCCATTGCGGCGCTCTCGATTGCGGTGAGTTCGGTCCTTGGCGTTGGCATCATGGTCGGCAGTTTCCGCACGACCGTCGTGACGTGGCTCCAGGGTGCGCTGCAGGCGGACATTTATGTGCAGCCGGTGGGCAATGGATTCCGGACCGGCCAGAGCGCCATTCGCGCCGATGTGCTCGCGGCGCTTGTCCAGGCGCCCGGCGTGGAGGCCGCGTTTGTCATTCGCCACGCCGAAGTGCTGTGGGAGGGCACACCGGTCCATCTGGCTGCTGTGGAGTTCGGGCCGCATTCGGCGACGACCCTTGCGCTCAAGACAGGTAGTGCGGAGGTGCTCGTTCCGCGGCTCCAGTCGGAGGACGTGGCCCTTGTGTCCGAGCCCTTCGCCTATCGGCACGGGACCGCGCCGGGCGACACGCTGCGCCTGGCCACGCCGTCGGGCCATGTGCTGATTCCTATCGTCGGCATCTATCATGACTACGCGTCGGACCAGGGGACGATCATGATGGACCGCACGCGCTACGCCCGCCTGTTCGGCGACACAGCAGCCAGTGGGCTCGCCGTATTCGTGGCGCCGACGGGCGCCAGTGGCCAGGCGGCGGCCAGTGCGGACATCGACGCGGTCATGGCGTTGATGCAGTCCCGCGCGGGGCCGCTCCAGAACCTGGTCATTCGATCGAACCGCGAACTGCGGACCTATTCCATGGAGGTATTCGACCGCACGTTCACCGTCACGAAAGTGCTGCAGCTGCTGGCCGTGATCGTGGCATTTATTGGCATACTGAGCGCCCTCATGGCGCTCCAGCTCGAGCGTGCCCGTGAGTACGGCGTGCTGCGCGCATCGGGTATGACCGGGCGGCAACTCGGGCGGTTCGTGTCCTGGGAGTGCGGTCTGATGGGACTGGTATCGGGCCTGCTGGCCCTTCCGCTCGGCGGCGCACTCGCCATGGCGCTCATTTTCGTAATCAATCGGCGCAGTTTTGGATGGACGCTGCAGGTCGACGTATCCAGCGGAATATTCTTGGAAGGGCTGGTTGTGGCCGTTGTGGCGTCGCTGCTCGCGGGCATTCTGCCGGCGCGTGCCCTTCGGCGTCAACGCGCGGTCGATGCGCTCAGGGAGGGGGTGTGATGAAACGAGGTGTCCATATATCGTTGTGGTTCATAGTGTTAGCGGCGGGTGTCGTTCTGGCCGCCTGTGGAGGTGCTGCGCCCGGCAGTCAGGCTGAACGGGAGTCTGGCGGCGGGATGAGTCTGTCGGATGCCCTCTCGACCGATATCGAAGGGTATGCGCGCGCGTTCGACGTGGCGCGCGCGTGGCAATTCCCGGCCGACCACGGACCGCATCCGGACTACAAGCTGGAGTGGTGGTATGTGACGGGAAACCTGGTGGATGCGGCGGGTGGCGACTGGGGCTACCAGGTGACGATTTTCAGGAACGCCATAGCGCCGCCTTCCGGGGAAGAAGCGGCGCCGGACAGTGCGTCAGCGGCCGCATCGGAGCCAGGTGCGGCCTGGGCCTCCCGACAGCTCTACATTGCGCACGTCGCGCTGACCGATGTGGCAGGCGGTCGCTACAGGTCCGAAGAGCGCGTGCTGCGCGGGGGTGGCGGCCTCGCGGGTGCGGCTACGGACCGGATGCACGTGTGGGCCGGGCCGGTTTCGATGACCTCAAACGAGACGGGGCTCGACACGCTTCGCATCCAGGCGCCCGTTCAGGATCTGTTCCTCGATTTGACGCTCACAGCGCAGAAACCGATTGTGCTGCAGGGGGAAGAAGGGTTCAGTCCGAAGAGCGACGAGCCCGGGAATGCGTCGTGGTATTATGCCCTGACGCGGTTTTCTGCAGCGGGGACGGTGCGCCAGATCGGGACGGGCGCGGCCGAGGCCGTGGCCATGTCGGGCACGGGATGGCTCGACCGGGAATGGAGCACGAGCCTGCTCGGCCGCACGCAGACGGGCTGGGACTGGTTCTCGCTTCAACTGGACGACGGGCGCGACCTGATGTATTTCCAGCTACGAGAACGTGAGGACGTGCCATTTGTAGATGCATCGCTCGTGCTCGTCGATGGCACGCGTGGACTGCTCGATGCGCGGGAGGTGGCGCTTGAGGTATTGTCCGAATGGACGAGTCCGCATTCGGGGGCGACCTACCCGGCCGCCTGGCGCCTGCGTCACGCGGGGCTCGGACTCGACCTTATGATTGAGCCGCTCCTGGCCGACCAGGAATTCCAGGCATCGGTCCGGTACTGGGAAGGCGCTGTCCGCGTCAGCGGATCCCACACGGGCCGCGGGTATGTGGAGCTCACGGGGTATTGAACGCAGCCACTACGCGTTCCGGGATGGCGCGCGGCCGGCCGGAGGTGCTGTCAATGAAGACCCAGAGCGTCCGGCCGCGCGCCACTTCGCGGCCTGACTCCGCATCCTTGAACACGTACCGCCGCGTGGAGCGGACTCCGTCGGCGTCGTCGATCCAGGTTTCAAGCAGCACGGTTACACCCGGTAGGAGGGGGCGAAGGTACTCGATGGTGTGTTCTCTGACCACCCAGGTTCCGCCCTCTTCAATCGCTGCCGCAGTGGCGCCCGTCGTATCGGAATGGGCCACGGCCACGTCCTGCATCCAGCCGACGTAGGCCACGTTGTTGGCGTGCCCGTTCGCATCTATCGCGTGCTCGGGTACGGGAAAGGTGTGCGTGAAGGGAGATCCAATCATGTTCGGGCGGTGGAGGGGCCCATACCATTGGCGTGAGCAAAGTTGATGAGGCCGACGAGCGAAGACGTTCCAGTCTTTCGGTAGATGTTTTTGCGGTGGGTCTCGACCGTGAGCTCCGAGATGAACAGCGCTTCGGCGATATCTCGCGTTGATTTTTCCTGGAGAATGAGCTGCAGGATCTGTTTTTCGCGCCGCGTGAGCAGGCGGCCACGGTCGGGGTCGGTGCGGGCCCGGCGGACCGCGTCGGCGAGCGACGGGCTGGTATAACGGGCGCCACCAGCGACGACGCGAATGGCGCGGACAAGCTCTTCGTGGCTGTCCTTCTTGAGTACATAGCCGTGGGCACCCGCTCGATCCATTTCCATGAACAGGTGAAGTTCATCGTGCATCGTGAGGACGACGGTGCGGAGCGCAGGCGCAATGGCGAGCGCCTCGCGAAGGAGCTCAAGGCCCGACATGCCGGGCATGGAATGATCTGTGACCAGTATATCGACATTGCCGCCCGCCACCTGGCGAAGCGCCTCCGAGCCATCAGTGACAGCACCGGCGACATCGAGATCCGGCTCGGCCTCGACGAGCGCTTCCAGGCCGCGGAGCAGCACTGCATGGTCGTCGACCAGGAGGACCCTCATGCGACGCGGCCCTCCGGTCTGTTCATTGCGGCAGGCGCCACCTGTACCAGCGAGGCCCCAGGAATGCGGATGGTGAATGTCGTGCCCATGACTCCCGGCAGACTGTCTACCACAACCCGTCCCCTGAGGTGCTCGGCGCGTGCTTCCAGGTTAGTCCAGCCATGACCCGGGCCATGGCCGAGCCGGGTGGTGTCAAATCCCTGTCCATCGTCCTCCACCATGACGACGAGTTCGTCGTCGTGCGATACAAACTGGATAGTGACTTCGCCCGCGCCAGCATGCTTCGCGACGTTGTTCAGCCATTCCTGTATCATGCGGTAGAGGTCAATCTCCACAGCTTCCGAATACCGCTCGACGCCCAGGGCGCTGACCGTGACGCGGAAGAACCCCACTTCCTCAAGACGACGGCCGAGTTCTTCGACGGCGGCCACAGGGCCCTCCCGGAGGAGCGTCTCCGGCATCAGATTGAAGGCGATGTTCCGGACCTCGATATGCATGTCATTGAGGGCGTCTACAGAGCGGCCTGCGTCCACGTTTTCGAGCGCCGCGACCTGCAGGCGCGCCGTGGAAATGAGCTGTCCGAGTCCGTCGTGCAAATCGCGGGCAATGCGCTTGCGTTCGGCCTCCTGCGACTGGATGGAGGCGTGCATCTGGGCCGTCCGGATGCGGACCTGCTCGCGGCTGCGCCGAACCAGAATGAAGAGGCCGAGCGTGACGAGGAGGGCCAGTGCAAGAGCCAGCAGTACGTAATTACGCTCAAGTGCGGCCTGGCGCTCGGCCAATTCAGCCCCCTGGAGTGCGATGGTATGTTCTTTTTCTTCGGTCTCAAGCTGCGCCCGCATTTCAGCAAGTTGGCGGTTGCGGTCCTCGTTGAATAGGCTGTCTTTGATGGCGGTCATGGCGCGGAATGCGCCGAGCGCCTCTTCGTGACGCCCCAGGCGCTCGAGCGCCGTGGCCCGCTGTCCGTGAACGTGACGACGGAAGTCATGGAAGTGCGTGCGTTCGGCAACAGCGAGTGCTTCGTTGAACCGGTCAAGCGCCTCGACGGGCCGGTCCTGCATGAGGAACAGCTCGCCCACATTGTTGACAACAATCGCGTACCCGGTCTCATCTCCGAGTTCCCGTCGGAGCTCGGCCGCACGGCCAAACCATGTGCGGGCCTCGTCGTAGCGCCCGCGCCTCGCCGTCGCCTGGCCCATGTTGTCGTAGTTGTAGGTCAGCCCGTCCAGGTCTCCGATCGCCTCCTTGATATCGGCTGACTCCATGAAGAGTGCCATGGCCTCATCGAACCTGTCTGTGACATCCATCACGATGCCCAGGTTGTTCATGCTGTTGGCAAGCTGCGTGGAATCGCTCGCCTCCTGGCTCCTGGCAAGTGCATCCCGAAAGTGCCGTTCCGATGCCTCGAGGTCACCCTGTTTCTTGACGAGCGTACCGAGTTCGTTGAGGATTGCCGCCTGGCTTCCAGGGAGGGTGGCGGCCCGGGCCAGTCGGAGGCCCTCCGTATACCGCTCCAGGGCCTCATCGAAAAGCCCTTCAAAGTAGAAATGGACACCTTCGACGCGGTACGCTTCAACGGCGAGGACCGTATCGCCAGCCACGAGTGCCATGCGGGCGGCATCGGCGGCCAGGGCGCGGGTTCGGGCGTTGTCAGAGGTGCCGACCTCTTTGGCCACCTCCAGAAGAGCACGGGCACTATCGGCCGGCGCGACCTGCGCGGCTGCGGGTACGGCCTTGCTGACAAAGCACGCCAGTCCGAGGGCTCCCCAAAGAATAAGCGTGGGTGGTGTACGGAGCATTACCCAGTATACAGGATGCGCACAATTTCGTCCAGCAGTTCCCGGCTCGAGGCCGTCACGAGGTCGGGCGCGTGGATCAGGTTGTCCGTTTTTCCGCGGGTGGATGCTACGGCCCCGCCTGCTTCGAGCACGCAGGGAATAATGGCCGCATTGTCCCACGGATGCATTTCCGTGTCAATGGCCGCGTGGATGGTGCCTTTGGCGACGAGTGCATGCTGCAGGCAGTCGCCCACAAAGCGAAACCGGGCGGCCTGCCGGATGACAGCCCCCAGGTCCATGGGCTCGGCGGCGCCGAGCGGCTGGATGTGCGTCCGGTAGACGCCCGTCGTCGAGACGTAGGCTTCCCGAAGCGCCGTAGCGCCCCTGTCGACACGGACCTCTGTCGCCTGTCCATCCCGCCCCCGATACCAGCACCCCATATCTCGGGCCGCGTACACCGTCTCGCCAAGCGCCGGCAGGTGGATGACGCCGGTCGTTGCGACGCCGTTTTCTTCCAGCGCCACGAGTGTGCCGAACGAGGGCAGTCCGAGCGTGAAGGCGGCCGTGCCATCAATGGGATCCAGGATCCAGCGCCGGCCCGACGTCCCAGGCGTCTCGCCGTATTCCTCTCCCAGAACGCCATCGTCCGGGAATTCTTCGGCGATGAGGGCGCGCATGAGGCGCTCGGCCGCCCGGTCCGCCTCGGTCACGACCGTGCCGTCGGGCTTGGTCAGCACTTCCGTGCGCTGGAAACGCGGCAATATTTCAGCTTCGGCGCGGCGCGCGAGTTCGAGGGCGAATTCAATCATGGCGTTGGGGTACGTGTGGCCCTGGACTATCCAGGTGGGATGGCAGCGGCCAGCTCCTCCAGGATGCGGAGCGTGAGCTCGATATCTTCCAGATGCGAGCGAAAGCTCACAATGGCCAGACGCAGCGTGAAGCGGCCGTCGATGACGGTGGAGCTGAAAAAGACGCGCCCGTCGGCGTGCACGGCCTCGAGCAGGCGCCGGTTTGCTTCGTCTGTTCCCTTGAGTCGAAACGTGACGACCGAGAGATCAGGCTCGGGGCCGACCTCGAAACGGTCGGAGCGGCCGAGCTCCTGCCAGGCCCATCGGGCGAGCAGCAGCTTCTCGTCGAGCGCATGCCGAAAGGGTGCCACACCGTGTACCTGCAGCGGAAGCCACATCCTCAGTCCCCGGAAGTGCTTCGTGAGTTCGGGCGACATGTGGGCGGGGGACCACTCGCCGTCTGACGCCCGGGCATCCTGCATGTAACTGGCATCCGAAAGGTGGGATTGCCGTATGAGGGCGCCGTCGCGTACAATCAATGCGCCCGTTCCGTACGGCAGGAAGAGCGTTTTGTGCGGGTCCATGACGACCGAGTGGGCCCGCCGAATGCCCCGGAGCCGCTCCTTTCCGGTCTCCGTCAGCACAAAGAAACCGCCGTACGCCGCATCCACATGGAACCAGAGGCCGTGCCGCTCAGCGACGTCGGCAATGGCACCGAGTGGATCGACACTGCCCGTGTTCGTGGTCCCGGCGCTGGCCACGATGAGCCACGGCGTGAGGCCGGCCGCAAGGTCATCTTCAATGGCCTTTTCAAGCGCTCGGGCATCCATGCGCCAGGCTTCGTCTACCGGAACACGGCGCAGCACGGCGCGCCCCAGGCCCGCCACGCGGAGGGCCTTGTCCACACAGTGGTGTGCATGATCGCTGAGGTAGACCACGGCGCGGGGCACGGCCTCGGCTTCGATACCGTGTACATCCCGCGCCGTCACAATCGCCGTCAAATTGGCCAGGCTGCCGCCCGCCGACAGGTACCCGCCTGCGGTATCGGGAAAACCAATGATACCCGCCATCCAGCGCACCAGCTGGTTTTCCATACGGACCGCGCCGGGGCTGGCAAAAAATACGCCCGCGTACCGGTTCGATACGGCCGCCAGGTAATCGCCCAGGGCCGCCTCGTAGACGCCGCCTCCGGGAATGTACCCGGTGAAGCGCCCAGACGTTGTGTTGAGTCCTTCGTTGTCCACGAACCGGTCCAGCAGGTCAAGGGCTACATCGAGACCTGCTCCCGATTCCGAAATGGGTGTTTCAAGCAGGCCCGCCGAGAGGTCCGGGCTGCGCGTGTAGGCAGGCGCACTGTCCTGCGCGTCAAGGTAGGACGCGGCGTAGGCCTGGACCGCGCGCGTGCGGGTCTCGCGCTCGCCAGGGGTTGTATCGAGTGAGCGGGAGAGCCGTTCGAGCCGCGCCAGCTCCTCTTCCAGGCGGTCCGTATCATGGGGTGTTTTCATGCCCCCAAAATACAGCCATTCGATTGAACGCGCGGAGAATATGGACCTGAACCCCGTCATCCTCGCCATTCCGGTGTACTTCGCTCTGATGGGCGCCGAGCTGATCTACGAGGCGCTCTCCGGCAAGCGGACCTACCGCCTCAGCGACGCTGTCACGAACATCAATCTCGGCGCGCTCGATCAGCTCACGAGTACGTTCACGTACGTCATCAAGGTTGGCATATATACGCTTGTGTACGAGCAGTTGCGACTCATGACCATTCCGGCCACATGGATCTCATTTGCCGTGCTCTTTGTACTCTGGGACCTTTGCTACTACTGGAGCCACCGCATGGCGCACGAGGTGAGCCTGTTCTGGGGCGGACATGTGGTGCACCACCAGTCGGAAGACTTCAACCTCTCGACAGCGCTCCGTCAGAGCTCGACCTCCTTCATCTGGAGCATTCCGTTCTATCTGCCACTCGCCCTCTTCGGGTTTTCCCCCGTTCAATACCTTTTTGTGGGCGGCATCAACCTGCTCTACCAGTTCTGGATCCACACGGAGCACATTGGTCGCCTCGGCGCGCTTGAATGGGTCATGAACACGCCCTCACACCACCGTGTGCACCACGGGCGCGACCCCAAGTACATTGATCGCAACTACGCCGGGGTATTCATTGTGTGGGATCGGCTTTTCGGTACGTTCAAGGAGGAGGAAGAGCGGCCGCACTACGGCATTACGCGGCCTCTCGCGAGTTGGAATCCTGTCTACGCGAATGTAGCACACTATATGGACCTGTTTCGCGACGTGCGCAAGGCCCGCGCGGCAGGCGACGCCGTCCGCATGCTCTTCGGCCCGCCGGGATGGCGTCCCGAGTACATGGGGGGATACGACGCTCCGCAGCCCGTTCCGGAGCACTACGAAAAATACAATGCCCACCTGGCGGGCGCCAGGATGCAGCGCTATGTCGTCGTGCAGTTCCTTTTCGCCATGGGCATCGTGGCGTTCTATCTGTTCCAGTTCGGGACGTTTCCTGTGAGCGTCAAGATCGCCATGGCCGCCTGGATCATGGTAACGACGGTGACTTTTGGCGTGTTCTTTGAGTCGCGGCGCCCCGGTGTGTGGCTGCTTGAAGTCGTGCGCCAGGTGACAATCGGCGTGGGCGCGTGGTGGCTGGGTGCGGAGGGGCTCCTCACGGCGCCATATGGTATGGTCGTACCGCTTGCCGCCGGCGCGAGCCTGATCTGGTTTTTACGTGTCAGTACCCGGCGGGGACGCTGGCTGCTTCCAGGGACGTCCGGATGAACCGTCGGATGTCTTCGTTCGACGTTACAAGGTCCTCCTCCCGCAGATACATCATGTGTCCGCTCCGATAGCCGATGAACGCCATCCTCTCCTGCAGTCGTCCTGCCGGATCCAGATTCCACATCGTGTACTTCGCGTTGAAGTAATCCGTGCCGCCGTCGTAGAAACCGGACTGGACCAGCACATGCAGGTACGGATTGCGGGCCATGGCATCGCGCAGGTTTTCGCCCGTCCGGTCGGAGGAGCGGTCCCACGGCGAAACGGAGCCGAACAGGTTGTATTGCAGGTCGGTCCTGAAACCCACCACCTCGCGCAGATAGTGGTTGATGGCCGGCGCGAAGGCGTGGTTCCAGGCCGTGAGCGCCGGGTCATGATCGTAGCGCACGCCCGCATCCTGCCGGTCCCTGCCCCGGTACCGCGAGTCCAGGCGCCCGACCGTGAGTCCATCGTGTCGAAGCAGCTCCTTCCAGAAAAAGGATGTGGGTACGCGGAGGTTGTGTTCGAGGACGGTATCGGCGTCGAGCCCGGAATAGCGGGCCACGGTCTTGGCCAGCGCCCGGCGCTCGGCCGTGGGAAGTGAACCGCCGCGCGCGAGGGCGGGGAGGAGGGTCGATACCGTCCAGGCTTCTACTTCGGGCAGGAGCGCGTCCAGGTCCCGCGCCTGCAGGTCGGATTCGAGCTGCCCGTGATACCACGCCGTGGCGGCGTAATAGGGCAGGTAGAGCGCATCACGGACGGGTCCGTCACGGTCCACGCCGAGCCCGGTGGGCGAGACGAGGATGACTCCGTTCAGGAACATCCAATGCCGGTTCTGAAGCTGCGCGGCCAGCCCCGATACCCGCGTCGTGCCGTACGATTCGCCGATCAGATACTTGGGAGATGTCCACCGGTCCTTCCGCGATACGAAGGTATGGATCCACTCCGCGAGGTAGCGGATATCGGCTTCGACACCGAAAAACTGCTTTTCATCAACGCCGGGAAGTGCGCGGCTGAATCCGGTATTTACTGGATTCACGTAGACGATATCAGCCACATCAAGGATGGAGTGCGGGTTGTCGTGGACTCCGTAGGGCTGCGTAGGAAGTCCTTCGGGATCGATGTTGAGTTGGACGGGTGACGTATAGCCGATATGCATCCAAAGCGATGCCGAGCCAGGGCCGCCGTTGAATGAGATAACGAGCGGGCGGCGCGCCGTCGGTCCGTCATTTGTGCGCGTGTAATAGGTATACTGAAGGGCCGCGATAGGTTGGCCTTCCTCGCCAAAAACAGGCTGGAATCCGAACTCGCGCGTGTATTCGACCGTTTCGCCGTTGATGTCGGCACGGACCGTGGCCGAGAATGACGTATCGGCAGGCGGGTGTGTCTGGGCCCAGGACGGGACGACGGTCAATCCGACGAGGAGTGCGACAAGGGCGGGAAGGAAGGAGCTTCTACGTGGTGTATTCATGTCTCTATGGTACGAAATGTGGGGTAATTCGGCGTACCCTTGCGCCATTACGGCACCAAGTGCGTATATTGATCTTGATTTCCATATCCACGCCGCAGTCCCCGCGGCTCGTCGCGCTCCCCAGTTGGCTCCTTTTGTTGTCTGACGCAGGTACGTTCCGATGCCACAAGAGGTCTGAGGCTGAAGACTGGAATGTTCGAACCCTGTAAGATAAACATGGGCCCAAAAGGCCCCAAGGACCGATATGAAAAAGCTTTTTGTGGGCAACCTGCCCTGGGGCGTTGATGATCAGCAGCTCGAAGAAATGTTCGCACAGTACGGTGCGGTGGCATCTGCCAAAGTAATCCAGGATCGTGACACGGGCCGTTCCCGTGGTTTCGGTTTTGTGGAAATGGAAGAAGATGCGGCTGCTGACGACGCCGTGGACGCGCTCGACGGCTCCGAGGTCAATGGACGCCCACTCCGCGTGAATGAAGCCAACGACCGTCCTCCCCGTCGGGAAGGTGGTGGTGGCGGTGGAAACCGCGGTGGCGGAAATCGCTGGTAGTCAATTGACGGGGCCTGCTTGCGGGCCCGGACCAGTCGGTTTTACGACATGAAAGAAGGGGGGGCGGGCCGCAAGGCCCGCCCCCCCTTTTTCTTTGGTCTGCCGCTACCCGCAACATCCGGCTCCCGCAGAAGGTCAGCTCGCGGCTGGTGCCGTCACAGCCGCCGTACCGGACTTAGCGGCCTTACGACTTGCAACCCATTCGCGGCCGCGATCAAGGAGTTCGTGCGTCGAGACGTAGACTGTCGGAATCAGCACCAGTGTCACGAGTGTCGAGGCCGCCAGGCCACCGATGACCACGCGGGCCAGGGAGGCCTGAATCTCCGCGCCCGCACCGATACCCAGTGCCAGCGGGAAAAGGCCCAGGATCGTTGTCAGCGTCGTCATCAGGATGGGGCGCAGACGAAGTCGTCCCGCCTCTACGACAGCAGGCACCAGGTCCATTCCTTTCTCTCGGCGCAGCAGGTTGATGTAGTCCACCAGCACGATGGCATTGTTTACCACAATACCGACCAGCATGACGACACCCATGATGCTCTGCATGTTCAGGCTCGTTCCTGTGAGCACGAGCGTCGGCACAACACCCACGACTGCGACCGGGACGGCAAACATCACGATCAGCGGATCCACGAAGCGCTCGAACTGACCGGCCATAACCATATAGATAAGCGCCAGTGCCAGTAGAATGGCCAGCAGGAAGTCGCCCTGTGCGCGCTGCTGCTCCTCATACTCGCCACCGATTGTGGCCGTGTATCCATCCGGAAATGTCATGCCTGCCAGACCAGCCTGAATGTCCTTTACGGCCTCTCCGAGCGGGATACCTTCCTCAAGGTTGGCCGTGACATAGGTCACACGCTGCCCATCGACACGCTGTATGGTCGTCGGAGCCCTCGACCGGTCTCGTGCGACAAGAGAGGAGACGGGAATGACATCGCCTCCAGCCGTACGTACGCCAATATCATCCAGATCCTGTACGCTGAGCCGGTCTTCCGGCCGCAGGCGAACCATGATCGGGAATTCATCTCCGTCCACGCGGTAGGAGCCAGCACGACTGCCACCCACACTGGTCTGGATGGCGCGACCCACCTGTTGGACCGAGAGGCCGAGATTGGCAATTTTCTCGCGATCGAAGATCATGTTTTCCTCAGGGCGTCCTTCGCGCCGGCTCATGCGCACACCGGCCACTCCGTCAATACGCTCCAGCCTGTCCCGGATCTGTCGGCTCAGGTTGTCCGCGACCTCCAGATTGTAGCCGCGCACCTCGACCTGTATGGCTTCCGTGCCGCCACCCGAGCTGAAGAGCCGCCGCAGGATCCATAGACCCGACTGCGCACTCACGCGCAGCTGCGCCCCTGGAATGGTGCCTTCCAGGTTTGTTCGCAGATGGTCGGCCAACTCGTCGGGATCGACGGTGCGCTCGCCTGCCGGCTTGAGTTTGACCTCGATCGATGCATTGCCCCAGCGTACTTCTGTGGCTACATCGACAATCTCGTCCATAGGAAGCAGCGGCTTCACGTTGCGTTCCAGTTCGTCGAGATAGGTCTTCACAACGGCTATATTCGTACCTTCTGCCATGTCGAGACTGATGTCGATCTCATCGGCATCGGTCGGTGGGGCCAGTTCAACGGGAATCGTAGGAAGTACAACGAAACTGGCAATAACCAGTACCAACGTTACGGAGAACACAGTCTTCGGGCGTCGGACCACGCCGCCGAGCGAGCCCGAGTACCACGTTTCGAGACGGGTGAATGCCTTTTGGAACGCGGAACGCTTGTCGCGCTTCGCCTTGCCATCGCCAGCGGTCAGAAAGCGCGACGCCATGACGGGAACGAGTGTCATGGCGACGAGCAGGGAAGCCGCCAGCGAGAACACGATAACAATGGCGAGTGCCTGAAAGAGATCGCCCGTCGTCGTTTTCATGAACACGAGCGGCACAAAAATGACGGTTGTCGTGAGCGTCGAAGCCACAATGGCTCCAATTACTTCTCGCGCCCCCACGCGCGCCGCCTCAAGAAGGGGCATCTTGTGCTCCTCCCTGTGCCTGACAATGTTCTCAAGGACCACGATGGCATTGTCTACCATGAGCCCGATACCGAGTGCCAGTCCTCCAAAGGTCATCTGGTTGAGCGTCATGCCGCCGAAGAACATGAGCCCAAACGTGGCAATCACTGAAATCGGTATGGCCAGCGCAATGATGAACGTGGACGACCCGTTGCGCAGGAACAGATACAGGACAAAAATGGCCAGCAGTCCCCCCCAGAGCGCGGAGTTCTGGACGTTGTCTATGCTCTGACGAATGAATGTGCTCTGGTCGCTGATGACATGGAAGCGCATCTCTGTCTGCTCGGCGTGGATCCGCTCAATTTCCTTCATCACATTGTCAGCCACCTCTACGGTGTTGGCGCCGCTCTGCTTCTGGATATCGAGTCGGAGTACCGGAATGCCGTTCAATTCGGACATCCTGTCAATATCAGAGAACCCGTCCACCACCGTGGCCACGTCCCGCACCCGCACGGGCCTGTCACCAACGTACCGGATGACGGTATTCGAAATCTGCCCCACTGATGTGAATTCTCCGGTTGATCGGACATATAGGTCTTTGACCCCCTCCTTAACATTACCGCCCGGGAGTTTGATGTTCTGGCTGGACAGAGCCTGCTGGATGTCGGCCGGCGTGAGCCCGGTTGCCTGCAGGCGGTCGCGCTCAAGTTCAATCCGGATTTCGCGCTGAACCCCACCGCGCAGTTCAATGGTACCCACGCCCTGGATCTGCTCAAATCGCTGGGAATATTCCCGTTCAATGGCCCGAGTGACCTGGTCGAGTGGAAGGGTCGATTCGACGGCAAGCGTAACGACGGAAATATTGTTCGGGTCGAATTTCCAGATGCCCGGTGGTTCGACCTCGGGGGGCAGGTTGTCGCGGATCCGGTCAAGCGCACCTCGGATGTCATTGGCTGCTTCGTCCGTATTGGTACCCTGAACGAACTCAAGCGTCACCCATGCGGAGCCTTCAGACGACCTCGATGTGACACGTTCCACATTCGGAACGCCCGCGATGGCATTCTCTATGGGATCAGTGACGATCTGCTCGACTTCCTCCGGGCCTACGTTCGGGTAGGATGCCCAGACGGTGAGGCGCGACACCTCAATGGGTGGTAAAAGGTCTACGGGCAGGTATGTGAATCCGGCCGCACCGACCGTGATGACTACCAGGTAGAACATGGCCGTCGCAACGGGACGGCGGATGGACAAATTGGTCAGGCTTCCCATAGGTTCCGGTTACTGTGCTGTCGAAGACGACGCGTTGGATGAAGAGGACCCGGTCGTTGAAACGGATGTCGTGGCCGACTGCCGTTCGCGTTCCCGCTCTGCAGCAATACTGTCGGCCATGCGTTGTTGCTTGTCCATGAATTCAAGCAACAGATCCTGGTCCTGCATTTCCTGCAGCACCGCTACGCGCGGCCATGTAACCGGGCGCGCCCGGGCAATCAGGTCCGTCCCCGTCTTTAGCGCGAGCATGTCCTGGCCAATCGTAACCACCCATTCGCCCATCGTTATGCCGGTAACACCAACTACACCACGTCCACGCGCGAGTACTTCCACTGGCATGAAACTGACGGGCGTCGGTTCGGTCAGAGGCGGCGGATTGTCCGCATCGTATTCGTCCGGCTCCCGGACAGGCGTTTCCCGTGCGAGCGAGGGAGCTACATAGACGCCCATCTTGCCTGATGTCGGATGCTCAAACAATGCGCTTTCCGGAACGAGTGTAGCCTGTTCGCTCTCTCCATAGGCTACGTCGACGGCCACAAACATCCCTGGCCGCAGAACACCACCCGGATTCGGTACGTCGATTTCGGCCGCAGCACTGAAGCTGCCAGCTTCGAGAAATGGTGAAATGCGGGAGACCTGGGCTGTGATAATTGTATCCGGCCTGTTTTCCATGATGATGACGGCAGTCTGGCCCGGCGTGATATTTCCCATCATGTTGTCGGTCACGGAGACCTCTACCCGAACAGTTTCGAAATCTCCGATCATGAAGAGCGGTGTCGATGGACTGACACTCATGCCCGGCTCCACGCCGCGTTGGCCGACAAGGCCACCAAACGGAGCGCGTACGACGGTCCGTCTCAGGGCCTCGCGGCGCTCCTGGACCGTTGCTTCTGCCTGCGAAATGCGCGCCAGGGCCTGTTCATGGGCGGCCTGGGCCGAAGCCCGATTCGTTTCGGCCATTTCAAGCTGCTGCTGACTCTGAAGTCCTTTCGATACAAGCTCCTGCATGCGCTTGTAGGCGGCGTCGGCCTCATTCAGTGCGGCCTGCGTACGACCGGCATCGGCTTCATTGATGCGAAGCTGCGCTTCGGCCTGACGGAGTTGGTCCTGGAATTGCTGGTCGCGCAGATAGACCAGTGCATCGCCGCGCTCCACGCGGTCTCCGTTCCTAACCGGTACGCGCTCCACCGGGGCCGATATCTCGGCAAAGACTGTAACCTGGTTGTCGGCCCTGACAATCCCGGACATCCGCTCCTGCAGTGGGAGCGACCCTACCCGTGCCTGTACAACTTCGACGGCAGTCGGCTGGACCGCGCTCCCTCGCGCCCATGGAGGCCCACCTCCAGCTCCGGAAGAGGATTCAGAGTCCGAATTACACCCGGCCAACAGCAGAATGGAGAGCAGGCTCGCCCCAAAGAAGCGGAAAAATGGCATCATGAACGTGTTAGGTATCGGATTTGGCGAGCGAAAACGCTCAAAGTATCATTTTGAATGTTTTTCGTATCCATTAGACGGCTTCCAGGTTCCATGCATTCCAATACACACACGATCTTGACACGGCGCACTGGCCCGGATCCACACACGGATCGGTGCATTGAAAACAGACATCGTTTCACGACCCTGAACACCCATACCCCCATACCCCCATGCTCCGCTTTCCATGGCCTCCGACGCTGGCCGGTCTGTTTTCAGCATCCATTTTCAGCTTCCTGATGTCCCTGAACCCCGTATTGGCCCAAGAGGCCTTCTTTGTGGATGCGACGGGGAGCGACTACACCTACTACAGTCTTCAGAAAAACCGTCCCGTTCCGCAGGCCGTGTCGGACACAGGAGGCTGGGACCTGGCCTTCAAAGGATCCGAGATCCGCGTCAACGGCGCTGCCCAGTATGTGGACGTGGCATTTGATTCCCTCATGACGGCCCCTGAGGACGGTTATGCGACCGATACGCCGGATGAACCTGCACTTCCGGTCAGCAGCGGAAAGGGATGGTTCAACTATAACCCGATGACGCATGTGGTAACGCCTGTTGAGAACAGGACCATTGTGCTGAAGCGCACAGATGGCGGGTACGTGAAAATAGAAATCACGGACTACTACAGGCAGGAGTTCACCGATGACGGTCCGAGACCCCTGCCGCGGTACTATTCGTTCCGGTTTGAACTCTCTGAATCCGGTTCCTGGTGACATTCATTCCAGCGCAACATGGCACAAAAAAAGGGGCGTCCACATGGACGCCCCTTTTTTTTCAGGGAGTGTTAACACCCCCTGGATTCGGACGCGGCCGTCCCGGACCGTTATTCCACGATCATGACGCCACGCATGGTGCCATAGTGTCCCGGGAATGTGCAGAGGAACTCATACTCTCCGGGCTCGGTCGGAGCCATGAAGGTAATGGTGTCTTCCTCGTCCGGGCCTAGCAGGGCGGTGTGAGCCAGTACGTTCGACATATCAGTCGGCAGGTATTCGTTCGCCGAGTTGCCCATCGCTTCCGTTGCGAACGCTTCAAGGTCAGCGCCGGCTGTCAGAATGACGAAGTTGTGACCGAACGTCTCCTTTGGGAGCGTTCCTACGTTATGGAGCGTGACGGTTACTTCTTCACCCGCTGCCACCGTGAATTCCTTCACGCTGAACTGGAGTTGGTCGTTGGCTTCAATGACTATGCCCTCTGCGGCAGTATCTGCAGCCGCCTCTTCCTGTGCAGGCGCAGGAGCTTCAGCCTGGTCACCACCGCCGCCACAACCGGCAACGACAAGCGCAGCAAAGAGAACCGCGAATATAGATAGATTTTTGAACATGGTTTTTGTATTTCAATGGGGTAGGGATGAGGGCGACAAACACGCGTACGGATAATCAGATCCGCCACTCAACGTGGTTCAGCCATAGTTCACGCCTTTTTTGGATTTAAACGGGGCGCCCCAGGGGAACGATCATCCCACCGGATAGACGTAGGACGCTCCGAATCCGAGAGGCAGCCCGATGGTCCAATACAGAATCAGGAAGGCTGTCCACGCCACAATGAAGACGATCGAAAATGGGATCATGATCGACGTGAGCGTCCCGATGCCCGTTTTCTTCACATAGCGCTGGCAGTAGACCACAACCAGCGGGAAGTACGGCATGAGTGGCGTAATGATGTTCGTCGACGAATCGCCAATGCGGTAGGCTGCCTGCGTGAGATCGGGTGAGATTCCGACCTGCATGAGCATGGGTACGAAGATGGGCGCCAGGAGGGCCCACTTGGCTGAGGACGACCCGACGAACAGGTTGACGAACCCGGCCAGAAAAATAATGCCGAACATGGTGACCGATCCCGGCAGGGCGAGGGCCTGCAGAATGGAAGCACCCTTGAGCGCGAGCAGCGCCCCGATGTTGGACTGCCCGAATGCATACACGAAGAGCGAGCAGAAAAACGCCATGACAATATAATAGGACATGCCCTGCATGGCCTTGGTCATGGCATCGACCATGTCCTTGGACGACGTGAATACCTTGGCGACGAACCCGTACACAACGCCGGGCAGCAGGAACAGCAGGAAAATGAGAGGCACGATCGACTGCATGATGGGCGCAGAGAACGAATTCAACGAACCCGATGCATCACGCATGGGCGAATCGGCGGGGAGCAGCGTCAGGACGAGTACGGCCAGGCCAGCCAGCATGGTCAGGTTGGCCCAGAGAAACGCCTTCTTCTCCCGCGGCCCGATGGCATCCATGTCGTCGGCTGGCGCGGCGTCCGCATCTACCGGGGTATTCCTGTTCAGGCGGGGCTCGACAATTTTGTCTGTAATCAGCCAGCCGAGGGTAACGATCAGGAGGCTCGATGTGGCGGTAAAGAAATAGTTGTTGAGTGGGTTGACCAGGATGGACGGGTCAATGAGCTGCGCGGCAGGCTGCGTGAAGCCCTGCAGCAGCGGATCCAGGGCGCCTGGAAGCGGATTGGCACTGAAGCCGCCCGATACGCCGGCGAATGCCGCCGCAATGCCCGCGAGCGGATGCCGACCAGCCGCGTGGAAAATAATGCCGCCGAGCGGGATGACGAGCACATACCCGGCGTCAATGGCGCTGTGACTGATGAGTCCAACCAGCACGACGGCCGGCGTAAGCAGCATGGCAGGCGTCACGCGAAGCAGCAGCTTGATGCTGGTATTGAAATACCCGGCTTCGTCCGCCACGCCCACGCCCAGCATGGCGACGAGCACCACACCAAGCGGCGCAAAACTCGTAAAAATGGTGACCATGCTCGAGAGGAAGGTGGCCATCGCCGACCCCGTGAGCAGGTTATTGATGACAAGCGGATTGCCCGAACGCGGGTCAATGTCGGAAAAGCTCATGGGCGCCATCAGGGCCGACAGCACCCACACGATGACAAGCGAAATCAGAAACAGCATCGACGGATCGGGCAGCTTGTTGCCGACGGCCTCAATGTGGCCCAGCATGCGGCCAATCCGGCCTGTTTTTTCCGAGGGGTGCGTGGCTTCCATGGTGCCTTTTGATTGGTTTGACGGCCAAACCTACGCTATTCCCGCGTGAAGCGCCAACCCATCTTCACCGAGAGTTCAGGATTCAGCAGGCGGGAATCGTAGGTGGAGTCGCCCACGCGGATATCCCGGTCACCGGCAGCGCGCAGGCTCAGGCCTGCCCACGGCCGCACGTAGAGCTGCTTCCAGATGTCCCGGTGCCACCCCAGACTGCCATTCAGGAGCCAGACATCATAGTTCTCGGAAATCCCTGTGGATGCATCGCGGATGCGGCCATCCCAGCGGACGAGTCCCCCGGCCACCCACCAGGGAGACGCGGCGCCGAGCGGATGCACATCCAGCAGGAGGGCCGTCGCGTCAATCTCCTGCCGGTCGAAGGCATCTGGTCGTGCCAGATCGGGCATGTTGACCCGGGCCACGAGGGCGCGGACCTGGACGCGCGGCGTTCCCGCCCAGAGCGCCGCCAGGTATCCTCCGGTAGCCAATGGAAGAGCATCGGTTTCGATGCCGGCCGTGAACTGGCGCGCCGTCGCGCTCTGTCCCTGGGTTGCCCATAATCCAACTACGAGCATCGATAGAATGCATGCCCGTCGCATCCAGACCAGACCCCGGTCGTGAAATCGAGCGGCGCCAGAGAACCGACAGAGCGCTTCTGTGGTATGCGCTGTCCTGTTCCGCGAAACCACCACCTGAGTTCTGCCATGCATAGATTTTTCCTCGTCCTTCTCGTGTCTGCGTTCGTCGCTTTTCCATCGACAGCGCAGCAATCTAACGCTGGCATGTCACATGCGACAGGCCTCGGCTTTGGAGGCGTATCGGCAACCGATGGCTCGCGCATTTTCGTTGGCTCGGCGCCCATGGGCTGGCCGCGCGGGGACGAACCGGCCGGAGCCGTTTACGAATTCCAGCTCGGACCGGATGGCGCGTGGATCAACACATCGCAGCTCACCGCGCCAAACGGAAGGATTGGTGATGATTTTGGGCGAAGCATTGCCCTTCACGGGGAGTCGGTGCTCGTTGGTGCGCCGGGTCTGTCAACGGTCCATGTGTATGAGTTGGATACCACGGGCGCCTGGCGTGCTACGCGCGCGCTTGCGCCCTCGACGCTGCCCGATGGCATGGAGTTCGGCGGTGCGTATGCGCGTGCCGGGTCGAGGACGGCGAATATTGCTGTCACGGCCACGTTTGCGGCAGTGAATGCATTTGACGCAGAGAAGAATGATGGCCAGGTCCACGTATTCGTGTCGGGGTCGGATGGCTCGTGGCGCGAAACGAGTGTTGTGCGGCCCGATGGCGTGCAGCCTGGCGATGGTTTTGGATTCGCCGTGGCCGCTATCGATGATATTCTGGTCGTTGGTGCACCAGGCGCGAACGAGCGTGCTGGCGCCGTGTATGCCTTCCGCGTGGCGGCAGACGGAAGCACGACGCTCGAAAAGCGTATCGTGCTGGAGAATCACGCGGGCCCCGCCGGTCTGGGCACCAGCCTCGCCATGCACCGTGCACACCTTGTTGCCGGGACGCCGCTCGTTGCTGGCGGCGGCGGTGTTGTGGTCTATGATGGATACAACGACTGGGTGGAAATGGCGCGCGCCGCGCCTCCGGCCATTGACGGCTTCCGGATGGCAGGTTTCGGGGCCATGGTGGCCGTTTCCGAGACCGACGTGCTCGTCGGTACGCGCCGTGGCATCGTCTTCGCCTCGCCCTTTGCCGCCGAGCCCGATTTCAGTGTGATTCAGGCGCCCGGTGAGCGTCAGCAGCCAGGATTCGGAGCGGGTCTGTCGATTGCGGGAGATGTGGCCGTCATTGGATCGCCAACGGCCGACTTTGAGGCCGGCGTGGCAACCGTCTTCGAGCGCAGCGCCGCCTCCGGGCGCTGGGTAGCGACTGATATCCTGGAGAGCGAAGTGGGCCATTTTGAGGCCGTGACCGGCGCTGACATTCGGTGCGAAGACGGTGAGGCCGGTGCTTTCGGATGTGAAGGGGTCGATCTTCTGGCATTTCTGCCCATCAAGGACCTGGCATCGCAGCGCGGCGTCGGTATGACGGACATCTGGGGCTGGACCGATGAAGTAACCGGCAAGGAGTGGGTGCTGGCAGGCCGAACCGACGGCGTGAGCTTCGTGGATATTTCGAACCCGAACAATCCAGTCTACGTCGGTGAACTCCCCAAAACGGCCACCTCACCCGGCAGTGGGTGGCGCGATGTCAAGGTATACCGGGACCATGCGTACGTCGTGGCCGATGGCGCCGAGCATCATGGCGTGCAGATATTCGACCTGCGCCAGCTTCGCGATGTAAAGCCCGAGGACATGCCGGTCACCTTCATGGAAACGAACTGGTATGGGGGCGTAGCCAGCACGCACAATTTTGTGATCAACGAGGAGACCGGGTTTGGATACGCGGTAGGGAATCGGAGTGGTGGCGAAACCTGCCAGGGGCAACTCCACATGCTGGATCTTTCGGATCCGGCCAATCCGGTGTTTGCGGGCTGCTTTTCGGCTACCGAGACGGGAGGCACGCATGACTCGCAGTGCGTAGTGTACCGCGGTCCCGATGCCGACTACCAGGGCCGGGAAATCTGTCTCAACTCCAACGGCTCCTCATTCGTGATTGCCGATGTGACCGACAAAGAAAATCCGGTCACGATCGTCAATACGAAGTACCCGCTCCTCGCCTACACCCACCAGGGTTGGCTGTCGGAAGATCAGCGCTATTTCTACATGAACGATGAACTCGATGAGCTCAACAACCTCGTAGAAGGAACGCGGACGCTGATCTGGGACGTTGCCGACCTCGACGATCCCCTGCTGGTTGCCGAGTACACATCCGACGTGCCCGCGAGCGACCACAATCTGTACATTGACGGCACGACCATGTACCAGGCCAATTACCAGGCCGGTCTGCGCGTCCTCGACGTCTCCGATCCGCTGAACCCCGTTGAAATTGGCTACTTCGACACGGTCCCCTTTGGCGTGGACGAACCCGGCTTCGGCGGCGCGTGGAGCAGCTACCCGTACTTCGAAAGCGGTGTCATTCCGGTCACGAGCCGGGGCGAGGGGCTCTTTCTGCTCCGCAAACAGCAGCAGGATCTATAAAGCCCCCGACGTGGAGCAGGACGCGGCCGGCGTTATTCCGTCTACCGACAGGATAGCGTCGGCCCGGACCGTGCGCGTGTGACCGTTCCGTATTTCAAACCGGACCCAATCGGCGCCGTTCTGGGCAAAAACGTCGCGGATGATCGCCTCGGCTACCTGTCCGTCCGTCTCTGCCATTCGTCCGTCCGCGCACTTTTCATCACGATAGACGACGCACACGACGCGCCCCAACACCGCATGGTGCTCCAACCGATCGTGGAACGAGCAGTCAATGGGTGTATAGGGGACGGTGCTCATCAGTGCTCAGCCAGCAGCTCGATCGTGGCCCAGCGTTGGTCGAACCCGATATGACCCTTCAGCATGTCCGAGTAGGGCAGCGGATCTTCGTACGCCCAGGCAGCTCGCTCTATATCTACGGGTCCACCTGTGAAACGGAAATACGATGCCGCACCCTTTATGGGACATGCCGTTGTAAACCCCTCCTCTTTCTCGAACATCTCCATGCGCGTGTCGTCCACGGGAATGTAAAACGAAGGGTTGTAGACAGAGCGGCCTACTTCTTTGAGAATGAGTGCACGATCGGTCTCTGCAATTACCTCGCCGCCAATGCGGACGCGGACTACGTTCGGATACGTGTCGGTAATATGCCAGTGACCGGCACCATTGGGGCTTTCCTTACGTCGGATCAGAATCGGATTGTCGTCAGACATGGGCAGAATATATGCGGACTGTGAACAGCCTTTCAGTTGGAGGTCATTTCGCGTACAAGTCGTCCTATCAGCGCGTCGTCATCCGGAAGCAGCTTTGACGACGGGAGACGGGTCACGAGCTCGGCCCACCGCTCGTCCTGGGCTTGGGCCCGCTTCAGGAAGGGAATGGCGTCGTTCACGTCCCCATTTCCGACGAGCGTAATCCCGACCCAGAACGGCGCCTCGCCGTTCGTGGCGTCATCAGGCAGAAGCGACATGGCCATGTCGTACTGCTCAAGCGCCGCGGCCATGTCGCCTGCCGTGACAAAGGCATCGCCGGCGTTCATGGCATTGTAGGCGCGCTGCATCCGAACCAGGCGCCTCAGTTCAGCAATCGGCTCCGGATGGTCGTCAATACGGAGGTCGAAAAGCCGGTCCTGCCACGCGAGCCCCGTACCTTCGGCCTTGGCCACGATGAGCGCCGCGGACTGTTTGCCGCGGATATCCCCGCCCTCGGCCTGCGCCGCTTCGAGCGCCGCCAGCATGCGGTCGGCAAGGTCGCCCTCCGTCGTTTCAAACGCACGCGCCATGGCTGGCCATACCGTCTCGCTTTCCATCATGTTGGCCTGTACCGAATATCCGTCTCCCACGTGGTGGCCCGCCGCCTGCACCGCCAGGCTCCCGGTGTGCGCCGCGACGCGGCCCGATGCATCGACCATGGCTACCTGACGAACGGCTTCACCGGTATCGGTCGAGACCAATGCGGCGAGCGCTTCTTCCGCGGTGCGCCCGGTGCGCATGAGTTCGAGGCCAAGCGGGCCATAGCGCGAATCGACGAACGACTGTGTGGCGACCGCTCCCACTCCGGGCTCAACGAAGGGCACAATCGGGCCGACCGAGAACCAGTGGGATTGCACGGCGACGCCAAGCTGGCCGGTCTCCGCATCGTAGGCGACGATGGAATACGTAGCGACGGGCCGCTTCGGCGCGTCATCGGGGCGCGTCCCGCTCTGGGCGACAGCTGTGTGCGTAAAAACCAGGGCGATAACCAGAACGGAGGCAAATAAACGGAGACGGATCATGGCGTTTGCGGTTCAATGCGTGAAAGGAAACGGCGGACGGCAGCGGCAAACTCATCGGGTTTGTCGACCATCGATACGTGGCCGGCGTCGTCAATGACTTCGACGCGGGCATCTGGTATGATGGCGGCGAATTCGTGCATGGTTTCCGGACGGGCTTCATCGAACTCGCCGGCAATGAGGAGTGTCGGGACGCGGATATTCTGGAGTTCGACCGTTCGGTCGTAGGTCAGGAGCGTACCTGTAGCGGTGAACTCGCTCGGCCCCCACATGGCCTGGTACATCTCCGTGTTCCCATCGACTCCCGCGCATTCCGGGACCTCGCGTGGGGGCTGCTGGTGATACAGGAACCGGGCGTAGAACGAGTCGGTGGCGGCCACATATTCCGCGTCGCTGAACGTGCCCGCCGCCTCGTGCCGGCGGATGACGTCCTGCAGGCGCGGCGAGAGTTCGTCAATGAGTGAGGTCGCATCCTCGAGCCACCGGGGTGTGCTCAGAAGCGGTCCGGCCAGGATGAGCGACTCCAGTCCACGAGCGGGCGTCGTGAGCGCATATTCCGCGGCCACGGTGCCGCCCCAGGAAGAGCCGAGCAGGTGCACCGTATCCAGGTCCAACGCCGCGCGCAGGGCATCTATTTCCGATACAAAGTGTGGCAGGTTCCAGTAGGACGTATCGGTCGGCCTGACCGATAGCCCCGTTCCGAGCTGATCATACCGGATGACGGGCCGGTCGGTAATGCGTTCGTCGAGCAGCCCGAAATAACAGCTGGTCGATCCCGGGCCGCCGTGGATCATGACGAGCGGCGTGCCAGGTGCGTCGGCGTGATGCATCTCATAGAAAATGCGGCCGCCATCGACATCCACGAACCCGCTGCGCGTGTCGGACCCGGGCGGTGGGGTGCCACAGGCTGCGGCGAACAGCAGGGCGACGAAGGCAACGGCACCCATCGGACGTCGCATGGCCGGCCCGTGGAACGTACGACGATAAACCATGGCGGGGGTATCTGGAATTGGTTACGGCAAGAACTCAATGTACAACGGCTCAATGTACAACGGCGCCCGGAATGTGTGCCAAGACCCGCGTGCCAACCACCAGCCCGAGTTGGTTCGCCTGACGACGGGACACCCGCGACAGAAACTCCACTTCACCCGAGGTGAGGACGACAATCATGGTCGATTCGCCGCTGCTGCACGTGGAGCGGACCGTGCATGGGATGGCTTCGTCGGCGTCCGGGCCCAACGGCACGGTTGGGGGGGAAAGCAACGTGCGATTGGCGTAGACAATGAGCCTCATTGGATGCGTGACCTCATACGGACCACCGGGCACCCAGATTGACCCGTCGCCGAGCCGAATACGCGACATCCGGGTCTCGGCGTCGTACCCGAGCGGCAGGACGCCGACGGGGACGGCAGCGTCTGCACGGTGGGCCAGCGGGCTGTCCAGATCGGTCATGATCTTTGCAATCGGCAGGCACGGCGCCGCACGGCCGGCATCCAGGAAAGCCATGTAGTCTGCAAGCCGGATTACATCGTCCATATTGTGACTCACGAAGATCATTGGAATGTCCCACGAACGGCGGATATGCAGGAGTTGGGACAGTACAGGTTCTTTTCGATCGGCGTCGAGGCTGGCCAGCGGTTCGTCCAACAGAAGCAGGCGGGGTCCTGACGCGAGGGCACGTGCAATGGCGACGCGTTGGCGCTCGCCGCCCGAGAGCGTGGCAGGTCGCCGCTCGAGCAGTGCCTCAATTTCCAGGACATCCGTGATGTCGCCCAGGTGCGGGTGTCCGTTGTGTGATGCGCGTTTCACTGCATACGCCAAATTCTCGCGGACGCTCAGATGCGGGAACAGCTGGGCATCCTGGAATACGTATCCGATACGTCGCCGATGGGGTGGAACGAAGAGGTCGTCGTCCTGCCACGTTTCGCCAGCGACATGAATGTGGCACGCGGCGTGCCGGTCGAGGCCTGCGAGCGTGCGGAGAAGCGTGGTTTTTCCGGCCCCTGACGGCCCGAAGAGTGCTGTCACCCCGGTGTCCGGCCACGAATCGGAAACGTCGAGTCGAAAATTACCCTGTCTGATGTGCAGGTCCAGCTTCATGGAAGCACCCGGGCTGTTCCTGCTCCCGCTGCCTGCTGGTCGTGCTGGTGATTGTAGGCATAGACGACGATGAGCATCAGGAGCGATGCCGCGACGAGAACGAGCGAGAGCGCGTGGGCGCTGGCGTAGTTGAGCGTTTCAACGTGGTCGTAAACGGCGATCGAGGCCACGCGCGTAACGCCCGGAATATTGCCGCCAATCATAAGCACGACACCGAACTCGCCCACGGTATGGGCGAACCCAAGGACCGAGGCTGTCACGAATCCGGGGCGCGCGAGTGGCAGGGCCACGGTGAAGAACCGATCGAGTGGGCCCGCCCCGAGCGTCGCCGCCGTGTCCAGCGGCGCGCGGCCCGCCGCACGAAAGGCGTTTTGAACCGGCTGGACGACGAAGGGCAGCGAGTAGATGACCGAGCCGATCACGAGGCCGGGAAACGTGAACGCCAGGGAAGGCTCGGCGAAGAGTGTGCCCAGTGGCCCTCGGGGCCCCAATACCAGCAAAAGATAGAAACCGAGTACGGTCGGAGGAAGGACGAGCGGGAGCGCGACGACGGCTTCCAGTACGGCTCGGAATCGGGACGCGGAGCGGGCCATGAACCACGCCAGCGGCGTTCCGATCAAAAGCAGGATACCCGTGGTCACAAGTGCGAGGCGCAGCGTGAGCAGAAGGGCATTGGTGTCGGCCGGCGTCAGCATCTCGCAGTATCAGGGCGTGTTGTATCCATGGGCTCGGATAATACGGCGCGCTGCAGGGGACTGCATCCATTCGAAAAAAGACCGGGCGGCGTCCTGATCGGAAAGCAGGACCATATGCTGTTCAATTGGAGTGTGCAGCGAATCGGGGACGATCCAGATGCCGGAAGATCCCGTGCCTCGTTCGTCCGCCGGGAGCGCGTCGTCGCGGACACGTCCGGACTGGATGAGAGAGGAGAGCGCCACGAATCCGCGATGCGCGTGGCCTGTGGCGACAAACGTGTAGGCCTGGGAGACGCTCTCGCCGAATACGAGTCCCTCTGGAGGTGGGGTCCACCAGGCCGAGTCCTGCCACGTGGTTGCAGACGAGAGTGCGTCAAGGGCCGCCGCGCCGTAAGGAGCTGTTTCCGGGTTGGCGATGGCGGTGCGCCCGGGAGCGGCGCTCCATGAGGGAGACCAGAGAGCGAGACGGCCCGTGGCGTAGGCGGCGCGTCCGAGCGCCCGGTGATCGAGGCGGGCCGGGCGGAGCGTATCGGCGGCCAGGAAAACGTCGTACGGCGCGCCGGCTTCGATCTGGGCAAACAGTTTGCCGGTCGATCCACTTGTCAGCGTGGCATGGAGGCCGGTCTCCCGTTCCCATTCCGCAGACAGTATTTCCATGGTGACCATGAAGTTGCTGGCGACGGCAACGTATACTGGCTGGATGCTTCCCTCCCTGCCGGAATCCAAGCCTGAATCCACGCCGGAATCGTCGCCAGGTGAACGGCCGCACGCCGACCCCATCAGAATCAGCAGCAGAACCAGGACCGGGAATGGGGTAATGCCCTTCATAGGCGTGAATGATATATTACCGGCATGATTACAGCAATGCTCGACGCCGGAATGGCTGTCCTGATCTGGCTCGTTCAGATCATCGTCTATCCGTCGTTTCGGACGCAGCGCGTGGAAGGTTTTGCGTTCTGGCATGCCGCGTACACGCAGCGCATGGGATACATCGTGGGGCCCCTCATGCTGTTCCAGGCGACATTCCACGCCGTGGCCTGGCGTGGTGTTCTGCTCGAGGAGGGCTTCCTGTCGTGGCCCGCGGCGCTCCAGACCACATCATTGCTGCTCATTCTTACAGCCTGGGCCGTAACCGCATTCGTCAGCGTGCCGTGTCACCGTGCCTTGTCCACGACAGGATACAGCACGCACCCCATAGAGCGGCTCATCCGCACGAACTGGTGGCGAACCGGCCTCTGGACCCTTGTGGCCGTGCTTTCTCTGCTGACTGGCCTTCAATAAATGTAACAATGAAAGTTACATTTGGGTTACGGCAGTGTGGCGCGGCCGACCGTGTTGGCGTCCGTGCCGAACCAGATGACTCCGGCTTCTGTATCCCGGTACATGTGCCGCACCGTGCCGCCGCCACTCGGAACGGCTGTGGCGTGTTCAAACGTGGCGGTTGCCGTATTGAACGCGGTGAACAGGTTGGGCTCGACGCCCGTTTCCACGAACCAGACGCGGTCCTGATCATCGACCTCCATGGCGTACGGACGGGCATTTTCGCCGGATGGCATTTCCCATTCCTCGTAGGAACCATCGGCCGGGTTGTAGGCGCCGAGGTAGCCGCGCGTGTAGTCGCCCACCCAGACCCGGTCGTCCGAGGTGACGACGAGCCGGCGGGGACGCGTGTCTTCGTTTGGCAGTTCGATTTCAACGAGTTCCATGGCTTCGGAATCGACCCGTGCAATCCGGTTTGTGCCGAAGAGTGCAATCCACGGCGTGCCGCGAGAATCCAGCCAGATCCCGTAGGGGCGCGCACTGTCGGTACGTGCAGGCATGAGCTGGACGTCGCCCGTCGTGGTGTCGAGGTGACCGACCATGTTCGAGCCCTGGAGCGTGAACCATATCGAACCGTCAGGGGCCCAGACCAACGTGTGCGGATCACGCGCCTCGGGTATGGGCATGTCGTACTTCGTGATGTCGCCCGTTGCGGGATCGAGTCGGCCAATGTGCGCGCGGCGGTTGCCCGCGTACCACACCATGCCCTCCGCATCTACAATAAGATTGTGTGGCCCGGCGCCTTCACCGAGGTCGTAGCGGGTCATGTCGCCGGTTTCGGGATCCAGTACCGCAACGTAGCCGGCACGTTGTCCGCAGAACCAGACGCGGCCGTCGGGCGCCACATAGGGGTCGCGCGGGCGCGAGTTTTCCCACTCGACGGCCCATTCTTCGATTACGAGTTCGGCTGGCGCCGTGTCCGCCGGTGAGCCAGCGCGCGTGTTGTCCGCTTGCTCATTGCCGCAGCCAAGCGTGAGGACGAGGGCCAGCGCCACCATGATGGTTGCAGCTCGGTGAAGTGGTGGGCGATTCATAATGTGCGTAGTCTGTGTTGGCGGTTGGCGGTTTTTACTCCTCAGGTCGATTCGGCGAAGGGGCACGCTGTCGAGCCCGGAGTTCGACCACGAATTCCTCGGCGGCGGCCCGGTCGGCTCGTCTTGTCTTGAGGATCAATTCGGCGAGATGGTCGCCGGGCACGGCATCGAGCAGGTCCCGTTTCTTGGGTCGAAGAATAATGCGGTCGCGAATAAGCTTTCGTTCGAATACGATGGAGGCGAGAGCAGAGGGCTCGATTTTGACGGTCTTGTGCTCCTTGCCAAATTCGCCGAGGAGGGCCGTTTCAATTTCGAGCACGAGGAATTCATCCTCGAACCAGGCGGCACCCTGAACTTCCGTGAAGCCCGCATTCATGTCCGGTAACTTGTACTTGATATACATCGTCAGCGCACAGTCATGTTGGTATAGCGCTCGGTAACCCGCATCTGGCCCTCCGGAAAAGATACAAGTTGTCGGCGAATACGTGGAAGGCCGTCCCTGCCGAGCGAAAGTTTGGCCGCTCCCGCGGGCTGACCGTCAACGGTGATGTCGAAGGCTACGCCTGCCGGATCGGCGCTGAAGGCACCAACGCGTACCCAGTCCTCGACGCCGCCCTCGGCCCGGTCGGGAGGCGCCGCGGCCACGAGACGCGCCAGGTTGTGCAGGAGTCCCATGCGTGTCATGCCTACGATGAGGGCTTCCTGCAGGAAGGCGGGCGCCAGTAGTTCGATCGTTTCGCCATTGCGGCCGAATGCCATGGTTGTTCCGTCCGAACGGAGCATGACGTTCACGGAATCGCGTCCGAAGGTGCCGCTCCCCGTGATGTCGGCACGCCCACCGGGGGAAATCACGACGTCACCACGCAGATCGGCGGCAAACACGCCTTCAGAGGTGATATGATAGGAAAACCGCACCTCGTCAGCGGCCAGCAGTGCGCTTTCCATCTGCTGGTAGGCGGAAACAGGGTCGGTCGGCACGGCGGGTGCCGCCGGAGCAGGGTCCTCTCCGGAAGCCGCGGACCCGGGCCCTTTCTGCTCGGCGCACCCGGAGGCCGCAAGCAGCACGAGCACGCCGACGGCCATGCGCGGCAGGAGCATGAAGGAACGTAATCGAAGCGTCATGGGGTCAAAAAAGAGGCCATTTCGGCGGCGGTTGTGGGCACATGGGCCGTCAGGACATCGGCGCCAACTTCAGTGATGAGAATCATGTCTTCCAGATAATACGCATCGCCCTGCCACACAAACATGGGCTCGTACGCGATGACGGTACCTGTTCGGAGCGTATCGGTGTTCGGCTCGGCGCTTTCTATGCCAATACTGTGGATATGCCAGTCAATTCCGGTCATCATGGCTTCCAGGATGTCTCGTTCGGCGGGTGTCGTGAAGTCGCCACTTTCGAGGGCCGCTTCCAGATGCCTGGTAGATGCCGCGCGGACGGCATCGAGCGTCACTCCGCTCCCCATGGCATCGATGCCGGCGCGGTAGGCACTGACAAGCCGGTCCCAGATCAGGGCCTGCTCGCCTTCGAATCTACCTGAGACGGGAACCGTACGCCCGACGTCACCGCCATAGCCGCCCGCCATGCAACCAATGTCTGCGCGAAGGAGCTCGCCCGCCTGCATGGTGCGATTCAGGTTGTCATACACGTGGAAGGAGTTGATGAGGCGGTTGAAGAGGGCATTGGGTCCCGACTGCATCCAGGGCCAGAAGGACGGGCCGTT
>JAJCYQ010000028.1 GCA_029262835.1 Bacteroidota bacterium
CTGCTGACGGCGCCGGTTGCGGGCGCGCAGGATGCCGCCAGCGAGGCTTCTGAAGACGCGCCAGCAGCGCCCGCCTGGGTGTGGGACGAAAACGACCCGCGGATTGGGCTGAAGCCCGGAATTGAAGACGCGGGGAGTGCCATTTGGAACCTCGTGCATGTCGCCGAGCTGCCGCGTCCGGCGGGTTTCACGCTCGCCGACGAAGAGCGGGGCGGTCGCATGAGCAATACCGACCTGGCGTTCCGCGGGAATCTGGCGTTCGTCGGCAACTATGGCGGTATCAACATCTACGACATTTCAGATCCGTCGAACCCGCAGCTCCGGACGTCGATTGTGTGTCCGGGCGGGCAGGGCGATGTGTCGGTTCACCAGAATCTGCTCTTCATGTCGGCGCAGGAAACGCGCGGCCGGCTCGACTGCGGGACGGAGGGTGTGGAAGAAGAAGTATCGAATGAGCGCTTCCGCGGCGTGCGGATTTTCGACATCAGCAACCTTGACCGCCCCCGACAGGTGGCCGCCGTGCAGACCTGCCGTGGCAGCCACACGCATACGCTGGTCTCGGACCTGGCCAACCCCAGCCGTGTCTTCATTTACGTCTCGGGAACGAGCCGCGTGCGCCCAGGGGAAGAATTGCCGGGCTGTGTGGCGGCCACCGATCCCGAAGAGGATCCGAACACGGCCTACTTTCGCATTGAGGTGATTGAGGTCCCTGTAGATGCGCCCGAGAACGCCCGCATTGTGAATGCGCCCCGTATTTTTGAGCAGGATGGCAATATTGCCGGTCTCTGGCAGGGTGGGGATCACGGCGAAGGCACGCAGCAGTCTCGCCGCACCAACCAGTGCCACGATATTACGGCGTATCCGGAGCTCGGCCTTGCGGGGGGCGCCTGCGCCGGGAATGGCATTCTGCTGGATATTTCGGATCCGGCCAACCCGGTTCGTACGGAGGCGGTTGTGGATCCGAACTTTGCCTACTGGCACTCGGCCACGTTCAACAACGATGGTACAACGGTGCTCTTCACCGACGAGTGGGGTGGCGGGAACGCGCCGCGCTGCCTGGGCAGTGATTTGCCGACCTGGGGGGCAAACGCCATGTTCAAGCGCCGCGGAAATGACATGACGCTGGCAGGCTACTACAAGCTGCCCGCGCCGCAGACGACAGATGAGAACTGCGTGGCGCACAACGGATCGCTGATTCCAGTACCGGGCCGTGACATCAAGGTGCAGGCGTGGTACCAGGGCGGCATGTCCATTTTCGACTTTACCGATCCGTCGAACGCCTATGAGATGGCCTTCTTTGACCGCGGTCCAATCTCGACGACCGAGCGGCTCACGGGTGGATACTGGTCCACGTACTGGTACAACGGCGCCATTTACGGATCTGAAATCGTGCGGGGCTTCGATGTGTTCACGCTTACGCCGAGTGAGCACTTGACGCAGAACGAGATCGATGCGGCCATGCTGGTGACGGTCGACGAATTCAATCCGCAGAACCAGATGCGCAACGAGTGGCCCGTGCACGTGTCAGTCGCGAAGGCGTATGCAGATCAGCTGGTTCGCGCGGGCGTCATGACGTCGTCGGAGCGGTCAGCGCTCTTTTCGGCAATAGATCAGGGAAACAATTCGGTGCTTGAAGCGCGCGCGACGGTGCTTGAGCACTCGGCGCTGGCATCGCTCGGCGCTGGCGACACCGGGCACCACAATACGACCCGCGTCCGCCTGGCCGAACAACTGCGAGGACTGGCCAACTGAGGCGGGCCGTCCTGTTTACGCCTGCGTCCGGAGACTGTCCACCGGGTTCATGTTCGCGGCGCGCAGTGCCTGCCACGCAATGGTCACGATGGCCACGAGCACGGCCAGGACACCACTCAATCCGAACGTCCACCACGTCAGTTCCGCTCGGTAGGCGAACCCGGAAAGCCAGTCATTGAACAGCCTCCAGGCAAGTGGCGTTGCCAGAACAAACGCGATCGTGACGAGGAGAACAAATTCGCGGGCAAGGAGCGTCGCCACGGAGATGGGCAATGGCATTCGGAACGGCACCGGACGCCGTTTTCACAAGCATGTATCCCATGTACCCCCCTGCGTGCATGATGACCGGCTCAATGGGTTCGTAGAGGGATGCAAAATGGAAATCCTCCGCTACACCGATGACCGTCGCGCTGGCTTGTCTGGATGGCGTGTACAGTTCCTGGCCAACGGCCTCGTCGGGCGTCCATCCGAACAGGGCTGCAGCTTGTTCATTCAGCACGACCGCGCGGGGGGTAGTGCCTTCCCGCTTTGTTTCTTCGGACGTTGGTGCGCGCCCGGCCAGCAGATGGATTCCCATAAGATCCACCCACGATTCGTCGATCTGGAGCACCCCGACGAGGTGCCGTTCTTCAGGCCGGGGGTCCGGTCCTGCGTTGAAGGTCCAGACTCCGGCGCCGCCCGACGGGGGCGAAGATACCGCGGCCACCGAAGCCACGGCATTCGAGGAGCGCATAGCCTCCTGGAGAACGTCCAGTCGGCCTCTTGCGGTATCGTCGATCGGAATGATGACAAGTTGCTGCCGGTCATATCCCAACTCCTTGTCCCGCATGAAGTCCAATTGCCGGTGGATAGTGATGGTACCGGCAATAAGGACAACTGTCACCGCGAACTGGACCACGACCAGACCGCGGCGCAGCAGTACGCCACCCCTGCTGTTGGCATACGTCCCTTTCAGGACGCGGGCGGGTAGCAGATTCGAGAGCCCGAAAGCCGGCCATGCGCCAGCCAGCAGGCTTACGCCCAGCCATGCCGAGAGGAGATAAATCGGCCGAATCAACGCCGCGATCGTCTGCTCCCCACCGGTTAACGTATTGTACGCGGGCAGGGCGACCAGCACCAGGCCGAAAGCCAGGAGCATGGCAACAGCCGTGAGCATCAGGGCCTCGCCCACAAACTGGCTGAAGATCTGTCGTCCTTCTGCGCCCAGTACCTTTCTCATGCCCACTTCCCGAGCCCGATTCACGCTTCGGGCCGTCGCCAGATTCATGTAGTTGATACACGCGATGAGCAGGATGAGGATGGCAATGGCACTGAACATCCGGACATGTCGAATGTCTCCCTCGGGCGACCAATCGGCCGATACGTTGCTGTGCAGGTACACGTCCGTGAGGGGAGTCACGTGGAGCAACGGCTTTGACGGGTTGTCACCGAAGGTCTCCGTCAACAGGCGATCCAGTCCGGATTGAAGTTGGGAAAACGTGGCCCCCGGAGTCAGCAGGGCGTACGTGTGGTACTGCGAACTGTCAAACGACACGTCCCGGGAAGCCGGGAGGGTCGAAAATGAGGCGGCCATGGTGAATTGGATATGGGATGCCGACGGGACATCCTGCATGACACCCGTCACGGTGAACACCTCTTCACCATTCATTATGAGTGTTTTGCCGAGCGCATCTGTAGTGCCGAAGTACTTTCGTGCGCTGGATTCGGTAAGAACGAGGGTATTGGGTTCGACCAGTGCCGCGTCCGGGTCACCCGCGCGCAGGGGAAAGGTGAACACGTTGAACAGACCCGAGTCGGCGTAAACCATACCCGATTCTTTCAGGGCCTCGGCCTCCGGCTGATCTGTCTGCCAGAAGGCTTCCCGGACTCTGTAGAAACGCACCGCATTTTCCACCTCGGACAGCTGCGCCCGAGCCACGGGTCCCGGTGCCGTGGTCGTCATGGCCACTTCCATCTGGGTATCGCCGAATATCCACGTCATGTGAATGCGCGCAATCCGGTCGGCCTTTTCGTGGAAACGGTCAAACGACTGCTCATGACTGACGAACAGGACCGTCAGGATGGCAACGGCCATACCGACGGCCAGTCCCGCTACATTGATGAGGGAAAATCCTGGATGACGCCGGGCGTGACGGAACGAAACGGACAGGTAATTCTGGAGCATGATGGGTCCTGCTGGCGCGTGAACGGATTTTCGTATGGTGTAGGGGCGAATGAAGCGCAGGCAGTCGTACCAGAATGCCAGGCCCGCGATCAGGCGGCCACGCCCGCGGAGACGGTCCGCGTAGATTTCGTGGACGTCGCCTTCAATGTCTTCCAGTACCTCGGGGCGGCACAGTAGCCGCAACAGGCGAAGTGGAAAACCGGGCGGCTGGGGTGCTTTGATCGGGTGCCGGTTCATTGCCATACCACCTCCGGAATCTGGTGCCACGCGGTTTCGCGTAGCGTGCGTACAGCAACGAGAGCCTGCTTTCCGGTGCCGGTGAGCGTGAAGAGGCGCTTGCGACGGCCACCGCGCTCCGCCGTCGGTTCACCCATGGCGGAGCGGATGAATCCCTTCTTCTCGAGGCGGTTCAGGCTGGAATGGACAGCGCTGATGTGCACTGTTCGGCCGGTCCGCGACGTGAGTTCGTCACGTATGGCGACGCCATAGGCCTCGTCGTGCAATACGGCCACCATGAGCAGGACCTGCTCTTCAAAAGCTCCCAACGATAGATCGGACACTCGCAGTACCGGTTTCACTGTTGAAAAGCCGGCCTACGTTCGGGATGGGGTGGAGTTACACAAAAGTGAAAGAAATACCTGTACTGCCGCTGGATTAACGCGCTCATGAATGATGAATAAGCGTGTCGAGAAACACGAGCTCCATTCTGCGCGAGCAGCGCCGGATCGTCAGTTTCGACACGCTTCCGGCACAGGATGTTTATCCGTCGCTGATCGCCGGCCACGACAGTCCTCGCTGGGGGCCTTCCGGATTCGGATTCGTGTTGCTGAAATTGGCCGGGATGGAAGGGCAGTTGCCCGATCCCGGCAGACCGGGAAGCTGACCACACGGATGCACGGAAAAATGCAAGTGTGGAAGGCCTCCTGTCAGGCCCGTATTTCCGCTGAGGGCAATTACCTGCCCCTGCTCGACCGTGTCTCCAGCAGACACAAGAGCACCATCTGTAGTCAAATGCGAATACAGCGCCACGGTGCCATCTCCGTGATCAACGGTGATCAGATTCGTGCACGCGGAATTGCCGTCTGTACACGTTTCGTTGGTGAACAGCACGGATCCGGATCGTGCGGCCGCAATAGACGTCCCTATCGGCATGATGAAATCGTAGCCGTGTTTCCAGAATCCACTGTGTCCGAATCCAGAGCAATTGCCCTGGTTAAGCGTGTACGAGGTGCCTTCCGGATAGGGAACATGGAACGGTGACAATTCCCACGAATCGAAGGGACCGCATGAACTGGCTCCCGGAGCCTCACGGACGGTGATGGTGGTGGCATCGGTGAGCGACTCGGCACGCGCCTGAATGGAGATTACGCCCGGCCCGACGGCCGTCAACATGCCTTCAGCATTTATCTCAACGACCGTGGTATTCGAGGAGGACCAGGAGGCGGTGCCGCCCGTGTCACGTCCATCACCATCAATGATGCGAGCAGTCATCTGCAATCGCTCTCCCTGGACCAGTGTCACGTTGCGGGGGCTTATGAGCACGCGAACAGGCGCGTTTGAGTCAGACGAGTTGCTGTCACATGCTCCTAGAAGCAGCGCGCACACAACGATGCATGGCGCGAGTCTGGTGAAGGATTTCATGGGACGTGTATAAGCAGGAAGTGAGACAGCAAGCAGCCATTTTGCTCGCTGTCGTCGTGATCCCGCCTGGGCTCGAACCAGGGACCCTCTGATTAAAAGTCAGATGCTCTGCCAACTGAGCTACGGGATCGGCAGGAGCCGCACGATACGTGATCGCGCAGCCCACAGAATATCAAAATACGGAGACGGGCCGCGCGGGGCAAACCGTGCGGCCCGAACTCGGATAAAGCTTCTGTGAGAAAGCATGGCAGCGCACGGGGCGCGGCCGTTGCATCTGTAACAATCCTGTTATACATTCAACAACTGTTATATAACAGGACTGTAAATAACAGGGCTGTAAACAAAAGGACTGTAAATTTCCGATGTCCGCTACAATCCAGTACATGATCGAATAACCCATGCCCGACAAACCTCTGACTGATCTCTCCTGCACCCGTACCGAGGTCGACGAAGCGCTGCTTGAGCGCCTGCGCGCGTCCGTTTTCGGGGATGAATTCATCCTCGCGTTGGCATCGTTCATGAAAACGGTCGGCAACGAGACGCGGTTGCGCATTGTGCGGGCGCTCTGGGAAGCGCGCGAACTCTGCGTGTGCGATTTGTCCGACATTCTGGGCATTTCTCAGCCCGCCGTATCGCGCCATCTGAAACTGTTGCGCGAGAAGGGCCTCGTGACGTCCCGGCGCAGCGCGCAGACCATTTACTACCGCATTCACGATATGAGCCCATTCGCCGGTATGCTCGTTCACCTGTTCCAGAACCGGGCGGTGGAGCATATTGATTTGAATGTTTCCCTCGCCACATTAGACACAAACCCGGTCCCGGAGGACCCTGCATCATGAAGAAGAACTGGAACCTGTTCGGCGCGCTCGGCGCCGGAATTGCCGCTTCGGCCTGTTGCACCATCCCGCTCATTCTCGTATCGGCCGGCGTTGGCGGCGGGCTCGTCGGAACATTCACGGCCATGGAACCCTTCCGGCCGTTCTTTGCCGTGATCGCAGTCGTTGCCATCGGCGCGGTGATTCGAAGTGAAATGAAGCGCTCGCGGCAAATTGACTGTGAATGCGACGATCAGTGGCTCACGGATCGGGCGCGCCGCAGCCTGATCGCCGTCGGCGTCGTGGTGACGCTGGGGCTCGTGGCATCGCCCTGGCTCATTCGGCCCGTGCTGAATGCCCAGACGGCCAATGCGCCGGTCGACTTCACGGGCGAACAGCAGGTCACGCTGACCGTCAGCGGTATGACATGCGAGCTGTGCGACATTACGGTATCGCGCGCACTGCTCGGCCTTGAGGGCGTGTCAGAAGCGAAAGTAACGTTTGAGCCGCCGCAGGCGATCGTGAAGTACGATCCCTCGCGCGTCTCGATCAGCGACATGGAGCGCATTACGCGCCAGATCGGGTATCCGGCGAAGCGCGATGGATAACATGTACGACCTCGCCATCATCGGCGGCGGGTCGGCGGCGTTCGCGGCCGCCATCCGGACGAGCGAACTCGGCGGGCGGGCGGCCATCATCAACGATGGTCTGCCGATCGGGGGGACGTGCGTGAACGTAGGCTGCGTGCCGTCGAAGGCCTTCATCCGCGCGGCCGAAGCGCACCACCGAGCCGGTCACGTGCCGCACGTCGGCATTGACGCCACGAGCCGCATTGCCGACTACAGCGCCGTGAGCGGCGGCGTCGAGGAACTTGTAAGCGGCCTACGGCAGTCGAAATACGTGGATGTGGTGCGGGGAGATGCGAACGTTGAGATCATCCCCGGTCGGGGGCGCTTCGTGGACGCCGGAACGGTTGCCGTCGAAGGACGCACCGAGCCGGTCCGGGCGCGCCGCGTACTCATCGCGACAGGCGCAAGGACGTGGTATCCCGACGTACCGGGGCTACGCACGGTGGCGGGTGCTGCGGCCAATGATGCGCGTGCGAATGGCCAGGGCGCCGAGCGCATCCTCACCAATGAATCGCTCTACCAGCTCCGAGAGCTGCCGGAACATGTAATTGTGCTCGGCGGGCGGTACGTGGCGCTGGAAAATGCGCAGTGGCTGGCCCGTATGGGGGCCAAAGTCACCGTTCTGCAGCGATCGGACCGGATTCTGCCGAGCGAGGCGATAGACGTGACGGCCGAGCTTACGACGCATCTGTCGGCGGACGGTGTCCGCCTGGAAACGGGAATCGAGCTTTCTGAGGTGCAGGTGGACGGGCGCGGCGTTCGCATCCACACAAACCAGGGCGTTTTCGAGGGGACGCACATTCTTGTGGCGTTTGGGCGGCAGGGGAATACGGACAAATTGGGGCTGGACGTTGAACTCCACGGCCGGGGATTCGTGCGCGTGGACAACACATTGCGAACGGGCGTGCCGGGCGTATTCGCCGCGGGGGATGTGCTGGGCGGGAAGATGTTCGTCTACACGGCGGCCTACGAGGGGCGGCTGGTAGCCGAAAACGCCATGCAGGACATGCACAAGCAGGTGGACTACGCGGCGCTGCCGTGGGTCGTGTTCACCGATCCGCAGGTGGCGGGCGTGGGCCTCGACGAGCGGCAGGCCGAGGAGGCGGGCATCCGGGCCGATGCGGCGGTTGTGCCCCTGAAGCATGTACCGCGGGCGCAGGCGGCGCGCGATACGCGCGGCTTCATCAAGCTCATCCGCAATACCGATACCGACGAGCTCCTCGGTGCGCGCATCGTGGCGCCGGAAGGGGGGGAGCTGCTCATGGAGGTCGCGCTGGCCATCCAGATGGGCGTCACGGTGGACCGGCTGGCCTCTATGTTCCACCCCTATCTGACGCTCAGCGAGGGCATCAAGCTCGCGGCGATCACCTTCGGCAAGGATGTCGAAAAACTGAGCTGCTGCGCGGTGTGACCATGCAAATCAACCAGATGGTGGTTGGAATTCAACCACTGACTGGTTAGATTACATGCATGAAGACGCGAGCCATAACATCACGCATTCTCGACGCGCTCAGCGATACACCAGTCGTTTTCGTGAACGGTGCACGCCAGGTTGGCAAGACGACGCTTGCACGCAGCCTCGCTGCGGACGGGTTTGGCGGGAGCAATGACGTGTCCTATCTGACGTTGGATCGAATAACAACGGCAGGCGCAGCTGAATCCGACCCGGAAGGATTCCTGGAGTCACTGGAGGGGCCCGTGGTCCTGGATGAAGCGCAGCGCGTCCCGGGGTTGTTTCGCGCCATCAAACTGCGCGTCGATTCGGACAGGCGTCCCGGACAATTCCTGCTTACTGGCAGTGCCAACGTACTGACCGTGCCCGGTATCTCCGAGTCGTTGGCGGGACGCATGGAAATAGTGACGCTGCACCCTTTTTCCCAGGGTGAGGTCCACGATCGGCCCGAGCATTTCGTGGATGCATGCTTTGGTAATGCGCTGCCACCGGTGCCCGTGGCCAAGGGTGCCGTAGACACGCAGGCTGTGGTTCATGCCGGGGGGTATCCGGAAGCATTGGAGCGGACATCGAATGAGCGCAGACGAGCCTGGTTCGATGCGTACGTATCGACCATTTTACAACGGGACATTCGGGAACTGGCCCGTATAGAAGGACTGACGGAGCTTCCAGACATTCTGGCACTCATCGCCGTACGTTCCGGCGGTCTCGTGAACTACGCAGAATTGTCCCGTTCATCCGGATTGGCCGCCAGCACGCTCAAACGGTACCTGTCCCTTTTGAAGATGACTTTCCTGATTCGCGAACTACCGGCATGGTCCCGAAATGCATCCAAGAGACTTGTCAGATCAGCCAAATTATTTGTAAATGATTCAGGGCTCGCGGGTCACCTGCTCGGGAGTGATTCCTTGACACCTGTTGCGGCATCACGCGTGTGGGGTCCACTATTGGAAACGTTTGTTCTGGCAGAATTGACACGACAGGCGGGATGGTCGCGGACCATGCCGAAGATGTTTCACTATCGGACATCCAATGGTTCGGAAGCCGATATTGTGTTGGAGTCATCGCGAGGGGAAGTTGTGGGCATAGAAGTAAAGGCTGCGGCCAGCGTGGGCGGACGCGACTTCAATGGTTTGCGCTCGCTACGCGATGCAGCCGGACCTCTGTTCAGCCGCGGTATGGTGCTTTATTCTGGCGATGAACTGGTTCATTTTGAACGGGATCTGGTGGCAGTGCCGCTCCGGTGTCTGTGGGAATGGTAATCCGGCTTACGTCTCCCTCTGCCGGTCTTCTTCCTCTTTCAACCGATCACCGATCCAGGTCTTGATGAGGGACTGGCGCGTCACGCCGAGCCGGTTCGATTCCGAGTCAAGCCGCTTCACCATCCAGAGGGGGAAGTCGACGTTGACCCGTTTCGGTTCAAGGTTCGGCCGGCGGATCTTGGAATGGTCCAGGTAATCCCAGATGTCCTCGACCTCATCAAAGATCCGGTCAAATTCGGTCGCTGAGATAGATTTCTGTTTCATCAGACACGTTGAAGCGCGGTCCGTAACCCGTCTGACGGGTGTGGGTTATACCGTGCACAATCGGGTACACGCCGGTTCCAGGTTATGTCTGCCACCGACTGGGGTCTATATTATCGTTATGGATATGGAAACACTCAAAGCGGAATTTCTGAAACAGCAGCGCGGCTTCCAGATAGCCAACGAACTGCGCGTCCGGGAACTCAAGGCCCGAACACACGAAGAGTGGCTACATGGCTTGTCAGGTCTCTTCATGGTGAAGGAACCGGCTGGATCCTTATTCCATGATGCAGCAGACCTTCAAAAGGTGCTGGTCGAACATGACGTAGCATTCTGCTTCATTGGGGGCGTCGCCCTTCAGAAATGGGGAGAAGTACGGCAGACAACGGATGTCGACGTGAACATCCACTGCGAACTGGGCAACGAGGATCAGGTCCGTACCGTACTCCAGAAAACGCTGACGTACCGGGATGAAGAATCCCGGGAGATCTTTTCGACCAACCGGGTCTTCTTTGGACGAACTGTGAACGGCTATGACGTCGACATATTTGTTGGATTCACACCATACGAAAGGCGTATGACGGAGCGCGCCGTAGTGCAGGATTATGGCCTCGAAGATCCTCTGCAGATCTGCTCAGCAGAAGATCTTGTCATCACGAAAACGCTCGCCGGGCGTGGTCAGGACTGGGTGGACATTCAACGCATCATACAGCGAAGCGGAGAAACCATGGAATGGCCCCTCATCTACAGGGAACTGAAACCTCTATTGGCACTCTATGACGAGGCGGAACGTCTGTC
>JAJCYQ010000029.1 GCA_029262835.1 Bacteroidota bacterium
TTTCCACGCGAACATCAATTCGTCGTCTCCTTCGGATTCCCGCGCCTTCAAATAGGCGAATACCACGATCGCGAAGCGGTTGGAACTGGCCAGTAGCTCGTCGTCTCGACCTCGAAAGTCTAGCAGCTTCGCGACCGGATAATCCAGCCGAACGCGGCAGCCTCCGAACCGGAATTCGTATTCAGACGGGCGCCACTCCATGTCCGAGTCTGCCAGGACAGCGAGACTCACGACAGGCCTCATATGCTTGCCAAATATCCGGTCGTGGATTTCTTTGTGGACCAACACGCGCATGTCTTTTCCATCCCGCCCGTACACGCTCAAGAGCGTGTCGACAATCAACGTCCCCTTGTTTCCGCCCCTGCCGGAGCGCGCGCCTCCGCCCCCACCAGAGCGCGAGCCACCACCAAGCCCTGCCAGTTCCTTGTCGAGTGACCGGAAACCACGGCTCCACTCCACCGCAGCGAACAGCTCCGGGAACAACATCCGGGTAAAGTCCGGAAAAAATTCGTCCAGTATCTCCTTCCATGGGCTGTCGGTCTGCACGGCGTTCGGGTATCAAGTGCTCCAGGTATCTCGCTTCCACGCGACATAGACCCGGCGCGCCTCGATGTATAACCCCCGAATTTGCCAGCAGAGTCAGGAAATACTCGTCGCCCTCGGCAGCAGACGGGCCCGAAAACCACAATCGTGTCCTCTCGGCATTTGACAGGATGAGCCTACCAGAACGATTGCGCTGCAACCTGGCGTCGCGACGAAATCGGAGGGCACTGGCGTCTGACCGTCCTATCCGGACGATACTCCGCTTCGGCCGTGAACCTTCGTCAACAGATCCTGGCGACTGTGCAGTGAAGTGGTCCTGGAAAACTGGACAGGTGCTTAAGTGGAATGGCACCGTGGTTTTCATGCCGCTTTTGAGGTCGGCAGGTGATTGAAGAATACGTCATCCGGGGTTCTGCGGCCCAGAGAGCTGTGCTTCCGTTCCCGATTGAAGTAGTCCAGATAGATGGCAATGGAGCGCTTGGCGTCAGCTACGGACTCGTAGGCCTTCAGGTAGACCTCCTCGTACTTCAGGCTCCGCCAGAGCCGCTCCACATACACGTTGTCCATCCAACGGCCTTTGCCGTCCATTGAGATCTTGATGCCATGCCTGTGCAGCACGCCCGTGAAGGCCAGGGACGTAAACTGACTGCCCTGATCGGTATTGAAGATCTCGGGCGGTCCATACGTGGCGATAGCCTCCTCCAGGGCTTCTACACAGAACCCGTCATCCATGGTGTTCGAGATCCGATGGGAGAGCACTTTTCGGCTGTACCAGTCGATGACCGCGACCAAGTAGACGAATCCTTTGGCCATGGGGATGTACGTGATGTCCGCCGCGTACACTTGCCTCGGCCGGTCAATCCGGAGAGCGCGAAGCAGATACGGGTAGATCTTGTGCGCCTTGTTGGCCATCGTGGTCCGGACCTTCGGATACACAGCCACAAGGCCCATAAGGGCCATCAGGCGGCGAATCTTGTGCCGTCCAGCGACGATACCTTGGTCCTCCAAGGCATCCTTCATCGAACGCGATCCACGCGTTGGACGATCTATGTACAGCTTGTCCAGGGCTTCCATAATGGCCAAGTTCTCGGGGCTCTCCCCCTTGGGCTCCGTCGAGTACACCGTCGAACGGGCAACGTCCAGCAAGAGACATTGCCTGGTAACCGGAAGCGAATGATTGCGGTCGATCATTTTTCTGCGCTCACTTACCGGGTGCGACCGAGCGCCTTCGATAAAAAATCCTTCTCCATGGCCAACTCACCGATTTTGGCATGAAGCTCCTTGATCTGCTTCTCCTGATCCTTGGCGCCTCCCGTGCCGTCATCGAACACATCCGGCGCGCCCTCAAGCAATTGCTGCTTCCAGCTGGATATCTGGGTTGGATGGAGTTCGAACTGTTCTGCAAGCTCTGCCAGCGTCTTGTCTCCCTGAAGGGCGGCGAGCGCTACCTTGGCCTTGAAGGCCGATCCGTGGTTCCGTCTTTTTCTTCTCATGACTGTTCTCAGGTTGAGGTGGAAAGATCGGTACCCTCCACTTAAAATCCGTCTCAACCTGTCCAGCCAACCAGGACCACCTCACAGTACAGCAATAATCTCGACCCGGTCCCGCACTAGGTCATGATCGACCTCTGGGACTTTCCGACCCATTCGAAGATGCGATTCCAGAACTACCACGGATTCGTATTACGTCAGCCACCGGCTTAACCGCTCCTTGGCTTCTTCATGAGAGACCACACGCCCGGCTTCTGCATCTTTCATGCCCCGCTGAATTTTTTCGAGCACATAAAGCTCATATATGATGTCCTCAAAGGAGACATCATCGTCAAGACGATCGACAAGTCGGAGCGTTGCTTCTTTGGCTGAGGACAGGACCGATGCAGATGCCATGATTGCTTTTTTTGGTGCTGAGGACTTGTAACGAATACCCACGAAAATGGGTCCACCCACTGTCCGTGACAGCAGATAGACCCATAAGGACCTGATTCATAACCTCCTCTCAGGCAGCCGGAACCGTACCCTACGCCCTTCTCCGCCCTCCCTGTTTCTGGTAGATGCGCGCCTCTATGGCCAGCCTCCCGACCCATGAAAGATGAGCCTGTCGATCTCAAAAGAGTAACATATCGCGCTCGCGGGGGGTGGGCCAAAGACGCAGGCTCAGGTTTCAGACTTTGAAACCTCAGCTTGCTTCCCGGGCGGGCAGGTCTGCACCGCGTATGTCACTGGGTGGATTTTTGAAAGCTCATCTTGCGTCGCTGGCATTTGACGACCGCAGACTGGGGGCGTGCGTCCCTGATTGAGGTGTTTGCGGAAGCGTAACCGATTCCTGCGCCACCTACATCCGTCGCACATACCGTGCTTCACCCCAAAAAATGCCTCAGGCTTTTGAATCCGACGAAACACGCCCTTGCTGAGCAGCGGCTTCACGATAGATACCCCTGCCTCTCCTCACCTGTGTCGAGTCCGATCATTCAATGAAGCTATCTGCCAGGAGTCCTCGCAGCCGACAAGCCCTACCCGTATATTCCGACATGACGAAGCGCAATGAGCCCTGCCCGTGTGGCAGTGGCCGAAAGTACAAGTACTGCTGCCTGCATAACCCGAAGATGCCGTCCGCGCCGCACGAGGAGCTCGGCCCGGCCGCGCTTCTGTGGAATGCATTCAAGGAGGCCAAGGGAGATGCGCCCCTCGGCTCCATCGAGAAGCTCAATGAGGAATTGGGGGCGTTTGTGACGGCCAGGAACACCCAGCCATTGGACGATTTCCTGGGCCTGTCTCCGGACGAAATGCACGCCCTGCAGCACAACTTTTTCGGCACCGTTCATGTCGCCGATCGCGTAGCTACCGTGCCACCCGCCCTTCCCCTTCTCGTGCTCGAAGCGCTGCTTGAAGCCGGTATGGACACGGAGGAGCCGTTCGATGAGCTACCCGATGCGCCGCTGGATCTTGCCCTCGAACGCATCGCCTCCACCATGCTGTGCCAGGACCTGGACGAGGACGGCCAGGTGCACCTTCTGGACATGGCCTTCCTCGTGCTACGCACGGCCGGAATCGTGCGGCGAGACGACGACCGATTCTCCATCGACCCCCAGTACAGCGAGCAGGTACAGCGCAGGGACTACGGCTCCCTCTATCCGCTCCTCTTCCAGACGCTAAGCGAGGAAATGAAGTGGGGCTTTTCAACACCAGCCGTCTTCGAACCCTTTTTCGGGTTCACGCTCTTCCAGCTCCACCACGCCCAAGGAGCCGACACGCCCCTTTCCACATTCCTCCAACAGTTCTACGACGCCTTCCCGATGGTATTCGATGACCTCGTCGATGACGAAGAAGACGACACCATCGCCGAACTGCTTCCCATCGTGGCCTACTTCATATCCGTCGTCGTCAACTACTGGGGGATGCTCGGCCTCGTAGAGGAAATCGGCACCGCAGACGATGCCCTGCTTCGCCCCCATTCCGCCCTTCAGGAGCTGCTTGCCTTTCCCGATGGATGGGAAAAAAGCAGCCTATAACAACAGCGTGAATTCCTCGAGCGTCGTCGACGACACGGCGCGTCTGAGCAGGTTTTTGCACTCCTCAATGTCCGAAACACTACCTATCTGTGACCGCAATTCCGGAGACACCGGGCCAAAACGCACTTCCAGGGCCTCCAGAATGCTCTCCTGGGCATTCGCCAGGCGGCCCTTCTCCATACCCTTCTGCATGCCCTCCTGCATTCCCTTCTTGATGCTTATCCGCTCCAGACCGGTTACATATGCCATTGATTTACCCTCCTCAGAAGTGCTGAATGTGTGCCAGAAATGTTCGTCAAGATCACCGTACGTCGGAAAAATGGCGTCGAAGAACTGGACCAGGCCGCTCTGCTCCGCCTCAGTCTTTGTACTTAGCCGTTTCATCAGCTCAAGTTTCCACGCGAACATCAATTCGTCGTCTCCTTCGGATTCCCGCGCCTTCAAATAGGCGAATACCACGATCGCGAAGCGGTTGGAACTGGCCAGTAGCTCGTCGTCTCGA
>JAJCYQ010000030.1 GCA_029262835.1 Bacteroidota bacterium
TCGAGACGACGAGCTACTGGCCAGTTCCAACCGCTTCGCGATCGTGGTATTCGCCTATTTGAAGGCGCGGGAATCCGAAGGAGACGACGAATTGATGTTCGCGTGGAAACTTGAGCTGATGAAACGGCTAAGTACAAAGACCGAGGCGGAGCAGAGCGGCCTGGTCCAGTTCTTCGACGCTATTTTTCCGATGTACGGTGATCTTGACGAACATTTCTGGCACACATTCAGCACTTCTGAGGAGGGTAAATCAATGGCATATGTAACCGGTCTGGAGCGGATAAGCATCAAGAAGGGAATGCAGGAGGGCATGCAGAAGGGCATGGAGAAGGGTCGCCTGGAGAGTGCACAGGAGAGCATTCTGGAGGCCCTGGAAGTACGTTTTGGCCCGGTGTCTCCGGAATTGCGGTCACGGCTAGGTAATGTGTCAGACATTGAGGAGTGCAAAAACCTGCTCAGACGCGCCGTGTCGGCGGCGACGCTCGAGGAATTCAGCGAAGGGATGCGTCCGCGGACAAGCTGAGCCAGTCTGCAGTCGAGGGCGACGAGTATTTCCTGGCTCCGCCGGCAAATTCGGGGGTTATACATCGAGGCAAACCGGGTCTATGTCGTGTGGAAGTGAGATTCCTGGAGCACCTGATACCCGAACGCCGTGCAGGCCGACAGCCCATGGAAGGAGATACTTGACTGCTCGCTATCGGGAAAGGAAGCCCGCCGCCCGAGCCGCAGGCTCATGTTTCAGACTTTGAAGGATGAGCCTGCGTTTTTGGTGGGGCGGGTCCGCATCGCTTATATCAACTGCCGAATGGCCGGTTTTTCGGCCAATGAAGGCTCAGCTTGCGCCGCCGCAAATGGGCGACGATTGGTGGTGGCGCAGGAATCGGTTTCAGACGGCTCAATCCATAGGTCCGCCGCGAGGAAAACCAAAGCATGGATCGAATTGAATGATGAATCGTTGTTGGAGATGTGGCAAAAGGCCGCAAAATCAGAGATTATCGGCAAGATAGACTGATGCTGAGAACACCTTTTATCCAGGTCGCTCATCCCCATGACGACTATACAGTAACGCTGACTTTCGAGAACGGTGAACGGAGACTGCTCGACATGAGTCCATATCTCCAGACCCAGGTATTCTCACCGCTCAGGGATTTGACGCTCTTCCGACGTGTTCGGGTCGTTCATGGCTCTCTCGAGTGGCCCGGCGAACGCGATATGGGATACGATTCGCTGTATGCCGAGTCGGTGCCCCTCGTGGCGTCGTGAGCCCACGGTTCGTCGTTCGAAGAACTTGAGCGTGCAATCCCTCGCCGTACTGACCGGTCGCAATGCCAGCCCTCTCCAGGTTCTACGGAATCGAACTATAACGATCACGCGCCCCCTCATTTCCACGCCCGGTATCAGCGTGCCCAGAGACTTATTCTGGAGTGGGCCGGAGAGCACCACGAGGAACTTCTACGAAATTGGGAGTTGGCAAAAAAATGGATACAACAATGCTATTGCAAGTGACTGAAGTCGAGTACTTGGATGGGTATCGCCTTGAAATCCATTTCAATGACAAGAGTGTCAAGGAGGTGGACCTGACGGATGAACTTTACGGAACTGTTTTTGAACCATTGCGGGTAAAATCGCGCTTCAGGAAGGTGGTATTGAACCCCGAAACCAATACCATAGAGTGGCCGAACGGGGCAGACATGGCACCCGAGTTCCTGCACCGAATTGGCAGAGATATAGAACAGGCGGCGTGAGGATGAAACGGAGTAGGTGAGTTGGGGGGCGGAGGCATTCCGTCACACGGGGCTGCAGAATACCGAATGAAAACGGTGCAAAACACCGAATGACCTGCCGTTGTCCTCTGATCGCTGGAGCCATTAAAAGCGTGTTGAAGAGGCACGCTCCCTCTTATACGTGGACCCGGACAAATTCTCTGAGTAGGCGGGTGGCGGTGATTATGAGGGGGGCGTCGTAGTGGGCGCTTGGGGGGCGTTCGAGGTGGACAATGCCCATCATGTGGCCGAAAACGGGAAAGACCCGGGCCTTGAATGCGCTCGACAGCGTGCCATGGGACGTATCCCACGTTTGCTCGGCACCGTCCCGAACTTCGTTGAGCATGGCGGGAAAGGCGCGGATAAACGCATCGGCATAGAATGTATCGGGCCGCGGCGTATCCCCGTAGCGCGTGAGAAGGCGTAGCGTGAATCCAGCGAATAATTGAATTCGGGGGAGATTCGGCAGGCCATCGGCGAATCCCCAGTTGAATTTCCGGGCGGCGGTTTCGAAAAGGACCGGGTAGACGCCGCCCACGCCGTGCTTTTCGATGGCGGCACGGAAGTCTCGTCCAATAATGAATTTGCCTTTGTATTTACGAAGCACGCCGGACAGTTCAAGGACGATGCGCGCGGCCTCGAGCGTCACAACGTCGGCTTCTTTCTGGATGCTCTTCTCGAATTCGGCCCAGTTACAACTCATAGGCAGAGCGCACTCGGGGTCCGATGTCCTGCACGAAAGCGCGCGGGAAAGCGCCTGTTCCCGTAGCCTTCAATCCGCCTGTCTCGCCGGCGCGGATGACTTCTTCGAGCACGACAAGAATCGGGGCCGAGGTACTGGCCGCGCTGCCAGCGTACGATATGATGTCCGGAGAATTGAACGGCTCATAGATGAGCGCGTGCATGGCATTGGGCGAGAGGCCGTCAAAGTCAGGCGCGGAAGGGTTCACGACGGGGTGTACCCACTCGCGCGGGAACGTGACCAGTTCGCCGAGCAGAGGGCGCGCCGTGACGATGTGATCGAGACGATTGCGGTGGGCGTCGCCGGAGGGCTCGATATCCACAAGGCCCAGCAGCCCCCAGAAACAGTAGAGGACGCCGATGGCGTAGCACGTGGCTGCTTCATCGCCCGATGGGTTCTCGTAGCCCGCGGATGCAAGCGCGTACAACGTGGGGAGAGCGGTATAGAACTCCCGCGTGAATTGGCCGATGTGCGTCGGCTCGCCGCCCGAGCGCGCCAGCTGCAGGAGCGTGAACCCGAAATAATCCTCAAATAGCGCCACATCGATGGGCATTGCCCACAGTACGTCGTTTGCGAGCACGCGGAACATCTGCAGGTAGAGCCGCCGGTAATTGCGCGCTTCTACATCTGCTCGATGGGCAGCTGCCGTGACGAGCCGACTGCTGCGGCGAAGCACGATATGTGCTTCCAGCAGTGTATTGAGCGCGAGATCCACGATACGCTCAACGATGGCCGGGCCCGTCTGCGGATAGCCCGCCAGATGCTTGAATTCGGGAAGAGCCAGCACCCGCTTCTTCGCTGTCTCGAATACGGCATCCGGCAGGCGGTCGGGATTCGGTTTACATTCCGGCTGCGTTTCGTGGATGATTTCCAGGACGACCGTGAGGGCGCACCGGGGATTCGTTTCCAGTTCACGGTCCGGCATTCGGATGATGCCCGGATGATCGAAGAACGGCATCAGGATATCTTCGAAATCTGACGGATCCATCCCGAGATCGCCGTAATCGGAATCCGGCGAGCGCAGTCAGTACGCAACTATGGCTGCAAAACACCGAATGAAAACGGTGCAAAACACCGAATGAAATGTCGTTTCGCTCTGATTACGTACCAAGACAGGTCGATCGTGAGCTACAGGGAATGCTGAATACGATGGGCATCGTTGTGATTGAAGGGCCCAGACGCAGCGGCTCATTGACGAATGGCAATTGGAACCCGAAATCTGGTATCGGGACCGGAGAGTTCTCCGTTGGGGCGTTGCTGAACAATGGGCACGTCTCTGCTGGCGAACTGTTGTGGACGTTGACGGATCTGACGCAGACACTCGTGCGGGGTGGTTGGCACTGAAGCGACATTTTGTTGATCCATCACTTGCGGGCGCTGCGCTCGGCGCCACAGCGGAACGTCTGATTGGCGACCTGCGAATCCATGCCCAGGCGAACGAGGCAAAGGTCTATCACTATCGAGACAACACGGATTTGGAGGTGGACGCGGTGATAGAGACGCCGGACGGAAAATGGGCCGCGCTCGAAATCAAGCTGGGCGACAGGCGGATTGATGAGGCGGCGAAAGGCCTTCTGACCTTCCGAAACCGGATTGATTCGCCTCACTCCGGTTTCCTGGGTGTCATTGCCGCCGCGAGGTCCCGTGTAAAATTGGTCCCGTCGAGTTATATATCTGGTGCCGCGGTGTCTTCTCATCTCATGGAATGAATGGACTTCAAGAGGGCGGCAGCCGTGGCGACAATCGAAGAGGAGGATGGGTTCTGGAAGGAGGTCGTGGATGCCTTCTTCGAGGACTTCATGGCGCTGTTCTTCCCGGAAGCGCACGCTGGGATAGACTGGGAGGCCGGGTTTCTGTTTCGCGACAAAGAGCTTCCCAAGCTGGAGCTGGACGACGAAGAGGGACCCCGCATCGTTGACAAACTGGTCGAGGTCCAGCTTCTGAGCGGCGACAGCCGGCTCATCCTGGTTCACGTCGAGGTCCAGTCAAACCGGGATCCGGATTTTACGCGGCGCATGTTCGTGTACCACTACCGGCTTCGAGCCAAGCATGAGCTTCCCGTAGCCAATTTCGCCGTTTTTGCAGACCTCGACCCAGCGTGGCGTCCGAACAGGTTTGAGGAGGAGACCCTCGGCACACACGTACATCTGTCCTATTCGACAGTTAAACTGCTTGACTTCCGTGCAGAAGAGGAAGAACTTTCGACGAGCGACAACCTGTTCGCAGTACTCGTCCTGGCTGTTCTGAAGGCGCAGGAGACGTCCGGAAAGACAGAGCAGGACATGCTGGAACGCGCGGACTGGAAACTTCGGACCGTGCGAAGTTTATATGAACGACGTGTGCCGCGGGCGAAGATCCGGAGACTGCTGAAATTCGTTGACTGGATTGTCCGTCTGCCTGAGGACCTGGGGAATCAGGTGTTCGTTGAACTGGAGAAAATAGAAAAGGTGAACAATATGGCCTATGTAACCAGTTTTGAGCGTATTGGGATCAAGCGGGGAATGGAGAAGGGTATGAAGATGGGACTCGAAAAGGGCCTTGAGCAGGGCCTTGAGCAGGGCCGCCTGGCATCTTCCAGGGAAAATATAATCGACGTACTTGAGAGTCGGTTTGGCACGGTTACCGACTCCGTGCGCGACACCATACAGGGCCTTTCTGATATTGATCACTGTAAAAAATTACTTCGAGAAGCCGTGCGGGCATCTTCCATGGAAGATTTTGAAGCGAAGCTCGAAGACCATTTGTGAAAGCAGCCTTATGCATCGTACTTCTGATGCAGGGCTGCGTGGTTCAGGCCGACGCGCGGTCCCAATCCGCGCTCCTCGACGAGACAGTTACGCGGTTCGATGCCGCCGACGGGCTTCCGAACAACACGGTGCACGCCCTGCACGTCGACAGCGCGGGCATGCTCTGGGTCGGCACATCTGACGGACTGGCCCGCTGGGACGGGTACCGCTTTGAAGTCTACAGAACGGGCCTCCCATCGACCCACATCAAGGTCATTGCCGAACTGGACGGGTATTTCTACGTGCTGACGGCGGCCGGCGTGGCCCGCCTGGACGCTGCTACGGGCAGGACGCGGACGTGGCCTATGGTCGATGCATCTACCATGATTGTGGTCGAACGCGAGCTGTGGATCATGGCGAACGGAAGCATTTATCGGATACCGACAGATACGGGCGTCATGGAGCGTGTCTACGGCACGGGGGAAATGGCGCGCAGCCCGGCCCGCGCGTGGGATCTCCTGCCAATGCCTGAGCCCGCGTCCGGGCGCGTGGCCGTTGCGCCGGATCGGTATGTCTGGGCCTCATCGCGGGGCGGCGGACTTATCCGCGTGGACAGGGAGACGCTGGGCACCCGAATGTGGCCGTGGCCGGAGAGCGAGCTTCGGTTTCCGGGGTTGTTTCGGGTGGATGCGCGCGTCTACGTGAGTCACACGGCCGGAGCCTACGAGGCCCGGATCGTGGCCGATACGCTTGCGGCGCTCGAGCCGCTCGGCGGTGAATGGTCTGCGCATCCGGTGCACGACGTGGCACAGGCGCCCTGGGGCGTTGCGCTCGGGACCGATGCGGGTGTCGTCATTGGTTCGAATGTGGGTGTTGTCTCTGAAGGGAAGCGCCTGCTCCTGGAGTCTGGGCCCACGCGAGAACTTTCGAATACGGTCTTGGCGGTGGCTGCAGCGGGGGAGCGAACGCTCTGGATGGGCACCCGTAACGGGTTGTACCGCATGCAGATCGAGCAGAGGGAATCGGCCGTTGAAAGGCTGCTGGACGGCGTGCCGGTGCTCGCCGTCGCGAAGGCGGTCGCCGGGGGCGGCGCGGCACCATCCGGCGGCGAGAATGCCTACTGGGTGGGCACGTTCGGCGACGGGGTGTACGAACTTCAGTTCACCCGCTCGGCCGGTGCCATGCCACGGCGGTGGGACCTTGGCGCGTGCAGCCCTACCGTCTGGTCCGTTGTGCAGGCCTCTTCAGGCGATGTCTGGGCCGGGACCGATGCCGGGCTCTGCGTGCGGCGCTCCGGAGCGGATGAGTTTGAGCGGGTGGTGCTCGGCGCTTCCCACGGCGGAGCGGCGACCGCGCGCACCGGAGCGGCGAATTCTCGTGCTGCGCCGCCAGCAGGCGCTGCCGTAAATGTGGTCCTCGAGCATCCAGCGGGGATAATCTGGGCTGGAACGAACGAGGGGCTGTGCCGCGTTGGCGGGGCGTGTCGCACCGAGTTTGGCCCCGTGCGAGGCCTGGCGGCAGATTCGCTCGGCCGCACGTGGATAGCGACATCCGATGGCCGCGTATTCGTGGACGAAAACGAAATTGTGGGGCCTGGCAAGGGTGCCAGCGGCGGCGTCAGCGAGGGCAATTCCGACGGCACCAGCGACGGCGCCAGCAACGGTTCCAGCGGTGGCGCCGGGATGTTGCGCGGCGAGGGTGGCTGGCACATTCTGCCCGTCGGGCGGCGGGCGTACGTGTCGAGCTCGAACGGGCTTTTACTGATCGATTCGGATGCCGGGCACACTCTCGGCCTGTCTCGTGACCTGACGCGGGGCCGCACCGTGGCGCCTGCTTCGTTCCAGCGGATCGTGGACGGCATTGTATACGGCGCGGCGATCGGCGCGGACGGGCACCTCTGGATAACGACGAGTCGGGGGCTCTTGAGAGGTGAGGTGGAGCCACCTGACGGCACGACACCCGGTGGCACCGCAGTCGAATTCACCCTGGTTGGCGCCTTCCAGGGCGAATTCAATCGGCGCGCCATCCTGTCCGACGGGCGGGCGCTTCTGGCGGGAGGCATGGAGGGGCTCACGCTCCTGTATCCCGCGGACATCCAGCTCGGAAATGTGGCGGCGATCGAACACCTGGCGGTGTCGGCCCTGGAGGTGGCCGGGCGCGACTCGTCGTGGCGCTGGTCGGCGCTGCCCGAGGGCGGTGTGACGCTCTCGCACGATCATGTATCGCTCGGCGTTGAACTTGCCGCCGTGCGCCCCGACGCCGCGCCCGGCCACCTCGCGCCGAGCTACAGGTACCGGCTCGATGGGTTCGATGACGCCTGGACTGCGGCTCCGTCGCGCTCGGCGCGCTATACGAATCTGCCGCCCGGCCGGTACACGTTCCGGGCGCAGGCCGTGAGCGTCGGCACGTCGGCCGAGCTCGCCTTTCCGGTGCACGTGCGGACAGCCTGGTATGCCACATGGTGGTTTCGCGTGGCCATGGTGCTCCTGCTCGGCGGCGCAGTCGGGGCGGCCTGGCAGCTGCGCATGGCCCACGTGGCGGCGCTCGAGCGGGTCCGCGCACGTATTGCATCGGATCTGCACGATGACGTGGGAAGCCGCCTGGCGGGTATTGCCCTCCTCTCGGAGCTCGTTGGCGCCGCGCCTGCGCTCGGCGAGAAGGAAGTGCGCCGCCTGAAAGATATTGAGCGCTCGGCGCGTGAACTGGTGACGAGCGTGCGGGACATCACGTGGCTCGTGCATCCAGAAGAGGATGCGCTTGGCGATCTGGTAGATCGGATGCGCGAAGCGGCCCACCAGTTGCTCGCCGGCCGCGAATGGACGCTTTCGGCGCCGGACTCGGCGCTGCGCGATACACTCTCCATGACTGCCCGCCGGCACGTGTTTCTTGTATTTCGTGAGGCGCTGCATAATATTGGGCGGCACGCGGGTCCGGATGCGTCCGTCTCTATTGCCCTTTCGACGGGCAACGGCCGCCTCGTGCTCGACATCCGGGATACGGGTGTTGGCTTCGAGGCGGATGCCGTGCCCTACGGCCACGGCATCCGCAGCATGCAGGACCGCGGCCGGGAAGCGGGAGGGCGACTCGATCTACGCTCTCAGCCCGGCCGCGGCACCCACATTCACCTTGACATTCCACTTTCGGCCTGAGTTTCCCGATCCCGAAGCCGACTTTTCGGCCTGACGACCAAGGCTCCGAAGCCCGCTCTTCAGCCTGATACAAACGGCCCCAGACTTTTTTCTCATGATTACCACCTGGCTCATTGAAGACGATACGCTGTTCCGCGAGACGGTGGCCGATGTCGTGGATGCCCAGGACGACATGGCGTGCACGGGGCAGTTTGTGACGTGCGAGGAGGCACTGGCCCGGCTCGGTTTGGCGGCAGAGGGCGGCACCTCCGAGAAGGCCCAGGAGGCAGAGGGCGGCGCCACCGAAAAGGCCCAGGCGGCAGAGGGCGGCACACCGGATGTCATTCTGCTCGATCTCGGGCTGCCGGGTATGGGAGGCATTGAGGGCGCGGGGCCGGGCCCCCCCCCCCCCCCCCCCCCCCCCAAAAAAGTTCAAAACCGCCCACCCCCCCCCCCCCCGCAAA
>JAJCYQ010000031.1 GCA_029262835.1 Bacteroidota bacterium
GGTGCTGGTTTTTTTTTTCTTCTTCGCTTTCTTCTCCGTGCGCTTTTGGTGGGGGGGGGGGGGGCCCCGGTCGCCCGCGCCCCCCCCCCGACCGTTCTCCAGGAGGTACAAAGCTGCGGAGAGGCAGCAACACAGCAATGAACTGCATAACGCCTACTCCAAGATTATGCCAAAAAAAATAAATCATCCATGAAGCACCCAAATTAGACGATTTATTCCGTACTGCACACAATCCGTCTCAAAATGATAAGCGAATTGATACGCATTGGCACCGGTAACCGGCTTTGCCAGAAGCGGTTACGCTGCCGCTGACGGTATCGGACCCAACTGATTCTCGCTCGCGGCAACCATAGTCGCTACCGCCGCATCGCCCGTCACATTGGTAACCGTACGAAGCATATCCAGTATGCGGTCTACACCGAGGATGAGTGCAATCCCTGCGCTCGGCACGCCGACCGCCTCCAGGATGATAACAAGCATCACAATGCCGGCGCTCGGCACGGCCGCCGTACCAATCGATGCCAGGACAGCCGTGAAGACAATCGTAAGCTGGGCAGCCAGGTCAAGCCCCATCCCGAGCGTCTGTGCAATGAATACGGCCGCGACGGCCTGATAGAGCCCCGTGCCGTCCATGTTGATTGTCGCGCCGAGCGGGAGTACGAACGAGGACACCTCTTCGGAAACCCCCAGCTCTTTTTCGCATCGTTCCATCGTCACGGGCAGCGTCGCGCCACTCGACGACGTCGAAAACGCCACGAGCTGCGCCGGCCCAATAGCACGATAGAACTGTCCAAGCGTCCTCGGCGTGAAAAACTTGACCATGCCCGAGTAGGTGAACAGCATGTGCAGCATCAGGCCCAGGATGACGGCAATCATGTAGTAGCCGAGCGCCGCCAGCAGTTCCAGCACCTGCGCAATATTATCTCCCGCAATACTCGATATGGTATCGGCCAGGAGAGCGAACACCCCCACGGGCGCCGTGATCATGATGATCTCCACCAGCTTGATCACCAGATCGTTCAGGCTGCTGAAAAACGAAATAATGGGTTCGGCGCTCTCGCGCGGAATGAGCAGTAGCCCGATCCCTGCAAAAATGGCGAAAAACACGACCTGGAGCATGTTGCGGTTGCTACCTGCTGCACCCACGATATTCTCTGGCACCATGTCCACGATAGGCTGAAGCGGTCCCCGTTGCTTGGCTTCGTCGGCCAACAACGTCCGCGCCGAGGCATCGCCCGAATAGGTTGCCTCCAGCTTCTCGCGCATTTCAGGTGGAACGGTCTTGCCAGGCTGCATCACGTTCACAATCGTGAGCCCGATGACGAGTGCAATCACCGTCGTGCCCATATAGATGGCAATCGTCTTACCCCCGATCCGGCTCAGTTTCTTGAGATCCGAAAGCGACGTAACGCCGGTAATAAGGGACGCAAGAATAAGCGGCACGGCAATCAGCTTCAGCAGATTGATGAAGATGGTGCCGAACGGAGCAATCCACGCCGTTGTGAACGCCCCCCAGCCCATGACAGCCGAAACAACGCCAAAAATGAGGCCAAGAATCAGACCAATGATGATCTGCCAGTGCAGCTTTTTATACCAGGGCATGGGGAGATGTCAGATAGTGATGAAATGGACGGGAATCGCCCCCAAGAACGCGCCGAAAAACGTACAAATCAAGTTCTGCGTCGTAATCGTCATCAATCCCTCCCGGTGCCGCGCCAGGGCCTGTATTGACAGGGCCGCCATCGCGCCACCCAGCACGAGCCAAACCATGGCGCCCGGGTGCGCCGAGCCCGGCATGACCCACCATCCGGACGCGGCCACCACAGCCGCCACGAGTATCTGTTGCCAGAGCGTCCCCCGGGTAGATGCCGCCGCTGCAGCCGACGAAGCCACGAGCGCTGCACTGAAAAAGAGTACGCCCGGTGTATTGGACGCCCCGGAGAAGGCTACGCCGAGAGCCGCCAGCCACGAAGCAACGTGGAAGGACAGCAATTCGCCCGACGTGCGACCTCGGGCAAGTACAGCCGCCAGAAGGACCGGCAACAACATCGGCCAGCCCCCTATCCACCATACAAAGGTCGTCAGCAGGCCCGCTGTCGTTGCGCCCCGGCGGGTTACCTTGTCGTAGCGAATTCCCATCCACGCCACGATCGATCCGAGCAGGGCGGCCAACAGCAAACCAGTAAAGCTGTCCGGGAAAATGGCGAAAAGAAGCGCGGCCGCCGCCGTCACTACGGCCACCGAGAAATCGTCCCAGCGCCCGGCCACAACCCGTTCCGCGGACGTGGCGGCGGCCGCTACAACAATGACGCCAGCCCACGCCATGGATCCGTCCAGCGTTCCAAGGCCATGGCGCATGGCAATCGCGCCGTTGAGCGTCAGCAGTAGAATCGACGCCACCAGAAAAAACCCGATGCTACCGGCCGTAGACTTCTCGGACGCGCCCCGATGCCGGCCCACCAGGGTAGCCATCGGATCGGCCACGGCCACGAGCAGAAACGCGGCCTGGATGGCATACATGCCCGCGCCATCTGGAATTCCAACGGCCCGGCGAAGCAGGAACGTCTCGACGGCCGACTCTACAGACCTGGCGCCGGGTATCCAGCCGCCATCACCGGTGAATTCCCAACAGAACGGCAGCAACAGCAGCAACGCCAGCGACCCCGGCACGGCTCCCGTCAGCCATGTCCAGTCTCTCGGCGCAGCGGGTCTGGCCATCCAGACGAGTGAAAAAAGCAGCACGGCAGACGAGACAGCATAGAGCATCCCGGCCCGCGGAACCACGTGTACGGCCAGCACCACGGAAAGCGAGGCACCCACCTGTACCCACTGCCGCATTGTTTCGGCGCTCAAAAAACCCCTCGTCCAAAGAAGTCTCCATCCGGCGACCCAGCATACTACGCCCACGAGTAGCAGGAAGCTGGCAATGACCGGTCCCGAAGATAGCATGTGCGTCACAGATACGGAACAACGGCCTTCTCAAAGAAGCCATAGTTCCGATTTCCGAGAAGGTAGCGGCGTACTACGCCGTCGCGGTCTATGATGTAAGACGTTGGACGCACGTCAAACGCTCCGGTGAACGGCGTCGGAAGATCAACTCCAAAGGGCATGTAGGCCGCGTCCACGTCAAGGGGCACGCGCTCTCTGAATGCCGTCAGTTCGGCTGGCTCCTCATCCGATATGGCCACCACCCGAAGTCCCTGCTCCCCATACGTCTCCTGGAGCCGGTTCAGCGCCGGCAGTTCCTCGAGGCAGGGTGCGCACCATGTCGCCCAGAAATTGACCACGACAACCTGGCCGCGGTACGACGCGACGTCGCGCATCTGGCCAGAATCCAGGAGTTGGAACTGGAAGTTGCCCGCAGGCACCTCAAGGGACATATCCTGGAACGCCGAAGCCGTTGCCGCGACTTCGCGCCGGAGTTCATCGCTTGCTACCTGTTGCCTGGAGAGTACCAGGAGCGCAACGGCAAACACCATGAGCAGCACCGACAGCACGGTCCCGAGCCATTCCATGCTGTCGCGTGGCCAGCGGGCCTCATTGTCACGGAAGAGCAGGTACAGGAACCCCGCCCCCACAACGATCATGACCAGCCCCATGGCGAAAATCAGGGTGCTGTTCATGCGCAGGTACTATTTTTTGAAGTCCACCAGGAGCGAAAACCGCATGGTGTTGGACAGTGGGGAGTCCTCTTCAAGCGCATAGATGTAGGAGAAATCGACACCGATGATGTTAACGCGGACACCAGCACCCAGCGTAAGGAACTTCCGGTTGCCATTGTTCGGGTTCTCGTAGAAATACCCGGAACGCAGGGCGAACTGACTGTTGTACCAGTATTCAATGCCGGTTCCAATGGTCATCTGGTCCAGCACGGACAAGGTCTCAAACTCCGCCTCGTCCTCAGACAGTGAGTTGGTCTGAACCTTGACCGACTTCCACGAAGAGAAAATAGCCTCGTAGAACGGGTCAGCCTCCCGGTCAGCACCTTCACCCGAGAAGGACACCATGTCCTTGTTGAAGTCCGTAACGAGCGTCAACGAGTTGAACTCGTCAAAATCGACCTTGAAGGCATACCCGAGCCGGAGGTTCGTCGGAATGGGATCGGCCTGGGCATTGTCCGAATAGCTGATTTTAGACCCCATGTTGGCCAGGTTGAAACCAAGCGACAGCGTGCCCTTCGCCTCGCCACCGAGGCCAAACTGGCCGCTGCGATACAGACCGGCCACGTCGAACGCCGTCGCCACACCGGCTTTCGTCTGCTCCGCACCAATGGTCTGACCGGGTGCCAGGTTTGAGTAGATGAACCGCAGGCTCGTACCAATGCCGAAGCGCTCTGTGACCTTGACGCCATAGGAAAGCCCCGTGGCCAGGTCATAGGACCGGAACGTTCCCGTAGGATTGTTCTGGTCGTCACGCCCGTCGTGTTCACCAAGAAACAGGTACGTCAGGTGCCCACCGAACGTACCAATACCCGGTACGTGGTGCTTCGCCGTGAGGTACTCGTAAAAGAGCCCTGCATTGAACTCCGGCAGCCAGTTCGAGTGCGTGATTGCGGCTTCGGTGCCCGTCTGGAAGGCCAGTCCGGCCGGATTCCAGAAAATGGCACTGGCATTGTCGGCGAGTGCGACACCCGCGTTACCCATGCCAGCCGCACGGCTGTCCGGCTCGATTTTCAAAAATACAACAGCGGATGTACCCGCCTGGCCTTGCGCCGACGACGGCATCATGGCGACTGCCACCAGGACAGCACATGCGATCACAATCCGGTTGAACCCCGTTTTCATACCCTTACCAGGTTTGTTTTGCGTATTGAAATGTCTTCGAGAGCCGCCAAGCAGCCCGTTTGTAACGCTTCGTTCAATAAGGATCTACCGTATTATGGCCAGTTTTTCTATATGGTCGCTCGCCTGTCGCGAGCCGTCCGGGGCGTCAGTTTCAATACGCACCCTGTAGAGGTATACACCCGTTGCGGGTCTGCCGAGATCGTCGTCCCGGCCATCCCACACGACCTGTACCGGACCGGAGCCCAGTATGCCTTCGGGTAACGCCTCTTCCGTGGGTATGGTTCGGATAACCTGTCCGTTGAGTGTGAAGATACGAATCTCCACTCGAGCAGGTGTGCCAGCAGGTTGGTTATGCTCAAACACGAATCGGGTTTCCCGATTCATGGGGTTGGGATAGTTATACACATTACGTACGTCGAGTACCTCATCGTTTGCGATTTCAAACGAAATTTCGGCCGTCGACGAATTGTTCAGTACGTCCCACACGCGGACCCGCGCCGTATGCAGCCCCGGCTCCAGGTCCGTCAGTGGCCACTCGACCTCCCCGCTCTGGAACGAATTCTCGTCCGCCACGAAGGCAGAGGCCAGATCGACCGCCGCATCGTCGTTTTCATCCACGACGAGCAACATTTCGTGACCCACCCCGGCACCCACCGTGTTGATACCGCTTTCGTCAAAGAGTCGGACGAGCAGGGTTGGATCCTGCCCCGTCGTGCCCCCATCCACAAACGTGGAGTCGTTAAGGAACAGGTCTACACGGGGGCCCTGCGTATCGTTCGGTGGATTGTCCGACGTTCCTCCGACAATGAACGACTCGGTGAACCCAAGGGCGTGGCCTTCACTGTCGAACGCGTAGACGGAAATGCGCCCCGGTTCATTGGAATAGCTGATATCCTTGGGCACCACGAACTCGGCCTCGAACGCGCCGCCTACAGCCTGCACATTCCCACGCCAGATCACATCTTCCCGCTGATTGTAGAAGGGCGTCGGCATATTGCGCTGCACCTCGACCGGAACGCGGCGAAGGGCGTCGAACACGGTGATCTGCACGCGGCCATTGAAATCGGTAATGAATGCGCCGTCCGCACGCTGCAGGCGCCCCCGGATCCGCACGCGGTCCAGCGCCTTGAGCTGCCCGTCGGATGCCGACAGATCCGTGTCCCCCAACTGCTCTACAACAGCCTTGTTCGTGGGAAGCCCAACGCGCAACGTCGGGTCGCCCAGCAGATTGAACTTCCGGCTGTTGCCCTGGAATCCCACCGATGTATTCTTCGTCTCCCGAAGTACATCGCCCAGTCGTTTTGGACGCCCGGCTTCGTCCTTCGTGAAGAGCGAAATGTTGAGCGCCCGGTTCAATCCGGCATTGAGTGTGGTGTTGGACCCCGACGTATAGACCAGTCGCACGGTCGTGAGCAGCGCCACGGCGCCGCCGTTCGGGTTCGTCAGCAGCACCTCCGCCCCACTCTGCGTATCCTCCAGGTCCCACCACCCGAACGAGCACGTCGCCGTCAGGAAAATCGTAAGCCGGTCCCCGTTGGTCAGCGCGGCAGCGTCTTCCTTCGTGAACATCTCTTCCTGCGCCAGCCCCTCGGGTCCGCCATGGCCAGAGTAGTTGTAAATGAGCCCGCCCCGGTTCATGGATGCCAGGATCTCGCGCCGCGCTTCGGGAATCTTGAATCCGTTGAGGAAAACGCGGTCAAAGCTCTCCCCATAGATCTTGTCCATGTTGATTTCGGGGTACAGCCCGCCGCGGATGAGTTCAGCCACCTGATCCACGTTCGCCATGTGCAGATCCAGATCATTCTGAATACCCGCCAGTCCTGTCGGCCCGTCGTCGGCGATGGCGGTATACACATTCCGCCACGGCCCGAACGTCGCCGGATCCTCGTACGTCTCGATCTTGTCCACCATCAACTCGGCCTCAGCGGCCGTCTGAACTGGAAAGCGCCCTATTCCCAGGTCGAGCCGCTCGAAGGTCGTGCCCGTGAACCCCGTGTATTCCCAAATGCCCTCGTTGTCGTCGAGCAACCCGAAATAATCGTCGGACGTATACGATCCATCCGTGAAAATCGTGTTTTCCGTCTCATACGGTGGGATATGGTTCGCGAGCGCCCCCTGGAAGCCCGACAACCCCCGATAGTCGTAATGTCCGTCGCCGAGCAGCAGCGCATAGCGAAGCCGCTGGGCATCGGTCGGCGCCTGGTCATACACAAATTTGAACAGGTCCCGCATGGCCCGCATGTCTGCGACGCCCCCTGAGAATTCGTTGTACGTTTCTTCGATAGATACGACGGCCACTGACAGCCCCTGGCTGCGACGCCGGTCGGCCAGCCTGTTGGCGGCGCTCCGGAACGGCTCGGCGGTGACAATAATGAACTCGGGCAGTCCTATCGTGCCGCGAATATTCTGGTTGGGAACGGGCGCGGCGTCCGATGCGCCGAGCGGCGTGGCCGAGCCCGGCACGAACGCCACGAGGCGCCGCGGTCCACCCGCCATATCGGCGGCGCGCACCTGCACGCGCCACGCGCCTCCGGCCTGCCGGACTTCGAGCGCCCGTGTCGCCTGCCCACCGGTTACATCGAGCACGACAGGCTGCTGGGAAAAGCCATCGAGCACATACTCATGGTCGCCCGCCGCACCGGCGCGCGTAAAGAACAGCAACCGGTCGTTTTCTGCCGTAAGGCGCCGCTCGTAGAACACGCGGATCCAGTCGAGCGCCGCCTCCGGCTCGTTCGTCTGCGGAAGCAGCCGCATGGTCAGGTTCAGCGGTTCGCCGGCCGCCATGGACCGGGTAAACTCGAGCTCCGTATGCACGGCTGACGGGTTCTCGGCGCCCGGCCGCGTAATGCCTGGTGCCGTGCGCTGGCCAAGTACCACACCGTCGGACTCGAACGCCACCGTAGCTGCCGGATTTGAGCTGACAGCCGTCAGCGCCTGGATCCGTATGCTACCCGCCACAAGACCCGGAAGCACCTCATTCGTCAGGAAGCGGCGCTCGCTGCCCGAACGAATGGGGTTCGACACCCAGTCCTGCCCCGATCCGTGCTCGCGCGACCAGTTGAATTCCTCCACATCACGCGCGAAAAACCCGTCCACGGTTTCGAACGGTGTCGCCGCCACATCCGGAAACGGCTCGGTTGTGGTGAGCGGCCCAGGCACAGGAGCAATCTTTATGAAGTACACATTGTCGTTCGAGAACGGGTGCACGAAGTGATCGAATTCGAGCGAATCCCGGTTGTAGAACCAGCCCCTCGGCGCGTCGGCAAAGAAAACGACCGCATCCGATGCGTCAAAGCGGCCATCGCCAGCTCCCGTGCGGATGGCGGCCTGCTCCAGCAGGTCCACGGGCCGCGGCGCGCTGTTGAGCGCCGGAAGAGGCCGCCCGCCATTGCCAAGAATGCGGACCTGGGCCGGATCTATCACATTGGGATCCAGGCCGAGCGCGGACAGCGTATTGCGATCCACGCGGAGCACTCCCTCTTCCTGCACGCGCACCTTGAAGAGCGCACCATCGGCCAGCTTACTGTCCACGACGACGCGCGAAGAACGCGCGGCAACGGCCGATCCCGGCATGGCGCCGGATACTTCGGGGCGCGTCACATCCACGCGTATTCGCCTGACCCGCTCCAGGACGCCGCGTTGCCTGTTGAGGCGCACAAGTCCCACCACGACGTCGGCTACCGGACGCTTGCGGTACATGCCAAGGCCCACCAGGTCCACTTCCGGAGCCGAGTAGCCGGGCGCGGCCGGATCTGGCTCCAGCACCTGCACTTCGTCGTACTGACGGCTCAAGACGCGCACCGAGGGCGCCTCGAGCAGCGGCAAATCGACCGTATGGGACGCCGTCGCAAGGCCTGCCGCGAATACGTCCAGTTCAGCCGGAGACCACGCTGAAATGCCCGACGAATCGACGGCCATTACGAGCGAACGCGGCCAGTCCACACTGAATTCGAGGACGAGCCGCGAGCCATCGTCCTCAATGACCGTGGATTTGAGCTCCTGGGCCATGAGCGACGTGGCCGGAAGCAGAAGTACAGGAAGCAAGCCCGTCAGAATCGAAAAAGCACGCACAAAACGGCCCATGGGTCGCATGTTGAAAGTGTATAAAGTGCCGTAACGCTTCGTGTCGATAGACTGTTGCTTGTTTCAGAGGGTAAAAATCAATCCACTTTCGATTCCAGTTCGGAAAGCAGGCCGCGAACCACGAGCAGGCGGTCAATCGAGTCGCCAAGTCCGTTGACGGCCTCGAGCATGTCGGTGAGCGGTTCGCTCAGTTCGTCTTCCATGCCGAGGGCCGCGACCAGTTCCTGCAGCAGCTCTACATTGCCCGAGAGCACCGACAGCGGATTGTTCACGTCGTGGTGAATGCGCGAGAGCAGGCCGCGCACTTCGGCAATGGCCTGTTTGAGCTCGGATGACGTCTGTACATTCATGGTGTACCTGCTTTCATGGCGACGTTAAATCGCTGTCAGATGATGGGTTCCGCAGATGCTTTCTTTTCGGGCTCGACGGCCCACAAAAAGCCTGCCTCGCGCCCCCGGAAAAGAATTTCGGAGGCCTGCCACGTGAGAGGCCCCACCAGCGCGCGACCCATCCGGAGCGAGAGCGGAATACTCGTCTCGTCGGGTCGCTCCTGCAGCCAGGAGGCAAACGCGTCGCGGTCGCTCTCCGACACCAGGCACTCTTCCCGGAATGACCTGAGGTCAGTCGCCTCCAGCCCCGCCGTCTGGAAAAGAAAGCGTCCTTCTTCGTCAAATACAATGGCGTGTACTCCCGCGGCGCGCAGGATATCGACAAATCCGTCGCCATCGGGCTGTTCCAGGTCGACCGGCTCGGACAGGCAGGCCATGACGGCAGCCCTCCCATTCCAGGCTACAGGCTGTAGTGACAGCATCCTGTTTCCGTCGACCGCGACCTGCTCCACACCGGCCCCGGCGCCCCGAGTACGCCGCATCCACCGGCGGATTGGGGCCGTTGGAAACACGTCGTCAAGCGCCGCGAGCGATTCCGGGAAGGGTGCGCCCTGGCGGGCATCCATGACGCGGCGCCCTACAGCCAGCACAGACTCGTCTCCTGCGAGAACGACAACATGACCCGGCAGCCCATCGAGAATGGACTGCAGACGTTTCTCGAGGTCGCGTACGCGGGTCGTGCCGAGCGTGACCTGTCTGATCACGTCGATAACGCTCGTAGCGTGCCCCCCAAGCCGGGGCACGAGTCGCGCCTCCAGTCGGTCAAGAGACGACGACGACAATTCTTCCCGCCGAAGCGCTGCGTGCAGCGCACGGTCGAGCTCCTTGAGTGGAGCGTGAAGCCCTCGACGTACGACAACGAACACAAGTGTCACGCAAACGAACCACATCAGAAGACCGACGCCGGGCAGAATCAGCCATATATACGGCAACGAACCACTGGTGCTCTTCGCGTCAGCCACGGCAATGACCCAGCGGCCGAGCGATGCGTCGTGCCGGGTAATGAGTGCCATGTCGGCGGCTCCGTAGCGTACGCGCCGCGCCTGGAAGCCGTCTGTTGCCTCAAGGGTCTGGTTCCACCACCAGGCGTCAAGCGGCTTGCCGACATCTGCCCGGAGCGACGAGGCCAACACGCCCCCCGTCGCATCGACCACCCATATACGCTCAAAGCCGCTGCTTGCGGCGAGTTCTGCAAGTTGCGGCCGGGTCCCCGTAATCATGTCATGGGAATGGAAAATGGCATCGACGGTCGCGCGCTCCATGGACCACTCGTTCAATTCAAGGCCGCGTTGCAGCTGCCAGGCCAGACCCGAAGCAACGAGCAGCACAATGGCCGTGCCGGGAAGTATCCATTTCAGAACGGCGTGTCTCAGAGAGAGACCGGTTTCGAGGGCAAACGTACTATTCACGGCGGTCAGGCGGAAGACAGGTTGGAAATCAGTTTCCCTATAGATTCGTCAAAAATCGTGCCGGAGTACGTCATTCGCCGCCAGATCAGAGCGTATCGCCGGGCAGCGGGAAATCCGGGAAGTGGCCGTTCGACGTGATTTTGCGGCGCAGTTCTTCTGCTTCTTCAACGGCTGGAATGAACGCCTCCAGATGGCCGACGAGGTAGTGGATCCGCTGCGCCTCGTCCCGCATTTCAAGCAGCATCTGGCGCTGCTCGACCGACAGCCCCGCATTGCGGCCCACGAAGTAGGAAAGTCGGCGGCGATCCTGGTATGAACTGGGGGATGGAATGCGCCCGGCCAGCTCGAGCAGTTTGATATGCTGCGCCACGAGGCGTTCGCGCTCCTCCTCGTTGACCACGGGCGGTGTATCGGCGAGCACATCCACATCTGCCGTCCGGTAGAGCCGGTTGCCGTAGAGCTGCGCAATACGGAAGCGCTCCTCCCCGACCACGATGATGTCGCTCGACCCGTCGGCGTGCGTCTCCACCATGTCCTTGATGCGCGCCGTACAGCCCACGTCCTCAAGCCGGCTGTTGGCGTAGCGAACGACGCCGAACGGCATATCCTCGCTCACGCAGTCTTCCAGGAGCTTGCGATAGCGATCTTCGAAAATATGCAGGGGCATGCCCTCGTCCGGAAAAAGGACAATATCGAGTGGAAAAAGTGGGAGGCCTGTGAGCGGCATTATTTGTACGTTGTGTTGAAATCAGATCCTTGTTCCAGTCCCCGTCATGATGCGTCTGAATCCGGTTGCCAGCACGCGGACTGCCGTCCGCGTCCTCACGGGCCTGCTGCTTGTGGCCTGCGGGGCACTGCCGGGCGCGGCCCAGATACATACGTTCGGATCGCTCGATGATCCCGCCGAATACAATGCACTGGCCTGGTGGGATACGGAGGCCCAAATTACGACATACGGCGGGTTTTCCCTCATGGGCCCACAGTGGCGGACCGCCACGCGCCTCTCGGCGCAGGTCAAACGCTCGCAGGCCAGCCTCCGGATCGATGCCGGCGCGAGGACGGGCATCTACGGAACCTTTGATGAGGACTTTGACGAGTGGCGCGATGCGCTGCGCATTATTGATCACGCCCGGTGGACACCGCGCGGTTCGGCCACGTACCTCCGGCTGGGCCCCCTGGACCGGGGGCGGCTTGGCGACGGCCATCTCGTCAACTTTTTTTCCACGCAGAACGCGTGGGATACGCGGTCGGCGGGAGTCGAGGCGTCGTTTGGCGCGCGCACTGTGCAGACGCAGATCCTGGTCGAAGACATTACGCAGTCCCGCCTGTTTGCCGGCCGCATAGCCATGCGGCCATTTGCGGCTCTCTCTTCGCGGCTTTCCACCCTCTGGATCGCGGGCTCGGCGCTGACCGACCGCTCGGCGACGGGCCGGGCCGGAGAGCCGCTCGTGGCCTGGTCGGCGGACGCCCGCATGACGGCCTTCGAAGCGGGCTCGTTTTCGTTCGAACCGTTTGCGTCGGTCGCGCAGATCCAGACCATGGGCCGGGGCGTCCTCGTGGGAGCGGACCTGGTGAATGAGAACTTCATTGACATGGCCAGGCTGCAGTTCCGCCTGGCCCTCCACTTCAATGGGGCCGCCTTCCAGCCCGGTTATTTCGGCAGTTTCTACACCGTCCGCAGCCGCCGCGCGAACCTGATTGCCGACCCCGAAGCCGCCGCCGGAGGCATAGTCCTGCCCGGCGATGACAACGAGTTCCTGGCGGGCGTCCCCATTGAATTCGTATTCCGTGACAACTCGGTCTGGACCGAGCTGCGCATCCACTTTTTTCAGCGGTTCGAGCTCTGGTACCAGTTCCTGCGCCATCACGGCGTGCAGGATCTGAGCGAATACCACCTGCGCCTGTTCCTGCGCCTGGAACGGATGGAGTTGTCCGTGGGTCAGGACCGCGCTGGACTGGACGGCTTTTTCTCGCTTTTCAGCGCCGCAGGCGACGAAAACGCGCTCGTGTTCGACTTCACCTACAATATCCGCGGCGCGCTCTGGGCCCGGACCGAAGCCCGCTACACGTTCGTTCCGTCCGGCCTGGGGCCCGGCGGCCGCGAGCAGTTCGTGGTCCAACGCCGCTTCGAACCCCTCCTGGGGCTGCGGTTTGGTTTCTAACGGGTGTGACCTTGGCGCAGACCGTCTTTATACGACGGCCGCGCTCATCTCGAGCATGCGCTCTATCGGCACGAGCGCCCGACGGCGGATGTCCTCATCCATCGTGATCTCAGGGGCTTCGTGCCGGAGGCAGAGGTAGAGCTTCTCGATCGTGTTCAGGCGCATGTGCGGACACTGGTTGCAGTTGCATCCGCTGTCAGGAGGCGCCGGAATGAACGTCTTTCCGGGAGAATCCTTCTGCATCTGGTGAAGAATGCCCTCCTCGGTGGCCACGATGAACGTTTCCAGGTCCGACTCGCGCGCGAATTTCCGGATCTGACTGGTCGATCCGACAAAGTCCGCCTGCCGGAGCACCGGCTCATCACATTCTGGATGCGCGAGCACCGGAGCCCCCGGATACCGCATTTTGAGGCGCACGAGCTTCTTCTCCGAAAACGTCTGGTGCACAATGCAGACCCCATCCCAGAGAACCATGTTGCGCCCCGTCTGGCGATTGAGCCACGCCCCCAGATTGCGGTCGGGCGCAAAAATAATGGGTTCGTCTTCCGGAAGGCTGCGAACCAGGTGCTCGGCGTTCGATGATGTGCAGATAATGTCCGACTGCGCTTTTGTTGCCGCGCTACAGTTGATGTAGGAAATCACCGTGTGGCCGGGATGCTGGGCCTTGAACGCCGCAAACTCGTCCGCCGGACAGGCATCGGCCAGCGAACAGCCTGCGTTGAGGTCCGGCAACAGGACTTTTTTCGATGGATTCAGGATCTTGGCCGTTTCCGCCATGAAATGGACGCCCGCGAACACAATAATGTCGGCGTCGGTTTCGGCCGCCTGGCGGGCCAGTCCGAGGGAATCTCCGATGTAGTCCGCCAGATCCTGGATGGGCGCTTCCTGGTAATAGTGCGCCAGTATGACCGCGTTCTTTTCCGTGCGGAGGCGGTCAATCTCGTCGCGGAGGTCAAGTGTCGGATCCACATCCTCGTTCACATACCCGATATCAGCATCAATCAGCATGGAAGGCCTCTTTGAGTCTGGACGCACAACGTCCCCCGATCAGGTCGGGGGCTCGTGACCGTAAATACCACAGCCGCACCCGACGTTCCATATTACGCAGATATTAACACGACATGCGGCGGCGGCGCTATGCCTTCCAGTTCCGCAGCTTCTCGAACAGATATGTCGCCAGGTTATCGGCGGGAATCCGCTCCTGCGCCATCGTGTCACGATCCCTGACCGTCACCATACCGTCTTCCAGCGAATCGCCGTCGACGGTCACGCACCAGGGCGTCCCTACCTCATCCATCCGGCGATAGCGGCGCCCAATGGCGCCCTTTTCGTCGTAGAACGTGTGGAAATGCTCCTGCAGGTCGGCTTCAATGGCGTGCGCCATCTCGGGCATGCCGTGCTTCTTGACGAGCGGCAGAATGCCCACCTTGATCGGCGCCACGGCCGGGTGGAATTTCAGGACCGATCGCATGTCACCATCGACCTCCTCTTCCTCGTACGCATCGCAGAGCGTCATCAGGAATGTCCGGTCGAGACCCGCCGACGTCTCGACGACGTACGGGATGTAGCGCTCCTGCGTCTGCGGATCGAAGTACTCCAGTTTCTTGCCCGAGAGTTCCTGGTGGCTCGACAGGTCAAAATCTGTCCGACTGTGGATGCCTTCCACCTCCTGCCATCCGATGGGAAACTTGTACTGAATGTCCCACGCCGCGTCGGCGTAGTGGGCCAGCTTCTCGTGCTCGTGCCAGCGCAGCCGCTCGGCCCGGATGCCGTTATCCATGTGCCACTGCATGCGCTTCTCGCGCCAGGCCTCGAACGCTTCCATCTGCGACCCTGGCTTTACGAAATACTGCATTTCCATCTGCTCGAACTCCCGCATGCGGAAAATGAACTGGCGCGCCACGATCTCATTGCGGAACGCCTTACCCATCTGGGCAATCCCGAACGGAATCTGGTGCCGCGCCGTCTCGCGCACGTTGTGGAAGTTTACGAAAATGCCCTGGGCCGTCTCCGGCCGCAGGTAAATTTTGTTGTCCGCCTCCTGGATGGGGCCCAGGTGCGTGGCAAACATGAGGTTGAACTGGCGCACGTCCGTCCAGTCGGCCACGCCCGAATCTGGCGACTTGATTTCTTCGGCAATAATAATGTCATAGAGCCCTTTCGACATGTCCTCGGCGTTGAGCGCCGCGACGAGCGCTTCGTAGACGCGCTCTGCCTCCTCGTCCTTCCCCTTCTTGCGGAGCCGCTCAATATGATTCTCAATCAGCTGATCGGCCCGGTAGCGATTCTTCGACGTTTTGTCGTCGATCATGGGGTCGTTGAAGGCATCGACGTGCCCCGACGCCTTCCAGACGCTCGGGTGCATGAGGATGGATGCATCGATCCCCGACACATTCTCATGCCGATAGACCATGGCCTGCCACCAGCGCTGCTGCAGGTTGCGCTTGAGCTCCGAGCCGAGTGGGCCGTAGTCGTACGTGGCGGCAAGTCCCCCGTAGATCTCGGACGACTGAAACACAAAGCCACGCCGCTTGGACAGGGAGACGATTTTTTCGAACAGGTCACTCATGGATGCGCAGGGGTTGGGTTGGCTCGGGCCTTACTGGATGACTGAGCTGGAGTCCGTAGCCTGCCAAAGTAGCCCGCTCGGGGTTTCCATCAAAAAAAGGCGGGGTGAAACGTGCGTCAAATCAGCCCGCGCTCGGCGAGGCTCGTCCACGTATCCCCGGCCACGATCAGGTGGTCGCGCAGGGGAATACCCACAACGCGGCCCGCATCCACAAGCTGCCGCGTGATCTGACAGTCCTCCCGGCTTGGCTCCGGATTGCCCGAGGGGTGATTGTGCAGGCAGATCACCGCGGCCGCATGATCGAGGATGGCGCGACGAAATACGAGACGGGGCTCGACGACGCTCGCGGCGAGCCCGCCTTCCGAGGCCGTAAACTCACCTATACACCGGTGCGCCGTATTGAGCAGCACGACAAGGAACACTTCCCGGTGCAGGTCACGAATGCGATGCCCGAAATGGGCGTAGACGTCGTGGGGCCGGCGCAGGGCAACGCGCGCCGCACGCGGCGCCGATCCAACCCTTCTACCCAACTCAAACGTCGCGGCCAGCCGCGCGGCCCGCGCCGGCCCCACACCGTCTACGCCCGTGAACTCCCGGGCCTCGCGTGCCGCCGCCTGTCGCAGTGAGCCATACCGGGCCAGCACCTGCCGCGCCAGGCTCATCGCCGTGAGCGATCCCTGCCTACCCCGCACGCCGCTGCCGAGGACAATGGCCAGCAGTTCGGCATCCGAGAGCGCCGAGGGGCCGCGCCCGAAAAGGCGCTCACGCGGGCGCTCGCTTTCTGGCCATTGCCGGAGGGGGGACGACGACTCGAAGGGTACGGGCAGTAGAGACATGGCTCGGCTGGGCTTGCCGTCTGCGCGCGGGCCGGAGTGAATTTTCCGTGTGATATATCACTGGCTTACCCGTGATATATCATAGATATATCTATAATATATCAGCGTTTTTGGCACCAAGAAAGCGCCCCCACGCCGGAAAGCGGCCCGGCCACGCAGATTCAGCTTGATGGGCTTGACTTGATTGTGGCACGTTCCCCTATCAGACCCGGAAATCACTCGGGCATAACCTGTAATTTTCCAAAGCGTCCGTGGACGTCAAGCGTCCGAGGTCGTCGGAATCAGGTCATTGAGCAGCTGCTCGTTGGTCGGCGACTGCTGCATGTGGCGCAGAAGCGCCTGCATGGCATCGAGCGGACTGCGGCTGTTGAGTACGCGCATGAGTCGGCGGTGCTGCTCTATCTGATCACCGATCAGGATTTCCTCGTTCCGCGTACCACTCTTTCTGAGGTTGATGGCCGGGTAAATGCGTTTGTTGGCCATTTCGCGGTCCAGCACGATTTCAGCGTTCCCCGTTCCCTTGAACTCCTCGAAGATCACCTCATCCATGCGCGAACCGGTATCAATGAGCGCTGTGGCAATGAGTGTCAACGAGCCCCCTCCCTCAATATTGCGGGCCGCGCCGAACAGTTTGCGGGGAATGGTCAGCGCCCGCGCATCGAGCCCGCCCGAAAGCGTACGTCCACTGCCTTCGCTGTAGATGTTGAAGTTGCGACCGAGCCGCGTGAGCGAATCGAGCAGAATGACCACGTCGCGCCCCATTTCGACGAGTCGTTTGGCGTATTCGAGCGAGAGCTGGGAAACACGTACGTGATTGTCCTCCTCCCGGTCGTTCGAACTCGCAAACAGCGTAGCCGACGTCGAGCGCCTGAAATCCGTGACTTCTTCCGGCCGCTCATCCACGAGCAGCGCCACCAGGTCCACTTCCGGATGATTCTGCGTGATGGCGGCCGCGATCTCCTTCAGAATGTAGGTTTTCCCGGTCCGGGGAGGCGCCACGATGAGCGCGCGTTGCCCCTTTCCGATGGGAACTACCAGATCAATGACACGCTGCGTGAAATTGCCAGGAGACGTGACCAGATTCAGCTTTTCATCCGGAAAGACCGTATTCCCCTTCTCGAACTTGCGGCTCTGTTTCCACTCATTCAGGTCGACACCCATGACCTTGTCAATGTGGTGGACCTGCATGTCTCCCTTGCGCCCCGGACGCAGCGTACCCTCGAGGACCACGCCGTCCCGGAGTTTGTGCTTTCCTACCACGTTCGGGGAGCAGAACGGATCACTGTCTCCCTTGGGAATATCGGACTGGAACTGGCGGATGAAACCGAATTTCTTGCCACCAATAAGTTCAAGGATGCCTGAGAAGGTCTTCGGATTCGAATTGCGAGCCATTACCTGCGGGTATTGATTATCTTCCCGACCAACGACGCCACCAGAAGGCTGTTGGACAGTACGCACGGAATATAGAGGGTATCGGGGCTTGGCACAACGAATTTCAGATGGACTGCCGGTGGAGTTGATGGGCAGGGACATCGGCCCGACCGTTCTTCTGCTGCACGGGTGGGGCAGTTCGAAGGAGCATATGCGTCCCTTCGCCGCGCGTCTGCAGGATGAGTTCCGCGTCATCCTGGTCGATTTCCCGGGTCACGGTTCGGCGCCTGAGCCGCCGCAGGCGTGGGATATGGATGCGCACGCCGACTTCGTCCAGGACGTACTATCGACGCACGCCGAGGGCCCTGTGCTCATCGTCGGACACTCCAACGGCGGCCGCGTGGCCCTCTTCGCCATGGCCCGCTTCACATCGCGACTTCACACGCAGGCGTCCTTCGACGCGCCGAGGGGATTACACCGCGTCATCGGTCTTGTTCTCCTGGCGCCAAGTGGCACGCGCCGCGAGCGCTCGACATCCTTTCATTTCAAGTCATGGCTGGCGCGCGTCCTCAAAGCGCCGTTCCAGATCATGCCCGGGCCGCTCGGCGAAGCAGGACTCGATTGGCTGCGTCATTCCCTGCTGTGGCGCGCCCTGTCCAGCTCCGACTATGCGGCCGTGAGCGGCGTCATGCGCGAAACGTTCGTGCGCTGCGTGACAGCCTACCTGGAAGAGGAGCTGCCACGCGTCATGGTGCCGACCGTCATCCTGCGGGGCTCCGAGGACGAGGCCATTTCCGCCGCCCAGGTGGACACCATGGTCCGCCTCTTGCCGGATGCCGGCGCCTTCGAGGTGGCAGGCGCCGGGCACTACGTCCAACTCGACGCGCCGGACGTGGCCGCCGCCGCCGTAAGGAAAATGGCGAGCACGGCGAACCGCGACACCCCTTCGGAAAGACCGCTGGATTCATCCCAGACAGATACTCCATGACGCTCGCGTGGTACACAATCGTGGTCCTCTCGGCGGCCGGCGCGCGGGCGGCGGCATTCGCCGCGTGGCGCGCCGGCCGCCGAGAGGTGTTTTTCCTGCACATGGCGCAGCTCGAGGGCTACAAACCGGGCCCATATGGCCGGTGGATGGGAGCGCGCCTTTTTGACGTCCTGTTGCGCCCGAGCCATGCCGCCGGCGGCCTGCTGCTGGTGGGCCTCATCCTGGTCCGTCCGAGCGGCCTGCTGCTGGCTGCGCTCCTCGCCGCCTGGGCGCTCGCATTCATCTCGAGCCGCCGGTACCGCCGCGACAGGCCGAAGAAACCACTCTCCTGGACGCCGCGCATGAAGCGGCTCGCGGCCATTTCGGTGGCCCTCTCGCTGCTGTTTGCGGCGCTGGCGGCAGCCGTTGCCAGTTCAACGGTGACCACATTGGGCCCGGCGCAGGCGGCGCCCTGGTCCGTGCGCGTCGTACTCCCTGTACTTGCGGCCCTTTTTGCCGCCGACCTGCTCGCCCCGCTCGCCGTTCTGGCCGCGCTGCTCGTGGCCATGCCCCTGGAGCGCCGCGTCCACAAGGGTTTCATCCGGCAGGCGCAGGCGCGGCTTGCGCATCGACCCGATCTCGGAATTGTGGCTGTTACGGGCTCCTACGGAAAGACATCCACCAAATTCGCTGTCCAGGAGGTACTCGCCCAGCGACACCCGGTGCTCGCGACGCCCGGAAGCTACAATACGCCGATGGGGATCTGCCGCGTCGTGAACCAGATGCTGGAGGACGATCACCGCTGGCTGGTGCTCGAGATGGGCATCCGTCACGCGGGCGATATTGCCGAGCTGTGCCATGTGGCGCGGCCGGACATAGCCGTCATCACCTCGGTCGGCGTCGCCCACCTCGAGACCATGGGCAGCGTGGAGGCCATTGCCCGCGAGAAGGGAAGCCTGCTCGATTTTCTTCCGCCTGGAGGGACGGCCATCCTCAACCGCGACGATGCGCACGTCGCCGCCATGCGCGCGCGCGAGGATGTACATTATATATATGTATCGGCCGCCGGCGCGCCCGACGCCGATATTCGCGCCGAAAACGTGACCTACGACGCCAACGGATGCGCCTTTGATGTCATTCTGCGCGCAGACCGGAGCGGCACCGTGGGCCGTGGAGGTGGAACGCCCCATACGAGTCTGCGCGTGCAGACACCGCTTCTCGGGGAGCACAACATCACGAATCTGCTCCTGGCCATCGCCGTGGGCCACGCTGCGGGGCTTGCTCTTCGGCAGATGGCCCCGGCACTCGGCCGCATGCGGCCCGTCCCGCACCGGCTCGAATTACGCCGCGAGGGCGGCCTGACGGTCCTCGACGACGCGTTCAACAGCAACCCGGTAGGCGCCCGGAGTGCGGTCGATGTGCTCTCGCGCTTCACGGACGGCCAGCGGATTGTCATCACGCCGGGCATGGTGGAGCTCGGTGCGCGCCAGCATGAGGAAAACCGCGCCTGGGGCCAGTTCATGGCATCCCGGGTCGATACCGTGCTCCTCATTGGCCCCGAGCGTACGCGCCCCATTGCCGAAGGGCTCAGCGAAGAAGGCTTTCCGGATGACAAGGTTGTTCGGCTGCGCACGCTCTTCGATGCCCGCACCTGGCTTCGGCAGCACGCCCAGCCGGGCGATACGGTACTCTATGAGAACGACCTCCCGGACCAGTATACGGAGGCCCCATGATGGCGGCTACCGAGGGCGCGGCAACACTCGAGATGGAGCAGTACCTCTTTACTCGCGGCTACCGGGCCATTGCTGGCACGGATGAGGCGGGCCGTGGCTGTCTGGCCGGCCCGGTCGTGGCAGCGGCTGTGATTCTTCCTCTCGACGCGGACCTCCACGCGGTCGCCGATTCCAAAACGCTCTCGGCCGAGCGGCGCACGGCACTGGCCGAGGACATCAGGCGCCATGCCGTATCGTGGGCCGTGGCCAGTTGCAGCCCGGAAGAAATTGATCGGCTGAACATCCTCTGGGCCTCCATGGAAGCCATGCGGCGTGCGCTCGCCGCGCTGGACGTGCCGCCCGATTATGCGCTCATTGACGGCCGCACGCTCATTCCGTCGTGTCCCTGTCCGTCGAAAACAGTCGTGCATGGAGATGCCCGCAGCCGATCCATAGCCGCAGCGTCGATTCTCGCCAAAACGCACCGCGACGGCATCATGCATGACCTGCACGCATGCTGGCCCGTATACGGCTGGAAATCTAATGTCGGCTACCCGACGAAAGCCCACTACGAAGCGCTGCGGGAGCACGGGCCGACCCCGCTGCATCGCACATCATTCCGTCTCCAGTGAGTACTGCCACCTTGACACCACCCGTGACACACCCCGTGCCCCACTCCCCGCAGGCCGACGTGCCTCCTCAGCCGCCGCGAGTCGTAATCGTCATCGTGTCCTGGAACGCGCTGCCGCTCCTCCAGAAGTGTCTGCCGAGCGTGATGGCGACGGATTATCCGGATTTTGAGGTCGTGCTCGCCGACAATGCGTCGACAGACGGGTCCGCCGACTGGGTGCGCCGGCAGTATCCGCGTGTCCATGTCGTCACGCATGCGGAGAACTGGGCCTTCGCCCGGGGCAACAACGAGGCCGTTCGGGATGCGCGCGTCCAGGCGCTCGGCGCCGATTATTACGTCTTTCTGAACAACGATGTGGAGGTGCCTCCGGACTGGCTGACGCCGCTCGTGCGCCGCATGGAGCAGGAAAGCGGGCTCGGCGCCCTGCAGCCGAAACTGCTGCGGCACGACGACCGCAGCGCGTTCGAATACGCGGGCGCAGCCGGCGGATTCATTGACGCGCTCGGCTATCCGTTCACGCGAGGCCGCGTACTCTTCACGATGGAGCGGGACGAAGGGCAGTATGACGAGGCGCGCACGGCGTTCTGGGCGACGGGCGCGGCGCTCATGGTGCGCCGCGCGGCGTGGGAGGCATCGGGCGGCTTTGACGAAGCGTTCGTCATGCACATGGAGGAAATTGATCTCTGCTGGCGGCTCCAGCACCGCCGGTCACCGGGCACTCCCCCCTGGCGCGTGGGCGTCGAGCCGCGAAGCCGCGTATTCCACATCGGCGGCGCGTCGCTCCCGCAGGGCAGCCCCGAGAAGACGTTCCTGAACTTCCGCAACAACCTGCTCATGCTCTACAAGAACCTACCGCCGGGTCGCTTCCTGCCGGGCCGGTTTTACTGGATACTCGCCGTGCGCACACCGCTCGACCTGCTGGCGGCGGGGCGCGCCGCGCTCGCTGGCCGCTGGGGCGAGGCGCTGGCCATTCCACGCGCCTATCTGGCGGCGCACCGGCTCAAGCACCAATACTGCGCGGCGCGCCCCGCCGCGGACGCTGCCGCCCCGCTTCCCTGGCGTGGAGTACTCGCCTGGCACTACATGGTGCGCGGCCGCCGGACCTTCACCGCGCTTGTGCACGCACGCGCCATGGACGGAGGACCTCAAAAGGAAGCAGGAGCATGACGACCAGGGCGTGTAAAAACACTACCTGAGAGGGCCCTGTACCTGTCAGAAATGCCGTTAATCAAGGCGTGAGGAGCGAAGTATGGCAACGTCTTCTGGCGAAATATTTACCCAGAAGTGACGAATAGCGCAGAGACGCGCCACTTCTGGTGCTACCCATGGGAACGGGACATTGAAAAGGGGCGGCGCCCTGCAGGCGCCGCCCCTTTTCATGTTGACCCGTTTCGGGGTCGCTGTGCCTCCACCAAGGCATGCTGGCGTATCCGCTGGAGGCGGATCAGTTTTTCGTAATCGTGTAGGTCACGGTGCGGGTCACGTTGTCGGGATCGGCTTCGACCGTTGCGACGGCTTCGTAGGTCAGGCCAAGTCCCGTTCCGCGGACCTGCTCAATCTTGGAGACGAGATCAACCGCTGTCTTCGAGAGGGCCTTCTTGCCGGCGGACGTAGCGCCCTCGGGGGCATCCATCGTGGCATTCAGCGTGAGGCCTTCGGGCATGTCGGTGTCGAGCTCGGCCGTGATTTTCTTGTCTTCTCCGTTGGTCGTCACATTGTAGCTACTCTTGGCAGAGACAGGATCGGGCGCCTGGCCCGCTGTGGCGGTTGCAATGCGCATGCTGACGTCGCCGCTAACCGAGATGACGGCGATTTCTGCGACGTTGACTGAAACGGTGTGGGTAGCCTTGTTTGACTGGGCAAAGACAGCCGTGGCGGAGAGAAAGAGAACGAGGGTGAGCGTGAAGAGGTTTTTCATGGCGAGTATCTGTTAGAGGTTGTGAGGCGCTTGGCCCATTATGTTTGAGTTACACTTCCTCCAGATACAATCCGCGTGCCAAACGCGTTATCTGATGCGCTGGGCCCTATTCCATGCTCGACAGTGTTTCGCTGGCGAAACAGCGATGTGTCCCGCGCGCGACGAGCGACTTTTATTACTTCATCGTGTCTTAACCATACGCGCACAACACGAGCATACGCGCGCATCATTAAACCAGAACGGAAATCCATCATGACAACGAGCCTGAATCGCATCCCACAAGTATCCCTCCTCGCGGCCATTGTGCTGCTCACCGCATCGGGCCTTCTGATATCTGCATGCAGCGACTCGGGATTGGACGCCATGACCGAGAGCACGGACGCGGCCAGCCAGGCGGCTCCTCCTCCGCCTCCTGCACCGGCGACCAAACTCCCATCCGCCAGGAACGCCGCACCGAATGAAGAAGGCGTATACATCATTGTCGAAGAAATGCCGGAGCTGATTGGCGGACTGGCCGCCGTGGCCAAGCACGTGACGTACACACCGATTGCCAAACGAGCAGGCGTCGAGGGACGTGTCTACCTGCAGTTCGTCGTATCGAAAGAAGGCGTGCCGGAGAATATTCGCGTCATGCGGGGCGTCGGAGCCGGTCTGGATGAAGCGGCTGCCGAGGCCGTTTCCAAGGTTCGTTTCATTCCCGGACGTCAGCGCGGCGAAGCGGTACCGGTAAAGATGAGCCTGCCTGTGACGTTCAAGCTCGATAATGACGCGGCCACAGCACCAACACCACCGCGCCCAGAATAACCAGCATGACACCTACAGCCGCGAGGGCAGGGACTTCGCTGAAAAACAGCCAGGCGAATGTGGAAGCGCCGACGGGCTCAAGCAGGCTGGCGACGCCGAGCGTGGCCGCCGGAAACCAGCGTATGGCGTAGTTAAGCGCGCCGTGCCCCATGAGCTGCGGCACGATGGCCATAGCCACGCACAGCGCGTAAACGTAAAGCGGCCAGCCCAGCAGCGGCACGTCCCGGATCAGCGCGACAGCCAGCGTGGTGAGCGCCGTAAAGGCATACACGGGAGCCACATACGCGAGCCAACTGCGGTTTTGCCGGACGACACGTCCAATCAACAGGTAGATCGATACCATGAACGCCGCCGAGAGGGCGAGACTGTTTCCAAGAATGGGGTGTGGCGCGGCGCCCGCGCCATGCCCGGAGTCCACGACCTGCAGCGCCACCGTACCCGCGATGGCAACGGCAATACCGACCACTTCGATGCGGCGCAGCCGTTCCCGAAGTACGAAATAGCCGATGACGCCCATGAAAATGGGGCTCAGCGACACAAGCACCGATGCACTGGCAATCGTCGTGTAGTAGAGCGACGATATCCAGAGCACGAAATGCAACCCCAGAAAAACTCCCGATGCAGCAATCAGAAGCCACTCTCGGCGGCTGAAACTCGCCATTTCCTGTCGAGACTGAGACCCCACGATGGCCGGTATGCCCAGCATGAGGGCCGCCGACACCGTTCGCCACACGGCAAGCACTTCCCCCGGAGCTTCGCTCGCATAACGGATGAGTATGGCGCTGACCGAAATGGCCAGAAGGCCCATGCCAAGCACGGCATAAACGTGCAGCGGGCGAGATTCGATCATCGGTTCTGACGTAGTGTTGACGGACCCTACCGGAGCCGGTCCATGGATTTGACCAGTCGGATGTCGGCGTCTATGCCACGCCGGGCAAGGTACAGAAACACATACGACGCGAGCGGAATCACAAGCACCATCCACTCCCCGATCCACTCTCCGCTGGCCGATGCATCGGGCAGCGTGCCCGCCATGACCTGCCCCCCAAACAGAACAGCAATACCAACGAGCAGCAGCACCTGGATGCCCGTCACAAATGTGCGCTGAAACGTGCGGTTACCGTAGAGGAAAATGCTGAGAAAGGAGCCCACTGCGACGAGACCCAGCAGGGCCATCGACACCGGAAGAAACCAGACCTGGGTCGTAGCCGCCGGGCCGGTCCACACCTCATCGACAAAAAAGGCGCCACCCAGAATAAGGGACGCTGCAAGGAGATAAAGACTTTGTATCCGCTGAATCATCGGCACGTGGGTTGGAGGGGCAAAACGGCAGGACCGCCGTCCAGCAAACTCAAGGATAACGGACTGCCACAAAAAAAGAGCCGCGCCAGGGGCGCGGCTCTTTTGATTTCCACTTCAATTCACGAGGAGGCTTCAATGGCCAGTAGCCACAGGTCCGCTCTCAGTTCGCGAGCTGACGTTTCGTTGAGTAGTTGATCCGAAGTGTATTGGCCTCGCGCAGTTCCTGTTGGACATCCAGGACCTTACCCATCTCGGACGTTTCGTCCACGCGAAGTGATACGATCAGTCGCGGCTGTTCAACCAGTTTGCGATACATGACCGTTCGAATGGTGCCCACGTCTTCGATCAGGGCATCGTCTATCTGGACGGCCGTTTCGCCAAGGCGGTTGCCATCCAGCTTCATGGGCCCGATCCAGACATACGATACCAGACGCTTCTGCTCAATCTTCGAAATGGCTTCCGCCTGTGGCAGAATGGTACGAACCTGCACCGTCTGCTCACGAAGCACCGTACTCACCATGAAGAAAATCAGCAGCATGAAGATGATATCCGGCAGCGAGGCTGTTGGGATATCTTCCTTCGTCTTGGCCTTTTTCTTGAAATGTGTGCTCATGGATGATTCCTCGTATCAGTTCTGGTCGGGTTCAGCGATGGATATCTGTGCCTTGATCTTTTCACGGATGGCATTATCCGCATCCTGACCTTCGACCACAACATCCACGTACTGCTGGTAGTTCTCGTATCCGAGACTGCGGGCTTCTGAGTCCCACATCTCGAAATAACCCATCCAGACCTCGTCCAGCACATCCACGTACGCATTGTACGGGGTTTCCCGCGATGTCTTGATGGACACGAGCGCATTACCCGGAGATTCCGCGTATCGCGGATCCTGCCCGTTATTCAGAACGTGTGTTTTCACGACGTCCCGAATAAGTTGCACGGACGACGGTTCGTCTTCGACGAGGACCATGCCCTGCTCGTTCACCAGGATTTTGAGCACGTTGCGCTCCTTGATCGGTGGCGGCTCCACATCCTCTTCCAGCTTGGGCGGTAGCACCATACCAATGCCCGTGTCGACATCGATCGTGGTGGTCACCAGGAAGAAAATGAGGAGCAGAAACGCGATATCCGCCATGGATGACGTGGGGATTTCCGCTTCCTTGCGACCTCTCTTCTGCATTAATTTTCCCATGGGTTGCCTCCGCTATGGTTCAGCCGAACAATCCACGAACACCCGACAGCAGGAGTGCTCCTGCTGCGAGTCCGAGCGAGATCAGACACGCCATGATGGCTGCTTCCGACCACGAGTCCATGACGAGCCCCAATATGCCCAGAATGGCAAATGGAATCATGGTCAGGACCATGGTCACCGGATTGATCTTGCCTTGCACCATGGACCGGATACCGAAGAGTCCGATGGCTACAAGGCTGAGCCCGGTAACAGCGAGGACGGCCCAGATGGCAATAGGTACTAAACCTTCCATTGTCTTTCCGTTTTGGGTTCGTCAGTTATTGGACGTCGGGCGACCTGCATTGAGCAGCACGAGCGAGTCAATAAGCTCGATCGATGCTTCCTCCATGTCCACCACGATCCGATCAATCTTGGACGTAACGTAGTTATAGAAGAACTGCAGGATGATGGCCGTAATGAGTCCGAACACCGTCGTAAGAAGAGCCACCTTGATACCACCGGCAACGAGACTTGGCGAGATGTCACCCGCCGCCTCAATGGCGTCAAAGGCCTCAACCATACCGACAACGGTACCGAGGAACCCGAACATTGGAGCCAGGGAGATGAACAGGGAGAGCCACACCAGGCCGCGCTCCAGGAAGCTCATTTCGATGGATCCATAGCTGACAACCGCCTTCTCGACGGCTTCAATACCTTCGTCGTGGCGCAGAAGGCCAGCCTGGAATACGGAGGCCACCGGGCCACGCGTACCTGCACAGACTTCCTCTGCCGATGAAATGCCACCCTCCTCGAGAGCGCCTTTCACCTTGACAATGAACTTACGCGTGTTGATATCCGCGCGATTGAGGGTGATGATTCGCTCGAAAGCGATGGCGAGCCCAACGATCAACGAAATGAGCACAGGCCACATGTACTGGCCGCCTTCGTTGAAGCGCTGGACGAGAACGTTTACAAGACCTTCGTTGGCCGCCGCTTCCTGCGGCAACATCAGAAGCAAACTGATAAGCTTCATGAACTAATCCCTCCTCGTAGGAACAGGTTTCTTGACAATACGGAACAACCTTTCAGTCAAACGGCCGCGTCACCTTCGATGATGAACGGCCGTCGAATACAGATCGAATAATATCCATTACTCAACCTATTGTCAATCAAAAGACCGGACGAATCCCCGGAAGTTGCCCGGTGACGCGAAGATAAATGGAAGATTTTCAGTTTCACCGGGCCTCCGAGTAGGAAACGGCCAGGTCGCGGGCCGATTTCCAGAGTTTCTGGGACTCCAGAATGGTGTGATCCACGTCCGACCATACCTCAAACCAGGCGCTTCGGTCCCAGAGCCGCGTCGCCAACCGACCCTTGATGAGCGCTCGGACGAGGTGTGCGTCCACTGCAAGCTCCTCGTTCGAAAAAGCACGCTGCTGCTCGTCGGGAATGTCTTCCGGGATGGGCCGTTCGCCGACAGCAACCCCTTTTGTCGAGAGCCATTCCAGGAATTCGTCTTCGAGCGCCGCATCGACCCGGAACTCATCTACAAACCGGTCGGGGCTCGCGCCCCAGGACTCCTTGAAAGCCGCGCCGTTGGCATCGATCCAGTGGCGCGCGAATTCGTTTCCGAGTCCGCGGCCCAGCACCGCCCGCATGAAGGGTGAGAGGCTGTCCGGGGCCACGAGGTAGTCCGGGATGATGCCACCACCCGCGATCACTGTACGCCCCCCATCTGTCTGGTAGGTCAGCGAGTCAGCAATGCCTTCCAGCAGGTCGGCGGCGTTCATGGCCCCGTCTTCCTGCCGGATATCGGCTTTTCCGGCGTAATAATCGTTCCGGTCGCCATCTTCGTAAGGTGTCTGGATGAGCCGCCCGGACGGGGTGTAATAGCGCGCCATGGTCAGCCGAATGGCGCCACCATCGCGCGTCCTGTATTGCCGCTGTACGAGCCCCTTGCCGAACGTACGCCGCCCCACGATAAGCCCCCGGTCATGGTCCTGCAGCGCACCGGCCACGATCTCGCTGGCCGACGCTGAATTGCCGTCCACCAGCACCATCACAGGCCGGTCCTCCCATAATCCCCCGCTTGTCGCGAGGAAGGTTTCATTGCTGCCATTGGCACGCCCTTTCTGCGAGACAATGACCTGTCCATTCTTCAGGAACTCATCGGCCATCTGGACCGCCATGTTCATGAACCCTCCCCGGTTGCCCCGAAGATCCAGGACGAGTTCCTCCATACCCTCCGCCATCAGCGTCTGCATGGCGGTACGCAGTTCCTCATGCGTCGTGCGCGCGAAACGGTTTATCCGGATGTACCCCGTACGCTCGTCGAGCATATAGGCCGCATCCATCGTATAAATTGGGATTTTGTCGCGCGTAATGGTAAAGCTCAGGCGACCGGGCACGCCCGGACGATCGACACCGATGGTCACAGTGGACCCACCAGGGCCTTTGAGGTGGTTCTGGACGTCGGCGGTTTTGAACCCGATGGTGGATTTGCCATCTACTGTCATGATCCGGTCGCCCGACTGCAGGCCGATTTCCTCACTCGGTCCGCCCGGCAGGACGTTCAGGACGGAGAGCGTATCCTGCCCGTCAGCCCCCGGAAGCAGTTCGAAGGAAATGCCTATGCCTTCGTATCCCGCGTTGAACTGCTCGTTCTCGATCTTCATCTGCTCCGCCGTGAAGTAGACGCTGTGTGGATCGAGCTTCTCGAGAATGCTCACCACCGCGGCCTCGGAGAGCGCGTCGTAATCGACCTCATCTACATACTGCTGGTCAATGAGGAAGAGCGTGTCTTCTATTTTCTGAAGGGCCTCCCTCGGGTCATCCGACATGAAGCGGACGGAAATATCGAATCCGAGAAGCAGGATGGCGACCGTAACGAGGCCGAGAGTCAGTTTGCGCATGGAGTCAGGATGTTCTGGAATGACTGGCTGAAAACGGAGCCGGGACGGGCAATGATCCCGGGGCCGGCTCATTCCAATGTTCTGGGCACATTCCCGTCGGCCCGTCGTTTCACGGCGCCTACCCGGAAATTGAGCAGTCTGCCACACCCATGACGAACAAGGACATTGCGCGCCTGTTGAAAGAGACGGCCGCCCTCTTGGAGCTTTCCGGCGCCAATCCGTTTCGAATCCGGGCTTTTTCGGGCGCTGCGCGCACCATTGAACGCATGCCGCAGCGGCTCGCCGATGTCGATGACCTGACAGAAATCCAGGGCATTGGCAAGGGGCTGTCCGCACAGATACAGGATATCCTGGCGCGGGGCTCGTTCGACGTTCGCGATGAACTCCTGGGTGCTGTGCCGCCAGGCGTACTCGATGTGCTGTCGGTGAAGGGGCTTGGTGCAAAGAAGGCGCGTGTGCTGTGGCACGAACTGGGCGTCACATCGCTCGATGACCTTGAACACGCCGCGCGTGCAGGGCGCGTTGCGGAGCTCGATGGATTCGGCCCGCGCAGCCAGACGACGATCCTCGACGGCATAGCCACGCTGCGCCGCTTCATGGGACGGCTGCGCCTGGCCGATGCCGCGCGCATGGCCGCCCAGCTCGCCGAGCAAATCCGGGACGGAAGTGCTGCCGTCCGTGATGTGCAGTTTACTGGCGGTCTTCGCCGGTGCCTGAATGACGTGGGCCGCGTGGACCTGCTGCTCGTAACGCCCGATGGCTCCATCCCGGATGCGCTGCCAGAAGCACTTCAAGGGGCGACGAAATGCACGAAAGGCGGACTCCAGGGCGCTGAGGCCGTTCTCGATTCTGGAATCCGGGTCCACCTCCTGGCCACACCGCCCGAGACGGCGGGCTGGGCGCTGGCCTGGAGCACAGGACCCGATGCCCTGCGAAGCGCCTTCCCCGACAGCATGCCAGGCAGCGAAGAGGATGTTTTCCGAGCGGCAGGGCTGTCGTGGATAGCTCCTGAGCTCAGGGACGTGCCTCAGGTAGCGACGCGGACCCATGCGCTCGCCGCACTCCGCCTCGTGACCCTCGATGACTTTCAGGGATGCCTGCACAACCATTCGACGTACAGCGACGGCGCGCACACGCTGGAAGAAATGGCCATAGCCGTTCGTGAGCGTGGGTACACGTATTTCGGGATCTGCGACCACAGCCAGACGCTGCGCGTTGCAAACGGCATGTCGCCGCAGACCGTCCGCCGGCAACAGCAGGAAATTGGGCGGCTGAATGAGAAGTTCGCCTCGGATGGTGGCCCACCCTTTCGCATTTTCAGTGGCGTAGAGAGCGACATCCTGGCCGATGGCAGCCTGGATTACGAAGACGACGTGCTGGCCTCTTTCGATTTCCTGGTAGCCAGCATCCACACGGGATTCAACATGACCCGGGAGGAGGCGACGTCGCGACTCATCACGGCAGTTGCAAACCCCTATACGCGTATTCTGGGTCACCCCACTGGGCGACTTATTCTTCGCCGGGACGGGTATGACATAGACCATGAGGCGGTACTCGAGGCCTGCGCTCGCCACGACGTAGCCGTTGAGCTCAACGCCAATCCCTACCGGCTCGACCTGGACTGGACCTGGGTGGAGCGGGCGCGGCAGCTGGGCGTCCGCGTGGCCATCAACCCGGATGCCCATTCCACGGACCAGCTGGATCTCACGGAGTGGGGCGTCCGGGCCGCGCGCAAGGGTGGACTGGAGGCTTCCGAGTGCCTGAACGCCCTCTCGGCCGATGATTTCGCCCGCTGGGCGTCCCGTTCGTGATGCGACGTATTGCTGGTCCCCTGTCCGGAGCCGCACTCCTCCTGGTAGCCCTTTTTCTGATCATTCGGTACCTCACCTTCGGGGCCGCCGCCGGTGAAAAACACATCGATGCCGCGTCCCTTCCGCATGCACTGGAAGGGTTGGGCCACCTGCACGCCGAGCACGCTCCCTGGGTGACATTTTACCTTCGTCAGGTGGCCCTCTCGGAGTCGGCGGCGTGGCTCGGATCCGGTGCCCTGCCCTCCGATATCCGCACCGCCGAGTTGCACTTTGCCGACCGGGCACGCGCCGCGTGGGATCTGCTGCCAGACGCCGACCAGCGCCTCGTTGAGGCCTATACGCGTGGCGTAAACCGTGCACTTTCCACGCGGAAAGTGCGCCTTGCCGAAGGATTTGTGCTGCTCGATGTCGCACCGGAGCGCTGGGAGCCGTGGCACTCGCTCGCTGTCGAACGCCTCGTCCTCTGGCTCCAGGCCGACCCCATGTCACCGGCCGATTCCCTGCTTCAACAGCATGTGGGCTGGTACGGAGGGTCGTGGAATGTGGCCTGGGGTGGCAGGAACGGTGCTACGATGGGACGATTCCTGATGGGACATACGTCACTTCCCTTCCTGCAGGAGGTCCTTCTCGACTGGCCAGATACGTCCGTTACGGCCCTTACCGTACCCGGTACGCTCATGATTCCGGCCGCTCGCCACGAAACAGCCTCGGACGCAAGCTCCTGGACCTATTTGTTGCAGCCCGACGTATCGCCTGCGCCCGACTCCGCCCGCGCGCGCCCGGACGTCGACTGGGCACGACTGCACACGGGCCGGCGCGACACCGTCATCACCGTTCATTCCCCCGAGCTGCGCTGGCCTGGCTTCACGGCAGAGGCCGATACGGACAGTTGGCTTGACCTGTGGCGGGGCGCGGACGTGCCACGAGCATGGCAACTCATGCGGCCGGACGGACTGTCCTGGCGCCGAAGTCGTGGCGCCTGGAAGGTCGAGGGCGCCCCTGCGACCCACATTCAGTCGGACGACGTCGTCATGGTCGCAGCGCAGCCACGCGAGCAGACACCGGCCGATGTCATCGACCGGTTTTCCCCGGTCGAGTTCCCGGCCTCGCTCTACAGCGGAGCCGCAAACGCGCGCCTTCAGGAATACCTCGAGGCACTGCCGGACTCATCTGTTCTGCCCCAGCGAACGCGGCAGGCCGTAACATACCTGGCCAATTGGAATACGCGTTTTGATGCCAATGAAATCGGTGCCACACTGTACGATGCCATGACCGCTCACATGGATTCGCCAGTGGCTGGCGGCGCCGAGCGGCGCCTGACCCGCGCGGTGTCGGACGTCGAGCGCGCGCTCGGGCCCGACATGAGCCTCTGGCGCTGGAGCGAATCCCGAACCGGCCAGCTCCGGATCCCCGGCTGGCTCCACCCCACCGACACCATGCCGCGACCCCTTCGTATTTTCATGGAGCACTACCCTCTCGTCGAAATCCGGACGGGCGGGCACCCGACCACCATGGTCTGGCGCCAGGCCGTCGGCGCCCCGGCCCCCAACGCATGGGAAGGCCTCTTTCGAACGGATGGTTCCATGACGTATCGGAGTCGCCGTGTTCCTTATCAGCAGTTCCTGGCTGAACATGCCGTCATCAATGAAATCCATGACCTACGCCGTCGGAATTGACCTCGGAGGCACAAAAACGGATATCCTGGTGCGACGGGGAACCGTAACACGGGCGCTCAGCACCGAAGGCGGTAATCTTCGGCTGGACGACGCGGCGACTACCGCCCGGCGTCTGGCGAGCGCCATTGGAGAGGTCACGACACAGAACGCACCCGTGGGTTTATGCATGGGAGCCGCTGGCGGCGATGACGCCACCGCACGAAATGCCCTCCGCGCAGAACTGTTCAACCACCTCCCCGGGCTCGAGCACGCAACCATTCTGTCGGACCAACGCATTGCCTGGGAATCCGCATTTGGCGGGGCAGCCGGCGTTCTCGTCATCGTTGGAACAGGATCGGGCTGCTTTACGGTCGATGCGTCGGGGTGCGAACACCGGACCGGGGGGTGGGGCCCGCGTGTCGGAGATCCCGGCAGCGGCCGCTCCCTCGGCGCGGCCGCCCTTCGCTTGGCACTCGCCGCGGCCGAGTCAGGGGCGTACTCTGCTCTCGCCGAACACGTGGCGCGGCATCTGGCTGGCCGCGCGACGCTCTTCGGACCGGACCGGATGGACCCCCACGACCTGCTCCGATTTGTTTACGCACGGGATTTTGACGTTTCCACGCTGGCGCCCGTGGTCCTTTCGTTGGCCGACCAGGACGGCTCCGATGCGCTCAACCTGGCCATGGATGAAGCGAATGCGCTTGCCGCGCAGTGCCGACGGCTCGTTGACGCCGCCCCTCCATCCCAGGAACGCATTGCCCTCATGGGCGGGCTCACCCGCTCTGCCGCGTATGTCGGCATTCTTGAGGCGGCACTGGGTCGGGTTCTTCCCGGCTATGACATTGTAACGCCGGACACAAAACCCGTTATGGGAGCACTACGCATGGCCCTGGAAGGCTGTTGAAGGAGTGGTCGGCCCTACGTGTAGCAGTCCTACATGTAGCGGACCCTACTCTACATCACGGGGCCGGCACCACGAATGGCGTCTGAGCACCCGTCTTCAAACTGCTTGAAATTGTCGCGGAACAGACCTGCCAGTTTTTTTGCCGTGGCATCGTACTGCTCCGGCACATCCCACGTATCGCGCGGAATCAGCACGCTGTCTGGCACACCCGCGACCTTCGTTGGAATATCCATCCCAAACACCGGATCTTTGACAACCGGCGCGCCGACCAGCGAGCCGTCATGGATGGCATCGATAATGGAGCGCGTGTACCTCAGACTCATCCGCTCGCCCGTGCCGTACGCCCCTCCGGTCAGGCCGGTGTTCACCAGCCACGCGTTCGCGCCGTGCTTCTTCATTTTCTCCGCCAGCATGAGCGCATATTCGTTCGGATGCAGGATAATGAACGCGGCCCCAAAGCAGGCTGAAAAAGTCGCTTCAGGCTCCGTAACACCCACTTCTGTGCCCGCCACCTTGGCCGTGTATCCGCTTATGAAGTGGTACATGGCCTGTTCGGGCGTCAACCGGGATACGGGCGGCAACACGCCGAACGCATCGTAGGTCAGGAAAATGATGTTGTTCGGATGGCCCGCAACACAGGGGATCCTGGCATTGTCAATGTGCTCGATCGGATAGGATGCCCGCGTGTTCTGTGTAATGCTGACGTCGTGGTAGTCCACCTCATGGGTTTCCTCGTCGTAGACCACGTTCTCCAGCACGGTTCCGAACCGGATGGCGGAGAAAATTTCGGGCTCCTTCTCCGCTGACAGGTCAATGGCCTTGGCGTAGCACCCTCCTTCGATGTTGAATACGCCGTCCTCGGACCAGCAGTGCTCGTCGTCGCCTATGAGCGCGCGGTCCGGATCGGCCGAGAGCGTGGTTTTGCCGGTTCCGGAGAGCCCGAAAAACAGGGACACGTCCTTTTCCGGTCCTTCATTGGCACTGCAATGCATGGACAGCACGCCTTTCTTGGGCATGATGTAGTGCATGACACTGAAAATCCCCTTCTTCATCTCCCCGGCGTACTCCGTGCCCAGAATCACGAATTCGCCGGTGTTGAAGTTCAGGTCCACACTTGTCTTGGACGTCATGTGGGACGTGTTCTTGTTGGCGGGAAATTTACCCGCGTTGTAGACGATATAGTCCGGATCTCCGAACGAGGCCAGCTCTTCCTGATTTGGCCGCATAAGCATGTTGTGCATGAACAGTGCGTGGTAGGGACGCGTGCACACAATCCGGACCTTGATCCGGTAGCGGGGATCCCATCCAGCGAACCCATCCACCACGTAGAGGCGCGGCAGCGTATTCAGGTAGTCGACCGCGCGTTCGCGGTTGATATCGAACGTGTGCTCATCGAGTTCGATGTTGATCTTGCCCCACCACACGTCGTCCCGCACGTCGGGCGTGTTCACAATCCGCTTGTCGAGCGGACTACGGCCTGTTTTCTTTCCCGATCGGACCATGAGCGCGCCCACGCTCGAAATGGCGGCACCTTCGTCATATTTGATGGCTTCGTCGTAAAGCCGTGCAGGCGCCGCGTTACGCACCAGGTTCTTGACCGTTATTCCGTACTTTTCGAGCGTAAACATGAGTCACAGGGAGTTGGTTGTCGCTATGCTCCAATGTAGCACCTGCCACAGTCCGGGTCGATGAAGATGAGTAAAAAGATCATTACACGATTTGCACCGACGCCGAGCGGATTCCTGCACATGGGAAACGTCTGGAACCTGCTCATCGCCGAACAGCTCGCCCGCGGTGAGGATGGAGCGCTTTGGCTGCGGATTGACGACCTTGACCGGGCCCGCTACCGCCGCGCCTATGCCGAGGACATATTCCGTGTGGCCGAGTGGCTGGGGGTCACGTTCGATGGTGGTCCCCGGAGCGTGCGCGATTTCGAAACCAACTGGTCGCAGGCCCGCCGAATGGACCGCTACCGGGAGGCGCTCCGCACTCTGGCCACAAGCGGCCATCTGTTCGCGTGTACGTGCTCGCGGCGCGACATCGCCACGCAGTCGGTGGACGGCGACTACCCGGGGACGTGTCGGGACGCAGGCATCCCGCTTGACGCGCCACGGGCCGCGTGGCGCTTCCGCCTGGATGCAGGGCCGCACGCACTCCATCCGGCCGCGCATGCCGACCCCGTTGTGCGCCGGCGCGACGGAAGCCCCGCGTACCACGTCGCGACCATCGTCGACGACGTCGACATGGGAATGACGCACATTGTCCGGGGGCGCGACCTTGAAGCATCGACCCATGTACAGCGCGTCCTGGCCAGCGCCATGGGTGACGCATTCAGCCGCTTCTGCCAGATCACCTTCCTGCACCACGACCTGCTCCTGGCGCCCGGTGGCGAAAAGCTGTCCAAGTCGGCAGGCGCAGGCGCCGAAAGCCTGCTCACGAGCCGCCGCCTGTCAGCGGCCGGTGTGCGCCAGCAGTTCGACGCGTGGCGGCGCACCCACGGCCCGGTCACCGATTCGCCTCACTCCTGACGCCGGTTCGTGACCAGGTCGGTGACGACATCCGGATCGGCGAGCGTCGACGTGTCGCCCAGCGCTTCGTGCTCGCCGGCGGCAATCTTGCGCAGAATGCGGCGCATGATCTTGCCGCTTCGGGTTTTTGGAAGCGACGGCGCAAACTGGATGAAGTCGGGCGAGGCAATGGGTCCTATCACGCGGCGCACCTGGTCGCGCAGTTCCTTTCTGAGCGCATCGTCCGGCGTGACGCCCCTGTTCAGCGTCACGTAGCAGTAAATACCCTGCCCTTTAATATCGTGCGGCATGCCCACGACGGCGGCCTCGGCCACCGTATGATGGGCGACGAGCGCACTTTCAACCTCGGCCGTTCCCATCCGGTGGCCGGACACATTGATCACGTCATCGACCCGGCCCGTGATCCAGAAGTACCCGTCCGTGTCGCGACGGCATCCATCGCCCGTGAAATAATAGTTGTCAAACGCCGAGAAGTAGGTCTGCATGAAGCGTCCGTGGTCGCGATAGATGGTGCGGGCCTGCCCCGGCCAGGATGCCTTGATGGCCAGGATGCCTTCGGCCTCCCCTTCCATCTCCTGCCCAGAGGCATCCAGAACAACGGGCTGGACACCGAAGAACGGCAGCGTAGCCGACCCCGGTTTCTGCGGAATGGCCGCGCCGAGCGGCGTGATCATGATGCCGCCGGTCTCTGTCTGCCACCACGTATCGACCACCGGGCAGCGCCCCTCCCCCACCACCTCGTGGTACCACCGCCAGGCTTCCGGGTTTATGGGCTCGCCGACCGTGCCAAGCAGCCGCAACGACGAGCGGTCGGCCCGCTCCACGAACTCATTTCCCTGCCGCATGAGCGCCCGAATGGCCGTTGGTGCCGTGTAGAACTGGTTCACACCATGCTTCTCCACCACCTGCCAGAAGCGCGACGCATCGGGCCACGTTGGAACGCCTTCGAAGAACACCTGGGTCGCCCCGTTGATGAGCGGTCCATAGACCATATACGTATGCCCGGTAATCCAGCCGACGTCGGCCGTGCACCAGTAGATGTCGCCTGCGCGGTAGTCGAATACGTATTCATGTGTAATCGATGCGTAGACCTGGTACCCGCCCGTCGTGTGGAGCAGTCCCTTGGGTTTCCCCGTCGATCCGGACGTGTACAGAATGAAGAGCGGGTCCTCGGCGTCCATGGGCTCGGCCACACAGATGGCGCTTGCCGCTTCACGGGCCTCATGGTACCAGACGTCGCGTCCTTCCTGCATGGAAACGTCGCGCCCACTGCGTTGCACTACGAGCACCGTGTGTACATCCGGACAGTCGTCCAGCGCTTTGTCCGTATTCGACTTGAGCGGCACGAATCCGCCCGCCCGAAGCCCTTCATCGGCCGTAATGACGACATGGGACGCGCCGTCCTTGATTCGGCTCGCCAGGGCGTCCGGCGAGAATCCACCAAAAACAACCGAGTGCACGGCCCCGATGCGCGCGCACGCGAGCATGGCGACGGCAGCTTCCGGGATCATGGGAAGGTAGATGGTAACCCGGTCTCCCTTCGTGATCCCCCTCTCCTTCAGAATGTTGGCCATGCGGCAGACGTCATCGTGCAACTGGCGGTACGTGATGTGCCGGGCGGCCTCATCCGGGTTGTCGGGCTCGAAAATGAGCGCCGTCCGGTCGGCGTGCTGATCCAGGTGCCGATCGAGCGCATTGTAGCAGGCGTTCGTCTTCCCGCCCCGGTACCAGGAAATGTGTACGTTGCCCGGCGCATAACTCACATCGCGCACGACGTTGAACGGCTCAAACCACACAATCCGATCGGCCTCACGCTTCCAGAACGCATCGGGCTCTTCCACGGACTGCCGGTACAGGTCGTCATAGTCCGCTCGGCGCTTGATGTGAGCGTGCTCGCGGTAGGCATCACTTGCTGAAAACAGGTCTGTCATGGCGTATGTTGGATTCGATTTACATGGACAAGATAGTATGCGGACTGTTGTTGTGACCGGAGCCGCCTCGGGTGTTGGACGGGGCCTTGCCGAGCGCTTTCTGGCGGCCGGTGACCGCGTAGTGGGCATCGATATCCAGGAGGCTGAGCTGCGGGCCATGGCAGGTGCGTGGCCGGGCGCATTCCATGCGGTCACCTGCGACCTGACCCGGCCACACGACCTCGAGCGTGCGGCGAAGGAGGCCGAATCGGCCACTGGCAGTGTCGACATTCTCATTCACAGCGCCGGCATCGTAGCCGGAAGGGCAGTCGCCGAGGTCGACAACGATACGCTGGAGCGTATTTTCCGCGTCAACGTGTTTGCCCCGTTCACGCTCACGCGGCTCCTGCTCCCCGGCATGCTCCGCGCGGGACGAGGCCACGTGGTCACGGTGGCATCGGCCGGCGGTCTGGTCGCTACAACGCGCATGGCCGCCTACGCATCGAGCAAATTCGCGGCCGTCGGCTTTGATGAAGCCCTCCGCCTCGAACTCGGCCGCCTCGGCGCGCCCATCGCGACGACCGTCATCTGCCCCTATTATATTGACACGGGCATGTTTTCGGGCGTCCGGACCCGATTCTCATGGCTCCTGCCCATACTCTCGACAGACGAAGCGGTAGCGCGCATGTACCGCGCCATAGAAAAGCGCCGCAAACGGCTCATTATGCCGCGCTTCGTCTACGCCGTGTTCCTGGCCCGCCTGCTGCCGGTCACCTGGTTCGATACACTCATGTCCTTTCTCGGCGTTACGTCATCCATGGATGAATTCCGCGGGCGCTGAGCCGACGATGGCATTGGTCAGGACAATCTCATCGGCGCTGGCCACGTCTTCCGGCGTGAGAGGCACTTCCTGGACGCACTGCCCGTCGCGGGCGTGCCGCTCGGCCATGAAGGCGGCGCGCGCCGTACCCGGGAGCAGGCCGCTTTCGACGGGCGGCGTCATCCACCGCTCGCCACGCCGGATGAACAGGTTTGTAATGCTCCCCTCGGTCACGTGCCCCGCCTCGTTGACGAGCAGCGCGTCGAACCAGCCGCGATCTACCGCGACGCTCCGAGCCCTGTCATATTCGGGTCGATGCGTCGTTTTGTGTCGGAGGAACACGCTCTGCCCTTCGACCCGGACGCCCGCAAGTCCTACCGCGAGGCGCTTACCGGCCACATTCCGACCATCCGGCAGCGACTGCACCTGGAAATCGAGGTCTCCCCTCGGCCCGACCGTGAGGCGAAGACGCACGGCGCTCGGGCTCTCCTCGTTCCTGGCCGCCTCGTTCCTGGCCGACTCACGTGCCACGCGCTCCACAGCCAACCGGATACCCTCCACCCCGATATCCCAACCAAAATACCGGGCCGATGCGTCGAGCCTGTCCATGTGCGCGCCCAGCCGGCACACCCGCCCGTTCTCCAAGCGCATGGTCTCCAGCAGCCTGAACGGCGGACGGGGCGCGGTCAGGAATCGGGTTTTGAGAAGCGTCTCGTCATACTCCTCCGCGGCATTGGAGTCCCATACAATACCTGCCCCGGCGCCCAGCCGCAGGCGACCATCGCGCACGAGCGCCGTGCGGATGGCCACATTGAAACAGGCCGAGCCATCCGGCGCCACGTACCCGATGGCTCCGCAGTAGACGCCGCGCGGCGCGCCTTCGAGCTGATCAATCCGCTGCATGGCCCGCTGCTTCGGCGCGCCCGTCACCGATCCGCAGGGAAAGAGGGCGCTGAATACATCGGCCAGCGGGACACTGGCGCTACTACCAGTCGCTCCGCCACGACCGCCCCCCTTGCCCGTCGCTGCGCGCCCCGCCCGCTCCAGGTCACCCTCCACGGTCGACGTCATCTGGAGCACCGAGCCGTACGTCTCCACCTCAAAAAGCACCGGTACGCGGACCGACCCCGGCGTGCAGATGCGGGAGAGATCATTGCGCAACAGGTCCACGATCATCAGATTTTCGGCGCGACTTTTCGCATCGGCGCGCAGCCAATCGGCGCGCTCGGCATCCTCCGCCACGGTAAGCCCGCGCGCGGATGTGCCTTTCATGGGACGCGTCCGAATACGCTGCCGACCGGCGTCCATCTCGAAAAACAGCTCGGGCGACCAACTGAGAATTTCCGTGCGACCACCCCCACCGTCACTACCGTCCTCGCTTGGGCCTTCGTCCCCATAAGCAATCCGCGCTGCATACGGCACCGGATGACGCTCCAGGATATGGGCGTGAAGCGTTTCGGGGGCGGCGTGGAGCGGGCCTTCAAACGCCGTCGTGTAGTTGATCTGGTACACATCCCCCTCGCGGATGAGCGCGCGGACCCGCTCCACGCCGCCCATGAACGCTTCACGCCCCGCCAGTTCTTCAAGGGGACCTACAAAGTCCTTCTGTAAGGGCGACGCGCCTCGGAACGTGTCCGGCGCAGCCTCACCAGTCGGCGCAGCCTCGCCAGCCGGCACGCCGCGATCCACATCGGCATAAATCCCGAACCACGCGTACGGCACGCGCCACTCGGGCGGTCCCGCGTCGTAGGACACATGACCCGCGGCGTAGTACCCGTCGGCTACGTACGCATCGACCCGGTCCAGCAACGGCGCCACCTCGGCACGCGTGTCGGCGCGGAGCACATGTATTGGCGCACGGAATGCCAGTGGGCCCCATGCCCCATGGAGTACAACCGTCCCGCGGCCATCGGAAGCAGGTTCAATAGCTGTCATCGAGGGCAAAAACCGGCTCGCGGGTCATCCACCGGCCGCGCGTGAAGTCCGGGAACGGCTGCACGGCGCCTCCTGCTGCAATAGACAATTCCGACAGCGGTGTAATCGCGCTCCAGGCGGCCGCATCGTAGGCGTCGAGCGGCGTATCGGCACCCGCCTTGATGGCTTCCACGAATGCATGATCGACGAAGAAGTCCATTCCGCCGTGCCCGGCGCCCGTCGCGCGGTCCTCGTATCGTTTCCACAGCGGGTGGTCGTACTTCTCGAGCCAGGCGTTCGCATCCTCCCATTGATGCTTCGGGCTGCGGCCTTCTATGTGGAGTTTGTCCATGACATCCATCCAGAGCCCATCGGTACCCTGCACCCGGAATCCGAGCGAGTACGGCCGCGGACTATTGGTGTCATGCTTCACAATAATGCTCTCGCCATGCTGCGTCTGGATGGTGGAGGTGACGATGTCGCCGAGCTTGAAACGCACCTTCGCATTCGGGTGGTCCGTTCCGGCCTGATCCACAATGTATTTGTGCAGACCGCGGGATTTGGTCGCCACCGATGACATGGCCGTGAACCGGTTGCCGCGGTTGATATCCAGGTAGACGCCCACCGGACCAATTCCATGCGTCGGGTAAATGTCCCCGTTGCGGTGCACCGAGTGCCAGGTCCGCCATTTGGCCTCGGAAAACCCCTTCTCACCAAACTCTACCCCACCGCCGTAGGGCTGCCGCCCGTTGTTGAACTTGACTTCGCGCAGGTCATGCTGGTAGCCGCACTCGAGGAAGAGCAGTTCGCCGAAGAGCCCCTCACGCACCATCTGCAGAATGGCCATCACGTCGCGGCGGTAACAGACATTCTCCATGATCATGCACGGCATGCCGGTCGATTCATACGTATTGACCAGGTCCCAGCACTCTTCGAGCGTGTTCGCCGCGGACACTTCCACGCCTGCATATTTACCCGCCTGCATGACGCCCACGGCCATTCGCGTGTGCCACAGCCAGGGTGTCGATATGATGACGCCGTCCAGGTCGTCGCGCGCAATCATATCCTCCCAGGCATGGTCGCTGCCCGTATACACCTCGGCGCCAGGCCGACCCGCGTCTACCAGGAGCTGCTGCGACGCTGCAATGGCATCTGGATCTATATCACAGATGGCGGGAATCTCGGTGTCGCTCCGCAGACTCACGAGGCGCAGGTGCTCCCGGCCGCGAAGCCCTGTGCCAATAAACCCGATACGGGCCTTCGCGCGGGGCGTTCGGGTGAAGCGGGCATTGCTGGATGCCGGAGCCGACGCCAGATCACGCGTGCCGGCCAGGACGCCGCGGGCGCCGAGCGAAGCGCCAGCGCCAGCCACAGCGCCAGCCGATAAGAAGGTTCTACGGTCCATATTGAATGGCGATGTCTGTAAGATTCGAGTGACAGGAAGCCGTCAATCTACGACGTGGAGGCGTTTCGAGGAACCGAGCCGTAACCACGCCTCTGCTTTACACGTCCCATCCGGTGGCGTAGATTGCGCCCCATGCAGTTCTCTCCACTCGACTGGGCCGTGATGGCGGCGTTTTTCGCCGTATCCATCGGAATAGGACTTTCCGTTGCGCGGAAAGCGGGCCGTGATTTCGATTCGTTTTTCCTGGGTGGGAGGAACATGCCGTGGTGGCTGCTCGGTGTGTCGATGGTCGCTACAACGTTCAGCACCGATACGCCGAACCTGGTCACCGACCTCGTTCGCAGTTCGGGTGTCGTCGGGAACTGGGCGTGGTGGGCCTTCCTGCTGACCGGGATGCTGACTGTTTTCCTGTATGCGCGGCTGTGGCGGCGCTCCGGGGTCGTGACAGATGTCGAGTTCTACGAAATCCGGTATTCCGGCAGGCTTGCCGCCTTTTTGCGAGGGTTCCGGGCGGTGTACCTGGGCATCCTGTTCAATATCCTGATCATGGCATCGGTGACGCTTGCCGCCATAAAGATCGGCAGCATCATGATGGGCTGGTCGCCGCTCCAGACGGTCGTCATTGCTGCGAGCGTGACCATGGTCTACTCGGCCGTCGGTGGCCTGAGGGGCGTCGTGCTGACAGATCTGATCCAGTTCGCCATGGCCATGACCGGTTCCATCTGGGCGACCATCCACGTCCTCGGACTGCCCGAAGTCGGCGGACTCGGCGCGCTGCTCGAGCACCCCAACGTCGTCCCGAAACTGGACTTCCTGCCCGACTTTTCCACCATGCGGATGGATGACCTCGTGCCGCTCTTCATTATACCGCTGGCCGTGCAGTGGTGGGCGGCCTACTATCCGGGAGCGGAACCCGGCGGTGGTGGATACATCGTGCAGCGCATGCTCTCGGCCCGTGACGAGAAGAACGCCCTCGGCGCGACGTTCCTTTTCAATGCGCTGCACTATGCGCTTCGACCGTGGCCCTGGATATTGATTGCGCTGGCATCCATGATCGTCTTCCCCGACCTGGCATCGATTGCCGAGCGGTTTCCGGATGTCCCCGAACAGGTGGTGCGTAACGACCTGGCCTACCCGGCCATGCTGACCTTCCTGCCCGCTGGCCTGCTCGGACTCGTCGTGACGTCGCTGGCTGCGGCGTACATGTCGACCATGTCCACACAGGTCAACTGGGGTGCGAGCATTATTGTCAATGATATATATGAGCGGTTCGTGAACCCAACGGCATCGGAAGAGCGGCAGGTTTGGATGGGTCGACTCTGGACGGTCATTCTGATGACGGTCGCGTGTACACTCGCCCTGTTTTTGGAAAATGCCCTGCAGGTCTTTGAAATCCTGGTCCAGATCGGGGCCGGAACCGGACTGTTGTTCATCCTGCGCTGGTACTGGTGGCGCGTGAACGCCGCCTCGGAACTCACAGCCATGATCGTGTCGTTTCTCGTGGCCGTTGTCTTCCAGGTATTCGACGGCTTTGGTATGCCAACCTGGGGGCAACTCGTCTCCGGCGTCGGCATTACGACGCTCGCCTGGGTCTCGGTGGCGTTTTTCGGCCCAAAAACGGAGATGAGCACACTGGTCTCCTTCGTACAGAAAATCCGTCCAGGTGGGCCCGGGTGGACGGCCGTTACGAGCGTCATGGAACAGCGTGGACAGGAGTCCGGCTTCTACGGCGAGAGCGGCCAGCCCGGGTCCGCAGACGGTGAACTGCCTGCCTCTTTATTGGCGGCGTTCCTTGGCGTTGTGGCCATCTACGGCGTGCTGTTCACAACTGGATACGCCCTCTATGGGCAATGGGGCGCCGCCGCGCTGACCGGTACGCTGGCCCTTGCCGCCGGGCTTTGGCTCGCGCGACTGTGGCGGCGGATTTCATTTCTGTAGAAGCCCGTTGAAAAACCATCGCACACCCGTCTTCGGCGCGGCGCAGGTTCAGCCTTCAAAACCCGGGCAGGTGATATATGGGTTGAAGACACGCTGCACCAAAGAAGCAGGCTCATCTTTCAAAGTCTGAAGGATGAGCCTGCTTCTCAGGCCAACCCTCGCCAGCGCAATGGTGTTACTTTCTCGATTTATGCAGGCTCAGCCTTCATGGGCCGGGAAGCCAGGAAATCGGGCGCCACCCTCGGATCCGAGCGCTATAGCATCTTGGCGCACTGGCGCACTGGCGCACGTTGGATCTTCAACCAGATCCCGTCCGCGGCCCTCCCGACGGCCTCTTCCGCGGCCCACCGCCCGGCTTGTTTTTCCGGCGCCGAGAACGAAAGGGCAGAATGAACAGCCACAATCCCGTAACGAGCAGTACCAGCAGGCCCACGCCGCTCGGTAAAAACAATCCCAGTTTCGTCCAGTCACCCCCGAACCAGGACCCGTCATGCAACGCCTCTATGACATCGCTCCGACGGTAGGCGGTATGCAGCACCTCGCCTGTACCCAGATCAATCTGGACCTCCCAGTCGCTGTGCAGACGGACTTTCACGACGCCCTTGCCGGGCCTGACGTCGAGGCGATCTATATCGTCCCACGACGCGACGTCAAACTGCGGATGGTCCCGCATGACCGCCAGGATGTCGCTGAGCTCCACCACCGGTTCCGTGCCCGTGCCGCGGAATTCATCCGGCTGCACCCAGGACGACTGCTTCTTGATCTGGAGCAACAGTCCGGTCACGACGACGATCAGCATGGGCACGAGTATGCCAATGCCAATCCAGTAGTGGATTTTGCGGGTCGACCTGTTGAGATTCATTCCCCCTGGCCGAGCGAGTATCCGCGTACACCGTCGAACGTGTACAGGTGTTCGGTCTTGATGACGTCAAGACCAGCCCCATGAATGGCCGCGAGCAGAGCCAGCACGTCATCGAACGTCAGCTTTGTCTCGGGCGCAACCGGTACAAAGCGACACCGCCAGTGGTCGGACCAGAACGTCTCCGGCAACCCGTCCGGATAGACCTTCACGCCACGGTTCGTGATCATTTTGAGCTTCAGTGTGGTCCCGGCAGCTGCCGATTCGAGCGCCTTCCCGAGCACATCCGGATGGCGATCGCCTTCGTCCCAGTCCAGAAAAACGTCAATGCCTTCGAGTACCTTCGTCGACGTTGTCCTGCGCGGCTTCGGCACGGTAATGGCCCCTTTACGGTATTTCACGCGGCGGAGCTTCCTGGGCTCATTGCCGAGGTTGGCGATCACCGCATCGGTGAACCCGAACGTACCCACCTCGCGCTCGGAGAGTCCTTCCCGGTAGATGTCGGCCGTATGGATGCCCGACTCCAACGCGCACAGCCACGCGTTTTCAATGCGCTCTGCCACGTCTCCGAGTCCCAGATGAACCAGCATCTGGGTAGCCGCCACCAACAGGCCCGACGGATTGGCGATTTTCCGGCCGGCAATATCGGGCGCCGACCCGTGGATGGCCTCGAACATGGCGACTTCGTCTCCGATGTTGGCCGATCCCGCCAGTCCCACGGAACCTGCAATCTGAGAAGCAATGTCCGAAAGGATATCGCCATACAGATTGAGCGTACAGATCACGTCGAACCGCTCGGGCTGCTCGGCAACGCGCGCCGCACCAATGTCAATGATGTAGTGGTCCGACTCTATGTCTGGATACTCGGCCGCGATTTCGTCGAACACCTTGTGGAAGAGCCCGTCCGTGTGCTTCATGATGTTATCCTTCGTCATGCACGTGACGGTCTCGCGCCCGTAGGCCCGTGCATATTCAAAGGCATACCGGACGATACGCTCTGTGCCGGGACGCGTAATCAGCTTCAGCACCTGGGCAACCTCGTTGGTCTGCTGGTGCTCAATGCCCGCGTAGAGGTCCTCCTCGTTCTCGCGCACAATAACCAGGTCCATCGTCGGATGCTGGCTCGTCACGAACGGCGCATACGATTTTGAAGGACGCACATTCGCATACAGGCTGAGCGACTTGCGAATGGTCACATTCAAGCTCTTGTACCCACCGCCCTGCGGCGTCGTGATCGGCGCTTTCAGGAACACCTTGTTGCGACGAATCACATCCCACGCATCGGGAGCCAGACCCGATGTATAACCGGCCTCGAACATCTCCTTGCCCACCTTGATCTCCTCGTAGCGGAGCGGCGCCCCGGCCGCATCCAGAATACGGAGCGTGGCCTCCATGATTTCGGGTCCAATCCCGTCTCCGCGGGCAATGGTGATGGGAATCTGTTGTGACATGGAAGTTGCGTTCAGGTGGTTGACGGTAGATGCAGCCGTAGCAGCATACGAATACGGAATCAGCCCATAGTCACGCCACGGAACCGCCTCCGGTTCCCCTACCCGGCAAGCAGAGCGGACAGTGACGCGGGAGCACCCAGCACTTCAGCACCCTCTGCCGGCTCATCCGTGAAGAAAACGGAGCGGACGCGGTGCTCCGGACAGGCCGTCTCGTAGGCTGCCCGCCAGCGCTCCAGTACGGTTTCAGCGCCCTCCTTGCGGGCGATGGCCCACGCCGCGCCCCCGAATCCCGCCCCAAACGACGACGCGGCCACCGCTCCGGCCTCAAGTGCCTGCGCCACGAGCCGGTTCGTTTCGGGCACCTGGTTACCCAACCATTCGTCGGCCATCTGTTGGCTGCGCGCCACATACCGGCCAAACGCCGACCAGTCGCCTGACTGCCAGGCGTCGACGACGCCAGGAATGACCACCGTGCATTCATCGTGGAACTGGGCGAACCGGTGCCAGAGCGCCGTTCTGTCTTCTGCACTCGTCGCGATAGCGTCAATAAGTTCAATAATGCGGCCCTCCTCGAACGCCTCGCTCTCCATGGCGGCCCCGATCACGGGCGGCGACGTACCGTGTCGCCGCGCAAACTCCTGGCCAATGCGCGCGGCCAGGTCCGATGCTGTATTGTAGCGCTCGCGGGCAGATGTCGCCTTGGGCGCCGCGACGCCGCTTACGCCGATCAGGAGTTGCATGTCACCGGGCCACGCAAGCGTCAGCAGGCGCTCGACCGGGTGATAGCCGAACAGGCCGACCTCGCCTTCGCGCCCCATGACAATAGCCGTATGATCCTGTGAGCCACCCCGCAGTCCGACACCACTGCCGCCCGTCATCGACCCGAAATCATATCCCGACTCGACAGCACCCAGAAAAGCACACCAGTCACCCACGGAACGGACCGACTCCTTCAGGCGCGGATTCGAGGCCACCTCCGGCACCATGAAAAGTGCCAGTGCCGACAGCACGAGGAGCGCCGACGACGAACTCATGCCCGATGCAGATGGTATATCGCCCCGGAACACGAGCCGGACGCCCGAAGAGGGTGTGGGGGCGTGCGACAGAAGCCGGCGGGCCGCCGCCGACGGGTAGGCATACCAACCCTGCATTTCCGGAGGTGGGGCCAGTGGCAGCGCCATGCGCTGACCGCTCGAGAGGTCCATCATCTCAAATACAGGCTCGTCCGTCCGGACCGCTATTCCGGTCATTTTCCGGGTCGATGCGCACGTCAGACTGATGCCACCGGCATAGTCGGTGTGTTTACCGAGCAGTTCCACACGTCCCGGAACACGAAGGGCCATGGCCTCTACATCTCCGGACACATCCTCGAGCAGGGGCAGCAGGTCCAGGATCCAGGCATTCCTGCGGTGTCGAATATCAGTCAGCGTCATCCTTCGAATATACGATCAGGCATGCTTCTACTCTTTACCGGATTTTTTCTTGCCGCCCAACGGACAGGTCGCTAACTTCGACCCCGATATATCTGACCGGACCCCACCAACATGGCTGCCCAGATTCTGTTTTTCGTGCTCGCCACCGTCGCCATTGCTGGCGCGCTCGGCATGCTCGTCTCCCGCAACCCGGTCAACAGTGCCCTCTGGCTGATCCTGAACCTGTTTTGCGTGGCAGGACTCTACCTCACGCTGAATGCAACGTTCATTGCTGTCATCCAGGTGCTGGTCTACGCCGGTGCCATCATGGTCCTCTTCCTGTTCGTCATCATGTTGCTCAATCTGGCGGCACTTCCCGACGTACGGCGCTTCGAGTGGCGAAAAGGTGTTGCATACGTCTTGAGCATGGGCCTGTTGTCCATGCTTTCGTTTGTAGTGGCATCGAGCCTCGGCGTTCTTCCCGAGCCGCAGTCACTACAGGCGGCGGCAGACAGTGGAACCGCCAATACACTTGCCAAGTCGCTGTTCGTTGAATTTGCCCTGCCGTTTGAAATGATCGGCATTCTGCTGCTCGCGGCGACTATCGGTGCTGTCATGCTCTCCAAACGCAAGCCTGTCTGATGGAAATCACCCTCAATTGGTATCTGTATCTGAGTGCCATCCTGTTCACCATGGGTGTGATCGGGTTCCTGTTCCGCAGGGATGTCATCATCATGCTCATGTCCATCGAACTCATGCTCAACGCGGTCAACATCACGCTTGTCGCCCTGAGTCAGACCATGGGCAGTCCGGCGGGCCAAATCCTGGTGTTCTTCGTCATGGCGGTCGCAGCGGCAGAAGCCGCCATCGGCCTGGCGCTTGTCATTGCGGCCTTCCGCAACAAGCTGACCATCGACGTGACCGAGTTCAACCTCTTCAAATACTAGAAGCGTGATGGATTCAGCTTCCCTGATTTACGCCATTCTGCTCTTTCCGCTTGCCGGGGCAGCCATCAATGGGCTGTTGGGGCTGTTCATGCCCTCGTGGAGGAAGCAGGAACGCCTTATCGGCATTCTTGGAACGGCTATGGTTGCCCTTCCATTCGCGGCTTTCGTGGTTCTTTTCCTGTCATTTGACGGAAACGCCAGCATTACGCGCTTCTTTACGTGGATGGCCGCCGGTGATCTGACCATTGACTTCGCCTACAGGATAGACCAGTTGTCCCTGCTCATGGGCCTCGTGGTGACGGGCGTTGGCAGTCTCATCCACGTGTATTCCATCGGCTACATGCATGGCGATGACGGGTTCTGGCGCTTTTTCGCCTATCTGAACCTGTTCATTTTCATGATGCTCAACCTCATTCTCGGTGACAACCTTGTGGTTCTGTTCCTTGGATGGGAAGGCGTGGGACTGTGCTCCTACCTGCTGATCGGTTTCTGGTACAGGAACCTGGCCAACAGCGCCGCCGCCAACAAGGCGTTCATCATGAACCGTGTGGGCGACTTTGCCTTTCTTGTGGCCATGTTCATCCTGTTCCGGGAAGTTGGTGCACTCGACATGAGTTCGCTGATTGCAGCTGGTTCGAGCATGGATCCGACCATGCTGTCGCTCGCCGTCTTCCTGCTCTTCATGGGAGCGACAGGCAAATCGGCACAGATTCCGCTCTTTACGTGGCTTCCGGACGCCATGGCCGGCCCCACCCCTGTATCGGCCCTCATCCATGCGGCCACCATGGTAACGTCCGGACTGTACCTGCTGGCCCGCCTTTCGCCACTCGTCCTCCTGGCACCCGGCGTCATGACGCTGATCGCCATTGTGGGCGCGACGACCGCGCTGGTGGCGGCTACCATTGCCATCACGCAGAATGACATCAAGAAGGTACTTGCCTATTCCACGGTGTCACAGCTCGGCTACATGTTCGTTGCAACGGGTGTCGGCGCCTTTTACGTAGCCATCTTCCATGTCATGACGCATGCCTTTTTCAAAGGCTGCCTGTTCCTCGGGTCGGGGAGCGTCATCCATGGCATGCATCACGTGGAGCACGAGCTTGCCCACGATGGCCACGGCCACAAACTGGACCCGCAGGACATGCGCACGATGGGGGGACTCAAACAGTTCATGCCAGCTACGCGCATGACCTTCCTCATTTCAACACTCGCCATTGCCGGTATTCCCCTGCTGGCCGGGTTCTTCTCCAAGGACGAGATCCTGTTCAAAGCCTTTGAGGCCGCGTCGTTCGGCTTCCCCGCCGCCTGGTTCGTGTGGGGAGTGGGTCTCATGACGGCGCTCCTCACAGCTATCTACATGATCCGGGCCTACGTACTGACCTTTGAAGGGTCGCCGCGCTGGCCACATGCCGATACGCTGCACCCGCACGAATCGCCCGCTTCCATGACAGTGCCCCTGTGGGTGCTTGCCGGACTTTCCGTAGTTGGTGGTTTCCTGGGCATTCCGGCGGTCATTGCGCACGGCGACCTGAACTGGATCCACCATTGGCTCGCTGGCGATCATGGCCCTGTTGCTGAACGGCTTTTCGACGGTCACGTCGCACTCGCCATGGAGTGGGCCTTGATTGCACTCGGCTCGGGAGTCGCCATCGTGGGCGTTACGCTCGGCTGGCGATGGTACACGCGGCAGGGCCTCGCCTTTGATGACGCGCTGGCCAGCCGTTTCGGCGGCCTCTGGAAACTCTTCCAGGGAAAATACTTCGTGGACGAAGCCTACGACAAGGCCATCGTCCGCCCCATCATCGGAGGCGCCCGGTATGTATTCGCCCCGTTTGACAAATATGTGGTTGACGGACTCGTCAATGGTACGGCATTTTTGACCCGTGCCCTCAGTTTCGTGCTGAAGTACTTCCAGACCGGGCTTGTTCCTTCCTATGCCGTCGGTATTGTCTTTGGCGTCGTTCTCATCGTCTGGCTCATGCTATTCTAGGGACTCATGGTTTCTTTGGTCATTTTTCTTCCGCTCGTCGGAGCCGTGTTGACGATGCTGGCACGCAGTGAGTCGGCCATCCGCTGGTCGGCACTCCTTGTAACATCGGCAACATTCCTGCTGTCACTCGGACTTTATTTCCAGTTCGACCCCGGTGTATCGACCCAGGCCGTCCCCCAGATGGCGCAGATCAGCGATCTCTGGTTTCCAGACAGCATGGACATCAAGTATTTCGTGGGTATTGATGGGCTGAACCTGCTCCTCATCATGCTCACGACGCTGCTTGGCCCCATTGTCGTGCTCTCTTCCTGGACGTACATCGGAAAGAACCACAAGCCCTATTACACCCTCTTGCTCGTACTTCAGACGGGCGTAACCGGTGTTTTTGCGGCATTCGACATCTTCCTGTTCTACATCTTTTTTGAGCTGACGCTGATTCCGATGTACTTCATCATCGGCATATGGGGCGGCGAGAATCGCGTCTACGCGGCGGTCAAGTTCGTCATCTATACGCTCGTCGGTTCGCTGCTCATGCTTGTGGCGCTGATCTTCCTTGGCTATGCGGCCGGCGATGCCATCAACGCCGGTGTGTTCACGACCGACTGGTACAAACTGGTCGCCTTCAACATGCCGCTCGGCACGCAGAACTGGCTGTTCCTGCTTTTTGCGCTGGCCTTCGCCATCAAGGTGCCACTCTTCCCGCTGCATACCTGGCTTCCCGATGCACACGTCCAGGCGCCCACAGGCGGCTCGGTTGTACTGGCCGGGGTGTTGCTGAAAATGGGTACATACGGACTTGTCCGATTCTGCTTACCGTTTTTCCCGAATGCCGCACAGGACTACGCCATGCTGTTCGCCGTGCTGGCCGTCATTGGCATCGTGTACGGGGCGCTCGTCTCACGCGCCCAGACCGATGCCAAGAAACTCGTGGCCTACTCGTCCGTGAGCCACCTCGGATTCGTCGTCCTTGGCATTTTTGCCTTCAATGTCGAAGCCATGCAGGGCGCCATGATCCAGATGATCAACCACGGCATTTCGACCGGCGCGCTCTTCCTCATTGTGGGCATGCTCTATGAGCGCCGCCACACACGGGAAATGTCCGATTACGGCGGAATTGCCAAATCCGTACCGGTCCTGACGTTTTTCATGGTCGTTTCGGTGCTGGCATCGGCCGGTCTGCCGGGACTCAACGGTTTCGTGGGCGAATTCCTCATCCTGATCGGTTCATTCAGCAGTACTTCGCTGGCCAGCCCATGGCTGGTAGTCGTTGCCACGACGGGTGTCATCCTGGCTGCGGTCTACCTGCTCTACATGGTCTACGCCATGTTCTGGGGTACGCTTGACCGCGACGAGAACCGGGACATGAAGGATCTCAACAAGCGGGAACTCGGCCTGCTTATTCCTCTGGCCGTTCTTATGGTTGTCATGGGCCTGGCACCCTCGCCGTTTTTAGCCAAAAGTGAACCAGCCGTAAAGGATCTGCTCGAAACCATTGAGACCAAACGCCTGGCGGCTGAAGAAATGGCCAGCTCCGCGCAGGCGCTCCCGCTGACTATCGATTGACCCAGGACTGAACCATATTTTCCATGCGCCACGCTGCCCTGACGTTGATTCTTGTGATGACGGCCCTTGCACTGGGGCCCGCACTGCCCGTAGCGGCGCAGCAGGCGGCGGCGCCAGCCGATACGGCCGAGCTGCATGATGAAGAAGCGGGGGCGTCGCATGTGGAGTCGGCGCAGGAGCACGCCGCCGACGATGAACACGCCGGCGACCACGGCCCGCTCCCCCCTGTATGGCTGGTACTCCCCTTTGCGGCGCTGCTGGTCATGATTGCCACCGGTCCGCTGTTTTTTGCGCACCACTGGCACCATCACTACCCGAAATACTCCGTCGCGTTGGGCGTTTTCGTCAGCCTCTATTACGTTTTTGTACTCAAGTCGCCCATCGCCGTGGAGCACGCGGCGACCGAGTACATGTCGTTCATTGCGCTCGTGGCCTCGCTCTTCATTGCAGCCAGCGGCATCTTTGTGAGCATCAACGCCAAGGGCACTCCACTGAACAACGTGGTCCTGCTCTTTGCCGCGTCGGTCATTGCCAACCTGATAGCCACGACCGGGTCGGCCATGCTCTTCATCCGTTCCTACATGCGGCTGAACAAGGGGCGCCTCAAGGCCTACCATATCGTCTTCTTCATTTTCCTGGTCGCCAACGTAGGCGGTGCCCTCACACCAATTGGCGATCCCCCGCTGTTCCTCGGCTTCCTGCGCGGCGTTCCGTTCTTCTGGACGTTCACGCACGTCTGGTACATCTGGCTGCCGGCGACAGCGATGATCCTCTTCATCTTCTACGTGCTCGACAGCCGCAACAAGGCTACCTCGCCCGACCCTGTCCCGGGCAAATCCATTGTATCTCTCGAAGGATCGAAGAGCTTCTTCTGGGTTGCCATCATTATCGTGTCGGTGTTCATTGACCCGAACGTCTTCCCCTGGGTGCCCGATCTGCATGCCATGCTCGGCGTTCCGTTCGGGATCCGTGAGATCATCATGTTCACGGTCGCCTTCCTGGCCTACAAGACGGCCGACAAGACGGCCATGGAGAAAAACGAGTTCAACTTCGAGCCCATCCGTGAGGTTGGCTGGCTCTTCCTGGGTATTTTCGCGACCATGCAGCCGGCACTCCAACTCATCTCCAATTTCGCCTCTCAGAATGCCGACTCCCTCACGGTCGGCCTGTTCTATTGGGGCACGGGTGTGCTCTCAGGCATTCTTGACAACGCGCCGACCTACCTCAACTTCCTGGCCGCCTCGATGGGCAAGTTCGGTATGGATGTAAACGACCCGGCATCGGTCAGAGCCTTCGCCGAATCGCTCGACTCCGCCATCTACCTGCAGGCCATTTCCGTGGCCGCCGTGTTCTTCGGGGCCATGTCCTATATCGGGAACGCCCCCAACTTCATGGTCAAGGCCATAGCTGAATCCAACGGCGTCGAAACCCCCTCTTTCATGGGCTACATCGTTCGCTACTCGCTTCCCATTCTCCTGCCAGTCTACTTCATCATTTACGTCATCTTCTATAGCGGGTGGATACTATGAGCCATGCCTTATCACACGATGAAATCGCAGAAAAGCTCGATGGGCTCCCTGGCTGGACGCACGAAAACGATGCGCTCGCCAGGACCTTCACGTTCGGCTCCTTCAAGGAGGCCGTCAGCTTCCTGGTCCGTGTGGCTTTCGAAGCCGAAGCCCTCAACCATCATCCTGAGCTGGCGAATGTCTACAACAAGGTGGATGTCCGGCTCACGACGCACGACGTGGGCAACAAGGTATCTGACAAGGACATCGAACTGGCCGGACGCATAGACTCTCTGAGCTGGGTATAAATTATGGATCTTTCGCAGGCATATTCCTCCATGTGGGCCGACATTGCCGCTGCCCTGCCGCTCGTCATCGTTTCGCTGGCGGGGCTGGTGGTGGTCGTCTTTGACGCCTACCGAAACCGGCACGCTGCGACCCCGCTCATTACGCTCGCGGCGCTCGTCCTTGCCTTCGCCGTTGAAATCCCGGCCCTTTCGGCGGACGGTACAGCATTCCATGGCATGCTGCGGATTGGCGGCGCGGCGGCCTTCGTCAACCTGCTCATCCTTGGCAGCGGCATACTGACCGTCATGCTGGCCATGCCGTACCTGAAACGGCTCGACATGCACATCGGGGAGGTCTATTCGATGGTGCTTTTTGCTACAGCGGGCATGCTCATGCTGGGCGCGGCAAACCACCTCGTGACCATCTTCGTGGGCCTTGAAACGATGTCCGTGTGTCTCTACATCCTGACAGGCCTTGTTCGAAAGAACCAGGGCGCCATTGAGAGTGCACTCAAGTATTTCCTGCTGGGTGCCTTCTCCACCGGCTTCTTCCTCTACGGCATGGCGCTCCTCTATGGCGCGACAGGTACAATGAGCCTGTCCGACATGCAGGTTGCCGCTGGCAGTGGATCGGTCATGTTCTGGGCGGGTGTGGCGCTCCTGCTCGTCGGGTTTCTGTTCAAGGTCAGCGCCGTCCCGTTCCATATGTGGACGCCCGACGTGTACCAGGGCGCCCCAACCCCGCTGGTCGGATTCATGTCCACGGCGTCCAAAGCCGCTGCCTTTGCTGCGCTGATCACCGTACTCGTGCTGGCCCTGCCGCCCGAGCGATGGACCGGCGTGTTGGCCGTATTTGCAGTCATCACGATGGTGATTGGCAACGTCCTCGCCCTCTCACAGTCGAACGTCAAGCGGATGCTCGCCTATTCATCTATTGCCCACGCCGGCTACATCCTGGTGGCACTCGCGGCAGGGACTCCGGAAGGCTACTCGGGCGCACTGTTCTACCTGCTCGTCTATACGGTCATGAACATCGGCGCCTTTGGCGTCATGAGCCAACTGGAATGGGACGACGCCCAGGGCAGTACACAGAGCCTTGATTCGCTCGCTGGCGTCGGCTACCGCCGGCCACTTCTCGGATGGACAATGGTATTTTTCATGTTTTCCCTTGCCGGGTTTCCTCCGCTGGCCGGTTTCCTCGGCAAGTGGGCTGTCTTTGCTCCAGCCATCGATGCCGATCTTGTCTGGCTGGCCATCACGGGGGTCCTGGCAAGCGCCGTGTCGGCCTATTACTACCTGCGCGTGCTCGTCGTCTTCTTCATGAAGAGTGCCCGCGATGGTGAGCCCGGAACCGCCGCCGGTGAAGCCTTCGTTATTCCGACCATGACGCGCGGCGTACTCATTTTCTGCACCGCACTGCTCGTCGTGCTCGGCGTCACCACGTTCGCCTGGGATTTGACGGGGACTTTCTTCGGTTGATGGCGCCCAGCGAAATTCCGCCTCCGAAGCGAATTGACGCCATTCTTAAAACCGTCTTGAAAACAAGAGCGGGGCGCCCATCGTACGACAGGCCTGAATAAACACTGGAATACATCATTCAACGGCCCACCAAGACCAATGGCACATACTTTACCTGATCTTCCCTACGCCCACGACGCTCTCGAACCCCACATTGATGCCCGCACCATGGAAATTCACCATGGGAAGCACCACGCCGGTTACGTGGCGAAACTGAACGCCGCCCTTGAGGGCCACGATGCACTGCTGGCCAAGTCCGTGGAAGACCTGCTCGGCGGCATTGACAGCGTCCCGGAAGGTATCCGCGGCGCCGTCCGCAACAATGGCGGTGGCCACGCCAACCACTCGCTGTTCTGGAGCATACTTTCTCCAAATGGAGGCGGCAGCCCGTCTGGCGACCTCGGGGCGTCCATTGACAGTGCATTCGGTTCATTCGATGCGTTCAAGGAGGAGTTCTCAAATGCCGCCGCGACGCGGTTCGGCTCCGGCTGGGCCTGGCTTGTCGTCTCAGGCGGCAAGCTCAAGGTCTATTCGACCGCCAACCAGGATTCTCCCCTCATGCAGGGCGATACCCCGGTTCTCGGGCTCGATGTATGGGAGCACGCCTACTATCTGAACTATCAGAACCGCCGCCCGGACTATATTTCGGCTTTCTGGAACGTGGTCGACTGGAATGCAGTAGCGGCACGTGTCAACGCAGTTTGACGTTGCGCTTCCACGGGACATTCCCGCGGATATCCAGGTTCTGTCAGGTTCGCTCAGCGATCTTGACGATGGTTCGTGGGTGGACGTTCTGACGCATGAAGAACATGACCGGCGGGCCTCGTTCAGGAACGAGGCCCGCCGTCGTCTTTTTACGCTCGGCCGCCTGGTATTGCGCCAACACCTGGGCGAACGGCTTGACCTGGATCCGGCGCAGGTGCCGATTTCCATCCACGAAAGCGGACGCCTCGTGCTGGACGCTGGCGGAGTCCGTGGCCGCCCCGGTGCCCAATCCTCCCACCTGCAGATTTCCCTTGCCCACTCGGGTGAGCGTGCTATCGCCGCGAGTGGCAACCGGCCGCTCGGCGTGGACATTGAGATCATGAAGCCGCGTACGGAGCGCCTGCTCGACTACATCACGCACGCGGACGAGCGGCCGCTCCTGGGCCTCCTGGCGCCGACCGCGCACGAACAACTTCATGCTGTCTGGACCATCAAGGAAGCCGTTCTGAAGGGCTCGGGCACGGGACTTCGCACGGGACCCCGCCACCTTCGTATCACAGCCCGGAATCCCGTGCCGACTGCGGCCATGGCAACTTCCCCCAAGAATTGGCGCCTGGCTGCCGTCCAGGATACCGGCGGCCAGACCTGGAACGGCATCTACCATTTTAGCGACGACTATGCCGTAGCCGTGGCGTGGGGATGATACGGGTCGTGACCGGCGAATGGCGGGCGAGCTACACTTCCGTCGCCTTCCACCGGCCGAGGCGAAACTGCCAGATGCTGATCAGGGCGGCCGAGGCCTGGCCCGCCACAATGCCCCAGAATACGCCTTCAGGCCCCAATCCGGCATACAGCGCCAGATACCACGCAACGGGCAACTGGATAACCCAGAAAGCAAACAGGTGAATCCACGTCGGGGTCGTCGTATCGCCCGCTCCATTGAACGCCTGGATGAGCACCATGCTGACAGCCCAGATCGGGTAGGCGGCTGTCAGGATCCGGATACTCTCGACGCCCACCGACACGGCTGCCTCATCGACCACGAACCAGAGAACGACGGCGTCTGCGAACCACCAGATAGCAGCGCCCATTGCAGAAAGAAAGACCGCGTCGACCGCCGTACAGTACCACACCGAGCGCACGGCGCGGTCGGGTTGTTTTGCCCCCAGGTTCTGCCCGACGAGCGTGGCCGCCGCGTTGGCAATACCCCAGGATGGGAGCAGTGCAAATACGATAATGCGGATGGCCACCGTGTACCCCGCGAGCGCCTCGCTGCCGAACTCGGCCATGATACGCATGAGGGCGAGCCAACTGGCCGTTCCCACGAGATATTGCATCATGCCGGGCAGCGAGATACGGATCAGGCGCCGAAGCACGGATCCATGGACGACCATGTGTCGCCGAAGAACCTGCAGACGGCCCCGCCCCCCCATCAGTACCCAGATCTGGTAGGCTACGCCGGTACCGCGTCCAATCGCGGTTGCCACGGCGGCACCTGTCACACCCATCGCCGGTACCGGTCCCCATCCAAAAATCAGGATCGGGTCGAGAATGATATTCAGGATATTGGCCATCCAGAGAGCGCGCATGGCCATCGAGGCGTCGCCTGCGCCGCGGAAGACGGCGTTGAAGAGGAAAAGCAGCAGGATCGTGGCATTCGTACCGAGCATGACCTGGGCATAGCCGGTTCCGACCTCCACGACGGCAGGTGACGCACCCATGAGCCGCAAAAGGTCATCGGCAATGAAGACGCACAGTAGCCCGACTGGAATGGCGATGCCGATTGTCAGGAGAAAGGCCTGCCACACGGTCGCCGACGCTCCGTCCGGATCGCCCTCCCCCGTGCGCCGCGCGACCATGGCGGTCGCAGCCATACTGAGGCCGAGCCCGATGGCAAAAATGATGATGATGAGGCTCGCCGTCAGCCCAACGGCTGCAACCGCATCAGCACCGAGCCGCCCCACAAAGTAGATATCCACCACCTCGAGCACCGACTGCATGACCATCTCGAGCACCATCGGAATGGAAAGCACGATGATGGCGCGCCAGAGGCTGCCGGAGGTGTAGTTGAACGAATTGCCGCGCATGGCGGCAGAGATGTCGCGCCAGAGCGACGACCTGGAATTGGAATCAGAATGCATGAATCGCCGTGTTACTGGGCGACTCGTTCACGATCAAGTTTTCGTGGAATGCGAATCGCCCGCCTGCTGAATATTGGTCTTCACTGGTCTTGAGGCCTGGCGACGATGTACATGGTAGAGCACCTGATATCTGGGGTCTGACAAGAGACCATGGTCTGGATGCGCCCGGAACTGGGCAATGGGAAACATACACGCGGTCTGGGCTGGGTACCCAAGAATAAAATCGGCCGGGAAGCTGTTCCACCTCAGTCGGGAAGCTGTTCGACCAGAGCCATCATCACGAGGCTGACGGCAGCGGTCATGTCCCAGTTCGTTCCCGTGGCGAGCAACGGACTGATATCCGCCGTGAATCCTCGGTCCCTCATCTTTTCAAGCAGATTTTGTTGAAAACGAAATCGACTGACGCCGTTATTTTCATGTTCCATATACGCCATAAATGCGTCAATTATGGCGTGCGTGTCAACTGGCCACTCATTCAATGCTACCGCGAGGTCAAAAAGATCTCGGCCCTTCTTCCGTTGATATAGTGCGCGCAACTTGGTGGCCAATAATTCCTCCAGTGAATAGCTGCATATATCGGCCTCTCCGCTGAACCAGCGCGACGCCATCTCGAATCGTTCCTGCCGATATCCAAAAACTGAAAAGTGTTCTCGCGTGTTGATTTCAACCTTTAGCCTCAGCGGAATCGGGGGTTGATCCTCAGAATCGAATCGGAAATTCAGTGTTACTCGGCCGGCACTCTGCTTCCACTGCGCCTGTCCAAGCCACGGTTCAAGGACCTCTCGGAGGGCGGTCATCACGGGTCCGGCTGGTTCGGGACGAATCTGCACCAGGTCTATGTCTTCCGAGTACCTATAGGGAGGTCGGAAATGCAGTTTGTACAGAGCGGTCCCCCCGCGGAAGGCCAATGACGTGCCAATAACGGGGTGTGAAAATATTTCGACCAACGCCCTGCTGATGACAAGGTCCTGTTCTACCTGGTAATCCTGCACCCATGGTGCTTGGGCTCGCCATTCCGTGATGTAATCTCTTGGGATCATGAATCGACCTCAATTTCAGTATTGACGCCCACTTTCCATTCGTCGTCCCGGTCCGTCAATGAGTCCGTTGATCCTGGCAATAGAAGGGTATACTCACGGGCGTATTTCGAGACAAACGACCTGAGCTCCCTCATCTGACTGCTGGCGTCAACCAAGTCCATCAAGTAACCCAATCGCTGCGACCATGCAATGGGAGACAGTTTTGCGGACGCTACCAATTTTGTGGGATCAATTTTCTCTGCCAGATCAGCCAGCACCGAAGCCACGTTGTCGAGCCCTCCGGAGCGATCATAGTATCCGACCAGGTCGAGTGCCGTTGCCTCAGGCGTCGAGACGGCAATGAATCCGCGGGGAGTATTGAATTCTTCGACGGATATCCGACTCGCGTTCCGCCGCTGGATGAATGCGATACGAACACGACCGCATGTAATGGGCCGTCTGGTTTTTTCAAGTACGACCTGGAACTCCTGGGGTCGATGATGCGCCGCGCCGTGGAATTGGGCAGCAGACAATAAGCCAACGTAGTACCGGGCGCCCACGAAATCCATGAGTGCCGGGATGAAGTGATCGGCTGGCAGACAACCGACAGAGCGATACTCAGGCGGAACGATGACGTAAAACCCGCGCGCTGGAGATGCAATGACGTTCTGCTGCAAAAGCCTATGCATAGCCATCCGGGTGGCTTGCGCTGAGACTCCCAATGCTGCACGTACTTCTCCAGATAAGAAGTGGTACCGGCCAGACGCGGCGAGTGCATCCACGTATGTCCGTGCATTTGGAGCGTGATCTTCCGATTTCATACGCATATAGTAACGATAGTTGTTACTATGTGCAAATGATTTCTAAGCTATTCCAGGATTGAAACCATCCCGCTCTTTTCCGTAGGCCGGAAGGATGAAAAGGAAAAAGATCCTCGTATTCCTGGCCGTCATCGTGATCGGGTTCATCATGTTCGCCGCGCCTGCCATCTTCTTCCAGATGGGTGGCTTGGGTGGCTATCAGGGTCACAATTTCGCCCTGCTCGGCATCATCCAGTTGGTGCTGGTGGTCGGCGTTCTGCGCGTCGGAACGCGCATGCTGGGCATGAACTTCCACGACATTGGGCTGCGCGCGCCGGACTTCAGGTCCCGGCCGTTCCGGCGCGACCTTCTACTCGGCACCGGGGCAGCGGCCGTCTGGTTTGTCGTCCAGTTTTTGGTCCTGTTCCCGCAGACCGGCGGCGCCAGCCGCCCCGATATCGCTGAAATCCTGCAGATGGTGGATGGCCGGTGGGCGAACGTGTTGTGGTATCTGCCACTGGGGGTGCTCGGCGGTGGCGTGGCCGAAGAGCTGTACAACCGCGGCTTCTTCATCACGGTGCTGCGCGGCATCCTGGGCGGCGACAGAACGTTGGCCGGTTCATCAGGCGGTATGGGTTGGCCCGCCCTTCTCGCAGCCACTCTGTCTGTGGTGTTCTTCGCCGCGGGGCATCTGCCGTCTGGTTTCATCGAATGGGTGGACATCCTCATCCCGAGTATCGGATATGCTGCGATTTTCCTGTACACCGGCCGCCTGACCGCGTGCATTGTGGCCCACTCGATCTGGAACAGCATGGCGGTCGCCGGGATTTCCCTGGTTTATGGATGATGCCGCGATCCGGCCGCACCTTTGGGAAGCGCCGCAAAACCTCCCTCCGTTAACGGCGTTAACAGGCACCTGACCGAACGCCATTACACGGAACTCATGCCCACTGCCCCCGAAGCAAAAGCCCAGGACCCCAGGAACTCCGCCCCCGCCGACGAGCCCCAGGGCGTCCAGTCGCAGGATGTCTATACGCCGCAGCACCCCGTCCGCTTCGTGACGGCCGCGAGCCTGTTCGACGGGCACGATGCGGCCATCAACATCATGCGGCGCATACTGCAGGCGGCAGGTGCCGAGGTCATCCACCTCGGACATAACCGCTCGGTCCAGGACGTCGTCGACACGGCCATCCAGGAAGACGTGCAGGGCATTGCCGTGTCGTCCTACCAGGGCGGCCATATGGAGTATTTCAAATACATGAACGATCTGCTCCACGAACGGGGCGCGGGGCACATCCGGATTTACGGCGGCGGAGGTGGCGTCATTGTGGCCGAAGAGATCGAAGAGCTGCACGCATACGGCATTGCCCGAATTTTTTCGCCCGAGGACGGCCTGAAACTCGGTCTTCGCGGCATGATCGACGTCATGATGCGCGAATGCGACTTTTCAACCGCCGAGCTCCCTGACGCGCCGGACAGCTCAAACGCTGACCAGAACCACCTCGCCCGCGCCCTGACCCGCGTCGAGTCGGCGCCCACGGGCGGCGATGGCGCCCCGGCCGAGCGCACGACAAACATCCCTACGATCGGCATCACGGGCACGGGCGGCGCTGGCAAGTCGACGCTGACAGACGAGCTCATCCGCCGCTTCGTCAACGACTTCGAGGATGTTCACATCGCCGTCCTCTCGGTCGATCCCACAAAGCGCTCTACCGGCGGCGCCCTGCTTGGCGATCGCATCCGCATGAACGCCATCTACGATGCCGCCGGCGGCCGCGTCTACATGCGCTCCTTCGCCACGCGGCAGGCACACCGCGCCACATCCAATGCGCTCCGTGAAGCCATCCGCGTTTGCGAGGCCGCCGGTTACGACCTCATCATCCTTGAGACCGCAGGCATAGGCCAGAGCGATACCGAAATCGCGGACCTCACCGACCTCACGCTCTACGTCATGACGCAGGAGTTCGGCGCACCCACACAGCTGGAAAAAATCGGCATGCTGGACGTCGCCGATTTCGTGGCACTCAACAAGTTTGAAAAGCGGGGCAGCGAAGATGCGCTGCGCGACGTGCGCAAACAGATGCAGCGCAACCGCATGGCCTTCGACCAGGCACCGGATGCCATGCCCGTCTACCCGACCATGGCCAGTCACTTCAACGACGCCGGCGTTACGGCCCTCTACCTTGCCCTCCTCGAAAATCTAAACGCCGACTACGACTTCGGCCGCACATCTACCCAATATGCGGGCCAGGACGCGCCCGAGGCCGCAGCCAACGCGCCCGAAGCCGACGCCAGCCAGAGCGCTCTCATTCCCGGCAAGCGCCAGCGCTACCTTGGCGACATTGCCGACACCTGTCGCTCCTACCGCGAGCACGCCGAAGAACAGGTCCACCTGGCCCGAAAATGGGGTCAGGCCGTGGGCGCCCTCCAGCAAATCGAGGAGTGGAATCCCGAAGACCGGGACGTACTTGAGGGTCGCCTCCGCACCATGGCCGAGCGGTGGTGGAAGCGTCTCGACCACCCCTCCCGCAGCATTCTCGAAAAGTGGGATGAAACAGCGGCCACATACACCGCCGACGCCTTCACCTACACCGTCCGCGGCCGCGACTTCACCGTTCCCCTCTACACGGAATCCCTCTCCGGCACGCGCATTCCCCGCGTCGCCCTCCCCCGCACGGAAGATCCCGGCGAGCGCCTCCGGTTCGCCCTCCTCGAAAACGTCCCGGGCTACTTTCCGTACGCCGCCGGCGTCTTCCCCTTCAAACGCACCGGAGAAGATCCCACGCGCATGTTTGCGGGCGAAGGCAGTCCCGAGCGCACCAACCGCCGCTTCCACCTCGTATCCGAAGGTCTGCCCGCCAAGCGCCTCTCGACCGCCTTCGACTCGGTCACGCTATACGGCTTCGACCCGCACGAGCGGCCCGACATCTACGGCAAGGTCGGCAACGCCGGCGTCTCCATCTGCACGCTCGACGACATGAAAAAGCTCTACTCGGGCTTTGATCTGTGCAGCCCCACGACGAGCGTATCCATGACCATCAACGGCCCGGCTCCCATGATCCTGGCCATGTTCATGAATACCGCCATCGACCAACAGGTGGAGAAATACCTGCGCGCCGAGGGGCTTTTCGACGAGGTCCGAAAGCGGGTCGATGCGAAGCTCGGCGACAATGCGCCCACCTACGCCCCCACAGGCCCGACCGGGCCCACAGACGCCATGCCCGCCACCAACGACGGCTTTGGACTCGGCCTGCTGGGCACCTCAGGCGCCGAACTCGTCGAGATGGATCTTCTGGATGCGGACGCCTATGCCCGGCTCCGCGATGAGGCGGTGAGCGTCGTGCGCGGTACCGTTCAGGCCGACATCCTGAAGGAAGACCAGGCGCAGAACACCTGTATTTTCTCGACCGAATTCGCCATGCGGATGATGGGCGACGTGCAGGCGTGGTTCATCGACCATGCAGTCCGCAACTTCTACTCGGTGTCCATCTCCGGGTATCACATCGCCGAAGCGGGCGCCAATCCCATTTCGCAGCTCGCCTTCACGCTGTCCAACGGCTTCACGCTCGTCGAGTACTATCTCGCGCGAGGCATGGACATCGACGATTTTGCACCCAACCTCTCGTTCTTCTTCTCGAACGGCATGGATCCAGAGTACAGCGTGATTGGCCGCGTTGCGCGCCGCATCTGGGCCGTGGCCATGCGCGACCGCTACGGCGCGAATGAACGCAGCCAGAAGCTGAAATACCATATCCAGACGTCGGGACGCAGCCTGCACGCCCAGGAAATCCAGTTCAATGACATCCGGACGACGCTGCAGGCGCTGATGGCCATCCAGGACAACTGCAACTCGTTACACACCAACGCCTACGACGAAGCCATCACGACGCCGACCGAGGAAAGCGTGCGCCGCGCCATCGCCATCCAGATGATCATCAATCACGAAATGGGGCTCGCAAAGAACGAGAATCCGCTGCAGGGATCGTACATCATTGACGAGCTCACGGACCTCGTGGAAGAAGCCGTGCTCCGTGAATTCGAGCGACTCAACGATCGCGGCGGCGTGCTCGGCGCCATGGAAACCATGTACCAGCGCTCCAAAATACAGGAGGAGAGCATGTTCTACGAGCACAAGAAGCACTCCGGAGAGCTACCGGTGATTGGCGTGAACACGTTCAAGGCCGAAACATCCGACGACGAAAACGCCGCCGCCGTCCCCCTCATGCGCTCCTCTGACGTCGAGAAAAAGCGCCAGATCGAGAACCTGCGCGCCTTCCAGGACCGTAACGAACCGGCGGCTGGCGACATGCTGAACCGGCTGCGCGAAACAGCCCGAACGGGGGGCAACATGTTCGACACGCTCATGGACGCCGTCCGCGTGTGCTCTCTCGGCCAGATCACGCACGCCCTCTTCGAAGTTGGCGGTCAGTACCGGAGAAACATGTAGGCAAACAGAGCCGGACGCCTGGTTCCCAGGTGGACACTCACGGCCTGTCGACAGAGCCGAGCACATCACGAATAGCGGTCAGCAGTTCAGCGGCCGAGTACGGTTTCTCGAGGAACGCCCGAACGGGAGCATTGCCGTTCTGCAATACGTCGTGATTGCCATGGATACCGCTGGCGGCAATGACACGGACGTCAGGATTCATGCGGCGCAGCGCTTTGATGAGGGCCGCCCCATCCATGACCGGCATCATCATGTCCGTCAGGACCAGTGCCACGTCATCCCGGTGATCGGCATACAGTCCCACCGCCTGTGCGCCATCTTCTGCGACAAGCACCCGGTAGCCGAAGGTCTCGAGCGTCTGCTCGGTCATGGTCAGGATCGATGCCTCGTCGTCCACCACCAGGATCAGTTCGCCGTTTCCGCGCGGAAGCCCTGCACCGCTCTGGTCATCTCCAGAATCGTGCACACCGACAGGCTCCTCAATGGCTGGCAGGTACACCTTGAACACGCTGCCCTTGCCGACTTCGCTGTACACGGTGATGGTCCCGCCGTGGCTCTGGACAATGCCGAGCGCCGTCGGCAGGCCAAGTCCCGTCCCTTCGCCCACCTCCTTGGATGTAAAGAACGGTTCAAATACGCGCTCCATGGTCTCGCGCGACATGCCGGTACCTTCGTCCGCCACCTCGAGCACAACATATTTACCGGCCGCCAGATCCGGGTTCATGACCACATACTGCTCGTCAAGGACGGTATTGCGCGTCGATATCGAAATACGCCCCCCATCCGGCATGGCGTCGCGCGCATTGACACACAGGTTCATGAGGACCTGACCAAGATGTGTCGGGTCTCCAATGACGGTCCACAGGTCAGAATCGCTCTCGTGCGAAACGACGATACTTTTTGGAAACGTGGTCTCTGCCATGGTTCTCACCTCGCGCACCACATGCGACAGCACAACGGGCATGCGCGCGCCATCCACGCCGCGCGCGAACGACAGGACCTGACGAACGAGTCCGGTTCCCCGCTCCGCGCTCTTCCCGATATTGTCAATTACTGGCACCAACTTCTCGTCCTTGATCACCTGACGCAGCAGGTCCACGCCCATCACGATCGGCGCGAGCAGATTGTTCAGATCGTGCGCAATGCCGCCCGCGAGCGTACCAATGCTTTCCATACGCTGCGCCCGCAGGTACTGCATTTCAAGCTTCTTTCTATCGGTCACATCCGAATTGATGGACAGTATCGACGCGGGCTGCCCGTGCTCATCCCGTACGAGTGTCCACCGGCTCTCGACTGTTCTCTGCTCTCCGTCCCGTGTGCGGTGAACGAGCTCGCCCGACCACTCTCCAGCGCCAAGCGTCGCATCCAGTGCCTCTGCGAAGGCGTCTTTGTCCTCGTGCATGACATCCAGCACGGACCGTCCAGCAACTTCGTCCTGCGTCCATCCATAAAGTGCCTCTGCACTCTGATTCCAGTAGCGCACGCGGTGCTCCAGATCGCGGACGAGGATGGCATCGTGCGCCTGGTCAAGGAGCGCTGCCTGCTCGGCAATCCGGCGATTGGCCTCCACCTGCTCTGTGACATCCATGGCCGTGCCTACAACGCGGTATACGTGTCCTCGCTCGTCTTCCACCGGAAAGGCCCGGTCGCGGATCCACCGGACCGCGCCGTCCGGCCGTACAATCCGGTAGGTTTCGTCGTAGTCCCCCGACACCTGATCGTGCTCCGCGGCACGCTGTATGCGATCACGATCTCCTGGATGAATGGCATCCAGCCAATCGGAGGGTTTTGCCAACAACGCCTCCCGGCTCCGCCCCCAGATCGTTTCATACGCCGGGCTGATATAGTGCATGACTCCTTTGTCGGGGTCCGATATCCAGAAAACCTCCTCAATGTTTTCCGCAAGCTGCCGGAACCGCTCCTCGCTCTCGAGCAGCGACTTCTCCATGAGTTTCCGCGCCTCCAGATCCTCCCGGAGCGCTTCATTCGCCTCCTGCAACTGCTGCGACTTCTCTTCCAGCTTCCTGATCAACGTCTCGCTGTACAGCTTGAACAGTGAATTCCCTTCCTCAAGCGGCGCCGGTCTGCTGACCTGTTTCCGGCCCGTTGCCACGCTGTCAATGACCTCCCTGACGCGGGCAACAAAAACATCCGGCTCCTCCGGCTTCAAAATAAACGCATCGGCTCCAAGATCAAGTGCCAGCTGCCGGTCGCTCTCCTCTGTGTACGTGGCCGTATAGACAATGAAAGGGACTTCTCGAAGCCGCTCATCCAGTTTGCAACGGCGAAGCAGCGTGAAACCATCCAGTACCGGCATAAGCAGGTCTGACACGATCAGGTCCGGCGGCTGCGCCCGCGCCAGGACAAGCGCCTCGGCACCATGCTTTGCCGTATCTACCGCATAGCCGTGCCCGGTAAGCAGCGCTTCGAGCAGGTACCGGTGATCGGCCTTGTCATCTACGACGAGTATGCGTCCCATGGTCTTTACGCCTTCACATAGGCAAGGATGTCTGAAACAAACGTCTCTGGATTGATCGGTTTCTCCAGGTATCCGTCACACCCAGCGCGCAGCGCCTTCTGCCGGTCCCCTCCCATGGCATAGGATGTCACGGCGACGATCGGAATGTCCGAGGTTGCCGCCTCCGTACGTAACCGCCGCGCCACCTCATACCCGTCAATACCCGGAAGCTGGATATCCAGCAGGATCACGTCCGGCCGGTGCTTCTTCGCGGCAGCCAGTCCATCGAGCCCATTTCCAGCACACCTGACCTCGAAACCGTGCTTTTCCATCAGGAACGTGGCCAGATACCGGTTCTGCTCGTTGTCTTCAATGATCAGTACGGTTTTTTTCATATCAAAGGGGCAATACCAGGCGGAATGTACTGCCTTTCTGCCACGTACTCTCTACCTCAATCTCACCATCGAGCATGGCCGCTAGCCGGTGGCTGATGGCCAGCCCGAGTCCTGTCCCCTCATGCGACCTCGTCAGCCCCCCTTCCACCTGAACAAACGGCGTGAACAGGTGGACAAGGTCTTCTTCGCGGATGCCGCATCCGGTATCGGTCACCTCGATTTCGATGGATGCAGCGGTGCGCGCCGCCCGCACGGTAACGCTCCCCGCGTCCGTGAATTTGATGGCGTTGTTCACCAGATTGAGGACGATCTGTTCCACACGCCGCGCGTCGGACGTTATGGCACCCAATTCGTGCGCCGCGTCCAGGCCCAGGTTCAGCCCCCGCGCATCTGCCAGCGGCCTCACTGACTGCACAATCGGCTCCAGCAGCAATGCCACGTCGAATGACGCGCGCGACACCGACAATTGACCGGCTTCTATTTTTGACAGATCGAGTACATCATTGATCAGGGCCAGAAGGTGCCGGGCACTCGCCTGTACCATGCCCATCTGCTTTCGCTGTTCCTCGTTCAGCGCACCCGCCAGCCCCTGCAGGAGAATGCCCGTAAAACCAATGATGGAATTGAGCGGTGTCCGGAGTTCGTGACTCATCGTTGCCAGAAACGCCGATTTCGTCTGGTCGGCCTCTTCGGCCCGGACCAGTGCCAGTTTCAGGTCTGCTGTACGCTCCGAGATTCGTGCTTCCAGCGTTTGGTTCAATTCCCGCAGTTCACGTTCCATCGCCGTCCGCTCGGAGATGTCAATTCCTATCCCGATCAGACAGTGTGCGTCCTGGTACGTGACGCGGCGCCCCGTGAAGAAATACGGCGTCTTCGTTCCGTCCCGGTGCAGGAAACCGGCCTCGACGCTCGATTCCCCGACGTCAAATACGCGCTCAATGCGCTCTTCCACACGCTTTCGGTCCGCTCCTTCAACAAAATCAAGCGGATGCATGCGCGCCAAATCGTGCTTTGAATACCCCGACACGCGCTCGAAATTTTGGTTCCACCGGAGGAAACGGCCCGACATGTCATAGAAATACACGACTCCGGGCATGCTTTCGATCATCGATTCAGACAGCTGTTTCTCGTCCCGAAGCTGCGCGACCGCCTGCCGGATAAGCAACCAGAGCATGAGCGAGGTGAGCAGCACGAAGGCCATGCCTTTGTAGACGCTCCAGCGGACGACGGCCTGGGGGTCGGAATATACAAGGAGGAGGGCGCGGTCCGAGAACCAGATCCAGAGCAGCGAGACCACGGCATAGATCATGGCAATACGCCAGGCACGCGTCCGGTAGAAGGGTATGTGACCGGGGTCAGGCACGGCCGCGTTCACCATCAAGCGCCTTTCGAATGGTTATAAGAAGCTGCTGCGCTGTGAAGGGCTTTTCGAGAAAATCCGTCACGCCCACCTGTGCGGCCCTGGCGACATTCACGCCCCCCTGCAGTCCGCTCACCGCCACAATCCGAGCGCCCGCGTCAATACGGCGAATGGCCTTGACGAGCGCGGGCCCGTCCATGACCGGCATCATCATGTCGGTGAGCGTGAGCGCTACATCTGTTCTGTTCATGGCGAACACTCCGATAGCCTGCGCGCCGTCGTCTGCCGTGAGGACTCGGTATCCGTACGACTCCAATGTATGCTTTGTGATGGTAAGAATGGACAGTTCGTCGTCCACCACCAGAATGGTTTCCCCATGACCGCGCGGCGAATCGACACCAGGCTCGGGCTCCGGGTCCGCCACATCAACACCATGCTGCGCGGGAAAGTAGACCTTGACCGTCGTTCCCTTTCCTGTTTCGCTGTATACGTTGATGAATCCCCCGTGACTACGGACAATACCGAGCACCGTGCTCAGGCCAAGCCCCGTACCCTGTCCAGCTTCCTTGGTCGAGTAGAATGGCTCAAAAATGCGATCCTGGACCTCCTGCGACATGCCGCATCCCTCATCGGCAATTTCAAGGCGGACATAGTCACCAGACTCGACGTGTGTCTGCATGGACGCATACTGCTCGTCGATCGTGACATTGCTGATTTCAATGCGAACCAGCCCGCCCCCCGGCATGGCATCGCGTGCGTTCACAGCCAGGTTAAGGATGACCTGATTGAGCTGTGTAGGGTCCCCGAGGATGGGCCAGAGCCCCTCGGCGGTCCCAGTCTGTACACGAACCGTCTTCGGGAAACTCGTTCTGGCCATCGATACGACTTCTTCTACCACCCTGTCGAGACGAACCGTCACGCGCGCCCCCTCCACGCCACGGGCAAACGACAACACCTGTTTTACCAGGCTCGTCCCCCGGGCGGCACTCTGTCTCATATTCTGGATCACGGACTGCACCGAGCGGTCTGTCTCCCGCTCCGCAAGCAGATCAACCCCCATGACGATAGGCGCCAGGAGGTTGTTGAGATCGTGGGCAATCCCACCTGCCAACGTGCCAATACTTTCCATACGCTGCGAGCGCAGGAACTGCTTCTCCAGCCGTTTGCGCTCGGTAATATCCTGCTTGATGGCAATAAAATTGGCCACCTCGCCCTGCTCGTCCCGAACCGGCGTAATGGTAAGCTCTTCCGTAAGCAGCGAACCATCACGGCGTTTGTTCACCACCTCGCCCGACCAGACCTGGCCCGAGAGAATGGTATCCCACATGTTTCTGTAGAAGGCGTCGTCGTGGACCCCGGACTTGATGACATCACCCGGCCGCCGCCCTAAAAGTTCATCCTTATCGTACCCGTAGCTCGTGGCAAACGCCGGATTCACCCACAGAATACGCCCGTCACGGTCCGTGATGGCAATGCTGTTGGCGGCCGATTCCAGTGCCGCCTTCCACAGCCGCATGCGGGTCTCACTCTGCTCCATCTGTTTCCAGTTGGACCGCAGCCTCGTCAGCGTATGCTTGTAGGCCCGCAGCTGCGCATCGGACGCCGGCCAGACCAGATACCCGTCGGCATCTCCGCAGAGTGCGCCAGCTACATCGGCCTCCCCGCCCACCGCGAGAACCGTCGGCTGCATCCGGCCACCTTCGCGCCGGACGCGGCGCAGCACGTCGCACGCATCCATATCCGGAAGCTTCGTGCCGAGCAGCACAACGTCAGGGCTATTCTGGTAGATGCGCTCGAGCGCGTCAGCCCCGGACGCGGCGCCCGATATGCGGCAGGTGTCGTCAGAAAGGACACGCGAAAGGGCCTCATGAAGCGATTCGTCTTCATGGGCCACAAGCAGATGTAGGGATTCGGGCATGGTCGAGGGGGTGAGGGGAAACGAGAGGTCATGCGTATACCTATACATACGTAGAAACCGCCCAAACACGGACATTTATCGTCCGCATTGCCCCGAAGACCCGATAGGCGCCCGTTGCAGGGAGTCAGGGGGGAGTCAGGGAAATGTCACCTTGACCGTCGTCCCTTCGCCCGGCGTGCTCTCCACGGCGAGCGATGCCCCACAGCGCTCGGCGATTTTCTGCACAAGAAAGAGCCCCAGACCCAGCCCCTGCTGCTCGTACTTCTTCCGGTCAAACTGGCGGAACGCTCCAATGGCATCGAGTTGCTCCCGGTCCATGCCGCGGCCCTCGTCCGCGACCGTGAGAACGCAATCGGTGGTGAATGTAACCCGGATCGGCGTCCCCTTGGCCGAGTACGCGCACGCGTTGTCCACGAGTTCTTCCACCATCACCTTGAAGTCGCTGGTCAGACCGCGCAGATCGCAGGCCACCAGGTCCACCTTCAGGTCATCGCGGCGGCCGTAACGGAGGAGGGCATTGTCAATCCCTGCTTCCAGGGCGCGCCGGACCCGATCACCATCGACCGACGGAGCATGCTCCGGGCTGGCAGGGCTCGATTCCAGATCGATAGCCGTGAAGTAGTTGTTCAGCGTCCGGTGCAGCCGCCAGCCCGAGTGCTGGATGTCGGCCAGGAACTCATCCAGCTCCGCGGGATCCACACGCGCCTTCTCGTCGCGGAGCAGCTCCACAATGCCGAGAATGCCAGCGAGCGGCGTAAAAAACTCATGCGGTAGCGTCGAGCGGAGACTCACGCGCAGATCCGACTCGGCTTTCTGCGCAAGACGCGCGTTGATTTCGGCCCGGTGAAGCCGCGCTTCCACACTCCTCAGCAGCTCGTCCTGCCCAAACGGCTTGGCCAGGAAGTCATCGGCCCCGACTTCCATGCCAGCACGCGGCGTTATATCTCGTGTGTTGCCGGTCATCAGGATGAACTGGACATGTGCGATCTGTGGATCGGACCGGATGGCCCAGAGCACATCCCATCCATTCAGACCCGGCATGTTGATATCACACAGGATTACGTCCGGCTTGTGCTTCTGTGCAAGCTCAACGCCCTCCGCTCCTGACTGGGCAATCAGCGACGTATAACCGGCGTTCTCGAGCGTGAACGAGAACATGGTCAGAATGGGCTGATCATCGTCAATGATGAGTACAGACTTCATGATACGGGTGGGGTAAAGCGTGACCTGATGGGCAATGTACGTATCGTTACGTGGAGTCGCGACGTTCAGCCCGGCAGTATATTTACTGGTTGACCATCCTACATCCCGCTTTTCCACCGTTCCCGACAGGGCGCCCCTGGACTTTTTCACCGCTCCTGACAGCGCGCCCCCGGGCCTATTCACTTATCCAACCTGCACGCCATGCCTGCCTCCTTGCGCCGCCTTCTGCCCGTTCTTATTGTCTCTGTCCTGCTTGCACTCGTCCTCCTTTTTTCTGTCCCCTTGGCTGCAATTAAGACGGCCGCCGCCCAGGACCGTCCCACCGCCGCGACATCGTCTGCTCCTGGCACGCTGATCCTCGCTGGAGGCGGCCCGCTCGCAGGCACCGGCATACTGGAAACCTTCATTGAGCGCGGAGGCGGCGCCGAAAGCGGCCGCTTCGTGATTGTCCCGACCGCGGCCGGCAACTACACGCGCGACGGCGCTGTCCGCGTATTCAATGAAGACGAGGTGCTCGCGCCCTGGCGGGCCATGGGCCTGAAGCACGTCCGCATGCTGCACACGCACGCACGCGAAATCGCGGGCTCTGACGACTTCGTGAAGGTCGTCGATGAGGCCTCCGCGGTCTGGTTCACCGGCGGCCGGCAGTGGAATATTGTCGATTCCTACGGCGGCACGCGCACGCTCGACGCCTTCCACGCGCTGCTCTCCCGGGGCGGCGTTATCGGTGGCAGCTCGGCAGGCGCGACCATCCAGGGTACGTACCTTGTTCGGGGCGATACGGAGGGGTCCGACATCGTTATGACGGACGAGCCGGATCACATGTATGGATTCGACTTCCTGAAGCAAACAGCCGTGGACCAGCATATCGATACGCGAGGCCGCTGGGATGATCTGATTCCGGTCATCGAGGCGCATCCGGACCTGCTCGGCATCGGGCTCTCGGAATCTACGGCCATCGTGGTCGAGGGAAATGCACTGGAAGTCATTGGGCGGCATATGGTTACCATCCACGACAATACCCGCGTGTACCTCCCCTGGGAAAAACCCTACTTCGTGCTCACTCCAGGCATGACGTACGACCTCGCGGCGCGCAAATAAATGTAACTTTCATTGTTACATTTCGCTCAGCTATCGATCGAGCCGCTCCGGCGTGGCTTCGGCCTCCACGACGGGCCGCATGCTCGTGGCTATGGCCTGGATGACACGCGCCATGTGTGATGGATCCAGGCGCTCGGGCGCGTTCACGTCTGGATACCAGGTGCCGGTCTCAACAACGGGACTCGTTCCAACGGCGTGGGCCACCACGCCGCGCGCCGCCATGGGCGCGTTGCCGAGCAGCTCAAACAGATTGAACCACGGGTACGGATCGGGCGCGAATGCGGGCTGCAGAATCTCACTGAGCGTGGAGCGGTCGTATCCCGTGATCCAGGCCGCGGCTGGCATCTCGCTCTCGTTCCCGCCCTCTTCCCCGCTGTCGTTCGCGCTGTCGTTCGCGCCCTCTGACCGATCCTCAGAGGACTCCCCTTTCGCCCGCTCCCCGATCCGGTCCACGTGCACAAGCGCAACAACGTGCTCGGGGTCGATTGAGAATGTAAAATGCCGAGCCCCGAAATCTTCTGGCGGACCGAACTGCCCTGGCGGACCGAGATCCCCAGATGGACCGAGATCCTCCTGCGGGCTGAACACGTCGGACGACTCCGGCTCCGACGTCCGCTCGGCGTAGATCACGAAGACGAGCGTCCGCTCGGGCCGGTCGCGCCGTGCGTAGTAGCGCGCCAGTTCCAGGACGGCCGCTGTGCCCGAAACATGATCCCGGCTGGCCGAGAACACCACCATTTCATTGGCCCGCCGCCCCGGCAACAGCCCAACAACATTCACCATCTCTCGGGTCTCCGTGCGCGTTGACCCCTCGACCCGGAACGACGGCACAACGCCCCCACGACCTGGGACATTCAGACCCTCTGGCGCGAGGACGGCCACCATGTCCTGGCCCTCCGGAACCTGGAGCCCGGTCACGGGCTCACCCATGCGGCGGGCAATGTCATGGAATCGGTCGCCGTGCCGCGCATCTACCAGAAACAAAATCTTTCCGGTAGCGCCGCGCCAGATCAACCACGCATTCATCGGGTCCGACCCGGGGCCGACGCTGACGACAGACACCGAATCCTGGTCGGTCCACTGTATGCGCTTTGACGTGAGCGATGCGGCAACGCGCGCCTCTGGCACGACCTCACCGCCGAGCACGACCCGAATATCCTCGACGCGGCGCGCCGTAACGGTGAACTCCTGCTCGAAGTCGTCGTCGCCTCCGAACGTGGCGAGTCCGAGGTGTTCGAAGGTCAGCGCCAACTCCTCACCCGCGCCGAGCTCTGCCACGCGGGCGGCAATGCTTTCTGGTGTCACGTCATATGCGTCCTCATTACACGCTGCAACCAGCAGCGCACAGGAGAAAAGCAGAAACTTTATGCGCCTCATTGGCCAAGATCTAGAGTAACCTTCGAAATGACCGGAATTCCACCACGATTCCACGCCATGATGTAATCATTGCCATGAATCCACATGATATTTCTGACCGCACTGTCACTTCCCTGCCAAGAGGCTATTTTTATTGTTTTCGTTGTTTCAGACTTTGAATCTACAACATCCATAAGAAGATCTACCATGCGGCTTTTCCTGTACAACTCGTACGTGACGTTCAGATTCCCAAGCTGTGTATCATACCACATATGCACCGTGGATGCAAAAACCCAGTACATCCGCGGATTCCTGAACTGGTCGCTGAATACGGTGTGATGATATGGAAAGCTGGTGCGCACGGCCATGGTACCACGCTCGTAATATTCGTCAAAATCGAGTTCCTCGTAGACACGGCCTTTGCTGGCCAAATAGTCACTTCCGTCCGCATACGTGTTGTTGTGGATTGCTTTTACGTTCTGGTCACCGCTATGGCGACTGGCTTTCCAACTCGTCCCATCGTACCGGCGCCTGACAAACCACACAGTCTGGCTATCAACGGGCTGTAATCGAATGAAAGCGGATACACCTACACGTGAAAGACTCTCACGCGGATACGCGTCCGCCGGGAGAAGAGCCCGCAGGTCGAGCCAGGCGCAGGACTTCTGCCGCGTCACGAGGTCAATACATTCGACAGCTGCGGTTTCATTGAGCGTCGAGTGCGTAATCAGGACGGAATCCGCACCTACAATGAAGGTCTGCGGTGCCTTGAAATCATCGTCTGAAATCCGGAGGGTCTCTTCGTGCACGCCGTGGCGGTACACTTCCATTTTTTGGAGTGACCTGTCGAACAGCAATAAGGCACCCTCGTGGACGGATCCACTGTAGATGTCACGAAACTCCTGCGGACCGTCGCCTGACGTTCCCAGTGACCCTACATACAATCCCGTACTGATGTCATAGTACCTGACAACGGGCGACTTGTCATCTACAACATAGAAATAGACATCGTCGGCGAACAACAGCCGTACGCTCGAGAACGCATACTCTCCCTCTTCTCCCACATCCTCCCCAATCGTGAAATGCACATCGTGCGGTACGTGGAACGTCGGCTGTGCCGCTGCCGTCCGCAGCATGCAACTGCTGCCCACACCGATGAGAAAAATGAAACGAGACCACGAAGAGCGTGCACTCCTCATACTGTATCCAATAGCCACTGCATCAACAGGAACCCTGAGAACCTGATACAGAACATGTAAGGTTACCGTCGCCGTCTATATCCAAACTGCAATCTGGATACCCGTTAAAATACTCCGTACCAAATGCACATTCACTTGCAGACCCGCAGGAATAGCACTGTTCAGGAGCAGACATGACAAGCCTGAATGCGGACGTCAATACCAAGGTACATATTGCAATAAAGGCGAGTATCGAGGATCGCCTGCCGAAATAAGTACCGAAATGTATGGTGTTCATCATGTTTACCTCATGATTATTTTTCTGTTCACATACGTCACTTAACCTGCTTGAGGACAGCCCGTCTCAGTCCGTTATCAATCGCGCTGGACTGGAGCCAGACGTGCCTTATTGCACCGCGCTCCTTGCCAGGAACGAGCATAATGGAACGCAAGGGCAACATCTCGCGAAAACGGCCAAGGTCCAGATCGGTCATTGCTACGACTTCAAGGTCAAGGTACCCGGCCGCCATGAGCTTTATTCTTTCAGAAATACGTTCATCTTCATGCCAGAGGATAATTTTATGCTCGTTGATTCCAGCTTTCCGTAGCCGCTCGGCATATTCTGTCATTTCTTTGTAATAGTTTCCACACAGCGCCGCATTAACGACGTAGAAGGCGGTATTCCTATCGTTCGTACTTTGACTCACGCCGTACCGACGCCAAAGTGCATTGTAGAGAGCACTGTCATTCTCATTTGATCCTACCAAAGTGACGGCCTGTTCCCTCACAATCGACCGGTTTTCTCTTATCTCGCTGACATTCCATGCCGAAACGGTAAGAACCAGCACGATACCCGTTTTAATAAATATGTGTTTCACCATATTTGCACCTCCCACGCACACGCTACCCCCCCCTCCCCCCGTATAAATGTCAACATACTACACTATTCTTCATGTGGTATTCACACATCCAAATTACAGTTTCGACACTGGTGCGCGCCGCCGTCATTCCATCAGGATTTCCTGGGCGGCGCGCACGAAGAGCACGCACGGGAGCGCCGGGTGGTTCAGGAACAGCTCTTCGCGCCGCTCGGCGAGGCCGTCTTCGTCGAAACCAATAATAGTAAGGTCGGCGTCGGCTGATCGGCGGGCTACGAGCTCCAGGAATTCGGTCCGGTCGTCGGTGGCCAGATAGGTGATATTCTTCTCCGAGATCGGCAGGCGCCCATCGTCAATGAGCTGCTCAATTTCCTCGCGCTGCTCGACGAGCTGATCCTTCGGGAGCGCGGCGAAGACGCTGATTTCGGCATCGTCCCAGTCCCTGTGGCCCATCAGGATGTAGCCGAGCAGGATCATGGCGTTGGCGTTCGTATCGTCGTTCCATGTCAGCCAGATGTGGATGCGCCGCTGATCGCCGAAATAATGATCGCCGTGCCGCAGGACCAGTTGGGACATGTTGGTCGATGCGGAGAACACCGCGCTTTCTACGATCTCCGAAACGACCGCACGCTCGTCGTGGACCGAAAACTCGAACATGATCGAGTTGTTGGCAATGCCCGATACGCCGGGGAGCTGCAGGCTCTGCGCAAGCGCCGAAATCATGGACGGGCTCACGATCGTCTCCATGAAGACCGTATTGTCCTGGCCGTCCACGAGTTCGAGCAGGCGGTCCCGCTGGCGCACGCTTTCCTGGTACGTCTCCCGGTTCAACACGCCTGGAATGTAGTGCAGGTAGGTTCCGAATCCGTACCGGTGCGAAATCCACCGGAGCAGCTGGAGCGGCGCGCGGCGGTCGAACGTGCGCTCGTTGACCATGATCACGCTCGGACGCCACTCCCTGTCCACTTCATGCCCGCTGCGCACCTGCAGTTTGACATGCATGAAACGGGTCAGCTGCGACATCACGCCTTCGAACATGTCGGCCAGGTCGTGCCCCGATCCGGACGTGGACCGGGCAATCATCTGGTAGAGCCCAATCATGACGGTGAGCGCCAGAATGGCGAAGAGCGGATCCATCTGAAACATCATGAACAGGCAGATCAGCGCGCCGAAGAGTGAAATGTACCAGCGCGAGCGGAAGCTGGGCCGGTAGCTCGGGCGGGATGCGAAATTCTCCAGGAAACTGATGGCGCAGAGCGATCCATAGGTGACCATGAAGAACATGGAAATCAGGCGCGCCACGAAGTCCACGTCTCCGAGTAGTACCACAAAGAGCGCAATGCTTCCCGTGGCCATCGTGGCCCGGCGAGGCTCGTTGACTTCGCCCTCACCTCTGGCCAGCCAGCGGTTCATGCGGCCAATGGGCAGCGAGGCATCGACCGCGAGGGCCTGGATGGTGCGCGGCGCCACGAGGATGGATCCGATGGCCGAGCTGATGGTGGCCGCTCCGAGTCCGATCAGGATGATGGGCCCCCAGGCGGAAATGCGCATCATAATGAGTTGGTCAGATGCCAGATCCTCGGCGCTGGCCGAAAAGACGAGCTTCGTTACAATGGCGACATAGACCACCATGCCCACGAGCGTCGCCGCGATGGTGCCCCGCGGAATGGCTTTGCGCGGATTGGCCAGATCGCCCGAGAGCCCGACGCCCGCCGTCATGCCGGTAAACGCCGGAAACACGATGGCAAACACCAGCACCAGTGGATCCGCGTTCGGAACAGTCCCCGAAATGCTGGCAAGGCCGGGGTCGAACCCCTCAACGGGCGAACCCAGGAAGAACATCACAAGCGCCGCCCCGAGCGTTGCCGCTACCACATAAAGCATGCGCACGCCCATCGATGCGCCCTTGAAGATCATGATCACGACCAGCAGGAAAGTGGCCGGAAATGAAATGAACCGGGGATCCATCGGAAGGCCGGTGTACGCCTCAAACGCTGGCGCAAACGGCTGGAACGCCTCGGCGAAGGCAATCATATAGAACGCCACAGAAATGGCCTGCGACAGGTAGAGCGATATCCCGATCACGCTTCCAATCGAGGTCCCGAACGAGCGCGATATAATGAAATACTCTCCTCCCCCTTCCACTTTCCGGTTCGTGGCAATTTCAGCGAGCGCCAGTGCTGTCGGAATGGTCACCATGTGCCCAAGCAGAATAATCAGCATGGCACCGAGCCACCCGACATGCCCCACGGCATAGCCGAAGCGCAGGAACATGATGGCGCCAAGAATGGTGCTTATTCCCGCCAGAAAGACGGGTAGCACGCCAAATCCGTGGCCGCGCTGGCCACCCGGGATGCTTCCTGGCTGCAAAGAAGTAGCGGTCATCGTGCGCTCTCAGTATGTAGGGTCGAACTGCATATTGCGCAGAACGCGCCGCAGATCGTCGGGCCGCGCCTCGCGCGCCAGGTCCTCATCGTAGGCCACCTCGGCCACGGCGTGGGCGACCTCGAGGCTCACTTCGCGGCTGTTCTTCATCGGGGGATACAGCGCACCGCGCTCCAGTTGCTCGTCCGAAACCAGACCCGCCAGTCGCTTGGCGGCTGCCATGAACATGGTGTCGGTAATGCGACGCGCCCCGCACGCCACCGCGCCGAGTCCCACGCCGGGGAAAATGTACGCGTTGTTGCCCTGCGCAGGGTAGAGGGTGCGCCCCTCGTACTCGACGGGCGCAAACGGACTGCCGGAGGCAAACAACGCGCGACCGTCGGACCAGGCGTAGGCTTCCTCGGCCGTGCATTCGGCCTGCGAGGTTGGATTGGAGAGCGCAAAAATGCCCGGCCGCTCATTGATCTCCGCCATTTTTCGCACCACAGATTCGGTGAACGTACCGGGCGCACCCGTCGCCCCGATCAATATGTGCGGGCGGATGTCGCCCACCGCTTCCTCCAGCTGCATGGGCACATGGTCATGGGCGAACGGCTGCTTGTGTGCGGCCAGCTGGCCCTCCCTGTCCTTGACAACGAGGCCCTTTGAATCAACGAACCAGAGGCGCCCAAGGGCCTCTTCTTCGCTGAGTCCATGTTCCACGAGGGCCGATGCCATCAGGTGACCAATCCCAGTCGCGGCCGATCCCGCCCCCACGAAAAGTACGCGCAGCTCTTCAAACGGCGTGCCCGATACCCGCGTTGCCGCCATGACGCCCGAGAGCGTGACGGCCGCCGTGCCCTGGATATCGTCATTGAACGAGAGCGTACGGTCCCGCCAGATTTCCAAAAGGCGAAGCGCGTTCGTCGTTTCGAAGTCCTCAAACTGGACAAGCACGTGCGGCCACCGGTCCGTCACGGCCGCTATGAACTCCTCCATGAGCGCATCGTACGCTTCGCCGCGGACGCGGGCGTGGGGCCACCCCATGTAGAGCGGATCTTTCAGCAGTTCCTCGTTGCCCGTTCCGACGTCGAGCATGACGGGCAGGCACCAGGATGGATGGATGCCGGCGAGCGCGACGTAGAGCGCGAGTTTTCCGATCGGAATCCCCATCCCGTTCGCGCCCAGGTCGCCAAGACCCAGAATGCGCTCGCCGTCAGACACGACAATGACGCGCACATCATCCTCCGGCCAGTTGTCGAGCATGCGCCGCACGTGGCCCCGATCGTCCGGGGTGATGTAGAAACCCTTGGGGCGCCGGTAAATACTGGCAAATTCCCGGCACGCCTGCCCCACCGTGGGCGTGTAGACAATGGGCATGAGCTCATCCACATGCTCCATCAACACGCGAAAATAGAGCTGTTCATTGCGGTCCTGGAGCGCATTGAGCGCGATGTAGCGCTCAATGTCTGACTCCTTTCGGCGCAAATGCCCCAGAATGCGCTCCATCTGCACCTCCTGGCTGCACCTGTTATAGGGCAGCAGGCCCCGCAGCCCCAGTTCATCCCGCTCGTCTGCCGTGAACCCGGTGCCCTTGTTCAGGGTCGGATTCCGGAGTATGTCTTTTCCTCTTGCACGTGCCACGATCTGCCGCCGAAAGTAAATGGAGATATTGCGCCCGTATGGTACGGTTTGCGTCAGACATTTACAGGCTTCATCGACATCCGGAGGGTCAACCTGGCAGGTGCTCCGCATCCATCAGAATGAGCGCCGATGCCACCGTCTCGCCGGGGCACGACGGGACCTGGTCCACGTGGATTTCTTTCATCCCGATCTTGACGCGGTAGCCGAGCCGTTTCATGACGGCTTCGAGTGCGCGACACGTCGTCACCACATCCTTGTCGGCGCGCCAAGCCGCGCGGATGAGCGTTTCAAGTTGTTGCTGGACGGCTGGATCGATCGGCGTAACAAGTTGCAGGACTGGAGGTAAACGGCGAATGAAGCGTTGTGACACATGATGCGCGTGGGGATTGGGACGCGTATTTACGGTTACGGTGTAGGGCATGGCAGATGTCGTGGTCGGTTTGTGAGAACATGTTCGTCCGGTGCCCGGGCGGCTGAAGAGGGTGCGACCGACGGCCGCGGCCAACTTTCGCCAACGCTTCCAACTTTTGGTGAATGGATTCCCGGCCGTTTGACTCCCGTTGCGGCCGCGCCCTATATTTGCCGTCCTCCCGCCGCTTCAGCGGTGCTGGAGCGCACACGCAGGGTCCTTAGCTCAGTTGGTTAGAGCGCTACGTTGACATCGTAGAGGTCGGTGGTTCGAATCCACTAGGACCCACACATTCCCTGGAACGCCCCGTTCTCCTGAAGTGTGTTCAACGCTCCGGCTCACTGAGCACGCCGGCACATCCCGCCTCTTATGGCCTCCCCTGATCCAGCGTTTTCAGATCCGCGAATAGACCCTCTGCTTCCGGCTTGCTCCTGCGGCCATTCCATGGAGAGCGTATGGGTGAGCCCCCGGGCCAAATATTCCGGCTTCCAGTTCATGGTACACGTCTTCGTCGGCGTGTCCGGCGGACGGCCGGAGCGCATTGAATGGGCCTGCCGAAAATGCGGCGATATCCTGGCGGTCTCGAGCCACCCCGAGCTGATTCTGCACTATCGTCACGAATAGCAGGCTGGCGAGGGTGGACCCAAGACGCAGGCTCATCCTTCAGACTTTGAAAGATGAGCCTGTCCCAAATCCTGCGCGTGTGAAGACGATTTAACGTGCAATAATCTATTTTGAGCGGTATTATTCGTCCATGTGCATGACGACGACATATTCCTGCGGCCGCCTTCTATGGCTTGGCCTCTGTACGCCGCTCGAACGGTAGGATAGCGCCTGCAACGCAGGCCACTGGCTTCTGAAGCCGCTTGCGCCCCGCCGCCCCTCCTGGCGCACGCTGCGCCACCCGTCCCATCAATCCCTGCCGTCATCATGGAACTCCCCCTGTTACCGCTACTCGCGGTGCTGGCATCTGCTTTTCTTGCAGGTAAGCTGGCCGAACGTATTGGTTATCCGTCCGTCCTGGGCGAGCTCATGGCCGGCATTGTACTCGGCCCACCCCTGCTCGGCCTGCTCTCGTCCCATCCGGCACTTGACGTCCTGGCGCAGCTCGGCATACTGCTGATGATGCTCTACGTGGGCATGGAAATTGACCCTTCAGAGCTCGGAAAAGCATCCAAGGGCGGTATTCTCGCCGCGATCGGAGGCTTCATCACACCGTTTGTTCTCGCCTACTGGGTCGTTACATCCTGGGGCGGTTCGAACATGGAAGGCCTCTTCGTGGGCATGGCAGCTGGCGTCACGTCGCTCGCCACCAAGAGCCGGATCCTGGTCGACCTCAAGCTGCTCGATACGCGCATTGCCCACGTCATGATGGCAGGCGCCCTGATTGCCGACTCGATTTCGCTCGTCATCTTTGCCGGCCTGATCAGCGTAGCCAATCCCGCCGAAGGCGGAAGCCTGTGGCTGGTCGGCGCCAAGGTTATTCTGTTTTTTGGCGGGACGTGGGCCATCGGCACCTACCTTTTCCCGAGATTTGCACCGGCCCTGCAGCGCATGGGAACCGCTGGCGTATTTCCCGTCGTCATACTCGTGCTGCTGCTCTTCTCCGAGGCCGCCCACCTGGCCGGAGCGCACGGCATACTGGGAGCGTTCATTGCCGGTATGTTCCTGCGCGAGAACGTGATCGGACACGCGGTCAGTCGCGACATCATGACCTGGGTTCGGCGCGGGGCCGTCGGGTTTCTGGCACCCGTGTTCTTTGTAACGGCTGGATTCCAGGTCGACTTGGCGGTGCTCGTTGACAGCACTATGCTGGTCGTTGTCGTCGTCGGCGTGGCCACGATCGGCAAGATCGCAGGAACGGCCCTCCTCTACCTGCCCACGGGCCACGGCTGGCGGGAAGGCCTTGTGCTGGGAGCCGGCATGAACGGGCGTGGCGCGGTAGAAATCATAATCGCACAGATCGGGCTGGCCGCGGGTATTATTTCCCAGGAAATGTTCTCCGTGCTGGTTGTGATGGCCATTGCCACGACGGCCACCGTACCCGTGCTCCTCAAGCTCGGCGTTTCGTGGCTTCGCGGGCGCGGCGAGCTCGCCACGGCGCGCGAGAGCCGGAAAGGTGCCATCATCGTGGGCGCCTCCCCACTCAACCGCCTGCTCGGTACACTGCTCGCGGAAAGCATGCCGGTCACCGTTATTGACACACGAGAGGACCACTGCGCCGCTGCCCGAAGGGCTGGCCTCACGGCCATCCAGGGTAGTGCACTCGATGACATCACACTGACCGAAGCTGGTGCCCGTACAGCGGCGTACATTCTTGCCCACACGGGCAATCCCGGGATCGATGCGCTCGTGGGGCGGCTGGCCCGGCAGGAGTTCAGTATTCCCCACGTCCACCTGCTTTTTGACGCGTCGCGCATGAAGGCTTCTGCCCACGAAAACGCGAAAGCGCATGTGTTTGCCGAAACATCGCTTACCGGATCGGTACCGCTCGATGAGTGGGAGCACCGCATCCAGGAAGGATCCATGACCCTCCGTGAGGCGCCCGTCCCGGCTGCCGCTCTCCATGGCGAAGGCGGCGGAAAGGACGCACTGCCAGAAGGCGTGCTCGCCATTCGACGCGCCAGTGAGGTCCTGCCTGTTCATATCCATTTTGATTATCATCCAGACGATACGCTCATAATCCTCGACTCATGAAAAACGTAGTTGCAAGTTTCCAGTCCTTCTTCCGCACCGAAGCAGCCGGTGGTGTGCTGCTTCTCGTCTTCGCGGTTGTGGCCCTGATCTGGGCCAACTCCGGCTTTTCCGATGCCTATTTCGGCCTGTGGCAGACCTACGTCACGACGGGGTTTGGACCATACGAAATTTCCAAGCCTCTCCTGCTCTGGGTGAATGACGGCCTGATGGCCATCTTCTTCTTTCTGGTGGGGCTTGAAATCAAGCGGGAAATGCTGGTCGGTGAGCTGGCCGATGCGCGGCAGGCTATTTTTCCCATGGCGGCGGCGCTGGGCGGCATGGCCGTTCCTGCGCTCGTCTACGTGGCCGTGAACACCGGTACGCCGTTCATGTCGGGATGGGGCGTTCCCATGGCCACGGACATTGCCTTCGCGCTCGGTATTCTGGCGCTTCTCGGTTCCAGGGTGCCCGTTGCCCTCAAGATTTTCCTTACCGCACTCGCCATCGTCGACGACCTCGGCGCCGTGCTCGTCATCGCACTCTTCTATACCGCGGAGCTGAAGGTAGGAGCGCTGCTGGTTGCGGGTGGCATTCTTATCCTACTCACCATCCTGAACAAAATGGGCGTCAGGCGCACGGCCGTGTATGTCTTTTTCGCTCTCATCCTGTGGGTGGCCGTATTGAAGTCCGGCGTGCATGCGACGGTCGCCGGCGTGCTCCTCGCCATGACCATTCCGGCCCGCCGGGCCGTCAATGTGGACGAATTCAAGCACAAACTCGCGCACCTCACCGAGCGCATGCACAACAGTTCACCGAATGACGCCTTCCCGCACTGGACGTCCGGTGAGCAGCAGGATATTATTCATCACGTAGAGGAAACGGCCAAGAAGGCAGAAACGCCGCTCGTGCGCATGGAGCATGCCCTGCACGGGTGGGTAGCCTTCTTCATCATGCCGGTCTTCGCGCTCGCCAACGCCGGCGTTTCCTTTGAAGGCATAAACGTCGGAGAAGCGCTCCTGCATCCGGTATCGCTGGGCGTCCTGCTCGGGCTCTTCATCGGTAAGCAGGTCGGCGTACTGGCCTTTGCATGGGCGGCCGTCAGGATGGGCCTGGCCAAGCTTCCAGCGGGCGTCACATGGAAAGCCGTCTATGGCGTAGCCTGCCTCGCTGGTATTGGCTTCACCATGGCGCTCTTCATTGCAGGACTCGCGTTCGATGACGCCGCCACACTCGACCGCGCCAAGATGGGTATCCTGGCCGGATCGTTCCTTTCGGGTATTGTAGGATGGGTCGTGCTGAGCCGCTTTTCAGGCGCCAAGCCGGACGAAACGGCGTAAGAGGGCCGCGTCAGCGTCAGGGTGTGTTCACACTATGCTAGAAGGCCGTTCAAGAACGGCAGTTTGACTACTCGATTTTTCGTTGCTTTTAGTCAGTCGTGTATCCGTTGCACGGCATGCAAACATCATCGGAGAAGACGGGCGCTATGGACAGCAGCGGGGCTTACCGATCACACCTCCTGTCATGTCGCGACGCGAAGGAGTGCTCCTTCGGGCCCTCCAAAGACGGCTTCGAGCAGTTTTCCAAGTCGTTTCAGATTCACAACAGCCGCTGTCCATGGCGCTTGGAGCTTCGTCTTCCTCGTGCCCGTAAATCGGCCGAAGCGAAGGCTGTGACGCCACAGCAGCTCGGAGAGTTTTCGCTCGACGAGTGCCCGGCGGCGGTATTTGGTCTTGAATGTCTCGGTCTGGTTGTACGCGCGGGCCTGTTGCAACGCCCGTTCGTGATAGTTCAACGACACCGCGCGCCCGCTCGTAGACTAGGTGCGCTGTGCCTTCAATGGGCAGGCATTGCATGTGTCTGCACGAAAGCGGTAGGTGCGAATTCGGCGGCCCCGCGCCTCGCGCCTCCAACTATATGTCTCCGTAGTGTGGCCAGCCGGGCATGTCACCGTCTCTGCACTGAGATCACTATCGAAGTCGGCCTTGCTAAAGCATCCTTTGTTGCGATTGCAGGCATCCGGCAACTTGGCAATAACACGCGTCCCATGCGCTGCCATGGCGACGCGCAGGTCCGTACCTCCGTAATAACTGTCACCGAGAAGCTCCCCGGGGGACTCACCGAGCCGCTCACAGCTCTCTGCAAGCATCTCTTCGACCGGCTCGCTGTCGTGGACATTGCCGGGCGTGACCTCTACATCGGTAATGAGCTGCGTCTCGATGTCCTCGGCCACATGGACCTTGTAACCGTCAAAACGCTTCGAGGAGGACTTGCGGCCATGGCGCATCTCTGGATCCTCGGTCGAAACGATGCGATCCGGTGCAACGCCCTCTTTGATCTGCGGCTTCTCATCCACGCCCTCGGTAATGTCCTGATTCAGAATCTTGACCAGCAGCGAGGACGCCTTACGAACGTGTCCATCTACCAATGCCGTGCCGTCGATCCCTTCAAGCAGGCTGCGGCTATAGCCGACGATGCGCTTTAGCCACGCCGCGCGCGCATCGGCATCGTCCCAGTCAATCGGGGGCTTCTCCTCGCTGCGATACGCCGAAAGGTCCAGCTTGTCTATGAGCGCTTCAGCCGCTGTGGTATCGCGTTCAACGAGCGCTGCGAGCAACTTGCGCAGCGCTGTGGGCAATAGCGTATACGTGTCCTGTACGGCCGCCGCGCCAACAATGTGCGACGAATCGATGACCGCGGCGCCGATGGATCCAGTACGCCCAGCTCTACGGCCAACCTGTTGATCTTGTCGAAGGAGACGCGCTCAAGGCCGTGCACCAAGGGCCGGGCCCGAAAATGTGACAGGTTCGCATGGGCAAAGCCCCGGTAGTCGATTGGAAGGTGGAGCACATGCTTCCAGGCGAGATCCCGCCGCACACGGCGCGCTGCCTACCGGTCGGAAACGCCGTCGTGTTCCTGCAGCAGCAGGACCTGCGCCAGGAGCGAGGACGGAAGCGAGGGCCGCCCCACGTTCTCGCAGTACATTTCCGAGAAGTCATCGTCCGTGATGAGCATGGGGCCAGGCCGATGGAGCAGGCCGTAAAACTCTTCTTCTTCGATGAAAGAGGCGGCCAGTCCAGCTACGCTGAGCAAGTCGCCCTGGAGGCTTCGTCTACCGTGCACGATAAGCCGAGAGATGGTGATCAGAATAACGGCGATCTACACCGTAAATATTCGAAATCAGTCCCTCAAACCGTGGATTTCAAGAGACTATTTGAACGGCTACCCAGGGTCCCCCGCAGCCATGGAGGAAGACTTGCTCGTCATGATCGGATTCATGTAACGGGATATCATGGAACAGCCCGAAAACGGCAAGGCCTTGTTTCGGCTGGTCAAGGAGTATTACCCCCCGACTACAAGGATGTCCGTGAGGCCCTCTGTCAACTGGAAGAATGTAGATGACGCCCACCGATACTTCTTACATTACTCACCTTCTGGCCGTCCCGGTTATCTGGCTGCTTGCCGGTTGCGGCAGTCCACCATGCACCAATACAGTTACCGAGGTCCCTGCCGACACCCTTCGGATCCTGGCCTATAACATCCATCACGGCGAAGGCATGGATGACGTGGTCGACCTGGAGCGGATTGCCACGCTTATCCAGGGTGCGGGTGTCGATGTGCTGACACTCAAGGAAGTGGATAGCCTCGTTTCCCGAACGGATGCCATTGACCAGGCCACGACACTGGGTAAACTCACTGGAATGGCTCCTGTTTTCGCGGAATTCATGCCTTATCAAGGGGGTAAATTTGGCACGGCCGTGTTGTCCCGCTGGCCCATTGCCGTCGCCTCCAACATTCAGCTACCGGATGGAGAAGAGCCCAGATCAGCGCTTTCCCTTATCGTCGTATCTCCAAAAACAGGACGCCATGTGCGCATCACCGGCATCCACCTCTATATGACGACGGCGAAGCGCCTCGCTCAGGCAGCGTCGCTCGAGGACGGGTTGCGAGCCGACTCCCTGCAATCCATTCTGGCGGGCGATTTCAACAGTGAGCCGGGCGATTCCGTTATGTCGTACCTGGACGACCGTCGGCACGTCGTTCCGAAAGGCGAGGACCACCTGACGTTTTCCTCTTTTGATCCCGTCATGGAGATCGATTTCGTCTTGCTGCGTCCACGTGACCGGTTTAAGGTAATAAGGCACTTTCTGCTGGACGAACCCGTTATACCAGACCACCGCCCACTGGTTGCAGACCAGGTCATACGATAGGCCGGCTATCACTTGCCTGCCGCCGCACCCCAATCGTTTCTTCATGAAACATCCGAACGAACGTTCGGTATAGCTGATCAACAAACCTGATTTTGTGCATGGCAACCCTTGACCTCTCACCTATTTCTGATGTATTCCGCCACCAAGGCTACAACGGAGCCAGCCTAAGCATGATTGCAGAGGCCGTGGGATTGAAGCGCGCGAGCCTGTACCACCGGTTCCCAGGCGGCAAGCAGGAGATGGCTGAAGCCGTCTTGGCAGACGTCCGGGAGTACTTCTTGATAAACGTCGTAGGACCCCTTCATTCTAACGAATCGCCTGCAGACCGACTGATACAGGCCATTGACGGAATTAGAATCTTTTACAGGGACGGTCGCAAATCCTGCCTTATCGATGTGCTATCATTGGGCGAACCCGCTGCACTGTTCCGTCCTTATATTTCCGAACTTATTGCGGCCTGGACCGATGCCATGACCGTGGTTTCCCGCGACAGTGGACACACCGAAGTGCGGGCCAGGCAATTGGCAGAGGAGTCACTCATCCGAATCCAGGGTGCGCTGGTTGTTTCCCGGAGCATGATGGCTTCGGACGTATTCACACGCGTACTTGACAGTCTCCCGGACCACCTGCTGGCCTAATAATTTTTCTACCATATTTACCGAACGTTCGGTAATTTGATCACCAACCATACAACCAACACAAACCTAAACACCATGAAAGCAACCATTGTCGTATTGTCAGATCCGAAATCCGGAACGGAAGACGCCGCCGGACGCGTATTCAATGCACTTGCCGCTGCCTATGATTTCAAGGCCAAAGGGGACGACGTCTCCATCCTTTTCCAGAGCACAGGCACTCGTTGGATTGCCGAGCTGAGCTCTTCAGAACACCCATTCCATGAGCTCTTCGAAGCTGTAAAGGATACCGTGGCAGGAGTCTCATGTGGATGTGGCGATGTCTTCGGTGCTTCTGAAGAGGCCGAAAATCTTGGATATGACCTGGTCAATGACAACCCGATACCGGGTACACGCGGTCTGCCGAGCCTTCAGAGGCTGGCCAGCGAAGGCCGGACCATTATTACGTTCTGATGTGACCGTTGGCGGGGCGGCCGGTGGCCGGCCCCCCCCCCAAACCCAAAAACCAAAGGGG
>JAJCYQ010000032.1 GCA_029262835.1 Bacteroidota bacterium
CGTTGGTTTTGGGGTGGGGCCGCGGTTATTCGGGTGGGGCCCGCGGGGTCTCCCCCCCGGGGGGCCCACTTCATGCTCCGTGACGCCGAGCTCTACGTGAGACTCTCAACCTGCGCCCTTGAACTGGGAGACACGACCAAGTCGGAAGCGCTGGCCCGTGTTGCCGTGGCGCGCGAACCCGACAGCCCAGCCGCCCGGATGCATCTGGCCCGGGTCTTCATGACCAGCGGTCAGGACGACTTGGCCGCCCGGGTCCTGATTGAGGGCTTTGAAGAGCGCATGTTGCGTCCGGCCGATATCCGGCGGAACGTCCACGTGGCGCCACTCATGGACCATCCCGATCTGGCACCCTGGCGCCGCCGTTGACTGGACGCACATCGGTGTAGGTCGATACCGTGCGCACCCGGTAGGCCCCACGGAACGGCGTCCGGATCCGGGATTCAAATCGGGTATTGTTTGGAACAGCCCCGGCTCCACCGGGGAGCAACGTGACGTCCACATAGAACGAACTTTCCTCCCGAAAGAGCAGCGCCAGATCGACCCGCTCCAGGTACATGGCTACCAGTGTATTCGTCCCACGGTCCACGTAGTGGCGCGCGCGGCGCACGTTCAGCCCGTCCGCCACGTCCGGCCGCGCGCGCGCCTCGACGACCTGCGCCTGCCGGTCCCACAGCAGTGTGTCGGCCAGTTCGCGGAATGCGTATCGGTCCATGTTGCGGGCGTCGAGGTAGACCGGTTCATCGGGCAGTACAAACGGCACCAGATTCACGGGATCGGTCGTGGCCACGTTCTCCGACTGGAAACGCCGGAAAAATCCATAATCAAATGTTCCACCGGAATCGGCCTGCTGTACAAATACCTCCCGCTCGCCATCGACCACGCGCACCTCGGCAATGTGCTCCGTATAGGCAATCAGGAAGTCCTCCTCGTCGTACTGTTCTGTTCGGATATAGCGGGTATACTCTGATCTGGACAGTAGATCGAACGCATTGACCAGTTCCTGCGTATCAGCAGCGCGGATATCCTCAACCAGCGCATCGCGTTCCGCCTGCTCGTCCGGCCCCAGGGGGGTCACCTGCCGGCCACCGCATGCCGCAAGCAGGACGCCCATGACAATCGGCAGACACGCCGAAGCAAAGCGGCGTCGCCAGACGCCTGCACCCGAAATAATTCCACATTCATCCATCTGACATGTCCAATCCATCCCCGGATTTCAAAATTTACGAAACAGCTCTTCGGGTCGGAGGCCTGGCGGCGCGGGAAGCCGGTGCCTACATCCTGTCCGAGTCCGGTTCCGTCGCGAGCGAAGACATCGCCGACAAAGGTACGCACGATCTCGTGAGCCGGGTAGACCACGAAGCCCAGCGTATCATAACCGCCCGCATAGCCGATGCGTTTCCCGGACACCATATCCTGGCGGAAGAAAACGACACGAACGGCACAAGCGCCACGCACATCGCCGTCCCCGACAAGGGCTATACGTGGATCATCGACCCGCTCGATGGCACGACCAACTTCCTGCACGGTGTGCCTCCCTGGTCCGTATCGATTGCCCTGGCCTACCAGGGTGAACCGCAGATGGGTATTGTATTCGACATGACGCGGAACGAGCTGTTCACGGCAGCCGAGGGCATGGGCGCTTTCATGAACGGCCAGCCCTGCACGGTAAGCTCGAGCCCCCACCTGAACGACAGCCTGCTCACGACCGGCTTCCCGTACCGCGATTTTGATCACATGGACGCGTACCTGTCCGCACTTGGCCATTTCATGAAAGAGACCCGTGGCGTTCGCCGCCCGGGCTGCGCATCGATAGATCTGGCGTGGGTCGCCGCTGGACGGTTCGACGGCTTCTTCGAAAGTGGCCTGCATCCGTGGGACGTGGCCGCCGGGATGGTACTTGTCCGCGAGGCGGGCGGCCGGCTCTCCAATTACGAGGGCGAACCGGACCTGGCGCCGCTCGGCGCGCAGATCATTGCGTCGAACGGACACATTCACGACCACATGGTGCACGTCCTGCAACCCGTCCGCAACGTACTCGACGAGCATTGACACAGGGCTTATATCCCTGACGCCGCGCATGCGTATCTTTGCCGGCGCGCATTCCAGCAACCAACAACCTGAGCCCCAATCCCATGGCCTCAACCGGACACGGCCTCCTCGAAGGCAAAAAAGGCATCATTTTCGGTGCCCTCAATGAAAGCTCCATCGCCTGGTCTATCGCCGAGGCGGTCCATCGCGAGGGCGGCACGTTCATCCTCTCCAATGCGCCCGTCGCACGGCGCCTCGGCTCGCTCGATGCGCTCGCCGAAGCCACCGGCGCCCGCGTGGTGTGGGCCGACGCCACGGACGACGATGACCTCTCCGCACTCGTATCGGAAGCCAAGGAAGTCTGGGGCGGCATTGATTTCATGGTCCACTCCATCGGAATGGGCCTCAATGTGCGCAAGAACGTCGAGTACGAAGAGCTCAACTACGAGTGGTACAAGAAGACGCTCGACATCTCGGCCATCAGCCTTCACCGCTCCATCCAGGCCTGTCTGGCCCAGAACGCCCTCCGGAGCGGCGCATCCATCCTGGCCCTGTCCTATATCGGCGCGCAGCGCACGTTCTCCAAGTATTCGGAGATGGGAGATGCGAAAGCCCTGCTTGAAAGCATTGTGCGCAGCTACGGATACCGCCTCGGCAAACACGGTGTGCGTATCAATGCCGTCTCGCAGAGTCCTACCAAGACGACCGCCGGCTCGGGCATTGCCGGGTTCGATGCCATGTTTGAATTCGCTGAACGCATTGCGCCACTTGGCAATGCAGACGCCGAGTCGTGCGCCGACTACTGCGTCTCGCTGCTCTCCGACCTGACGCGCATGGTCACCATGCAGACGCTTTTCCACGACGGCGGCTTCAGCACGATGGGCATCTCGGATGCGCTGATCGAAGACCTGTCCTCGGTACAAGGGGCTGTTAACTCGACGTCAGAGCCCGCTGACGGTAGCCAATTTCGTGTCCGCCAAGGCGAACGAACCGAAGTGTAGCAGCGTTACTCGAGGTGAGGACAACGATGGTGGATGCGAAATTGGCCCCGTCCCGCAGGGTAGCGTCGAAAATGGCGTTTCTCTGCGTTGTTCGTCACTCGAATGACGCTGCCATACTTCGCTCCTTACGCCTTGATAAACGCCATTTTCGACTGCTACAGTGGACTCTGACGTCGTGTTAACAGCCCCTAACGTGATTCGACTCTTCGTGACTGACATCGATGGGTGCCTGGCCGAACCCTATGCACCTTTCGACATGGCGCACCTCGGACGCCTCATTGACCGAACAACGGAAGGAGGTCGTTTCGGGGAGGTTCCGGACGTTCCTGCCGTCAGTATCTGTTCAGGACGCGCCTATCCATACGTGGAGGCCATGAGCCAACTCCTCGGATGCCGCGTTCCCGTGTTGTTCGAGTCCGGCGCGGGCATGTTCGACCTGGAAACAGCCACCTGCATGTGGCACCCGAAGGCAACGCCCGATGTCCAACGGCAGGTCGATCGCGTCCGCGGGTTCATGGAAGGCCTCGTAGAGGGCACAGGAATGAGTATGGACTATGCCAAGGTCATGCAGGCCGCGCTCGTGGGTACAGATCCGGACGAACTGCACGACGCGGCCCGGGCCATTGCGACGTGGGTAAGTAGACATGCCCCTGATTTTGAGACCTTCACGACACATGTTTCCATCGATGTCGTACCGCGGTGGCTCACAAAACGGGAGGGCCTTGCGTGGCTGGCAGAGCACGTGGATGTGGGGCTCCACGAAATGGCGTATATCGGCGACACGAATGGTGATATCGGCGCGCTGAAAACGGTTGGCCTGTCGTTTGCGCCAGAAAACGCCGTTCCAGAGGTCAAGGACGTCGTCATGCACGTCACGCCGAGCCGCTATGCCCCGTCGGTCGTGGAGGCGTACGAACTGGTCCTGGCCCACAACAGGAACATTCAGCAAGCCGGAAGCCCGTCGTAGAAGTAGAAGCGTGTTGAATAAGTAGCGGGCGCACGACAGGATCCCACGGGGCTTATCCTCGTTTCCAGCGCATGCACTGGACGTACCGAACTGCTTTTCTGCTCCTCGTGGCCACAATCGTGCTGCCAGGCCGGGGCGTATTGGCGCAGGCCGATGCCGGCAGCCTGTACTATGTCGTGGATCGCAGCGCCGCCATTACGTTTGCCGATGACACGACCCGGACCTACGTCCACCCCGGCTTCCGCGAGCCGCTCATGGTACTGCCTGGGCCAGGCCAGACGCCGGGCGGGTGGCTCTCCGTGCGCACACTCGATGGGGCCCATGGCCTTATCCGCGCTTCGGCTGTCTCCAACATCTGGGTCCGCGTATCCAAATCGGAGCAGACCCTGCACGTGTATCGCGGGCGTGAACTCATCTACGACTGGCCGACGGACCTGGGCTACAATTTCTTCGCCGACAAAGTGAAGCGGGGTTCGTCGGCCGAGCCCGACCACTGGCGTACACCCGAAGGAGAGTTCTTCGTGGTAGCCAAGAACCCGAGGTCCCAGTTCCACCGCGCGTTCGTACTGAACTATCCCAACGCCAAAAATGCACAGCGAGGGTTCGAAGAAGGTCTGATTTCCGACGCCGAATACGAAGCCATTACATCGGCCGAAGCCCAGTTCCGTGTGCCTCCAATGTCTACCGCGCTCGGTGGCTTCATCGAAATTCATGGCGACGGCACGGGCATTCGCAGCAACTGGACACAGGGCTGCATTGCCATCACGAATACGCAGATGAATACCCTCTGGGACATGATCCAGGTAGGTACACCCGTCCTCATAGAACCCTGAAACCATGCGACGCTTCCACTCCGCCCTGCTGATGTCCGTGCTCATGGCCATGCTGCTCTCCGCAGCCGGGCCATCGGCCACCCGCGCCCAACTCATACCATTTGAAAATCTCGCAGGCGGCCCCGTCTACATTGTCCGCGTCGACGGCATGATCGACAAGGGCCTCTCCATGCACATGGACCGCGCCATTGCCAGTGCCGAGGCCGACAATGCCAGCCTGCTCATTCTGCACATGGATACGTTCGGCGGACTGCTCGATGCGGCCGACATCATGCGCAAGGCCATCCTCTCGACCTCTGTCCCGACCGTCTCCTACGTGGACCGAAACGCGGCGTCGGCCGGCGCCCTGATTTCCTATGCCGCTGACCGGATTGTAATGGCTCCCGGGGCCAGCATCGGCGCCGCGACGGTCGTTGAGGGCACGGGTGGCGAAGCCGCACCCGACAAGTACCAGAGCTACATGCGCGGCCTCATGCGGGCTACCGCCGAAGCAAACGGCCGCGACCCCGCCATTGCCGAGGCCATGGTGGATCCGGACCTGGAGGTCGAGGGGGTCATTGCCGCAGGCCAGGTGCTCACGCTCTCTACCAAGGAAGCGGTGGATCAGGGCGTAGCCGACGCTGAAATCGCCTCCATCGATGCCCTCCTGGAAGCACTGGGTGCCAGCCAGACGCCCCGCATTGCCCATACGGTCAGTACGAGCGAAAAAATCATCCGCTTTTTCGGCTCTCCCGTCCTGCAGTCCATGCTCATGCTCATGATGCTCGGCGGCCTCTATTTTGAGCTCCAGACCCCGGGCGTGGGGTTTGCAGGCGCCATGGCCGCCGTCGGCGCCGCCCTCTTTTTTGGCCCCAACTACCTCAACGGACTGGTCGAAATCTGGGAAGTAGCTGTGTTCATCCTGGGTGTGGCGCTCCTGTTGGCCGAAATCTTTGTCATACCGGGCTTCGGCGTCGCTGGTATCAGCGGCATCACGCTCGTCGTACTCGCGCTCGGCGTCTCACTCATCGGGAATGTGGGCCTCTCGTTTCCTTCCGGCGGCGCCATTGCATCGGCTACCGTCACGCTCGCGACAACGATGGTCCTCTTCATCGGCATGCTCTTCGGGCTCGGCAAGTACATACCCCGATCAGACCGTTTTGCCCAACTTGTTCTCCAGCCCAATCTGGGCAGCAAGGAAGGGTACACATCATCGCACACCCGCTCTGAACTCGTCGGGGTCCGCGGAATGGCCCTGACGCCGCTCAGGCCGTCCGGGGCGGTTGACGTTGGCGGCGACCGCATAGATGTCGTGACCGCTGGCGACTGGATAGCCGCCGGAACGGAAGTCGAAATCGTAAGCGTTCACGGCAGCCGCGTGGAAGTCCGGACCGTACGCGAGGTCACCACCTGATGCCCATGCGCGCGACCTCCTGGCAGACCGCTCTCGCTGTGATTGCACTTTTTTCTGGTGGATGCACAGCTGACGTGCCCATCCAGACCGATCCGCCCGACGGATGGGTAACGGACAGCCCTCAGCTCAAATGGTGGCAGGCCTCGGCCGATACGACGGGGCTCTTCCGGAGCCTGGATACGCTCGAAGACCTTGGCGCGACGGGTGCCTATCTCGAAAACGTCCAGCTCGACCAGATGACCAATGATCTGGCGCGGCGCAAGCTCGCCGTACTGGTCAAGAAAAACCTGCTTCCCCTCTTCCGGAATGAGCCGCAGGTGGTCGACTCCCTGTTCGACCGCTACGTGTTTCCGCGAATGGAAACCGCCCGGATCTACGGTGACGTGGCACCGGAAATAGAGAAATTCAAGGCAGAAGGGTACCGCGTCATTGCCCGGCACTTCCGCTCGCCGCGTCCGCTTACCAAAATGGGCATTGACATCCCGGTAGCCATCCCGGACAGCCTGCAGAAGGCCCAATACAACGGATCGGCGTTCATCCAGGTGGCTGTCGACTCGCTTGGACATCCCGTCGCCATGGAACTCCTCTACGGCGTGCACCCGGTCCTGGACCGCATTGCCCTGCGTGCGACGACCGAAATGCGCTGGCAGCCAGCCTATCTGCTCGGCAGCCACCGCTCGCGGCCCATTCCCTCGTGGGCGCGCTTCAAAATCCGGTTCAATTCCAACCTCACGCCCTGACCGCAGGTCTTACCCTGCGAGCACCCCAGCGATGGTTGCCGTCATCAGGTTGGCCATCGTGCCCGCCATGACAGCCCGCACGCCGAGTTTGGCCAGGTCGCTGGTTCGTTCGGGCGCGAGCGGTCCAATGCCTCCTATCTGGATGGCAATCGACGACAGGTTCGCAAACCCGCAGAGCGCAAATGTAGCCATGACAATCGTCTTGGCCGACAGCGCATCGGTCGATATCTGCCCGGCCAGACTGATATAGGCCACGAACTCGTTGGCAATCACCTTCGTGCCAATAAGCGACCCGAAGGCCACGATGTCCTGCATGGGTACACCGATGAGCCATGCCAGCGGGGCAATCCCCCACCCGAGGAGCTGCTCGAGCGTCAGGCTGACCCCGACGAACCCGCCTGCCCAGCCCAGCATGTAATTCACCATGGCAATCAGCGCGAGGAAGGCGAGCAGCATGGCCCCGACATTGAGCGCCAGTTTGAGCCCGTCCGATGCGCCCGAAGCCGCTGCGTCGATCACATTGGCCGACTTCTGCTCCACATCGATCTTCACGGCCCCCCGCGTGGCCGGCTCATCGACTTCCGGAATCATCATCTTGGCCAGCAGCAGCGCCGCCGGCGCCGCCATGACGCTCGCGCCCAGCAGCTGCTCGGCGAACAGCAGCCGGCCCGCATCCAGCGAAATCCCCATGGCCTGCGCGTACGGATCGCCGAGGATCTGGATGTACGCCGCCATGACGCCGCCGGCAATGGTTGCCATGCCCCCGGTCATCACGGCCATGAGTTCGGACATGGTCATAGCGCCCAGATAGGGACGCACCACGAGCGGCGCCTCGGTCTGCCCTACGAACACATTGGCCGTCACCGAGAGCGACTCGGCGCCGCTTGTGCCGAGGAATTTCGCCATGGCCGCCGCCATGGCCTGCACAATGCGCTGCATAATTCCGAGGTGGTACAGGATGGCCATCAGGGATCCGAAAAACACGATGGTCGGAAGCACCTGGAAGGCGAAAAACATGCCCATGCTGCCCTCCATGCCGGGGCTTTTGGCCAGGTCCCCGAAAATGAACTCCGCACCAGCCGTGGTAAAATCAAGCACGAGAACAAAAAACGAGCTGACCCACGAGAAAAACGCCTTCACCCATCCAAGCGGGGCGAACCAGGCACCCATCTGATCGCCCTTGAGCAGAAAGACCGCCAGTGTCATCTGCAGACCGAGCGCCGAGCCCACCATGCGCCAGGAAATGGCTTTTTTGTTGTTCGACATAGCCCAGGCAAGCCCGAGAAGCACGGAAAGCCCCAGCAGTCCGCGCAGAAATCCAACGAAGTCCATACGGGAATCAGTATTGAGTGAAGCGGGGAATATAGGGCTTCATGCATCGTATCTTTGCTCCATGCATGAATCGACACCTCCGCCCCAGTACCTTGCCGACGCCGAAACCATTCTGGCCGGCCTGAATCCATCCCAGCAGGAAGCGGCCCGCCGTACGAAGGGTCCCGTGCTCATCATAGCCGGACCCGGCTCTGGAAAGACGCGCACGCTCACCCACCGCATTGCCTACCTGATGGCGACCGGTGAGGCGGAGCCGTGGCATATCCTGGCCATCACCTTTACCAACAAAGCGGCGCGCGAAATGCGCGAGCGGGTCATGGATCTGGTGGGGCACGAGCGCGGAAAAGGCATGGCCATTGGCACGTTCCACTCCATGTTTGCGCGCGTCATGCGGCGCGATGGCGAGCGAATCGGGTACTCCTCAGACTTTTCCATCTACGACACTGACGACGCACAGCGCGTGCTGCGCGACCTCATGTCGCGGTTCGGTATTGACCCGAAACAGGTCAAGCCCCGCTCCGTGCAGCACATGATTTCGAGCGCGAAGAACCGGATGCTCTCCCCCGCCGCCTTCGAACGCGAGGCCTCATCGCCGCTCCAGCTCAAAGCGGCCGAGCTCTACGGTCCCTACCAGGAAGAGCTGCGAAGCGCCAATGCACTGGATTTCGACGACCTGCTGCTCAAACCCATCCAGCTCTTCGAGCAGCACGCCGACGTGCTCGAGAAATACCAGCGCCGCTGGAAATACATCCACGTAGATGAGTACCAGGACACCAACAAGGCCCAGTACCGCCTGGCCCACATGCTTTCGCAGGCGCATGGCAACCTGTGCGTCGTGGGCGACGATGCGCAGAGCATTTACGCATTCCGCGGCGCCGACATCTCGAACATCCTGTCCTTCCAGCAGGACAACCCCGATGCCGACACCGTCCGCCTCGAGCAGAACTACCGCTCCACGCAGAAAATCGTGCAGCTCGCCGATTCCATTATCCGCAACAATACGCGCCAGCTCGAGAAGAAGCTCTGGACCGAGAATGCGGAAGGGGACCCGATCATCCTTATGGAATCGCTCTCGGAGCGCGACGAAGCCCAGAAAGTCGAGCGCCGTATTCGCGACGTGCAGGTCCGTCTCGGGCTGCTGTACCGCGATTTTGCCGTCCTCTACCGCACGAACGCCCAGAGCCGCTCCCTGGAAGATGCCCTCCGGCGCGGCAACATCCCCTACCGCGTGGTCGGCGGCGTGAGCTTCTACCAGCGCCAGGAAATCAAGGATGCTCTTGCCTACCTGAAGCTGCTGGTCAACCCGAACGACGTTGCCAGCCTGCGCCGCATCATAAACAAGCCGACACGCGGCATCGGCGACAAAACACAGTCCATCCTGTTCGAATACGCCGCCCGTGAGGGCCTTTCCGCGTGGGATGCGCTCGAGCGCGTCGAATTCACCGGCCTGCCGGGTCGTGCCGCCAAGTCGGTTGCCACGTTCCGGGACCTCATTGCGTCGTATCGCAACAAAGTAGACGCCGAGCCGGCCGATGTCGTCGCCAAGGGGCTCATCCAGGCATCGGGACTGCTCGAAGAGCTCAGGCGGGACAACACGCCCGAGAATCTGATGCGGTGGGAGAACATCCAGGAGCTGCTCAACGCCATTGCCGAGTTTTCGGAGTCCCAGGGCGAGGAAGGTACGCTGGGCGCTTTCATGCAGGAGGTGTCGCTGCTCACCGACGCCGATCAGTCAAACGACAGCGACAATCGCGTCACACTCATGACGCTCCACGCGTCGAAGGGGCTGGAATTTCCGACCGTCTTCCTGACGGGGCTCGAGGACGGGCTGTTTCCGCTCCAGATGGCCACCGAGGACCCCGATGAACTGGAGGAAGAACGCCGCCTGTTCTACGTCGGCTCCACGCGCGCCGAGAAACTGCTCTTCCTGTCCTTTGCACGCAGCCGCTACCGCTATGGCGACCAGCAGCCTGCCATCCGGTCCCGTTTCCTGGACGAAATCGATGCAAGCGTCGTGCGCACCGAATCGGGCCAGTCCTTCGATCCCGACGGCAACCGGTTCCGCAGCGCCCCATCGGAGAACACCTACGAGACGCTCGATCCCCATTATTACCGGCGTAACCTGCGCGACGACGTCGCCGCGCCTTCGGCCAGAAAACCTCCGCAGAAGAAACCGGCGTCCGGACGGCGCGTGGTCTACGAAGCGGAGGAATCGGCCGTGATCGCGCCCGGCATGCGTGTCGAGCACCAGCACTTTGGCGAAGGCAAGGTCCTCGCGCTCGAAGGCAACGGCCCGCAGGCCAAAGCCACCGTCTACTTCGACGAAGTGGGGCAGAAAAAACTCATCCTCCGGTTCGCGCGTTTGCAGCGCGTGGAGTAGCCCGCGCCCGTGGCGCATCCAGCCACGCATACCCATCTTTCGTGCCAAACCTCGCCCTCCCATGATGATTCAACGACGCTCTGCCTTGAAGCACAATGCAGCCACGCGACTGCTGACAATGACCATGCTGCTGGCCGGTAGCATGCTGCTCGGCGCCTGTTCGTCAGATGAGCGTACGCGCCTTGTCGTCTACTCGCCGCACGGCAAGGAAATGCTGACAGACGCCGAGAAGGCGTTCGAAGCCCGCTACCCGGAAGTCAACGTGCAGTGGATTGATATGGGCGGGCAGGATGCCTACGACCGCGTGCGCACGGAGACCGCCAACCCGACAGCCAGTATCTGGTGGGGCGGCGACGGGCCCACGTTCGACCGCGCGGCGCGGGAAGGCCTGCTGGCGCCATACGCGCCGTCCTGGGCCAACGCCGTGCCGGCAAGCGCCCGGCACGCGGACGACTACTGGTACACGACGTTTTTGACCCCCGAGGTGCTGCTCTTCAACAGCCGGACCGTAACCGATCCGCCCGAGGACTGGGATGACCTGCTCGAGCCCGAGTGGCGGGACCGGATCATCGTCCGGTATCCGCTTGCCAGCTCCACCATGCGGACCATCTGGGGCGCGCTCATCATGCGGCAGCCCACGGTTGAAGACGGGTACGCATGGCTCGCCCGCCTCGACATGAATACAAAGACCTACACGGCCGATCCCACGCAGCTCTATCTCAAAATTGCCCGCGAGGAGGGCGATGTCACGCTCTGGAACATGCCCGACTCGTACATCCAGGCAGAAACGAACGGGTATCCCTTTGAATTCGTGGTTCCGGCGAGCGGTACGCCCGTCCTGAACGATGCCATCGCGATCGTGGCCGGGGCCCCACAGCCGGAGTGGGCGCGCCGCTTCTACGAGTTCGTGACGTCCGATTCGGCCATCGTCGACCAGGCGCAGCGCTTCTGGCGCATTCCAGCCCGCACCGACATCGATGCCGAGCGGCTTCCGGCCTGGATGCGCGCCTCCGAAATCACGCCCATGGAGGTAGACTGGGACCGCCTCGCCACCGAAGGTCCCGCCTGGATGCAGTACTGGGACGAGAACATCAAGGGACGGGGAGCTGCGTATCTGGAAGCGCGCTGACGTACGCTTCTTCTTTCCGAGCACGGGTCGGGCGCGGAAGACGCGCCGTAACCGTTGCCGCCCGAACGGCCGCCCCGGAAGGCACCTGCACGTTGGCGTCATCCTCCCGGAAATTGAGCAGCAGTTCCACTACATCGTCGAGCCCTTCGCGCTCCATGATCAGACTGCGCAGGCGGCTCGCGCCCCGGAAACCCTTGAAATAGCCGCCGTACATGCGCCGCATTTCAAGCACGCCCTTGCGCTCACCGAGCCATTCGCACTTGAGGGCCAGGTGCTCGGCCACCACGTGAATGCGCTCTTCCCAGGTGGGGCGCGGGGGGACTTCGCCGGTCTCCCGAAATATTTTCGTATCGCGGAAAATCCACGGGTTGCCGATGGCCCCGCGCCCCACCATCACGGCATCGACACCCGTCTCGTCGAACATGGCCTCAATGCGCTCCGGACTTGTCGCGTCTCCGTTTCCGATGAGCGGAATGGAAATCCCCGATTCCTCGCGAATGCGGCGCAGCCAGGACCAGCGCGCCTCCCCCTTGTACATCTGTGACCGGGTGCGCGCATGCACCGCCAGCGCCTTGACGCCCGTTTCCTCGAGCATCCGAGCCACGTCGAGTATTTTGATACTCGCATCGTCCCAGCCCAGCCGCGTCTTGACCGTTACGGGAGACGCTGATTCCTCCACGACCGCTGCCGTGATCTGCTGCATTTTGGGAATATTGCGAAGAATGCCCGCGCCGCCATCCTTGCAGACCACCTTCTTGACAGGGCAGCCGAAGTTGATATCCACGATGTCTGGCCGCGCCGTGTTGACCACGCGCGTTGCCTCACGCACCTGATCCACGTCACCCCCGAAAATCTGGATGGCAACGGGGCGCTCCTCCTCATAGATGTCGAGCTTCATCTCCGACCCCTCGGCGCCATAGGCCAACCCACCCGACGAAATAAACTCGGTGTAGAGCATGTCCGCCCCGAGCCGCTTGCAGATAAGCCGGAACGGCGGATCGGACACATCTTCCATGGGTGCCAGGAAAACGGGCCGGTCGGGAAACGTTATGGGGCCTATCGTGAACATGCGGGCGAAACGAGGGGCCTGGCCCCACAGTTCCGCGCGCGCTCTCGGCTGACGCGCGTCCGGCCGGGCCTGCGCAACAAAATGGTGGTGCTGCGTCGTATGTTGGAAAGGCGCTCACCCGACTGGCGCCGCCACGGACCCACAAACATCAGACTGTCATGCGCAAACTCCTTCCGGCCCTACTGACTGTCCCCGCTCTTCTTCTGCTCGCCGGGTGCGGCGGCCCCACGCTCATTGACTACGCCCAGCACTGGTGGGGGCTCGGTATCTGCGGCACCATCGTCCTGATCATGGACGTGATTGCCATCATCGAAATCTCGGGCAGCGATCGCACGTTCGGCGGTAAAGTCCTCTGGGTCCTCCTGCTCATCTTCTTCCCCGTCGGCGGCCTGCTCATCTACTATTTCTTTGGTCGATGATCCAACCTGCGCGTTTTGACCGAAGCCGCTTCAGCACGTTTCCAACGCTCGAAACCGTGGCGGCGCGTTCTCTGCTGTCACGTTTTATGGTGCTCGGGCTTATGCTCGCCGGGCTCGCCGCGTGCGCCGAGCCCGATGCGCCGTCCCGTAGCGCTGACGTCGATCCGGGCGCGTACGAAGGCACGGTCATCCTCGTCTCGACCGATGGCGCGCATCCGTCCTACCTTGAGCGCGTCCCGACACCCGCACTCGACCGGCTCGCCGCCGAAGGCGTGTCGGCGCCCCGCGGTATGATTCCGGTTTTTCCGACGAAAACCTTCCCGAACCACTACTCCATCGTGACGGGCCTGTATCCGGCGGGGCATGGCATCGTGGGCAACAGCATGTTCGATCCCCGGCTGGGCGAGCGCTTCAGTATCCGCTCGCGCGAAGCCATCGAGAACCCGGCCTGGTGGATCGGCGAGCCCATCTGGGCGACGGCCGAGAGGCAGGGCATCCGTACCGCCACCTTCTTCTGGGTCGGATCGGAAACCCCGTGGAACGGCACGCGGCCGAGCTACTGGCACACCTTTGACGGATCCATCCCGAACACGGACCGCGTCCAGGCGGCCCTCGACTGGCTGGATCTGCCGCAGTCCGAGCGCCCACGGTTCATTTCGCTCTACTTTTCGCACGTGGACGATGCAGGGCACCGCGCCGGCCCGAACGCTGAAATCGTGGACACGGCCATGGTGGAGATGGATGCGCTCATGGCGCAGCTCCTCGATGGCCTCTCCGAGCGCGGCATTCTTGACGCGGTAAACATCCTGTGGGTGTCGGACCACGGTATGGCTGAGCTTGACACGGAACGGTTTATTTTTCTGGATGACTACATTGATCTGGACGACGTTTTTGTCGTTGAATCAGGCGCGAATGTGGCCATCAATGCGCGGGCTGGCAAGCTGGATGCCGTGTATGATGCGCTCCGAGATGCCCACCCCGAGCTCACCATCTGGAAGAAAGAAGACGTGCCCGAGCGGTTTCACTTCGACCTGGACCGGGCGGGCAGCCACCGGATTACCGATCTTGTGGGGCTCGTCTCGGACGGATGGTTTCTGCGCGCGTCCCGGGAAGGGTTCAACCCGGCGCGCGATCCCGGCGGCACGCACGGCTACGACAATCAACTCGCGTCCATGCGCGCGGTTTTTGCGGCCCGCGGACCCGCTTTTCGCCCTGGAACGGTGCTGGAGCCCTTTGAAGGTGTACATTTGTACACCTTGATGGCGCATATCCTGGGTGTGGAACCGGCTCCGAACGACGGCAGTCTGGATGTGCTCCAGCCGGCGCTCGCGCCCCGGCCTTCTCACACGACCAGCCCTGATTCATGACGTTTCAATACCAGGAATTCGGCCGATATTTCGCCCAGGTCGCGCATCCCATCGAAGCTCTCGGAGCGGCCGAGCTGGAAGAACTCGGCGCGACGAATGTCGAGCCCGCGTACAGGGGCGTCTACTTTGATGCGACGCCGGAGGTGCTCTATGGCGTCGTATTTGGAACGCGCATTGCTACGCGCATCCTGGCGCCTCTCATGACCTTCGACTGCCACTCGGACAACTACCTCTACAAACGGGTCAGCGAAATTGACTGGGTGAGTCTTCTCGGACCCGAGCGCACATTTGCCGTCTTCGCATCGCTCGCCAACAGCTGGCTTTCGCACACCCAGTACGCTTCGCTCCGCGTGAAGGATGCCATTGTCGACACCATCCGTGCGGCCACGGGCGACCGTCCCGACATTGATCGGCGCGAGCCGGACCTCTGGATCAACCTGCACGTCGAGAACAATCGGGCGACGCTGAGCCTCGATGCGTCCGGTGGATCGCTCCACCGCCGCGGCTACCGCACGGAGAGCGTCGAGGCCCCGCTGCAGGAAACGGTTGCCGCCACACTCATCCGCCTCGCCGAGTGGAACGGCGAGCGGCCGCTTATTGACCCCATGTGCGGATCGGGCACGCTGCTCGCGGAGGCGTGGCTCGTAGCTGCTGGCGCTCCGGCCGGTCTCCTGCAGAAATCGTTCGGCTTCGAGCAGTTTCCGGACTTTGACGCATGGACATGGGCCAGCGTCCGGGCCGCCCGCATGGACGCTATGAAACCAGTCCCTGTGGGGCTCATTCGTGGCTACGACATCTCTGGGCAGGCCGTAGAAGCAGCCCGGAAGAATCTCGCCAAACTTCCTGGCGCGGAAACCGTGGGCCTCGACGTCGCGGATTTCCGCACGATAGGCCCCATCTCGGACAGCACCATCATCTGCAATCCACCGTACGGGCGCCGTATAGGGGGCGGCATGCCCATCGAAGCCTTCTACAAGGCCTTCGGCGACTTCCTCAAGCAGGAATGCACCGGCAGCACGGCTTATATATACGTCGGCAAGCCTGAACTGCTCAAAAGCGTCGGCCTGCGCACCTCCTTCCGGAAGGAGGTCGTCAACGGCGCCCTCGAAGGCCGCCTGGCGCGCTACGATCTGTATTGACGCGATCTGGGACGGACGGCACACCCGTGGGACGGGCCGTGCATCCTGGCGCCTTCCTTCCCGTAGCACAGCCCGTCCACGAGCCCGATTAGTACTATTACCCAGCCACGAATATCACCATGTCCATACGTTTTCTGAACCGCTCGGCCGCTGGTTTGGCCGCCCTCGCCGTTGTTCTTCTCGCCATACTGGTGGTCTTGCCAGCACCATCGTCGGCGCAGGCCGGCGGCACACAGGCCGGCAGCGCGCAGACCGCACCTCCCGCCGCCGACCCCGCCGATGTGGAGAGTGTCGATGCCATCATTGCTGCGCTCTACGACGTCATCTCAGGGCCGAAAGGGGAGGCCCGCGACTGGGACCGGTTCCGCTCGCTCTTCCACCCGCAGGCCCAGCTCGCCGTGACGGGTCGCAATCCGCAGACAGGTCAGGGCGGTGTTCGGTACATGAGCATTGAAGACTATATCACCGGTCCGGGACCCAACCTCGAAGCCAGTGGATTCTTTGAGCGCGAACTCCACCGCGTCACGGCACGCTTCGGAGATATTGTCCACGCCTTCAGCACGTACGACAGTCGCCGCAATGCCGACGACGCCGAACCCTTCGCACGCGGCATCAACAGCATCCAGCTACGCTACGACGGCTCGCGCTGGTACTACATCAACATCTTCTGGCAGGGCGAATCGCCCGCGTTTCCGATTCCAGCGAAGTATCTGGGCGGCTAAAGATCACGTCAGAAACGCGAAAATATCCAGACGAGGCCGACGCATCTCATTCCTGTCGCGGGTTGACGATAACCACGCGAAGGGTATCTGCAAATGGAACCACCGCTTCATCTGGCAACCCAAATGACGGAAACAGCCAATAAACGAGCCGACCGGGCTCGGGCGTGTAGTTGTGCTGCAGAGATCCGTCACCTACAAACTCTGTGTATGGTAGCGGAAAGCTTTCCTTGAACTGGACAAACACTGAGCCGAGACTCAGCACCTCGAGCGTAAGCGCCGGCACATCCAGAAACGCAGAAAACATCCGCTGATTGACACCTTCTACGCGGGAAAAATCGGACGGGCTGACGGGCACAAAATGCACCGAAAGTCCCGGCTCACCATCGACCCCGTCCGGTCCCGAAGGACCTTCAGGGCCAGTTGGGCCTTCGCAGCCAAGAATAAATACCAGCACGAGGACATGCAGGAATCGACTGAACAGGTGGGATGTTTTCATGGCGGAGATACGACGGTTACAATAAGTCGCCCTAAAAAGGGCCTTCGACTGACTATGTCGTCAGCAGGCTCGCTCCAGAACCCCCATATGACAAGGGTGCCCACCGAATAGGTGTAGGTGAGTGACAGTGTAGCGTCTGACGTAAGCAGTATCTGCTGTCTGCCATCTGGCAACGGAAATGCCTCATTGGTCACCACTTGAACAAATCCCGAATCAACGACGGACGTTGTAATTGCGGGAACATCCAATTCAATGTGCCATGTCTGGAATTCGTCATCATGGACCCACGCCAGTGGGTCGACAGACAGGCTGATTCTCTCCACAAATGGCGGCGCCGTGTCGATCCCATCACGTCCCGAAGGACCCTGGGGCCCAACTGGTCCATCACAGGCAGCCACAAGTACAAAAAGCAGAAGAGCAGTTCTCTGAGCCATCATCGTACGAGCGGATTTATCGTCACTATTCGAAGTGTATCGGCCGCTGGCTGCACCAAGTGGTCTGCCAACCCAGAGGAGGGAATCAGCCAGTATTCCAGGATACCGGCATCGAGCTTGTAATCATGCTTCAGAACCTCGTCGCCTACATATTCCAGGTGAGGCAAGGGAAAGCCATCCTTGAACTGAACAGATACCGAGCCCGCTCCGAGAACTGCCAATGTCAGAGACGGCACATCGATCCGTGCCATGCGTAGTCGGGTGCCTGGAAGGTTTTCTACAAACGGGAATCTTGTACTACGCAAATCCACGAGCTGAACGGTCATTGCCGGAATACCGTCTTGTCCGTCCGCACCTGCCGGACCCGCCGGACCTACAGGGCCTTCGCACGACAACAGGAGGACAGCGGCCACAAGGTATGACAGTTCTGATTTACGGCGTTTCATATTATTCAAGGACACTGACTGGCTTGACAATGGATGTCCCATCATCGAATGTGGCCCTAATGATGTATAATCCCGGTGAAACGTTGACGGGATGCCATGATATTTCATGAACTCCAGGCGCAAGGACGGCGTCATACAACTCATCTACCTCGCGCCCAAGCACATCGAAGACGGCGAGATGCACGCGTGACGGCTTACCAATGTCATACCTGATCACAAATTGATGACTTGAAGGATTTGGATAAATATCCAAGGTATTCCGTCCTTCTGTTAGGCTCACATCAGGTTCATCAATTGTTGCATTCTTGGCGCCGGGCGGCGAAGAGCAGCCAGCCGTACTCGATTCCAGGATCGTAACAGACGTCGAAGCCGTCTGCGTTGAACTCGACACGTCCACCCTCAAGTCTGTACCTGGGTTGTCGAAAAGCGTGAACAGTATGCTCGGCGTAAATACGGACATATTGGTCCAGGACGATGACCATGTGGGTTTTTCAAACCAGGAATACGTACAATTTGTGCACGGCTCATTTAATCCGTTGTCGAAAAACGCATCTGCGTGGAATGTGCACTCTTCCTTGTGCAACATCGTACCAGGCCCGTCTATTTCTACCGTCAAATCGCCACTTGGTGGCGTCACAGGGCTGCGATAGGATGCAATATCACCAGATGACTCGGCCCATACCCGAGCTACGTCATTGAACGACACCGTGCCAGTGGGGTATTCTCCGCCGCCAAATGTCCCCAGCGGACTTGACCAGCGGAGATCTCGGTCGGCAGGTGCCTCTACGTTCAACAGCGATCCCCACTGATCTGGCGTCAAAGTGTGGTACCCATGGCCATAAGGAAATGGAACTGTTGTCGTGTCGGTATCGTGCCGTCCACCGACGATATGACCCATTTCGTGAGCAAACGTATATGTATCCTTGCGACGGAGTGAGGCCATGTCTGAGACAAGAAAGGCCAGGTTGCTCGGCGGCTTGATGTCTATAACGGCACCGTTTTCATTTGTGATATCCGACAGGATGGCCGCAACCACATCTGCTCCGTAGGCATTACGCAGGTCAGCTATTGCACTGTTCGTGGACAGGTAATTCAATACGTCGACGCTGGTGGTATTATCAGGCATTTCCGGGTCCTGCACAGCACCAAGGTAATGAACAGAACCACTGGCACCTTCCGACTCGTTGATTGCCGTGTTTGTCTGACCGACCGCCAGTAGAGCGTCGACCCCAGGGTCTGTAAGAAGGGATGAATAAACAAACAGTACATCTATTTGTCCGGACCCAGAAGAACCTGATTTCTGGATACTGTCATTTATGCCGGCTCCAAACGCCACGCCATATTCAGAAATTTGAGACAGTATGGCGTCCTTCTCTTCTCTTCGATCCGGATCAAGCAACTGTACGATCGACTGCCCCTGGCCAGCCGTGAACACGTCAAACGAACGCGAGTTGGTGGAAAATCCGCCAGAGAGCTCGCTTCCGTTCAGAACAAACAGCGCGGGTTTACCGTCGGTCTTTCCTTGCCACAGAAACAGACTGTCAGACTTCGCCCAGTAGCCCAGTGTCTGAAAGGCAATCGGTTTACCCATGTAGGGCAGGTTGATCTCGAATTGCGGTCGCTTCAGGATCTCCTTTGCATTGGTTGGAAAGGAGACCGCATCCGCCTTGAGCGTCGCTTCGTCTTGTCGAACGGAAAGTAACCTGTCTGCCGCACTGCCTCGAACGGCCTCATCAGACACGACATGGAACAGCTCCACAGACTGTCCGCTGACGGGTGACGTTGTACCCATCAAAATCAGCATGCAGAGAGAGAGAGAGAGAACCTGGTCATGGGCAGAGCTCCATTTGGCCGAACAATTACTTCTGGGATATCCTATCGTACCGTGAAGGAAATGTCAAGGCAAAAAGAAGTACCCTTACCTGACTGCCGCCCGAATCACCTCCAGCGCGGCGTCAAGCGCTTCGTCCGGGATGTTGAGGGGCGGCGCAATGCGGACGAGGGTGTCGGAGTGGAGCGTCCAGCCGAGTAGCACGCCGTCGGCGAGGCACGCCGAGACAACGCGGGCCGTCTCTTCGGGCGTCTCGAGCACCATGCCGAGCATGGCGCCCATGCCGCGCACTTCCACAACGCCCGGCAGGTCGAGGGCTTCGCGGACGCGGGCTTCGATGTGGGGCGCGCGGCGGAAGATTTTTTCCTGCACAAGCGTGCCAAGCGCCGCGTGCGCGGCAGCGCACGAAACAGGGTGTCCACCAAATGTAGTCACGTGGCTCAGCGGCGGATTGTCCCGGAGAGCGCGCATGATTTCCGGTCGGCTCACAAACGCGCCGATTGGCATGCCGCCGCCGAGCGCCTTGGCGAGCGTCATGATGTCGGGCACGACGCCAAACTGTTCGGCAGCAAAGAGCGTCCCGGTGCGGCCCATACCCGTCTGGATCTCATCGAAAATGAGGAGCGCGCCAACGTCCGTGCACCGCGCCCGAAGCGCCTCGTGCCACGCGCGACTCGGCACGCGCACGCCGCCCTCGCCCTGGATGGGTTCGGTGATGACGGCCGCGACAGTGCCATCAATCTCGGCGAGCGCATCCATCCGATCAAAGGGAAGGAAGGTCACGTCCGGGAGAAGCGGCAGGAACGGATCGCGGTAGACGCTGCGGCCCGTGACGGAAAGCGATCCGTGCGTATCGCCGTGATAGGATCCCGCAAAGGCTATGAGACGGGTGCGGCCCGTCGCCTTTTTGGCGAGTTTCAGCGCGCCCTCGTTCGCCTCCGTTCCGCTCATGGTGAAATAGGCGGTGGAGAGATCGCCCGGCAGGACGCTTGCAAGTAGGCCGGCCAGCGCCGACTGCGCCTCCTGGATGAACTCGCCGTAGACCATGACGTGCAGGTGCCGGTCCAGCTGCTGCTCTATGGCTGCCATGACGGCCGGATGCCGGTGCCCAAGCGAGGAGACCGCGATGCCGCTGATGAGATCCGTCAGGCGGCGGCCGTCCGCGAGCCAGATGTAGGGCCCCTCGGCGCGGTCCACTTCGAGGGCCATGGGCGCGCTGGACGTCCAGGCCACGTGGCGCTCAAATTGTTCGCGGGCGGTTGTCATGTGCAAATCGCCAGGTGCACGGCGTCATGAGAAAACTGTATGAGGTACGCGGCCGCTTTGGGGCATTTCCGCTGCCTGGCGTATATTCCCGTATGACATTCCATCATCACCATATGCTTTCACGCCGCCGCGACGACTGAGACGCGCCGTGATCCATTGGGTTCAGGCATTCCGGTCGCTGCGTACCGGGATGCCTTTTTTTATGCCTTTTTGACCCACGTTTCCGCGCCTTTCCCGCACAATTCGTCCCACACAATTCGTCCCACACGATACTCCCAGCACAATATTTCCCACACATTATTTCCCGCGATGAACGAAAATAAACGCACGACCACGCTCCGCCTCGCTGTCCAGAAGTCGGGTCGCCTCTCGGATGCGTCCATGGATCTGCTCGCCGCGTGCGGCATCAAGGTCAGCCGTCCCGACCGCAAGCTGCGCGCCGTAGCCGACCATTTCGACATGGAACTCCTCTTCCTGCGCGACGACGATATCCCGGGCTACGTCGAAGATGGAGTTGCTGACCTTGGCATTGTGGGCGAAAACGTGCTCTATGAGCGGGAACGCGACGTCAAGGTCGTCCAGAAACTCGGATTCGGACGGTGCCGCCTGTCCATCGCCGTTCCGAACGCCATGCCCTACGAGGGGCCCGAAAGTCTGATGGATGCGCACATCGCGACGTCCTATCCGGGCCTGCTCGGGCGGTACCTCGAGGAGCGCGGCATTCGTGCATCCATCCACGAGATCAGCGGATCGGTCGAAATTGCGCCTGGAATCGGGCTCGCCACCGCCATTTGCGATCTCGTTTCGTCCGGCAGCACACTGATTTCCAATGGGCTCCAGGAGGTTGAAGTCATTCTGCGCTCGGAAGCTGTACTGTTCTCGACGGCGACGCTCACGGCCGAGCAGGAGGCCCTTCTCGCGGCGCTCACGTTCCGCATAAAGTCGGTGCTGACCGCGCGCAAATACCGCTACATCCTCATGAACGTGCCCAACGCGGCTATCGATGAGGTCGCCGCCATCCTTCCTGGCATGAAATCGCCGACGGTCATGCCGCTGGCCGAAGAGGGGTGGAGCAGCGTACATTCGGTCATCACCGACGACCAGTTCTGGGACATCATAGACCAGCTCAAAGCCGCTGGCGCCGAGGGTATGCTCGTCACTCCAATTGAAAAAATGGTGCTCTGACATGGGTATCCGCACCGTCATGCGCCCCGCGCCGAGCGCGTGGCCCGAGCTCGTTCAGCGCCCCGGCGGCGACCTGACCGAGGCGCTCGCAGACGCGCGCCCCATTCTGGACGACGTCCGTGTTCGGGGAGATGCGGCGCTCCGCGAGTGGACGCGCCGCCTCGACGGCGTGGACCTGGAGGCGGCCGTCATGAGCGATGGCGCCGTGCAGCGTGCGGCGCAAACCGCCGCGCGGGAGTTGCCCGAGGAGCTGGCCCAGGCCATGGACGTCGCCGCACGCCACATCGAGGCGTTCCACCGCGCACAGGGGGCGGCGCGCGTCGACATGGAAACCATGCCGGGCGTGCGCGTGTGGCGCCGGAATGCGCCCATCGAGCGGGTGGGCATTTACATTCCAGGCGGCAGCGCGCCGCTATTCTCCACGATCCTGATGCTCGGCATTCCGGCGCGTCTGGCCGGTTGCCGGGAGGTCGTGATGGCCACGCCGCCCGGAAAGGACGGCGCCATCCACGCGGCAATGATGCACGCCGCCCGCCTGGCGGGCGTAACCCGCGTGGTAGCTGCTGGCGGCGCACAAGCCATAGCAGCGCTTGCGTTTGGAACGGAGACCGTTCCCCGCGTCGACAAAATTTTTGGTCCGGGCAACCGCTGGGTGACGGCGGCCAAGCAGCTGGTGGCGGCCGAGGGCGTGGCCATTGACATGCCCGCCGGACCTACCGAGGTGGCTATCCTGGCGGACGACGCGGCGCCAGCCTCGTTTGTCGCCGCCGACATGCTGGCGCAGGCTGAACACGGCGCCGACAGCCACGTGTTCGTCGTTACCACGAGCGAGGCGCTGGCCGAGGCCCTGCCCGCCCAAATCGAGCGGCAACTGGCAGACCTTCCCCGAGCGGATGTCGCCCGGCAGGCGCTGGCGCATTCTGTCATCGTCGTCGCCGATACCGTCGATGCGGCGGTCGCGCTTTCTGAAGCCTACGCGCCGGAGCACCTTATCATCATGATGCGCGCGGCCGAGGCCGTTGCCGCCCGGATCCAGACGGCGGGCAGCGTTTTTGTCGGCGAGTGGACGCCAGAGTCCCTCGGAGACTACGCCTCAGGAACGAACCACACGCTGCCCACAGGCGGGGCGGCCCGAGCGTTCTCAGGTGTCACCCTCGAAGCGTTCCAGAAGACCGTAACCTTTCAGCAGGCCACCCCTCGGGGGCTCGCTGCGCTCGCCCCCCACGTCGAGATCCTGGCCCGCGCCGAGGCGCTGGAGGGGCACGCGCGGGCGGCCGCTGTGCGCCGCGAGGCGCTGGGCCGGGAGACGCTGGGCCGGGACCCATCCGTAGCATCGGACGCACGCCCGCCCGCGCCCAGAACCGGTTTTGTGCGCCGTACGACGTCCGAAACCGACATCGCCGTGCACGTCGACCTGGACGGCCAGGGCCGCGCCAGCATCCATACGGGCCTCGGATTTCTGGATCACATGCTGGACCAGATTGCCAGGCACAGCGGGATTGACCTTACCGTGCGCGCCAGCGGCGATCTGCACATTGACGAGCATCACACGATCGAAGACACGGCCATCACGCTCGGCGAGGCGCTCGCCCGTGCGCTCGGCGACAAGAGGGGCATTGCCCGCTTCGGCTTCACAGCCCCCATGGACGATGCCATTGCCCGCGTCGCACTCGACCTTTCGGGCCGGAGCTGGCTCGTGTGGAAGGTGGACTTTGCGCGCGAGCGCGTGGGCGACGTCCCGACCGAGATGTTCTCGCACTTTTTCAAGTCGCTCACGGACGCCGCCGCCATGAACCTGAACGTGGAAGCCGAAGGCGAGAATGACCACCACGTCATTGAATCGGTGTTCAAGGCTTTCGCCCGCGCTCTCGGACAGGCTGTTTCGCACACCGGAAGCACGGCGCTTCCATCGACCAAAGGGGCCCTCTGATGGCGGTTGCCATACTACGCTACAACGCCGGAAACGTGCGCTCGGTAGCCTTTGCGCTGCAACGACTCGGCGTCGAGTCGGTGCTCACCGATGACCCGGCCGCGCTGCGCGAGGCCAGTCACGTCATTTTCCCGGGCGTCGGTGAAGCCTCATCTGCCATGACCTACCTGCTCGAACGCGGCCTGGACGATGTCATTCGCTCGCTCACGCAGCCGGTCCTGGGAATATGCCTCGGCCTGCAGCTGCTCTGCGAGTCATCGACTGAAAACGACACGGCCTGTCTGGGCATTTTCCCGCACCGTGTGCTCAAATTCGAGCCGGGCCCGGACCGCCTGAAAGTCCCGCAGATCGGGTGGAATACGGTCGAGCGCGGCAGCGGCCTCTCCAGCGGTGGCCAGGACCTCTTCGCCGGACTTCCTCACGAGGCATACTTCTACTTCGTGCATAGTTTCTACGCCGACATTGGAGAGGACACGTGCGCCCACTCCGAGTATGGCTGCCGTTTCTCCTCGGCACTTGCGCGGGACAACTTCCGTGCCGTACAGTTTCACCCGGAGAAAAGCGCCGACAATGGCGCCCGCCTGCTCGAAAATTTCCTCACGTCATGAAGTCACCCTTCGCCCTCGTTACGATGTCCTTCGCCGGACTCATCGTCGTCGGCACCGTTGGCCTCATGACGCTTCCCGGGCTCTACACGGGCGATGGGCTTTCATGGCTTGACGCCCTTTTCACCGCAACCAGCGCCGTCTGTGTTACGGGGCTCATCGTGGTCGATACCGCGACCGCGTTTACAGCCGCGGGCCAAGCCTATCTGCTCGTACTCATTCAACTTGGAGGGATCGGCATTGTCACGCTGGCCACGGCCGTCATGTCCACCATCGGAGCACGCATGTCGCTCTCGGTCGAGGACCTGGCGCGGGACACGGCCAACGCATCGACCCATGTGGATTATCGCCGCCTGGTGAGCGTCGTGGTGGCCGCAACGTTCACCTTTGAACTTATTGGCGCCATCGTCCTGTGGGCACTCTGGATACCGGAGTTCGGCGTGACGGGCGCCATCTGGCCAGCCGTCTTCCACTCGGTCAGCGCCTTCTGCAACGCCGGCTTTTCCATTTTCAGCGATTCCCTGATGGGATTCTCGGCGCACACGGGTATCCTGGCCATCGTATCCATCCTCATCATTATTGGTGGTCTCGGCTTCGTAGTGCTGGCGGAGCTCGGCCGCGGATACCTCGCTCGACGTGGAGAGCGGCGATTCCGTTGGTCGACGCACACGCAGCTGGTGCTCTATACATCGGCCATTCTCCTCGCCGGAGGCACCGTCCTGTTCACCACGTTTGAGTGGAACGTATCGCTCTCGGAAATGACCTGGCTCGACCGCGTCGTGAACGGCTTTTTCATGAGCGTAACCGCCCGCACGGCCGGATTCAATACAATCGATTACAACGCGGCTGGCAACAATACGGACTTTCTGACCATCATCCTGATGTCCATCGGCGGATCGCCCGGTTCGACGGCCGGTGGTCTCAAAACCACAACAGCGGCCCTGATCGGTCTCGTGGCCTGGTCGCGCATCCGTGGACAGCGAAACGTCTCCATTCGGCACCGGACCATTCCGGAAGAAACCATTTCACGGGCAATGGGCCTCTTCGTGATCTTCTTTGGCATAGTCACGGCTGGCATCTTCCTGTTTACATCCACCGAAATGGGATGGGCCGGGCAGACCGACAATTCCAGCTTCCTGCCCTTCATGTTTGAAGCGGTAAGTGCGCTCAATACCGTTGGCCTGTCCATGGGCGTCACGGCCGATCTCTCTCCGGCCGGCCGCATCGTAACCATTTTCCTTATGTTTGTAGGTCGCGTGGGCCCTATCACCGTAGCGCTCGGATTCGTGCAGTCCGGTAAAACCAAATCCGCCCGCTTCAAAAACAGTTATGAGGACGTAGGCATTGGCTGACAAAGGCAGATTCATCGTCGTCGGGTTGGGCGGTTTCGGCTCGACCATCGCCCGCAAAATGTACGAGGACGGCCACGAAGTGATCGCGGTCGATATCGACGAGAAGCTGGTACAGGATATTTCCGATGGCGTCACGCGAGCCGTCACGGGCGATGGCACGCGCGCCGATACGCTACAGGCCATTGGTGCCGAGGGCGCAACAGGAGCCATCATTTCCACGGGCGACGACATCAGCGCGAGTGTGCTGGCCGCACTCGCCTTCTCGGACCTCGGGGTGACGCGCATTTACGTCAAGGTGGTGTCGCGGAGCCACAAACGCATCGTTGCACACTTTCCACACGTCGAACCCATTTTCCCGGAGGAAGAGACGGCCAAGAACCTGGCCATGCGCATAGAAAAGAGTGATTCACTGCTCAACTACGTGGATCTTGGCTCGGGAGTAAGCCTCCAGGAAATGGCCGTTCCGGCACAGTGGGAGGGCAAAACGCTGGCTGAACTTTCCTTGCGTACGCAATATCGGGTGTCGGTTGTGGCCGTTCATGACGTCATTACCGACGTTATGAACGCCGTGCCCGACCCGAGCAAACCCCTGCTCGATACGTACACGCTCATTCTGTCCGGTAGCAAGGAAAACCTCATGCGCGTCGCAGAACTGCCCTGAGCCTCGGTTCGGAATAGCCCTGAGCCTCGGTCCAGATTTACTCCCATGAAGGAACCGGGCGCCTTCCGTTCCGTCCAAGTGCGCCAAACAGGAGGGGTGGCAGAGCGGTTGAATGCACCGGTCTTGAAAACCGGCATACCTTCGCGGGTATCGAGGGTTCGAATCCCTCCCCCTCCGCAATACTCCAGGCCCGGCATGCGCATGCATGCCGGGCTTTTTCGTTGCAGCGAGCCGTGCTTGCACGTGCGAGATGGAACGGGAAAGCCCGCACGTCGCGAAGCGACGCGGGCCTGGAGTATTGACCCTCCCCCCTTCAGGGCTAACGGAGCGGCCGCAGGCCGCGACGTAATTCCTCCTCCTCCCGCTCCTGCTCTCTCTCCCGCTCCTGCTCCCTCTCCTTCTCCTGCAGGGGCGCCCGGCCAACGATCATCAGCGGAGCACCAGGATTACCACGTCACAGAGATAAGGATGAAATGACGCAACCAATACTTGCCAAATCAGCATATCCTATTGTCTACCTTTTACTTACAACGTTTTATCTATCTATTCTCAAAGGTCCAGGATGTCGTGAGCGTGCCCGAGCTGCCGCGAGCTGCCCCAGAATGTCGTGAGCGTGAATCGCGACAGCTCGTAGCAGCTCGCGCCACCTCAGGGGCAATCGCGACACTTCAGCACATAGTAACCTTTTCACAAATTACTATCTATACTGTATTTACAGATATTGATCGCGACATTTCGTCCTTATGTCCCAGAAACCAACATGCACACCAGCTCCCTCCCGCAACCCGACACGCATCCTCCCGTTACAATGGGAGTCCATAACATCACCGAACCGACCGTCGGTATGCGCTTTCCTCGCCCTCTTGCCCTATTGACCTTGCTGCTTCTGTTGCTCGCGCCGGACTCAGCACGAGTAGTCACAGCCCAGAACGGCACAGTCCAGAACGGTACCGCCAGCATGCGCGCGCTGCCCGAACCGGTGGACTACCTGGCACTCGCCAAGGGCAATATCTGGGAATATGACGTCATCCATGAGGTCGACGGCGTCCGCACGGCCCCGACAGCCCTCCGCTTCGCCATCCGCGATGTACGTACCGGTCAGGGCGCGTTCACGGATTATTTCGTCACGGTCACCGTATTTGATGGCGAAGACGTCATTCGCAGCACCGAATGCATGTTTCGCACCAGCGGAGAAAAGCCTTTTCTTGTTGGCACGCGGCGTATTGACCGCCCCGACTGCGTATTCCAGTCGCCGCTGATGGCAACAGATGTGGAACCCGTGATGACGCTCTCAACACTGGCCATTGGGCAATCGAGCGTGCCGGTCTCCCATACAGGCGTTTTTGAGCAATTCTGGTCGAACGAGAGAGGCGAAAGCGGCTACGTGAAAAGCTCGTACGCCCCCGGCCTGAGCCTGTATCGGTACGAGAAAAGAAACGCTCCGTCGATCAGCAATCCAGACCAGCCGCGCATATCGTACGTCAGCACGCTGGTCCACGCCCGAACAAATGGCACGTCCTTCGGCCAACCTCTGGCGCCGAACCGACCGCAAAGAAACGATTTGATCTTCTGAGGCGCACTCACAGGTACCGCACGAGCGACAACACAGCAGCCAGTGCCGACACCGCAATGATCGTCGGTCGAAGATACCCGTTGTCGGCAATGCGGGCCGTCCGGCGGGAAAGCAGGAATCCGGTCAGCACTCCGGGCATCAGAAGCACTGTCAGATAGACCTCATGCAGGCCAAACTTGCCAGCTGCCACGAGCGCCGCCACCGACAACAGCGTTCCAGCTACAAATATTCCTGACAGCGTACCACGCACGCGACCGCCCTCGGAGTGCAGGTACAGCATGGCCAGCGGTGGTCCGCCGATCGATGCCGCCGTGCCCAGCACGCCCGACATGAAGCCCACTCCGAGCAGCGACCCCCGCGTGATGGGCAATTTCAAGCCGGAAGCCATGATCCCCAGCGCCACAAGTACAAGCACGGCAACAAGTGGAGGCATCCACTCGGAAGCCATGAACGTGAATACAACAGCCACGACGGCACTGCCCACTCCACGGCCCACAATGCCCCATGATACCTCACGAAACTGAACCGAAGCACGCTCGCGCCGGAGCAGCATAAGAGTCAGGAAAAAAGCCACCAGCAGCATGGGTCCTGGCACAAAGGAGGGCTCAAGAAGCAAGAGGATCGGGACGGAAAACGTCCCGAGGCCAAACCCGATGGAGCCTTGCAACATGGCGCCGGCGCAAACAACGCCCGAAATAAGCGCCAGAACGGGAAAGGAGATGTCGATATCAACAATACCAATATTGAGAGAAGGCCGCGAGCAGGCGAACTCGAATGCAACCACCGAATACGCCCTCCGTAGTGGCCCACTGGAATCGTTCCCGATGGCCACACGTCCAAGCTGTGGAATATACATCCGACGATCAAAACCTCCTGTCCAATACCATGAATCGATTTTCAAACCTCTTCGGAGGCCTGGCCCTGCTGATCGGCGTCGTAGCGCTGTTTCCCGCATCCACCCACGCACAGCAGCGTGTCATCACGTTCAATGAAGCGGTAGACATTGCGCTGGAACGCAACGTCGCTATTCGACGCGCCCAGAACAACCTGGATCTGCAGGGACTGACGGTGATGAGCGAGAAGGCGGATTTCCTCCCGAACGTCAATCTGAACTCCGGACTGAATCGCAACTACGGACTCTTCATTGACAATACGACCTTCGAGCAGCGCACGACGCGGACCGACGGCTTCAATGCCAGCGCAAGCAGCGGCCTCAACCTGTTCAATGGATTCTCTGACGTCGCCAGCCTCAAAGCCGCCGAGGCTACGCTCGAGGGCCAGGAGTACACGTTCGAGCGAACCAAACAGACGGTCGTTTTTGATGTCATTCAGGCCTATCTGAATGTCATTCTGGCCGAAGAGAACATCCGGATCAGGCAGGATGATGTCGATGCCCAACAGCGCTCCCTGGATCAGATTCGGGAATTCGTGAATGTCGGTACGCGCCCCGTCTCCGACCTCTACCAGCAGGAAGCCACACTCGCCAACAGTGAGGCCCAGCTGCTCACGGCGGAAAACACATTTGAAGTCAACAAGACGAGGCTTATCCGCGTCCTTCAACTTGATCCGCTTGGCGAATATGCGTTTGAGGCCCCCCGCGCGGAGGACATCGACACGTCGCCCCGTATGTACGAAGCCGAAACCATGCTCCGAACGGCATTTGAACTCCGGCCCGATCTGCGTTCCCAGGAAATGTCCATTGAATCGGCTGCTCAGGGGGTGCGCGTCGCCAAATCGGGCCGCTACCCGACACTCTCGGCCAGCGGCAGCATCAGCACCAGCTGGTCTTCGGCTCGGCGAAGCATTTTCAGCTTCCAGGACCAGATAGACAACAACCGGAGCGAGCGCATTGGCCTCTCCCTCAACATCCCGCTCTTCAATCGCCTCAATACGCGGACGAACATTGAGCGCAGCCAGGTGCAGTTCCGCAATGCCCAGCTTGATCTGGAGAACGCCCAGCAGAACGTGGCCCTCGAAGTGCGCCAGGCCTACCAGGACTATTTGACCGCAACCAAGCGGCTCGACGTGACAGCCAAGCAGCTCCGCTCGGCTGAGCAGGCGCTGCAGATCGTGCAGGAGCGCTATAACCTGGCCGATGCCACGCTGGTCGAGCTCACTCAGGCCCAGGCCGCCTTCACGAGCGCCGCCTCACAGCGCGCCCAAGCCGTTTTTGAATTCCACTTCCAGGAGCGTGTACTGGCCTACTACCAGGGTACGCTCGATCCCGAGCAGGAGCTCTTCGACTGAGCCACCCTGCCCTCATGTGAACAGAAGAAGACCCCATGCCTTCAAAGAAGAACCCGACGCGGCGCCTGCTGACGCTGCTCATTGGCCTCATCATCGTTGTTGTCGCCGTGGCCGTTATTGGTAAAATGACCGGTGTATTCGGCGGCGGTGAACGCTCGATCATGGTGGAAGCCGATGACGTCGAGATCCGCACCGTGACGCAGGTCGTCACGGCATCGGGCAAGATCCAGCCCGAAACGGAAGTCAAGATCAGCCCCGATGTCTCGGGAGAAATCATCGAACTGCCCATCAAGGAAGGTGATTTCGTGCGCAAGGGAGACCTGCTGGTCCGCATCCGGCCCGATTTCTATCAGGCACAGGTAGAGCAGTCACAGGCGTCGGTGCTGCAGGCCAAGGCCAATGAGGCGGCGCGGCGCGCGGATGTCCTCAACGCCGAGCTCGAATTCAACCGGCAGAGAGAGCTTTTCAACTCCGGCGCTATTTCGAAGTCCGATTTTGATGCCGCCGAGAACAGGTATAAAACGGCACAGGCCAACCTCGAGGCCGCCCAGTACAGCGTACAGATCAACGAGGCCCGCCTGTCCGAATCCCGCGAAAACCTGAGCCGGACCATCATCCACGCGCCCATTGAGGGCACGATCTCCATTCTGAACGTCGAGCTTGGCGAACGTGTGGTCGGCACGACCCAGATGACGGGTACAGAGATGATGCGTGTCGCCCGCCTTGACCAGATGGAGCTGGAGGTGGATGTCAATGAGAATGATGTCGTGAACGTCGTACTGGGAGATACGGCGGCCGTCGAAATCGATGCCTACCAGAACCGCACTTTCCGGGGTGTCGTGACAGAAATCGCCAACTCGGCGCGTACGCAGGGACAGGGAACGCAGGAGCAGATTACCAACTTCCCGGTCAAGATCCGAATTCTGGATGCGCACAATACCGTGTATGGGCAACTCGCCCAGGACGCAGCGCTCGCCGGAAACGAAATCACCGCTACCAGCGGAACGCCCAACTTCCGCCCGGGCATGAGTGGTACGGTAGACATCTTCACCGAGACGCTGCCCGGCGCAGTCGCCGTACCCATTCAGGCCGTGACGGTCCGCGACTTCGCGGCGCTGGCCCGGGAGAAACAGCGTGAACAGCGGCGCCGGCCATCGGGTGACGGGGCCGATGCCGACACGGAAGAAGACGCAGACGTCCCCGCAGCCAACGGCGACACCGTGCCGGACCCAACAGAAGAAGACCTCCGCCGTGTGGTGTTCGTCATGGCCGACGGCAAGGCCGACATGATTGAGGTCGAAACCGGCATTTCGGACGACACCCACGTCGTGATCTCCACCGGCCTGACGGCGGGCCAGAAAATCATTACGGGTCCGTACCGCGCTGTTTCCCGCACGCTCAGACCCGGCGATGCCGTTGAGGTCCAGTCGAACAATGACCAGCGTCCCGTCGTCCTGACATCAAACTGAGTCGCGCCATGGATCCCGTCATCATATTGCAGGAAGTACGCAAAATCTACAAGATGGGTACGCAGGAGGTGCGCGCACTCGATGGTGTGGACCTGAATGTCTTCCCGAACGAGTACGTGGCCATCATGGGCCCATCGGGCTCCGGCAAATCGACCATGATGAACATCATTGGCTGCCTGGACGTGCCCTCAAGCGGACATTATATCCTCAACGGGGCCGATGTCGGCAGCATGGACGATGACGAACTCGCGGCAGCGCGAAACCGGGAAATCGGATTCGTTTTTCAGACGTTCAACCTGCTTCCGCGCGTGAACTGCCTGCAGAACGTCGAGCTGCCACTCATTTACTCGGGAATTCGCCGCGCCGAGCGCCGCGAAATGGCCGCCCAGGCCCTGCAGAATGTGGGCCTCGGAGATCGTATGGATCACAAGCCCAACGAACTCTCGGGCGGACAGCGCCAGCGCGTCGCCGTGGCGCGTGCCCTCGTGAACAACCCGGCCATTCTGCTCGCCGATGAACCGACCGGCAACCTCGACACGAAAACCGGCGTCGAGATCATGCACCTCTTCGAAGAGCTGCACCAGCGCGGCAACACGCTGCTCGTCGTGACCCACGAGGAAGAAATTGCCCGGCACGCCCGCCGCATTGTACGCCTGCGCGATGGCCTCGTCGAGTCAGACGAAAAGGTCGACAACCCGGTCCTGGCCCAGGCCGTATAAGCGCCGCGATGGCGCGAGAGCTCCGTCCAACACAGAGATGGCGCATGCCTCGCCGCCCAGCGCCCAGGTCACATTTCGCAGGAATACCGCTCCCTCGTCCGCTCAAACCGCACCGGACCCGCTGCCTGCCGGAGTGAAATGGCCTGAAACGGCTCCGCGAGTCCCATTGTACTGATGCAGTCGGATCCCGGCGTGTAGACGATGTAGGAAATCACAACCGTGTCGCGAACCACTTCGGCCTGTTCGACCTCGACAGCGTACCCGCCGCTCTCAACGGGAACCGCCATGAGCGCGACCATCTGCTGCGAGAAATCAACGGGCAGGAACGGCTCCCTGGGCGATACGCGTGGCGCCAGTGCCTCCCATTCGGCTTCCGTGCGGGCAAGTCGCTCCAATAACACGTGGTCCGCCGCCCGCTGCCCAAACCCAATCTGCTCATAGGGAAGCGCTTCACCCGCGTCGATGGTAACTTCCGATCCGTCGCTGCACGCACCCAGCGCGAGGACCATCACCAGCCCTGCCCAACGTGACACCCTACATTGAATCATTCCTGCCTCTGTTTGTCGCCATGAACCTGCCTGGCGTGTTGCCGCTCTTCATTGGCCTGACCGACGGCCTGAGCGAAAAAGCCCGTCACAAGTTAATCATTCAGGCGCTCACAACCGCATTCGCTGTGGCGGGTGTCATTCTCTTTGCGGGCGATGTCATTTTCTCGACGCTCGGCATCACGGTCAACGACCTGCGCGTCGGCGGAGGCATTATCCTGCTCGTCCTCTCCATCACCGACCTTATTTTCGGGGACTACAAGCGACGCGCGCCGTCGGAGGACAAGGACGACATCTCAAATCCTGACCACGATTCGGATCTCGGCATCGTGCCGATAGGCATTCCGCTCACGATTGGCCCGGCCGCCATCACCACCATCCTCGTCAACCAGTCGAGCTTCGGGTACCTGCCCGCGCTCAGCTCGCTGCTCCTGAACCTCGCACTCGTCGCCGTCGGTTACTGGTACGGGCCGGCGCTCATCAAAAAGCTCGGCAGCAACTCGGCCAAGGCCGTGGCCAAAGTCGCCAGCCTCTTCCTGGCCGCCATCGCCGTGGCCATGATCCGGACCGGCATCCTGGGCATGCTCTGACGCTCAGCGCATGACGGGCGCGGCGCGGCGCCTGACGCGCTCAGCGCACGCCGACCTGCCCCTCGACCACTTCAATGAGCCGGCGCGAATCGTATCCCACACCGCTGCGGAACACCGTTTCCACATTCCGGATAGATGCAGGGCTCGCCGTCAGATCCCCATCCACAAGAACGAGGTCGGCCGTCTTGCCCACTTCGATGGATCCCGTCTCGTCTGCAATACCGAGGATCCGCGCCCCGTTCAGCGTCATGATCTGCACCACCTCGGGCGTCGTGAAACCGGCTTCGTGCAGGAGCTCGAAATTGCGCTGATCCCCGTAGCCTGGCAGCGCCCCACCGTATCCGGTCGGATCCACGCCAGCCGCGAGCAGCCCGCCCGCTTCTACAAACGCCTTTTCGTAGGCGAGAGCGCGCTGGAACAGTTCGGGCCACACAGACGAATTCTGCTCGGAAATGTCCGATCGCGTCTTCAGGTACTCCTTCTGCGTCTCGGGCGACATGGCGGCCAGCACGCGCTCTTCAAGCGGCGGCCTGTTCGGCACGTACATTTCGTAGACCGCGAGGGTCGACGTCATACCGACGCCCGCATCCATCATGGCCTTGAACGTGGCCTGCACCTCCTCGCCCTCCATGTCCATGGCCACGAGCTGCTCGCGGAAGTCCGACGGGCAGCCATCGGGCACTTTCCCCTCGGCATAATCCGTGTTGGTGAAGAACCCGTGTTCCAGATTGTCGATGCCCAGCTCCACCGCTTCCCGGAAGCTCACCGAGCAGAGATGGCCGGTCACCTTGACCCCATGCCGGTGCGCTTCGTCAATGACGGCTGCCAGCTCCTCGCGCGATATCAGCGTGTACGCCTTGAACCAGTCCACGCCTTCCTCGGCCCAGTAGCGCGTAACGCGGCGGGCATCTTCCGGCTCGCCGAGGCGCGTCATGTAGGTATATCCTTCGCCGCCCGTCACGTACGGGCCGGTCACGAACATGCGCGGCCCCACGCGCTCGCCGTTCTCGATGGCGCGCTTGAGCTCCAGTTCCGAGTAGGGCGCGTAGCTCCCGGTCGTCCGGATGGT